>JAQGPJ010000079.1 GCA_028293125.1 Verrucomicrobiales bacterium | reverse complement strand
CGGATTGAAAGAGCGCACGGGCTTGGACCGGTTTTATGAATTTTTTAACCTGAAACCTTAAAATATTTTACAGGTCCGGAGGCGGCCCCCAAGGCCGCGGCATCATCCGCAGCCGCCATGCCCCTCCTTTTGAAAAAGCTTCTCCATTGGCTCGGACCGGAAAGTCCGGAAAACAGGGACAGCACTGAAAGGCGCGGCGGTGCTGCTTTCCGAACTCCGGCAGCTGGAGACTGACGGAGCCGCGGTTTCCCACCGCGGTCTTGAAAGCCTGATGCCGGCCTTCGGCGCCGGCCGGCGGGAGACGGTGCACCTGCTGCGCGCCATCGGAGCCCACCCGTCGCGGCACCATGGGGCGGCGGTGTGGACGCTGAAGGGAAAATCCTGAAAACAGACATCCGCCCTCACCCGGCATGCCCGGCCAGGGCAATGCCAACTCTTTTCCTTCAGTTCATCCGGTTGAGCCGGGCGCGGAGCCGTTGAATCTCCTGCCGGGAAAACCTCAGCCTGAATTCCCGCATGACTTTGGCCTCCAGAAGATTGGCAAGCGGAGCCGGATCACCCTGGGGGAAAGACTCCCGAAAGCGCCTCAGGGCGTCAAGCTCCTCCATAAACTGCTCATGGAAGGGGGCTGCGGAACCGGCGCGTGCGAGCTCATCCCAGAGAAAGACCATCATGCGCAGCTTGTCGGTCAGGACTTCATTTATCATTCCGCAAGGGGGGTGCATTCTGTTAAGCGGGTGCGGCTGACGATGACCGGCCTCAAGAATGAAATTCCTGACGGGCCGCCGGACTGGACGGTGGATTGGACAATAGGGGGATGTCCGGATTGTTTTAACCAGGGTTTCACTCCATGGACAGGGTGCATTATAGCTATTCCGCCTGGCATTATGAAGGCAATGCGGGAAAATAAGGGTTGCCCGGTCTGAGCGGCCACGCCTTCATTGCCTTACCGTGCCCACCTTCCTGAATTCCGTTCTCGCTCAGGGATGGGAACGGGCTCCGGAAGGGTTTGCGGGGTAACCGGGATAGTCTGCCGGTTTTGGAGGCTCCGCCTCTCAGTGCCATGGTATTGCGCCGGAATGCCATGCTGGCGGCGTCGGGGCCGGCGGGAGGGAGAGACCCTACAGCAGGGATGGGGGCGGAGCAGCTTCATGGCGGGATGTGCTCAAATCTGCGCAGATCTTCCGTGCAGAAAATGTGATCAAGTTTGAGCCGATCTCCCGTCATTCAGGAAAGCCGGCTAATTCCCTGGCCTCCGTGCCGCCCGGTTCCTCCAATGAAAACTGCATCCGCGTCCGCTGAATTTCATCCTCTGAAAACTTTCCGCAGAGAGATTCCATGACGGCTGCCTCAAAAGCCCAGATCAGCCCCCTTGGAATCTTGTCGGGGAATTGTCCCGTAAAGCAGTTGAGAGTCCAGAGCCGCGAATAAAACTCCCTGTTGAAGTCATCCGACGACCGGCCCGTGAGGTGGCACCACATGGAGGTCAAACCCTGAAGCCGGTTTAATAGCGACGCGTTCATGATGGGGTTTATTCACGGGCGGGAATGGACGCCGGCTCCTATGCGGAGCGTTTACGCCACTCCCGTGAAACGCCAAGCACCATAATCCGCGTGTCCAAAAATTTGGCCTTCGGCGATTCCTCTATGCCGGCATCGGGCGTCCCGGCCCACCCGCCGGGGCTCCTGTAAGCAGTGGATACACCAGCCCACCCAAACGCCAAAAGGGGTGTCCACAGTATGGACACCCCTTTGCTTTCCCGCTTCCTCCTTGCGCCTCAGAAACTCCAATCACGCCGGGAGGAGCCGTGGCGGCAGGCCGGGCCGTCCCTTGGCTGTCCAGGCCGCCAGCTCCTGCGCGTACCGTGCGAACCTCCCCGGCGGTGTCGTGGAGGAGGCTGCCGCCCTGAAGTCCGGTGCGTTGGCCTCGGATGCCTTGGCGGCTTTGGCGTTCTCCTCCATCAAAGCGGCCACCCGCTGCTGCTGGGCCTTGAAGTGCGCCGCCGCCAACAGGGATGCCCGGTGCCCGCCGGGGGCATACCGCTTGGCTTCGGCTGCCAGCTCCTCAGAGCTTTTTGGGACGTTGGCCTGCTGCTGCCATGCCTGCTGGGATGAATTCCATGAATGGCGGAGCCGGAGAAGCGGGGACGTGCCCGCCGCCCCTGTGCCGAGCACCCTTCAGCCCAGCCCGCCGGCAAGGTGGTGAGCGTGCACGATGGCGACACGATCACCGTTTATCCCGGCAACAATGAACCGCAGATCAAAGTCCGCCTGGCCGGCATCAATGCGCCTGAGCTAGAGCAGGCCTATAGCGCAGACTGCAAAGCCACTTTGTCCGCCATGGTGTTTGGGAAGCCGGTGGAGCTGCCAAGGACCAGCAAGGACCGGTATGGCTGGACTATCGCCACCGTCATCGTGGACGGGGCACTGAAGTGAATCCGGCCATGGTCCGGACCGGGATGGCGTGGCACTACAAGGCGTATTCCAAGGACGCGCGCTGGCGCAAACTGAGCAGGAGGCGCGGGCGGCAAAGCGCGGCCTGTGGCGGGAAGGGATGCCGGGGCCGCCATGGGAGTTCAGAAAGAAGCCTAAGAAGGGGTAAGGCCGACTCCTGAACCCGCCGCGTGCGCTTTCCCCGCTTCAGGTCAATGCCCGCCGGCGGGGATGCCGGCTCCGCCCGCTTGCGGCACCCGCCGTCACCATGCAAAGTGCCGGAGCAGGCAGGGCATGCCGCTGAATTGATATGGGTGCAAACTTTCGGGCACAGGAAGTTCTAAGTATTTCAGCGCATGAAATGGTCTTTGAAGTCGAGGATCTCCCAATTCCCCGTGGCTATGACGAGGGAGGGGATCCGCCACGCGTCAGGATCGTGCTGAAAAGCTCTGAAACCATAGCCCCGTGCGGGAATCTTCACGAACTGGCCTGCGCGGTCTCCGCGACAAAATTCCCAATCATTGAATTCATGGGAAGTTACCCGGGCCAGGTGGCATCAATGATTGCAAGCCTTGAGAGTATCCGCCGCCCTGTTCAGGATGATGAACTGTTTGGATTCGTGGAGGCACCCTATAATGTGAAATTGGCCGATATAAAACCACGGCTTGTGAATGGTGGGCTTCATTGGTTCAGTGTCCCGCTGTTTGGCCATGAAGTAATGCAGGAGATACGGCTTTCAGCCAAAACGCTGGCCCTCGTGGGCGGAAGGCAAATCCAACCTGTGGATACGGCATGGGCACCCATCCTCAGGGGCTGGGACACACGGCCATGTCTGCCTCCGCCGGCAGCCTCACGGCAGGAACGGAACCCTGATTCCTGACGCCCCGTCCATGCCACCGGTGAACTGCTCGACTCGATCATTGAGCGCTTTGACACCGGCATCCCCAGCCGGCGGGAGCGCGGAGCGGAGCCCTGCCTGAAAGCCGGGCAGGCAGGCTGTTTCTGTTCTGCGGCCTTCGCTTTCTCCTGCTCCTGCAGGACCTCCAGCAGATTGCCCGTGTCCGGCCGGCACTGACTCCACCGCCGCCTGTGCCGTGGTGGAAACATTCTTAGCCGCAGCTGTAAACACTGGATACGGTCTTCCGTGCAGGATGAATTGTTTCCAAGCTTATTCCGGTTCCGGGCGCGCGGGATACCGGGTGCGGAAATCCGGAGCCGCTTGACCTTTGGCGGTCCACGCCGGGTCACCGTAAAGGCCGGATTCTGAGAGGTCGATGGGCCTGAACCCCATCCTCAGGGCCGGTGATGCCGGATCAAGGGCCCAGTCGCCTTTTACGGGGTCCCTGAACATCGGATCGGCCACGAGCGAGCCCCTGTCATGCCCCGTTGCCTGCCAAGCGCTTAAGGTCATGCCCGCGAAGTCGGGAGGCGCTCCATCGGTGCTCCAGTAAAGATTCCTGTCCATTTCCACTCTGCCGCTTTTGAAGCCGTCCCCGTTGAGCGCCGGACCGCTCCGCCAGAGCACGATGTTGCCGGTGAGGCTGAAGGACAGGTGGTCCTCGGCGCGTGTCAGTTGGATCTGGCCGGACTCCGCAAAGGCGAGGATGTTGTTGCGCAGGACATTTTCGCGCCCGTAATGCTGGTGATAGCTGCCATTTTTGGTGCGCGTCACCACATTGTTCTCCATCAGAATACCGGTGCTGCCCTCATCGTTGTAAAGCCCCCACCCGCCGTAGGTCAGTGCCGTGACATCATGGATGTGGTTGCCGCTGACGGTGGTTCCCTCGGACGGACCGAGAGTGTAGACGGCTCCCAGGTCGCTCAGCAGGCCGTCCCCGATGTGATGAATGTGGTTGAGGTTGATGGTGTTGCGCTTGCCGGGGGATTCGGCATAACCCCAGAGCCAGCCGACGGAGACGCCGGTGTAGGAATGGTGGCTGATCTCGTTGTGGGTCACTTTGTTGTCCCCGCTCTGGCCAATCCAAACTCCAGTGGCGCAGGGAAAAACGTGGCCACCGTCGCTGACAATACTGTGGTTCAGGATATTGCCGGCGGTGGCATCCTCGGGATCCGTCCCGGCATTCATCATCCCGAAGCGCACGCCGCCCCCACCAGTGTCGTGCACATGGCACCGTTCAATGCGGTTGTCCCGGCACCCCCGGCGGAACCACATGCCATAGATTCCGGTATGGGCGATTTCGCAATCCTCAAAGGTGATACCCTGCGCATGATCCGCTTGGATCACCCCTTCAATGGATGCCGCCGCCTGCTGCGGATTGAATCCATCCGGCGGACAGGTCCAGTCTGAATGCAGGAAGGCGATGCCCTTGAAGCGGATGTCCCGGACTTTCTGGTCCGCCCCGCCCCGCAGAATCACCAGTTGGGGAAGCCGGGAAGCCACCGCCCCGGCCAAGGCGGGATTTTCGCCGGGCAGCGGTTTGTAGAGCACGGCACCCTCCGGCGTAAGAGCCCATTCACCGGGGGAATCCAGCAAGGCGGAATGCTGCTCAAGGGTGAAAACCGAGGTGGCGTCCCAGGGCGCGTGGGTGTTGACCGACCTGCCTTCAGTAATGATTTTTCCTCCCGCGGGGTCCAAGGCCGTGATCAGACGCCGGGTGTTCTCCCACTTGTGGGAAACCAGAATCTGCATCGGGCGGACACCATCGGCGGCCAGCGCTCTCAGCGATTCCAAGTCCGCCGGCGCCACGCTGACGGTCTGCCGGAAGCCCCCGCCGTTGGTTGTCTGCTCCGAGACCCCCACGGGCCGCAGAAAACCGGTGTTTGGATAGCGGGCCGGAATGGCACGCTTTCCTCCGATCCATAACTGCCCGGTCCCCGCAAGGCCGGCGGGCAGGCGTGTCTCCCACAAGCCCTCCTTCGTCACCGTGAAGGGGGCAAGCCTGGTCCCGCCCGAGACAACCGGCTTTTCGCCGGGGGCGGCCTCCCAAGTGATACCGGAGTCGGCGGGCTCCAGCAAAAGCGGCTGGTCCAGCTCATACACTCCCCCCTTCATGATCACCCGCGCGGGCTTTCCGGACGCGCGCGCCGCATCCCGCGCCGCTGGCAGCGTCCGGATTTCCCCGTCCGGGGAAAGAATGACATTCCCGGCCAGCGCCGGGAAAGCAAGGCTGCACAGAAGTCCGGCCGCCGGAATAAAAGTCGCATTCATAATGCCGGGAGAATAGCAGTGGTCCGGCTCCTTGGGAATGGACGGGATTTCCGGAATCACGGGACAGGGGGAGGCTTCGGACCGGCCTGGGGTATTTCAGTCAGATTCTCCGCATAAATTTCAAACAATCCCCGGCTCAGATCAGGAAAGGGATCCGGCATGTTTCCAGATCAGCTATGGAAACGCCCTCCACAGCCCCCGCCATGAGCTGTTCAATGCTGACCTGCTTCCCGGTCCTGGCCTCCAGCTTTTGCGAAAGCGCCGCGAACTCCCGGAATTTCTCCACCTTGAGAGGGACAAGAAGATATTCATAGGGAGGCGGTGCCAGCCTGTCGGTTCCGCGGCTCAGAGGGTTGGCGGGCCCGTAGAATTTCCGGATGAGGAGGTAATAGGCCCGCAGGGCATAAAGGCAGATGTTTGAGAAGTTGGAGAAGTGCCCGATGGCACGGGCCATCTGGGCATCCCCGCCGTGAACCTTGAAGGAAATATGGGCGACATAGTCCTTTGCCTTGGCGATGACTGATTTTCCGGGCGTTGTGCCGCTCGGCGGACCTTCCGACGTGCGGCCGGGATTTTGCGGGTGTCTTTGGATGACCGGAGGCTTTTGGCATTTTCGGGGAGGTTAAAGGGTAGGCCCGGATGCAAATCCCTTGCGCGTGAAACCAACCGGATCCGGATGCCTATTGCGGGGCGCAGGTGATCAGATAAAGTGACAGCTCCGCTATCATGCCCCGCGCTACGAAAACAAACTGGGCCGCAATCGACTGGCGGCAGCCCAACATGGCCATTGCCGCAGCGACAGGCCACAGTGCGGACTATATCAAACGGCGGCGGGCACGCCATGCGCCGGGGACCGTGGGCCAATACCATTCACCGGCCCGGCCCTCCTCTCTCGCCGCGCTGGCTATCGGCAGAACGCCGGAAGTCATCGCCCGTGCCAAGGAGGGCGCGGCGCGGGCGGCGCGGGAGCATCCAAGGCGCCGGAAGGGGCCGGATCAGGCGGCCGCACGGGAATGGGCGCTGCGGGCCCCGGACGGCACGGTCTGGCGGGGTCGGAATCTGTATGAGTTTGTCCGGACCCACCCGGACTTGTTTGAGCCGGAGGACCGTGTCTGGAAGCGGGTCGGAGGCACTGGCAACGAATGGTGCCGGGCGACGGCGGGACTGGGAAAGCTCCGTCACCAGCGGCGCGGCTGGAAGGGATGGACGTTGGCAGGATGAAGAAGGGAGGGAATTCAAACCCACGAGGACCCTTTCGGCTCCTGCGCAGAGAATGCCGGGCGCCATAAACCACGCGGCCGCCTCTGAAGAATAATGGG
Source organism: Verrucomicrobiales bacterium (assembly GCA_028293125.1). Taxonomy (GTDB): domain Bacteria; phylum Verrucomicrobiota; class Verrucomicrobiia; order Verrucomicrobiales; family V1-33; genus CAIZWU01. The sequence goes on along the minus strand of JAQGPJ010000079.1, from coordinate 208,915 downwards.
TGCCCTGAGGACGGGTCGTAAATCGTAATCCCCGATGATCCACCATCGGAACCGGAGCCTCTTTGATGGCGGCCACCCGAAAAGTTTTCGGAGTCAGCTGTGGCTCCTGCCGGCCACCAGCCAAAGTGGCCACAGATACGGCCAGCACCGGAGCGGAGCCCTGGACAACGGGCGGGCTGCGCGCATCATGGAACAAAACACGCCATGAGCGACACTGATCCTTATCATCTGCAGCGGTTTATCGCCGCGCAAAGCCGGGATTACCAAGCCGCGCTCGGGGAGCTGCGGCGCGGAAGGAAGCGGACCCACTGGATTTGGTATATTTTCCCCCAGGCCGCAGGGCTTGGTCATAGCCTGATGGCCCAGGAGTATGCGATCCAGTCAAAGCGCGAGGCCATCGCCTACCTTGAGCACGGGATTCTCGGCGGAAGGCTTCATGAGTGCGCCGCCGCACTGCTGGCGCATCAGGGCACGGGGATCGGGGAAATCATGGGGTCTCCGGACGATTTGAAGCTGCGGTCCTCCATGAGCCTCTTCGCGTCGATTTCGGATCCCGGAAGCGTGTTTCATCAGGTGATAGATCACTTTTACGGTGGCGGGATGGATCTCAAAACGTTGGAGTTTTTGGAGATCGGCCAATGAAAGCCAAATAGGAACCCCGCCCTCCGATTGGGCGCGCTGTCATCAGGTCATCCTTCTTTTTGAACCCCGGCACCGGGTCCGGAAGCCGGCGCGGACAGTGCCAAAGAAGGAGAGGGGGATGGAGAGGAGCCCTCCAGCCGCGGAATACGGCGGGCCAGGTCTTTCATCCGCGCGGCTTCCGCGCGGCGATGCTTGCTCAGGAACGTGGATGGATGGTTCATGGGGATCCGTAAAAGTGAGCCTGCTGATGCCGCCGGGAGTGCAATGATCCGCTTACCGGCAGAATCGATACGATGCTGGCCGCCTATGGTGCCGCCGAAATAAACGCCGGGGTGGATTCAGCGCATGCTGCCGGCTTCCGGTGCAGTGGGGGGATACCAACGGCACCGGATCACGGGGCTTGGGTCACCCCTGCATTCTGCTTTTGCGTGTATTCCTTCAGGTCCCAGCGGGGGTGTGCATCATGCGGAGGCTCCGGAATTCCGGCGGTGGACACCTCAGGGAGCCTGCGGCAAATCCCCCCGTGAAGAACACCCTCCGGAAAGCCTCCCTGATCCCGCGGACAAAATCCGGCTGGCTCACGTTCATCCTGCCGGCCCTGTTCCTTCCGGCCTGCTGGGATCAGTTCCGCAACTGGCAAATCAGAAAGGCTCCGTATAGGTCCGCCGCTCCGGTCCCTGAGCTGATTCCGGAAACGGCTTCAGTCCGCACTGCGGACAAAGCGGCGGGCATGCACCAGCCAAACCTGGAAGCAGGACACAGCGGACGGTAAACCATGAATCATGAAGCATGCACCGTGATCCCGTCCCCCGGCACCTCCGGCGGAAGTGCCGCCAGCCAGACGGAAAGCGCCTCCGCGGAAAAGACCGCTCCGTCACAGAACCGCTGATCCAGCACAAAGGACAGCCGGGTGCCGCTGGTACGGCAGGAGCCGATGCAGGAAAGCGGCGCTTCCGCATTCCCGTTGCGGTAAACCTGCCGCCAGTGCTCCCCGTCCCGCAGGATGTCCAGAGTGAAGCACTCCGAGAGCGCCACCACCACGGGCAGGGTGATGCGGCAAAGCGACTTTGCCAACTCCGCGTGCTGCTTGTGGTCCCGGCAGGCGTAAAGGTCCCCCAGCAGGCTCTCCGCAAAACGCCGCCCATCATGGATCCGGTGGACCGGCCAGCCGGGCCCGTCATCGGTGATGACTGCGGAAAGGCCACTGATGGAGATGTGAAGACGGGAGGCGCTCCCGCACTGCAATTCCGCCAGCGGATGGCACAGGGAAGCCTGCAGGAGCTGGTCCGGAACGGTGTCCGGTTCATCCGGCCGGACATACAGTTCCGGACGGTGGCGGATGGCCTCCAGCGGGGAAAGTCTTTGAATTTCGTCCATGGGGTGGAGTCCACTGATTCTTCCGCTGAACCTCGGAATCCGTGCGCCCGGGATTTCACGGGTGTCTTGCATGACCCGGACTTTTGACATTTTCAAGGATGGTTACTGAAAGCCGGATGCAACGCCTTGGCGCGTGGAACGGGCCTGAAATAATCGGGAGGGAGTATCCGTTGTCCACCCGTCACGGACCGGAATGGGCTGTGGGAGGCTTTGCGGCACCAGTGCCGCCGGTGCCGGCTCCGGGCCGGTGGTCCGCCTTCACCATCTCCCTGAATGCCCGGCGGCGCTCCTCCGCCTGTTCCCGCCGCTCGAACTGGGCTTCCGCACGGCGGAGAGCCCGGAACATGCCAAGAACCAGGTAAACGCCTGAGGACGCCACCAGGAAAGCGCAGGCGCTTTGGGCCCACTCTCCACGGACAACGGCGCGGTGAAGACAAATCAGGCCAAACAAGGCGTGCAGCGCCAGGGCGGCGGTGAGAGCTTTCATGGATTCCCTCCAAGGCGGGCTGTGGACACGGAACACCAGCTGCCGGCTGGAGCTTCGGGCCGCCCCATGGCCGGGGCGGAGGCAGGAGGGAAAAACACTGCAGCTTATCTCCGCCGGCCACCCAAGGAGAAGATCCGCATTCACGGAAATTCCCCACTGCCGGCACATTTCCCGGAAACCCGCCGGGCCCGCTCCCGGTTCTTGCCGGATTGGCTTTTCGACCCAAGGCTGAAGTGCTGTATTTATTTTCGGCACCCTGTTTGCCAGCGACCGCGTTTTATATTGTATTCCGCGCTCTCAAATGAACCACGCCGATTTAAAGCAGCGATTCCTTGCCGAATGTGAAAAGATGGCCCCCCTGCAGGACGCCTTCAGCAAGGTGCTTGAGCAGGCAGGAGTGAGGAATGGCGACAGTCTGACAATTGAGGAATTGGACAGCCTGCACCGTGTTTATTTGGAAATTCTGTCCGAGGCTCTGCGGCATGGAATGCAGGAAAAGGCCGGGCTGGAGCCCCGATCCAGGCATGCCTGATATGCGCCCGCTATAGTGGCCACGCCCTCCCAGCCTCCGTGGGTGCCTGCTTTCAGGAATGCTGAACCCGGCTGCCCACCAGCCCCCGCCGCAGCAGCCGGCACCTATCCGGAAAGCCGGCACTGCAAAGCAGAGCGGATGATCCTCGCTCTCATCACGGGGCGGGACGGGGCGGGGGAGTCCTGCGGGACCGGTGCCGGCTTTGGAGCGGTGGACGGGCAGCCTGTTGCTGTTCCCCGGCATTCTCCGGCTTCCCCCTCCCCGCCCTGTTGCGCAAGCCTCCATGGAATAGCAGTCCGCCACTGCGGAGGTCCGTATTAAACTCCCGCGCTTCTGTGCATCGTCCGCCCAGGGATGGATCCCTATCCGTGATTTCCTGAAAGTTTGCTCGCGCCCGGCGACTACACCGTCAATGCCCACGTCGGCGCGTTTTCCAGTTACGAGGGGGGTTTTGGATTCTCCGGCCAGGCTTCGGCGGAGTTCAGCCTGAAGATTATGCCGGAACCGGGAGCGGCGGCTCTGCTGCTGCTGCCGCCGGGCCTGCTGCAGCTTGCCGGACGGCGGAGAGGCGGGCTGGCCTGACAGGCCGGCGGCCGGACATGGAGCTTCAGCATCCTCTATCCGCCGGGATCCAGCGGCATTGGATGAGGGGAGGTTCCACAGGCATCCCTTCAGAGCTGCGGTTGCCGATGGTGCCGGAATTCACGCTGAATTTTCAGATGAAACCGACGGGCCGGCTATCCTGCGGCACTGGTGCCAGCCCAAGCGCGGAGGGGCCATGCCTTGCGGGAACGGATCTTTTCAAAAGCGGCCGCGCTTGCCCCGGTAGTCCTTTGCAGGCTGAGTGCCGCATGATCTCCAAACTGCCGCGCTGGGTATGGACGGGAGCGTGGGTGCTGGCCTTCATCGCCGGCATCGTGAACGCGGTGTGCCTGACCGGGGCCGGGCACCGGAGCGTGACCCACCTGACGGGAACCACCACCATGCTGGGCATCACTCTTTCCCAGGCGGATTTTGGAGGCGGTGGCCATTTTGCCCTGCTGCTGGGCTCATTCATCGCGGGCACCGCGCTGAGCGGGCTGATCATTGAGGACACCGCCCTGAAGCTGGGAAGGCGCTATCCCGTGGCGCTCCTGCTGGAGTCCGGACTGCTGTGCGGGGCAGCGGCTCTGCTGAAGGATCAGAACACCCTGGGATATTCACTGGCGGCCTGCGCCTGCGGCCTGCAGAATGCCATGGCCACCACCTACAGTGGAACAGTGGTGCGCACGACCCACGTTTCCGGGATGTTCACCGATCTGGGGATTTCCCTGGGTCATGCCCTGCGCCGGCATCCTGTGGACCGCCGGCGGGTGCGGCTCAGCATCATCGTGATCACCGGGTTTCTCTGCGGAGGGGTGGCGGGAGCGGTTCTTTTCCAGTGCGCCGGATACGGCGCACTGCTGGTGCCGGCCGGGATGACAGCCGCCGCCGCGGTGGGGTATGGCTGGCACACTTGGCGGGCGCGCGCCGGCGGCTGCTGATTCCACCTGCGGCATCACCATGCAGGAGTGCTTTCATGATCAAGGCGGGACCCGGGTGCTGCGGGTTGAATCTTTATGCCGAAATCAGGAATCGGGCCGTAGGGCCAATGCAGCGCCATACGGACGGTTCCATTTCAGGCCCGCAATACGCGGACTTTATCCTTAGGCCCCTGGGAGCCTGGCCCCGGGGTTTCCTTCCTGACTGTGGGATGCCCTGTGCGGCGGCAGGCAGGGCGCCGGAACATCCTGACCAGAGATGCCCGGCCTTGGTCAGGATGCTCCGACACAGCGGTTGCGCATAACAATAAGGACTGTCCATGCCGTCAGAGACTCTGATAGGACATGGTGAAGGTGTCCCCATCCTCGATTCTGCCGCTTTTGAATCCTTTCTGAAACCACCGCATCCGCTGCTCGGAGGTGCCGTGAGTAAAGGAATGGGGCACCACGCGGCCCTGGGTCTTTTTCTGAATGGCATCGTCGCCGATGGCGTTGGCGGCGCGCATGGCCTCCTCGATATCTCCCTCATTCAGATATTTCTTTGAATGGTTCGCCCACACGCCGGCATAAAAATCGGCCTGCAGCTCCAGCCTCACCGAGTATTCGTTGAAATCGGGCCGTCCCTGCCTGGCGGCGACCTTGTCGGATGCCCCAAGGAGCTTCTGCACATGATGCCCCACCTCATGCGCGATCACATAGGCCTGGGCGAAATCGCCCGGCGAGTTGAAGGTTTTGGACAGTTCATCATAAAAACTCAGATCGATGTAGACCTTGCGGTCCGCCGGGCAGTAGAAGGGCCCCATCTGCGCGCTGCCGCCGCCGCAGCCGGTCTGCACCTGGTCGCGGTAGATCTTCATGGAGGGCAGTTCATATTTTTGACCGATCCTCGCAAACTCCCCTGTCCATACATCCTCGGTGTCGGCCAGCACCACCTTCACAAACTGGAACCGCTCCTGCTCCTCCGGACTGGCGTCCACCGGCAGGCCGCTGGTGACCGTGCGGGCACCGCCGCCCAGTAGGAAGCTTGGATCCACGATGCCGAGTTTCCATCCGATCAGCCCCAGCACCGCGACGACCACAATTCCTTTGGCCCCGAATATCCTGCCGACCATGGACAGCATTCCCAGTCCTCCTCCGCCGCCTCCGACAGTGCGTTGATTCCGGGCGTCCTCCACGTTGTCGCTTTCGCGTCGGCCTTTCCATTCCATGGTTTTGGGTGTTGAGTGTGTGTGGTTGGTGTTCTGCTTTGCGGGATCTTCTCCCGTGTCCGGAACGATGCGTGACGGGCCTTTAGATGCGTGCAAGGCAGGCGATACGCGGACTCTTCGGATTGAGGGGCCCGGAATAACTGCCGGAATGGTTTCCCGCCAGCAAATTCAAACCTTCTCCATGCCGCGGCCATCCGCCCGGGGGGCTTGAACGACCACGGGCTCTTCCGGCTTTCCTGACTTAATTCCGGTGTGACACAGCCAGTCAATCCATGATCGTTTGCCAAACTTGGAATTGAATCCACTTGTGCCGCAATGCGGCAATGCGACTGTGCTTTATGACAACAGTGGTTCCTATCACCAAAAGAGGCGCGGTGACGCTGCCACCCGCTCTGCGCCGCAAATTCGGATTCGGATCCGGAGACAACCCCTTGGTTCTCATTGAGGAGCGGGACGGGGAAATTATCCTCCGCCCTGCATCAGCAGTGACTGTAAGGGATATTCCTGCCCAGGTAATTCAGACCTGGATGGCGGAGGATGAGGCGGGAATGCGGGAATTTGAATCCTCCGCGCGTCCCGCATGATTCTTTTTTTGGACACCAGTGTCCTGCTGGCGGCTTCCGGTTCCGTCACCGGCGCGGCGCGGTTTGTCTGCAGTAACAGCGCAGCGCAGGGCTGGATTCTGTTCACCTCGGGTTACTGTGTCCAGGAAACCCTTCGCAATCTTCCTAAAATCAGTTCCGATGCCCCGGCGGCTTGGGAGCACTGGATCAGGCCCGCTCTTCAAATCGTCCCTGATACCCTTGGCATGGGAAAATGGGCTCTGGTTTTCCCCAAAACCAAAGACCGGCCGGTCGTCATCACTGCTCTTGCAGTCCAAGCTGCGGTGCTGCTGACGCTTGACCGCACGGATTTTCATGGAGCACTGGGACCCCAGGTTTACGGAATGGGAATTCGGACTCCGGCGGATTTCCTCATGGATCTGCGACGCAAGGGACTCATCTGACATCCCCCATGACGGTATGTGCCCTGGCTTCAGTCCCCCGCCATGCCCAGCGCCACCCGGCAGAACGCCTCCACGCCGATGCCGAGCGCGTCGTCATTGAAATCGAACTGCGGATGATGCAGGCCGGGCATGCTGTCCCTGCCCGGAGGCCGCAGGCCGATCACAAAGAACGCGGAGGGCACCCTGGCGCTGTAAAAGGCGAAATCCTCGCCGCCCATCACGGGCTGCAGGCTGGTGTGCAGCTTTGGCAGGACGGCCTTCAGCGCGCCCACCGCCTCGGGACTGTTGATGGTCACCGGATATTCCGCCAGTCCCTCGATCTCATAGGTGGCTTCCGTCGTGCATCCATAAGCCCCGGCGCTCAGGGAGACGACCTCCGTGAACCGCCGCTTCAGCACTTCCATCACACCGGTGTCCAACGCCCGGATCGTCCCCCGCAGCGTGGCCGTGGAGGGGATCACATTGTGCGCGCCGTCGCCCGCCAGGAACTGTGTGACGGAAATCACTCCGGAGGCGATGGGATCCACATTGCGCGCCACGATGCTCTGCACGGCGCCCACGATGGCGGAGGCGGCCACAATCGGGTCTTGGTTGAAATGGGGAAACGCCGCATGGCCTCCGCGTCCGGTCACCGTGACCTCAAAACAGGCGGTCGCCGCCGTGATAGGCCCCACGCATGTCAGAATTTCCCCCAACGGCGCGCTTGGCCAGCCATGCAGTCCGAACATGTGCCCCACCCGCGGCGAGGAGGGCATAACGTCGAGGCAGCCGTCCGCGATCATCCGGGCGGCACCCGCACCTCCCTCCTCCGCCGGCTGGAAAATAAACCTGACCGGCTGGGGCAGCGTGCTCCCCTGCGCCATCCGGGCCAGAACTTTGGCCGCGCCGATCAGAATGGCCGTGTGACCATCATGCCCGCAGGCGTGCATCACCCCGGGAACCACGGAGGCATGCGCGCATCCTGTCTCCTCCCTGATCGGCAGCGCGTCCATATCCGCGCGCAGGCCGACCGCCGCCGCCGCCGCTCCGGGCAGCCACGCCACCACCCCGGTGCCGACATCCGATTTGGGGCCTTTGGCGAGTCCCCCAAGGAACGGAACCGAGGCCTTGGCCAGCTCCTCCCGCACCCGGGCGCTGGCATAGGTCTCCTGATAGGACAGTCCGGGGTTTTGATGCAGATCCCGGCGGATCTCAATGAGTTCGGGAAGCTCTTCCTGAATCAATTGCCGGAGGCGGGCGGGATCGATCTGATGCATAAGGAAAGGAGCGGGAGTTTCCGAGAAAGGCTGCAAGAGGCCTGCCATCTGCGGATAAAGCGCATGGGCTGGCCAGGACCGGTGCTGTATAGGCCGGGGAGCCGCTGATGGACAAGGGAATTGCAAGCCTCCGTGGAGGCGGAGGTTTCAGCGCCCGGTCAGTCCGTGAGTGCCCCCGCGATGCTTTTTAGGGATGCCATCCTCCTGCAACCTGTGGACGGACCGCACGCCGGCGCCGCTGCAAACCTAAGGTTTGGACGGACTGCCCTCCACAGCCTTTTTCACGATGGGAAACAAGACCTGTGCCTGCCGCATCATGCCGAGATCCGAAAGATGGACGCCGTCCACAGTGCCCTCGCCGTCATCACCAATCAGATCCGTCCCCGGAACGGTGATGAGTCCCCGCCCCCCCTCCGACTGAAGGGCCTGCACCGCCGCCTCCTGCCCCAAGGTGAATTTGGTGGGGTGCGATTCCGGCCTGATCTCCGACTGGCCCACAAAAATGATGGGGGCCGCGGGGCGCTGTTTGCGGATGGCGTGGACCAGCTTCGGCACACAGTCACGGTAGAGCGCGGGATCATCACTCATGTTCCAGGTGCAGTCGATCACAAAGGCCGCGGCATCGATCTCCGCCAGCACCTCTCCGACGGGATGCTCCATGTTCCCGGAGGCTGAGAACCCCAGGTTGATCACCGGCCGGTCGAGCATCCGGCCCAGGATGGCCGAGCAGACCATCCCCGGGCGTGAGGCGCAGGCCCCCTGGGCAATCGATGTGCCATAGACCACCACCGGTTTCCGCCGGGACTCCGGCCGGGGGGCCGGCTTCTCCAGGCGGGCTCCCGGCGGCACCCCGATCTCCAGCGATTTCACTCCGTTGTAGGCGGGCAGGTAAAGCAGGCACTCATGCTCCGCCTTTTCCTCTCCGCGGAAACGGAATTCGCCGATATTGTTATCCTGCCGCCCGGGACGGCCATTCCCAACAAAGATCCACGAGACATTGCCGGATCGGGTGTAGAGGTCCACCCCGCTGACACCGGTCGCGGCCATGTGGGGCATGGCCAGGGCACTGCGGAGAAGCGACCAGCGGACCGCGATGTTCCGGGCATCGGTGACGAACCGGATGCAGATGCCGGGGTTGTCCCTGCTTAAATCCCACGCCGTCTTCGGCACCCTGCCCTCGGCGGAATCCGGGAGCCGGCCATAAAGAGTCGCCGTCTTCTCCCAGCCGCGTCCCTCCACCTCAAACGACCCGGCATCATGCCACTGCACATCCAGCGCCAAGGCTTGGATTGGGAGCAGGCAGAAAGCCATGGCGAAGAGCGGAAGCAGCCCGAATCGGCCTGAAACGGCGTTCAGTCGGCGGCTGACCGGTCGGGAATGATTCAGCAAAGTCGGCGGGATGTTCATGAGTGTGCGTGATACGCTCCGACGGAAGGAAAATTCAGGTAAGCTTTGATATTGCCCCAGCCAGAGACCGGTCCTTTCCCCTTCCCTTCCCTTTCCTGAAAAAATTTCTGCCCAGGAATGATTGCAACCGTCCGGCATTCCGGTCCGTTCAGTCCAGTCCAGTCTGGGCCTATGGCCCGCGCAGCCAGAGCAGAAGGTCCGCCATGTCCTGGGGTTTGAGGGCGGATTCAAATCCCGGCGGCATCAGGGAGATGGACAGCGGCTCCTGTTTTTGAATATCGGCGCGCAGCACTGCGTGCTCGGCACCGCCAGGAAGGCGCAGCACCAGGTTGTTCGCCGTCTCGGCGGAAACCAGCCCGGACAGGGAATCACCGGATTTGAGGGTCAGCAGCCACGGGCGGTAGCGGGCCTCCACGTTCTGGTTGGGATCCAGGATGGCCGTCAGCAGCCAGTCCACCGGTTTTGAGCTGGTCATCCCGAGATCCGGTCCCACGCTTTGCCCCTCGCCCCTCAGCCGGTGGCAGGTGGCGCACAGTTGCTGGAAATGAGCTTGTCCGCGCGCCGGATCCCCCGTCATTTTCCCCACTCCGGCATAGCCGGCGATCACCGCCTCACGGTCCGGCGAGGAGGCGGTCAGGGCCACCGCCGCCGCCGCGGCGGGCCGTGGCAGGGAGGATTCCGCCTGCAACTGAGCGAACAATTCACTCTCCGGCCGGAGCGAGGACTGAAGAGCCGCCCGCAAGGATTCATCGGCGTCCTCCCGCAGCGCCAGCCGGTGCAGCACCGGCTCATTCAGGGCGGGTGGCCAGGCACCGAGCGAAAAGGCGGCCTGCAGGCGCACTTCAGCCTGACTGTCGTCCGCCAAGGCCGCCACGGCGGTGAAAAGGGCGGGCTCCGTCCCCGCGGACGCCTCGCTCTGCCGCAGGGCTTCACACCGGACCTCGGGATGGGGATCCGTCAGGGCGGCGGTCAGGATTTCCCGGTCCAGCCGCTTCAGCTGTCCCAAGGTGGCCAGCGCCTGAAGGCGGACTTTGGGAGCGTGGGCGAGATCCAGCAGGGCCCGCAGGGGTACCACCGCCGCCGCCGCAAGGTCCCGGCGCTCCGTCAGCAGCGCCATCGCGGTGTCCCGCTGCCATCCATTGGGACTGTCCAGCGCCGCCGCCAGTTCGGCCACGGTCCGGCCCGCGAGTGTGGGCACCGGCCTGCGGCTCCACCCCTCGGGCACGATGCGGTAGAGACGCCCTTTGTCCTCCCCGGCCCGCACATCCAGCCGCTGCTGCATTTCCGGAGCGATCCACTCCGGATGCTCCAGCACAAAGCGGTACATGTCCGCCACATACAGCGCGCCGTCGGGACCGGTTTTGAGGAAGACGGGCCGGAACCAATTGTCGGCGCTGGCAAGGAATTCACTGTTCTCCTCGCCCTCGGCGCGGCTGCTGGTGAATCCGGTTCCCTCCCGCTCCAGCACCTCCCGATGCACGGCGTTGTGCACCGGCTCGCCGATGAAGACACTGGTGCTGAAGGCGGGGCCGAAAAGCTCATCCCGGTAAGGGACCGGGCTGCACGCGCTGGTGACGTGGTTCAGGGACCATGGCTGGTTGGGCCGTACCATGGCCGCGCTGGCGGGGAACACCCGCGTCGGCGCCTCATAGTTCGCCAGCACATGGTGGACGCTTTTCACCGGAAGCCGCGGGTTCCGGCGGAGATAATGCTCCGGCAGGGTGACGTGCCACAGCCAGGTGGAGTTGTTGTTGCCGAACCAGTTTCCCCAGTCATCACGGCGCAGCCCGTACTGGGACTGGGACGAGACGGTTTCGATTTCCCCGGTGTCCGGCCGGAGCCTCACATCGCGCCCGCTGATGGAGATTTCCTGTCCTGTCGCCATGGACTTCACCACCCCGCCACTGTCCCCGTTGGCCAAGTAAACCCATCCGTCCAGCCCCCGGTCAAAGCCATTGAAGCGGTGCTGCTGGTTTCCGGGATGAAAGCCGGTGAAAAGCACCTTCCGCACGTCCGCCCGGCCATCGCCATCGGTGTCCTCGGCGTAAAAGAGATCGGGAGCTGCCGTGAGCAGCACCCCTTTCCCCCACGGCATTACACCCGTCGGATAGGGGATGTCCTCCAGAAAGGGAGTGGCGCGCTCGTAACGTCCGTCGCCATCGGTGTCCTCCAGCAGCTTCACCACGCCGCCGGCTTTGCCCTTACCATCCATCCCCATGGGATAGTCCCGCATTTCAACCACCCACAGCCGGCCCTGGGCGTCCCAGTCGAAGGCCACGGGATCGATCACCTGCGGCTCGGCGGCCACGAGTTCGACCCGGAAGCCGGGCCGCACCCGGAAACTCTCCAAGGCCTCCGCGGGGGATTTCGGCGGGGGAATGTCAAAAGCGATCAGTTTTTTTGCCGGCACTTTCTCCACCGTCGCCGGCTGCCCGTCCCTGGCCGGGCGGGTGATGGTGAGCACGCCTCCGTCCAGCGTCACCTCCGCGCCCGCCACGGACGGCGGCTCCACTGCCGCCCCGGTGCGCGGCCCCTCCCTGACAGGATGCGACCAGCCCCGCGTCCAGCCGAGTTCCGGGCGCACGTTTTTGGCCCACAGGTAAATCGCGAAGCGCGAGTCATTGGAGAACAGGATGTCGTCGAATCCATCGCCGTTCAAATCCACGAACCGCAGCCCGGCATCGTTCCCCTCCGCATCCACCAAAGCCACGCTCCCGTCTCCGGGCAGAGCATAGTCCGCCGCCTTCCACGCGCCCGCCTCATCGCGCTGGCGAATCTCATTGATCCCCGGTCCACTGACCAACTTCTCCGGCACGCCGTCGCGGTCGAAGTCATGCAGCAACTCCGCGGCCCCGGCCCCGGCTCCGGCTCCGGCCAGCAGGGGAACAACCCCGGCACCGAGGAGCGCGGCCCGGCGGACCCGCACCCGGATCCGGCGTCCGGCCATGATTCCATCGCTGACACTCTTGTTTTTGATCAGTCCTTTTTTTTTCATTCCTATACAGCCAGCTTTTCCAGAAGGTTGCGGGTGATGCGGTCCACGGCGGGATCGCCGCCCCGCAGGCCGTGCGACCAGTCCGTGCTGCCGCAGGTGAAAACCGTGCCCTTGCCACGCTGGTGAACTCCCAGCACCGCATGGCCTTTGCGGCCATTTTCCCATTGGTCATACCACTGGCAGTCATCGGGATGCCACTGCGCAGGGGCAGTGCAGACAATTTCAAAGCTCTCCGGCGTGCCGTCGCGGTGGGTGGGGAAAGGCAGGCCGTCACGGAACTCCAACTCACAGCCGTCGCATTCGTAGCCCACGATGGTGTCCTTGCCTCCAAAGGCGTCGCCGGCCTTCAGGCCGGTGCCGGTCAGCAGCCAATGGTCAGGCCGGTGCACATTGAACGCCCCGCTGGCCTCCATCAGCTGGCCGTGGCTGCGGTGATAGCCCCCCCAGAGGAAACCCACGCCGGTCAGCTGGTTTTCCGGGCGTTTGATCAGATGATGGCTCCAGAGGGAGGCCAGCAGGTCATAGCCCTGGCGGGCGGCATAAACAGGATCCGAGTGGTAATTCTGCTTCCACGAGGTGAGCGCGCGTCCCTTGTCCTCACTGCGGACCTGCCAGCAGCACACGTTGCCGCTGAAAAATGCGGCGTTCCCTCCGGCCTCGATGAATTTCTCGAGGGTGTCACGCATCGGCGCGGACCAATACTCATCATGCCCCACGCTCAGGACCAGGGAGCGGCCCTGCAACTCCTCCGGATGGAACTCCAGATCGTTGTTGGCGATGTAGTCCATCTCGAATCCCTGGCGCTCCGCCCATTCGACAAAAGGCAGCTCCCAGTTGCCGAACTGCGACGCCGGCGGGCGCTCGAAGGACACCCGGTGGCCTTGGTTTCCATTGCGCCCGTTGTAGGCATACAGGCTGAAGCCTCCCCAGTTGTTATAAGCATTGTAAGTGTTCGAGGACAGCTGCAGCAGGATCTTCGCCCGGGGCGCGGCACCGCCCCCGCGCAGGATGAAAAAGCACCCGGCCTCCGCCGTGCGGGCGTTGCGGTGGGTAAATCCCCCGCCCTGATCCCGCGTGCGCAGCACCACCTGATAATAACCGCTGCGCCACTCCGGCGGAATCCTGAAGGTGACCGCCACCGGCCACTGGCAGCCATGGGACGAGGCATTCTCCGGAACCGGATACGCTTTGCCGGCGACATCCGCCGCGCTCCAGACCTGTTGGGGCTTCGCGCCCAGCCGCGTGACCTCCACGGAGAACACGGGGCCGCCGCACGAGACGCACAGCGTCACCTCCTCCCCCGGCGCATAACTGACCTGCCCGGTGTAGCCCTCCACAAAAAGCGGCGGTGCTTCCTGGGCTCCGGCATCGGAGGCCGCACAGGCGGCCAGCAGACCGGTTTTCAGGACTTGGCGGCGGTTTACGGGCAAAGGTCGGCTGTTCATGCTTGGCTGGGCTCAAAAAGTGGAAACGGGGACTGTCCGGCGGCGCACTCCGGGGAACCGTGAGTTTCATGAATCCTTACAGGAGCGCGCCTGTTATATCCGGAACGGAGACAAACTGGGATTCTTCCAATGCTTGGAGCGCGGGCCTGACCAGGCTATGCGGTCACCGCGGCGGGCCTTACCGCCAGTGATCAAAACAGAGACCTCTCCGCAAGCCGGAAGCAGGATCAAAGATCGCATCCCTGAAATTTCATGTCGGAAAATCCACGGGCGCGGCAGTAGCCGTGTGTATGCCGGATTTGAACTCACTGGAAACCGCGGGCGACAGCACCCTGCTCCGCCGCTGGGCGGAGCAGGGGGACGGGGATGCCGTCCATGTGCTGACGCGCCGATATGCGGGGCTGGTGCTGGGCACCGCCAAGCGGGCCCTCAGCGGCAGCCAGTGCCTGGCGGAAGAGGCGGCGCAGGCGGTTTTCACGGTCATGGCGGCCAAGGCGGCCTCCCTGCGGAGCCATCCAGCCCTGAATCTCTGGCTGCACCGCGCCGCCCTGCTGGAGGCCTGCGCGCTCCGCCGGCGCGAGGCCCGCCGTCACCGCCTGATGGTCTCCCTGGCCGCCGAATCCGACGTTATGAATCCGCCGCCACCGCTCTCCCCCTCCCACTTGCGGCACCGCATTCTCACGGAACTGGATGAGGCGCTGGAGCACCTTCCGGAGTCCGACCGCCATCTGCTGATTCTGCGGTATTACGAGGGGCACAGTTTTCGGGATATCGGGACACGGCTGTGCAAGGCGGACGACACCGTGCAGAAGCAGGCCTCCCGCGCCTTGGAAAAACTTTCCCGCCTGCTGCGCCGGCGCGGTGTCGCGGTTCCCGCCGCCGCCCTCGGCATGATGCTGAATGCGGAGGCGCTGTCTCCCGGTGTCTCCGCGGCGGCAGCCTCCCAATTCGCGGGCTCCGCGGTCACCGGTGCGTCGCACTTGGGACTGGCCGCGAAGTCCTGGCACTCCCTGCAATTTATGCTCTACGGAAAATCCATCACCTGGGCGGCGGCTGCCGCCGCGCTGCTCCTCCTGGCCCTGAGTGCAGGGAGCGAATTCCACACCGGGGCCGCGGCGGAGGCGGCACGGCAGCTGGCCAGCACGGCATCCGGCCGGAATGCTGCCGCGGCTTTGATAAAGCCGGGAAGCGCGCGCGCTTCTGCAAGCACCTCGCGGACGGGACCGCCGCCTCCGGGAGGCGCGGCGTGCGGCCGGCCTCCGCTGCTGGATATTCTCCAGGCCGCCTCCACCATCCAGATGGACCTGAACGGCGGTTGGTCCATGTATTCGGAGGATATGTATCCCACGCTCGCACACTACAGCTCCGGCGATACGGAGAGCGCCATCACCCTGCTGGGGGAATTCCGGGGAAACCCGGACAAATTCGAATCCGTGTCGGGCCTGATCTTCAGCGCCATGGCGGATGAGGACTGGCGGGCCGCGAGGGAGCGCCTCATGAAGCCGGACGCCCTGCGCCCGGACGGCAAACTTTCCGGCCAGGCGGTCCGCGCGGTGGCCGAATCCTGGGGACGGGAGAATCCCGAAGCCGCCTTCCGCTGGGCCAACGGCCTGATCGACAGCGGCAGGACACCGTTTGATCCGGCGCGGGGGGTAGGGGAAACGCTGCTGGCCGACTGGCTGGCCCGTGATGAGCGGGGTGCGGTGGCCGAGATGGAGCGCCGGCTGGAAAGCCAGACCGCGCTGGTCGGCAAGGCGGTGGAGAAATCCATCACCGACCGGCCACAGTGGTGGCTGGACCGTCTGTCCCCCGGCGCGGATCCCGCCACGCGGACGGCGACCCTGCGTCTGGCCCGCAGCAGCCTGGTCATGCTGCCCCCGGCTGAGCGTGCGTCCTCCATCGCCGCTTGAGTGCAGGACCCCGCCCTCGCCAATGAACTCCTTGAGCCCGCTCCCTGACAGAACCCGCTTATGAGCCTTCACCCTTTATTTTCGGTCATCCGCCGCCGGCCTTTCTCATTCAAATGGATGCTGCCTGCCACGCTGGCGGGCCTGATAGTCCTTTTCTGGTGCCTTGGACACTGGTTGGGCAAAGCTTGGACACAGGCCCGCAGCCACTCCGATGCCGCCGGCGGGCCGCCCGTCCCGGCGGGGACCGTAAGCGGTCCGGCACTGGAATCCACCGCGGTGGCGGATGCCGTCACCGCCGCCTCCACCGCCGCGCTGCTGGAGAGCACGCTTCTGAATCTGCGGAAAATACCCAGAGGAAGAGGCTTCCTGGCAAGGCTGGCGGAGGCCCGGCTGATCACGGATCTGGCGCGGCTCAGCACCCCGCAGTTGCTGGCCTTGGTGGATGCCCTGCTGGAGGAGGGCGGCACCGATGCCGAGGAAATGGCGGGACGGCTGCTGGGGCCAGTGCTGCTGGCCCGCGATCCCGCCGGTGTGTGGATCTGGCTGCGGGACGGAGCCGGCACCGGAGGTGAAACGCGTCTCCGCTTTCTCTCAGGCACAGGGGCCGTGTTCGCAGCCTGGGCCGCGCGGGATCCCGCCGCCGCCCTGGAGGCGTGGGACCGGGAGGCGATGCCGCTGGTCCGGTCCGGGAAGCTGGACGGCGCGGGCTTTGCCGCCATTTTCCGCAACTGGGGGGCATCGCGTCCAGAGACCGCTTTGGAGGCGGCGCGGCAAATCTCAGATCCCACCATGCGGGCCAGCGCGGCGGAGGGGCTCGCCGCCAGTCTTGCGAAAATGTTTGAAAACGAACCCTCCTCCTGGCCACCGGATGCTGCGGAACTGATCAACCGCGTGCTGGCATTCTCCGGGGACAAAGCCTCCGCCGGACTCGGAGATCTGGTCAAAGGGCGCCTACGTCATGAGGAGCCCCGGGAGGTGGCCGCCTGGGCGGACCGGCTGGAAATGAGCCCGGAGCAGAAAACCATCCTCAGCAAAGCCGTGGCCGATCAATGGATGAAGAAGGATCCCCCCGCCGCCGCCGACTGGTATCTAAGCCGTTTTCCGGAGGAGGACAGCACCGCCAAAGCCGAGGCGCTGGAACGGATTATCCGCCAATGGACCAGGGTGGACGACAATTCCCGGATCAGGGGAAACACTTCCGCTCCGGACCCCGCCGCCGCCAGCGACTGGCTGAATGCCCAGGGACTCGGCCCCGCCAGCCAGGACGCCATGACCGCTCTGGCACGGGCCTGGGGGCAGGCCCGCGAGCCGGAGGCCGCTGTCGCCTGGGCCCGGGCGCTGCCGGATGAAACCGCCCGCGCCCGCGCCATGGAGGCGGTCACCGAGGAGATCCGCCAGCGCTTCCCCAACGACTGGACGCGTTTTGTGCAGCCTTGAGGATAGGGAAGCCGCAGCCCCGGCCTCTTGTCTGACACGGGCGGGTGCCCGTCGTAAGCTCCTGCGCTGTCCAACCAACGAACACAATGGGTCCCGTTAAACGGGCAATCCCATTGTGTCACGGAGAGAGGCCGCAAGTCAGGCCGCCGAAGTTTCCGTATCCACTTTTTCTTGGAAGGAAAAGCACACGCCCCGGACGGTGAGAGCCAATGAAGCCGGGTTTGAAATCGTGTGAAGAGCCGGCCAACGCAGGGACCCTATCGGTCTTCTCTCAGGCGAGGTTGTTGCCCGGGCTCTAAAAGAGCTGCGGCAATATGATTGATAACGAAATCATATAAACTTCATTTCAGCAAAATCACAATCTTTTCCATGTTTAGCATTCGTGGATGAGGGAAGAGAAACCTTCATCAATTCATATTGATTTTCAAGCACCGCCATGGCATTCTTCTGAATCGTCAGGCCGCCGTCCTGTCCCTGTCCGCCGGATGGATACGCTGACCTTCACTCACTCCCGCCCCCGATTGAAAAAACACTCTCCGAATTTACTGAGCAGAGACATCTGGCTTGAAATCCAAGCCCTTTTTTGGCGGGACGAGGTGCCTTGGATGCCTGAGAACGTGCTCGATTTTTTTGAACCGGTGGAGATTGAATGCACGAAACGCGGCGTGGAGCTCCGGGGCGGGCTCTCGTTTCTGCCCGGTGCCCGGTGCTCACCCGATCCCCGGTATGGTTTCAGCCTGTGCTTGGCCCGCCCCCGGTTCACCACCCTCGACAGAGTCAAAAGCCTCACGGTGTGGGAATCCTCATTTGAGGACGGGTTCATCGCCGCCACCCTGATGTGAAAGGCGACCGCGGGCGTCATGAGGTCACCTGATCCGAAGCCAAACACACAACGGCGATTGAGGCTCACCGGATGGCCATCCATGGCCCGTCTCCCTCTCCTTGAACGCGTGAGCAAACTCCGCCCTCTCTGAACGTATCAGGCGGCAGCATGAAGTCCCTCCTTACCCTGCTGCTGACCCTCACTCTCGGAAGCGCCTCCGCCAGCCCCAACGCCGACACCAAGGCCGCCTGGCCGCAATGGATGGGTCCGGACCGCGATGGGGTGTGGGAGGAGAAGGACCTTGCTTCGCGCATTGATCTGAACTCCGCCCGCATGGTCTGGGCGGCGCCGGTGGGCGGCGGTTACACCGGTCCGGCGGTCACGGAGGACCGGGTGTATCTACTGAGTTTCCACCGCGATGACTCCGTCACCGACACCAGTAAGGGCGTGGCCGGAGAGGAGCGGCTGCTGTGCGCGGATGCCGCCACTGGCAAAACGGTTTGGGAGCAAAAATGGCGCGCCGCCTACACCTTCGACTACTCGTCAGGCCCGCGGGCCACGCCCACTGTCCACGAGGGCTTGGTTTACGCCTTGGGCGGCGAGGGAGCCCTGCTCTGCGCCTCGGCGGTGGATGGAAAAACCGTCTGGAAGCGCGATCTGAAGGCGGATTTCAAAAGCCCCACCGCCACCTGGGGGTTCGCCGGGCATCCGCTGGTGCATGGTGACACGCTGTTCTGTCTGGCGGGCGGGGACGGCACGACGTGCCTGGCGCTGGACCGCCTGACAGGGACCGAGAAATGGCGGGCGCTTTCCTCCCGGCAGGCCGGCTATGCCCCACCGAAAATCATCCGACACCACGGCCGGGAGGTGCTCATTCTCTGGCACGGCGAGGCGGTGAACGCCTTGGATCCGGTGACGGGCAAGGTGCTGTGGAGCATTCCGAAGGAAACCCGGTTTGGCGTCAGCATGGCCTCGCCCATCCAGCGCGGGGACGACCTGCTGATCACCTGCTTCTGGTGGGGATCGAAAATGCTGCGGCTGAAGCCTGACTTCTCCACCCCGGACACCCTCTGGGAAACGGAGCGCGAAAGCGACCGCCGCACCGAGCATCTGAATGCCCTGATGTGCACCCCCCTGGAGGTGGACGGTTATTTCTACGGTGTGTGCAGCTACGGCCAGCTGCGCTGTCTGGAGTGGAAAACCGGTGCCCGGAAATGGGAAACCTTTGCTGGCACCGGCGGAAAGGAGGAGCGCTGGGCCACCGCCTTCCTGACCCGGCTGGGTCATTCCGGCAATGAGTTCATTCTTTTCAACGAGCAGGGCGAGCTCATCCGCGCCGCCCTGACCCCCGAGGCTTACCAGGAAAAACAGCGCCGCCAAATCATCGAGCCCAACTGCCCCGACGTGAAGGAGCGCCCCGTCGTCTGGTCCCACCCGGCCTACGCCCGCGGCCATGTGTGGGCCCGGAATCATGGCTCGCTGCGGTGCTGGAAAATCGTCAGGGACTGATGAGGCCGGCCCCGCTACTGGATGGACTGGATGGAGCGGTGGACCTGTGCGCTGCCCGCATACGAATAGAATTGACCACGCTCCTGGCCTCCGCATAAGACACTGCATGGACAATGACTCCCATATCAGCGTTGTGAAGGATCTTTACTCCGCGTTTGGAAGCGGTGACATGGAGGCCCTGCTTGGCCTGCTGGCGGAGGACGTGGTTTTCATTCTGCCTGAACTGCCGGGGGTGCCCCTGCAGACCTCTTATGAAGGCAAAGACGGCTTCCGCCAGTTCCTCGCCGACCGGGAGCCCGCGCTGGTGTACACCGCCTTTTCCCCTGGCCAGTTTTTCAGCGACCGGGACCATGTGATTGTCCTCGGCAGGACGGAGGGGACCGTGAAATCCACACGCAATGGCTTTCAATATCAGTGGGTCCAGCTTTTTGAGTTCACGCCTGAAAACCATGTGCGCCGCATCCATGAATTCATGGACACGCACACCCTCGTCTCGGCTTTCCGTGAGAGGGATGAGCAGGAACAGCCTCCCCCTTCCGCACGGGACTCAAAGAAGGAGCAGGGGCCCCGGTGATTTGCGGTGGGATCCTAACTGCGGAACCGGCAGCCCACTCCGCGCACGGTTTCGATGAGAGCTGCCGATCCCGCGTCGTCGCCCAGCTTTCCCCGCAGCTGGGCGATGTGCTGGTCCAAGGTGCGGCTTTCCGGGAAGCAGTCCAGCCCCCGGCAGCGGTCGAGGAAAGACAGCGGACGGATCGCCGTTATATTCCCGGCATCATGAGCAAGGGACTGGTCATACTGGGAGTGGTGCTGATCGTTGTCGGTCTGGCGTGGCCGTGGCTGGGGAAAATTCCCCTTTTCCGCCTGCCGGGCGATATCGTGATCGATCGTCCGGGCTTCAAAATGATGATCCCCCTGACCAGCATGCTGCTGCTGAGCGTGCTGTTCTCCCTGCTGGCGCGGTGGTTCCGCTGAGGTGGTGAGGCGGTTCGGGAACAGGTGCCGCAGGGGGTGGAAAGCACCCGCAGGGCACTCCGACTCTCCTTCCAAAGTCCTGGTTCCGGAACGCCCGCCGGAGGGTGGTCCTGCACCGCAAGTCCAATACCCGGTTTTCAATAAAGAACGGATGAGTGGGAACCGCTGACGGCACGGCTGCCGGAGGCGGACGCGGCCTCCCGCCGCCCTCCATTTCAAACCACACGCCATCCATGAAAACCACACTTCGTCTCCTTTGCCTTCCTCTGAGCGCCGTGTCCCTGCCTCTGTCCGTGTCCGCTGCCCCGTTCACGGCGCGTCCTGTGCCAGGGGGCCTGGCCGCCGCGGCGCTGCACACTGAGAGCGGTTACCTTTACTGCACCCAGGAGCCGGTGGCGGCGGACTTTCTGGGCAATGGCCGGCGGCAATGGTACGCCGGCGGCGCGACGATTTCCCGGTTTCCGGAAAGCGGCACCATCACCCTGCCATCCTATACCCTGCCGCAGTGGACGCCGGCCACGATCCAGCCCATCGCAGGCATTCCCCTGGACGCCGACGGCGACGGGGATATGGATATCTTCCGGGTCAACGCCTGGGGCGGCATGAGCGGGTATTTCACCATGACGGTGCTGCTCAACCAGGGCGGCGGAACCTTCACCCAGGGCTGGCGTCTGGATTTCGAGCACAATCCGGGCTTTGCCTCCGGCAATATCCAGTACCGGCTGGTGGCCGGGGATTTTGACCGGGACGGGGATGTGGACATGGCCACGCTGCTGCAGTATGAATATGCGGCCGGCACCGTCAATAAAGGCTCCCTAGCTGTCCGCTGGAATGACGGCTCCGGAAAATTCGCCGCGGCCAGTGTGCTGCAAAGCAGCGGCTTCAGAAGCGACGCCACTCTGGGCGCGGGTGATTTTGACAATGACGGGGACCTGGACCTGGTGTGCAGCGCCCAGGCGCATTGGGGGGACGATGAGCTGTGGCACCCCAGCACGCGCCTGTTTGACAACAACGGCAGCGGTGTCTTCACCGCCTCCACAGCCGACTGGTTCTGGGGCACCACCCCGGTGGACCTCAACCGCGACGGCTGGACGGAACTGGCCAATGCAAAATACGTGTCGTGGAACAACCAAAGCGGAAACGTGGCCGGCGGCTTCAACGGCCCCCACACCTGGCCGGAGAGTGGAGCCGGGGTGATCGCCGGCCTATCGGTGTTCGCCGACGCCAACGGCGACGGATTCATGGACATCATCCTGGGCTCGGCCAAAAGCCTGGTCATGCGCACGGGCAACGGCGACGGGGCTTGGAGCCAACCGGTGACCCTGGGGGAATTATCCTCATGGGTGATGCAGGTGGGGGCCGCGGACTCCGACTCGGACGGCGACACGGATTTCATGGTGCTGATGGACAACGGGAGTTTTGTATTTTTCGAAAACCGCTCCCATCACCGTGCGGCGGACGCGCAGCCCGCCTCCTCCGGCACCCACCCGCTTGCGGGAGTGACGCAGCTTCAGTGCGCGGACTTCAACCGGGACGGCTTGGACGATCTGCTGGCCGTCACCCCCTCCCAGAACAAACTGTGGATCTGCTATGGGGAACAGGACGGCGTGCCGGCCGCGCCGGTTTTCAAAAACACCCAGGGCGCGGCGCCGGGCGGCGCGACGGTGGTGGACCTGGACCGCGACGGGCGGCCGGACATCGCCTACACTCTGCCCTCCTCCGGAGCGGTGCGGCGGGCGATGAACAACGGCCCCGCTCCCTTCGCATGGGCGGACGAAGCCATCGCCACGGGTTTGACGGGCGTGAATCTCATCACCACCGGCCAGCTCGGCACCGCCAACGGCCGCATGGACCTGCTCACCTCCTCCGCCTCCACGGGCCAGCTCCGCTGGCTCTATCAGAGTGGAAACACCTGGCTGGGGCAGAACGTCCTGAACAGCTCCTCGCCCGCGCCGCGGACGATCCTCACCCGCAATGTGGCCGCCGGTCCGGGCGATGAGCCGTTCTGCCTCGGCACCGCCGGCGGTTCGCTGCGCGTCCGCGGATTCCAACTCAAAGGCCCTTGGACCGGCATGTGCGATCTGCAGCATCCCGTCACCGCCAGCCCTCATTCCCCGGTGATGGCCTGGGGGAAACTGCATGGCGACGGCGTGGACAAACTCGTGTTTGTCCACGGAAACGGGCAACTGGTTTACTGGGTGCCGGGCGCCGCCGGCGCCTTTGGCATCGGTGCCGCCCCCTCCGCCATCCGCGCCTTGGAGACCGTGGACTGGAACCGCGACGGGCGCGATGATATCCTCTGCGCCACCGCCGGCGGCATCAGCCTTTTCACTTGGAAAAACGGCTGGCAGCGCGAGGACCTTCACAGCGTCAGCGGAGGCTTCACGGCCATCAAGGTGATGGATCTCAACCGCGACGGATTTCCGGATCTGGCCGCCGCCACCGGCACGCACGTGCATTTCCTGAAAAACGCCCCCCGCGTGCTGCGCGCCACAGTGTCCGGCGCCGCGGAGACGGTGATCGCCGCCGGTCAAAGCGCATCGGTGCTCACAGTGTCAGCCACTCATCAGGGCCGGAGCGGGGAGCCGGGCACCACATGGCTGGCGGATGAGGAGGCCGCTCTCACCGGAGCCACTCTGCGGTTCAGCCGAGCGGTCCCCAACGGAAGCGGCCAGTGGAAGCCGGGCCCGGCCCTCAGCAAAACGGAGTTGGGCCAGTTGCTTCTCAGCGCCCGGCTGACGGTGGACAGCAAGGTGATTGGCGCGGCGGGGCCGGCGGCGCTGGAGGATGACGGCACGGTGGCCATCAATTACAACGCGGTGCTGGGCAATCTGATCCCAGTCGCCGGGGGAGACACACAGCACCTGGGCATCCGCCTCACCCTGACCGCCACCGCCGCGCAGGCCTCCAACAACCGCTTTTACGTCTCCATGATCTCCTCAAGAGGCCGGGTGCTGGACAGTGCCGCCGCGGATGAGACGGTGCCCGTGATGGAGGGGTCGGGCTTCACCGCGCTGGTCACTGTCAAGCCGGACCACACCCCGCTGCAGCAGTGGCGCCTGACGCATTTTGGAAACCCTGCAGGCACGGAGGACCGCGCCAACGAAGCCGACTTTGACCGCGACGGTGTGCCGAATCTTCTGGAATATGCCGTGGGCACGGACCCCGCCAAAAACGAGCCCGCCCTCAACACCGCCAACGCCTTGGCCATGCTGCCGCTGGGAAATGCGCAGGCGCCGGTGAAGTGCCGCGTGACCCTTGCCATTGAGGCGATGGCCGACTCCCATGTGCGTCTGACTGTGCAGGCCGCCACCGGACTCAACAACTGGACCAGCTTGGCCAGCCGCACCGGCGGCGGTGCCTGGACGGGACTGAATCCCGACTTCAGCGTTCCCTCCGGCGGTGTCACCGCTCACATCCTCACGACCGCCTATACACCGCAGAACACCAAACGCCTTTTCCTGCGTCTGCTCGCCGAGGAAATCCCCTGACATTCATTCATTCCGCAAGGCCGGGGAGCACGCGCTCTCCGGCTTTTTTATGTCAGCCCGCGGCGTTCCCCTCACCGTTTTCTCTCCGGAACTTTGGCCGGAGGCGGGCACATTACAGGTGGCGGAGACGGCGGATTGTCCGCAGGTTTGGAAAAAATCATGCCCCCTCCCCGCCCGTGTCCGCCTGCCCTTCCGCGTTCACTGCCGCTCCTGCCGACGGCGCTGCTTTTAGCGGCGTCCATTTTCCAGGCCCCGGCTCAGGAGCCGGCCGCGCCACCGCCCGCCACCGCGGCGCGGAGGGAGCTGACCACCGCGGCGCAGGTGCTGGCGCTGCCGCGGGAGGAGGCGCTGCGACGGCGGCTTCCCGTAAGGCTGCGCGGCATCGTCACCCTGCCCATGTCCTCCCAGCGGATGGCCTACGTGCAGGATGAGACGGACGCGGTGATCGTGCAGATTTCCGCCTGGCCGGCCGGCGGGCTGCCATCCGGCACGCTGGTGGAGGTGCGCGGAACGGCGGACTTCGCGGTGTTCGCGCCGCAGGTCATCAAGGCGGAGGTGACGGTCACCGGGAGCGGCCCCATGCCGGAGCCCATGGCGCTGCCGGTGGCGGACATGATGCGCGGACGGGGCTTCGGACGCTGGGTGCGCATCAGGGGCGTCATCCGGGACATGCACCTCGACCGGGACGTGCTGGGGCTGTCCGTGGCCGCGCAGGGACAACGTGTCTTCTGCCTGTCCACGGGATTCCCTGAGGGGCGGCTGCCGGTGGAGTGGCTGGAATCTCCCGTGGAGGTGGACGGCGTGTGCTGGACCGATGTGGACGCCAACCGGCGGCCCATCGGGTTTCACTTGGTCGGCATAGGGCCGGAATGCGTGCGCCGGCAGCCGGCGGCGGATCCCTTCGCCGGGCGGCCGCTCCCGCTCACGGAGGAGAAGCGGCTGAGGGAGGCGTCGGATGCGCGCCTGCTGGTGCGGGGGCGGGTGGTGGCGGACACGCAGGACGGGCGGGTGTTTCTGACAACGGACTTTGGCCCGGTGCAGGTGCGGCGCGCGGAGCCCCTGCTGCGCGCGGATGCCCGCGTGCTCCGCTATGAGCGCCCGGAGCAGCCCGCGCTGGAGCCAGGGGATGAGGTGGAATGCGCGGGTGCGCCGCAGGGTGCGCCGGGGGCACCGGTGCTGCTGGATGGGGAGTTCCGCAAATTGAAGTCCGGCCCCCCGCCGGAGCCGGTGGCCATCAGCGTGCCCAAGGCGGTGTCCGGAACTTTTGACTCCGCGCTCGTGCGGCTGCGCGCCCAGGTGCTGAGCCAGGAGACGCTGGAGGATTTTTCCGGCGGCAGCCGCGGGGTGCTCAATGTTCAGGCCGGAGACACCCTGTTTCAGGCTTGGCTGCCGCCGGGGGAGGGAGCGCCGCAGCCGCCGCTGGCGCCGCGCACGCTGCTGGAACTGACAGGGATCTGCCTGAGCCATCCCCGCCCGGGCATGGCGGGCGAAGGCGGCGGCGGGGCGTTTCACCTACAGTTGACCGGGCACACCCCGCTGAAGTCCCTCGGTCCGGCGCCGCTGTGGATGCAGCCGGGCCTGCGGCGCGCACTGTGGGCCGGCGCGGCGGTGACCGCGGCGGGGCTGGGCGGCGTTTTCTTCCTGAGTTATCTGGTCAAGCGCCGCACGCGGGAGCTAGCCGCCGCCAACACCTGTCTTTCCCAGGAAGTGGAGGCGCGCCGCAGGACGCAGACAGAGCTGGACCGCGCCCTGCAGACGGAGCGGGAGCTGGTGAATTTGAAAAGCCGGTTTGTCAGCCTGGTTTCCCATGAATTCCGCACCCCCTTGGGCATCATCATGTCCGCGGTGGAGCTGCTGCGGCACTACACGGAGCGCATAAATGTGGGCCAGCGGCAGGAACTGCTGGACGATATTCATGAATCCACCCGCCGCATGAGCGGGCTGATGGAGCAGGTGCTCACCTTGGGCCGCACGGAGTCCGGCCATGCGGACTTCCGGCGCCTGCCGCTGGACTTGGATCAACTGGCGGCGGCGCTGACCGCGGAGTTGTGCGCCGCGCTTTCCGTCCCCTGCCCTGTTCTTTGGGAGCCCCAAGGGGATTTGAAAGGGGCGGAGGGGGATGAAACCCTGCTGCGCCATATTTTTTCGAATCTCCTATCCAACGCCGTCAAGTACTCCGCGGAGGGCGGCACCGTGCTTTTCTCCGCCGTGCGGGAAGAGTCGGACGCTCTTTTTACCGTGAGGGACCATGGGCTGGGTATTCCGGAAAGCGATCTGCCGCGTGTGTTTGACGCCTTCCACCGGGGAGCCAATGTGGGGGACATCCCCGGCACGGGTCTGGGCTTGGTGATCGTGAAACGCTGCGTGGAACTGTATGGCGGGGAGATTTCCGTGGCCGGCGCTCCGGGGGGTGGCACGGTCTTCACGGTGCGGCTGCCGCTTTTCGCCGCCGAGGGGTGAAAGAGGACCAAAATCCGCACGCCCTCTCCTTTCATTTCACTTCAAAGCTTTTTCACCCGCCTGCGCCGCCCCCGCCTGCATGGCCTGCGCCACCGCAGCGTAAAGCGCCGTCCAAGCCGCCCGCGTGTCCGGGGTGAACTCCGCGCCCAGCACCTCCTGGAGGGTTTCAATCAGCACCGCGCCCACCGGCGTGTAATGACAGTCCCTCACGCCATAGCCCGCATGACGCTCCCCCAGCCGCAGCAGCGTCCCCTGCATTTCCCCGGGGCGCTCCAGCAGACTGATGAGCATGCCCAGCATGAGAGTGAACTTCCGCGCCTGCTCCTCAATGTCCGGACTGAACAGGGGGCGCAGCATCGGATGCGCCGTGAAGAGCCGCTGGTAAAACGTCAGCGCCGTCACCTCCCGGTGCCGCTCCAGCACCGCCCAGGTTTTACGCACAAGATAGGATTGCTCAGCAGTCACGATGGGGGCATGAAACCACGGATCCGACCGGTCCGCACTCCGACTTTGGACGGATGACAGCGGCGGATCCCGCGCTGAGAAAGGAACTTCATGAAAAAGAGAATTCTTGTGATCGAGGATCAGGCCGCCATGCGGCGCAACGTGGCGCTGATGCTGGAAATGGAGGGTTTTGAGGTGCTGACCGCGGACAACGGCCGCACCGGCCTGGAGGCGGCCCGCAGCCAGCGCCCGGATCTGATCCTGTGCGATGTGATGATGCCGGAGATGGACGGCTATGCCGTGGTGCAGACCCTGCGCGCGGAGCCGGAGCACGCCTCCGTTCCTTTTATTTTTCTGACCGCCCGGAGCGACAAAGCGGACCTGCGCATCGGCATGAACTTCGGAGCGGACGATTACCTCACCAAACCCGTCATGCGTGATGACCTGCTGGCGGCGGTGCAGGTGCGCCTGGAGCGCGCGCAGGCGCTGGAGGAGCGTGTGGCCGCAGCCGGGGCACACACTGGTTTTCTACCCGACTACAGTTCTCCCCTGCCTCTGCAGAACGCGCTGGGCCTGACCGCCCGCGAGGCGGAGGTGCTGCTGTGGGTGGCGCAGGGGAAAAGCAACGGTGATGTCGCCCTCATCCTCGACATCAGCGAAAAAACCGTGAAACAGCACCTGGGCAACGTTTTTCCCAAGCTCGGCGTGGAAAACCGCAACGCCGCCACCGTGCGGGCGATGGAGGTTTTAACCCGTCGCGGGTCATTGATCTGTCCGTCGGCGGCATTGATCATAAAGACTGACAACGGGTTCCAGCGCCCTGCGCCCAACCGGAAAACAGGCCGCATAAATTCAACGGTTGGACGTTAACTTAACTTAAGTTAAGGAACAGCCTGGACGTTCCTCTCACTTTGTTTCCAAGGTCAGCCGGTGCAGCAGACCACCCCAGCGTTTGGAGGCACCCACGGTTCGGACGGCGATGCCGAGGGCTTTGGGGTCCCCCACCAGAATGACCAGCCGGCGGCCGCGGGTGACCCCGGTATAGAGCAGGTTCCGCTGGAGCATCACATAATGCTGGGTGCTGACGGGAATGACCACTGCGGGAAACTCGCTCCCTTGGCTCTTGTGGATGGTGATGGCCCAGGCGGGACGCAGCTCATCCAGGTCGCCGCTGTCGTAGGACGCCTGGCGTCCGTCCTCGAACTCCACCAGCACCTCCAGAGGATCGGCGGCCATGCCTGTTATACGCCCGATATCACCGTTGAAGGCATCCTTGTCGTAGTTGTTGCGCGTCTGGATCACTTTGTCGCCCTGACGGTAGGTGATGCCGTAACGGTCGGCCTCCGGCTTGGTCCAGTCGCCGGGCGGGTTCAGCGACTGCTGCAGGAGCACATTGAGATTGGCCGTGCCCAGCAATCCCCGGTTCATGGGGCACAGCACCTGAATATCGCGCAGGGGATCCATGCCAAAAGCGTTGGGGATGCGTTCGCGGGCCAGATGCACCAAGGTTTCGGCGATGGCCTCCGGAGTGTCGCGCTCGATGAAATGGAAGTCGCAGTCCGGCGGCACGGGCTTGGGAACCCATGGGATTTTCCCCTGATTGATGGCGTGCGCGGCCTGGATGATCCGGCTCTCCGCCGCCTGGCGGAAGACCTCCGTCAGCCGCGCCACCGGCAGGGTCCCGCTGTCGATGAGATCCTTCAGCACCGTGCCTGGCCCCACGCTGGGGAGCTGGTCCACATCGCCCACCAGCAGCAGATGCCCGCCCTCCGGCAGAGCCCGCAGGTAATGGGCCATAAGGCTGACATCCACCATGCTGGTCTCATCCAGCACGAACAGATTCCCGGTCAGCGGGGTGACGGCGTTCTTTTTGAAACCCTCCCCTCCGGGCGCGAACTCCAGCAGCCGGTGGATGGTTTTGGCCTCCATGCCGGTGCTCTCTGCCATGCGGCGGGCCGCACGCCCCGTAGGCGCGGCCAGCACGGCGTGGATGTTCTTGGCCGTAAGGATGCGCAGGATGCTTTGCAGAATCGTGGTTTTGCCCACCCCCGGACCGCCGGTGATCACCAGCACGCGGCTGGTCAGGGCCAGGCGCACCGCCTCGGCCTGGCCGGGGGCCAGTTCCTTGCCGGTGTGCCTCTGCACCCAGGCGAGGGCTTTTTCCTGATCGATGGCGGGATAGGCCGCCGGTTGGGCCGCCAGTTTTTTCAGCCGGGCCGCGATCTCCTCCTCGGCCCGCGCCAGGTGCGGGGGAAAGATCAGTTCTGTGTCCTGGATGAGTTCGCGTCGCAGTTCGCCGCCCTCCACGGCGGCGTCCAGCACCGGCTCCAGCACTTCGGGGGGCACACCCAGCAACTCCACGGCCTGCGTCAGCAGCTGGGCGCGGGGCAGGGCGGTGTGGCCCTCGCTGCCCGCCGCCAGCAGAAGGTGGAACAGACCGGCCCGCACCCGCTCCGGGCTGTCCACCGCCAAGCCGGTGCGCTGCGCGATGCCATCGGCGGTTTTGAATCCGATGCCGTGGATGTCCTTCGCCAGCTGGTAGGGATGGTTCGCCACCGTCTCCATGGCGGCGGGGCCGTACTGTTTGAAAATTTTGACGGCCTTGCCGGTGCTGATGCCATGCCGGTGCAGGAACACCATGATCTCCCGCACCGACTTCTGCTTCTCCCAGCCGGACTTGATCTCCAGCCGGCGCTTGCGCCCGACGCCCGGCACCTCCTGCAGCCGCGCGCTGTTGTGCTCGATGACATCGAAAATCTCATCGCCGAATTTATCCACCAGCTTTTTGGCATAGACGGGGCCGATGCCCTCGATGAGTCCGCTGGCCAAGTATTTCTCAATGCCCTCGCGGGAGGCCGGCGCCGTGGTTTCAATCTTCTGAGCCTTGAACTGGCGGCCATACTCCGGGACCAGCACCCAGTCCCCCTCCGCGGCGATGGCCTCGCCCTCGTGGACCAGCGGCACATTCCCCGTGACCGTCACCGGCTCGTGCCGCCCGCGCACCTTTACCTTGAGCACGGAGTATCCCGTGTCCTCGGTATGATAGGTCACACGCTCCACCGTGCCATTGAGTTGCTCCATAAGAAGGGGAACCTTGCGTTTCCCGACGGAACCGGCCAGTGAAAATCGGCGGTGGAAGTGATCCCCCGGACAGGCTACCTGCACGCTCCGCGACAGCGGACCCGCATGTCAGACTCCGCGTCCTCCCCACCCTCCGCAGCACGCCCCGCCCCCCCGGCGGGCGGGGAGCCGGGGCTGATTTTTGACTGGCGTCCCGTCCGCTGGCGGCGCACACGGCTGATGTTCTTCCTGGCGGTGGCGGCGGTCGGGCATGTGCTGCTGTTCTACCTTTTCAAGGTGGTGGCACCGCCCGCCTCCCGGACCGCGCCGCCGGCCCGCACCGTGACCCTGCTGTCCCGCGGTTATCCGCCCGCCGCCGCGCTGCTGGAGCGGATGGAGGATAAATACCCGTCCATGGCCCCTCCTATGCCGCTGACGGAGCCGGACGCGGACGCACTGCACTGGCTGGTAAAGGGCTACCAGCCCACCTGGGAGCGCCATCCCGCCCGCCTGAGGCCCCTGCCGCCCGATGCCCAGGGCGGCGGCTTGCCCTCCGTCATGCCGTCGCCGGCCCTGCTGCTGCCGCCGCTTCCCGCCGCGGAACCGCCGGCAGTGGCCGCCGCCCCCTCTCCAGCCTCCAGTATAAACCTTTCCGGCCCCATTCCACGTCCGCTGCCGGTTCTGTCCATCCAGTCGGGCTTGGAAGGGCGCCGGATCCTCCAACCGCCGGTCTGGCCCGCTGAGGTCACCCAGCCGGACTGGCCGGAGGAGGGTCCGGCCTCCTTCATGGTCTCCGTGAGCGCCGATGGCCGGGTTTTGTCCTGTCTGCCCCTGACCTCCACCAGCTTTGACACCGAGGTTCTCCGCCGCCCGCTGCTGGCCATGGAATTCTCACCGCGCACCGATTCCGACGAAACCGTCTGGGGATGGGTGGACATCCAGTGGTGATGCTCTTCCCGGGAATTCCAGCCGGATCCGCCTCAGGACTCCCCAGCCCAGGCCCGGGTTCAGGCTCAACGGCCGGCTGAACGGTTCCGCCAGGCCGCCCCCCGCGCGGTGAGCGTCGTGTGCAGGGCCACAAAGCCAATGATCACGGCGGACCCGACGTAGAAGGACAGTCCCTGATGCTCGGCGGCGCCAAAAACCATCGGGGCGAGGGTCATGCCGTAGATGGGCTCCAGATTCGACGCCATCCCCATGGAGAACGCGGACACCCGCCGCTGCACCTGCACGCAGGCGGAGAAGGCGAAAACCGTGCAGACCAGTGCCAGGATCAGCAGCCACAGCCAGTCCCCCGCAGCCGGGATCCAGCGCAGGCCGCCGGCGGGCACGGTGAGCAGCGCCGCTCCAAAGCAGAACCCACAGGCGGTGGCCATCTCAATAAAGGAGATCATCAGGGCCGGGTGCTTCAGAACAAGGCGCGCGTTCAGGATGGAGAGCCCCGCCGCCAGCGATGCGGCGGCGACTCCGATGAGCAGCCCGCGGTCGCTGAAGTCCAGCATCAGCATGCCTACCGTCACCCCGGCGGCCAGCAGCCCCTCCACCCAGCTCCAGCGCCGTCCCCGGATGAACAGCGGCTCCAGCAGCGCCACCCACAGCGCCAGGGTGGAGACGCCCGCCAGCCCCACGCTGACCGCGCCCACACGCCCGCTGAGGAAGAATAGAACCCAATGCGCCCCGATGAGCGCCCCGCCGCCCATGATGGGCAGCAGTTCCCGCCATGGCGGCCACGGCAGGCGGATGACCAGGAGGATGCCCAGCATGGCCAGCGCGGCGATGCCGGTCCGCCAGACGACGATCACCACCGGGTCCAGCGTGATCAGGCGCCCGAGAATCGAGGTCACTCCCCACACCAGCACGATCACGTGCAGCAGCGCGTAATCGCGGGGCCGGGTGCGGAGAAGGGAGGAGGCGGAGGCGTCGATGGGAGGAAAGGATGGGAGGAGAGACTGCGGCTTCAGCCGGCGGCGGCTGCCGCACGGCTGCCCGGAGGGACCGTATCAGAGCGCTCCGCCGCCGGATATCCACCCCGAATCAGTGCCGGACAGCTCCCCGGAACGGCGTGCCGTCTCTATTTACCTGAATACGCCGCAGACGACCGGTTGCACGCGGGGCGGAGCACCCGTTAGCTTGCGGAAACCACCATGTCCCCTCCTCTTCGTGCCGGCGTCGCCGGTCTTGGCATTATCGGTCAGCGCGTGGCCGCGAATCTGCGCGGCAAAGCATTCCCTGTGGCGGTCTGGAACCGCACGCCGCAGCCGGCGGAGCCGGGCTGGGTGGGCACTCCCGCCAAACTGGCTAGGGAAAGCGACATCATTCAGATTTTTGTCACCGACGGCGATGCCCTGCGCAGTGTTTTCAAGGAGATGAAGCCCGAGCTGAAGCCCGGCAAGGTGCTGGTCAACTGCGCCACCGTCGCCGTGGAGGATACCCATGCGGTGGCCAAACTGGTGCAGCAGACCGGTGCCGAGTTCCTGGATGCCCCCTTCACCGGCAGCCGGGATGCGGCGGCGGCGGCGCAGCTGGTTTATTACATCGGCGGCGATCCCGCGCTGCTGGAGCGCGTGCGCCCGGTGCTGGAGGCCTCCTCCAAGGAGATTTTCCTGTGCGGCAAAATCGGCGATGCCACGGTGCTGAAGATCGCCACCAATATGGTGACCTCGGCCACGGTCGGCATTCTCTCGGAGGCCATGGGCATCGTGGCCGGCCAGGGAGTGGACTTGGAGAAATTCCGCCAGGCGCTGGAGCGGAACGCCAACAGCTCCGGACTGATCCGCATGAAGGTGGCCAGCATGATCGCGGGAGACTTCACGCCGCATTTCTCGCTGAAGAACATGCTCAAGGACGCGGCTTTCGGACTGAACATGGCGGGCATTGCCGGCATTGAGCTGCCGATCCTCCACGCGGTGGCGGAGTCCATGAGCGGACTGGAGCTGGCGGGCCGGGGCGAGGAGGATTTCTCGGTTCTGGCGGTGAATTATCTGCCTCAACCCAAAAGCTGATGACGGCGGAGCGCTGGCACGGAATCCATGAAAACGGCGCGGCCCGCGACCTGAGCGGCGGGGTGCGCCTGCGGCTCAGCGGACCTGACGCCGTGCGTTACCTGAATGGACAGGTGACCAACGACGTGCGGAAAATCCCCCACGGCGGGTCGTTGCCGGCCTGTGTGACCAACCACAGAGGACGGCTGGAGGCGCTGGTCATGCTGAGCCGGGACACGGACGGTGCGCTGTTCATCGCCAGCGGGGAGGAGGATCTGCGGGATTTCCTGCCCCTGCGGCTGGAGAAATACCTTATCGCTGACAACTGCGTCCTGGAGGACCTGACGGAGTCCACGGCGCTGGTCCATGTGCTGACAGCGGACGCTGGGCGGGTGGCGGCGGATCTGGTGCCCGGGGAGCGCCGTGCGGACTGCCGGCGCTTCGGAGTGCCGGGGACGGATATCTGGACCACACCGGACCGCGTGGACTTCTGGCTGGGGAAATACACGCCACTGGCGTCGGAGGAGGCGCGGACCTTGGAGGTGATCCACGGCGTGCCGGCATGGGGGCATGAGCTGTCGCCGGACATCCTGCCGCCGGAGGCCGGCCTGGACCGGACCGCCATCGATTTTCACAAGGGCTGCTACATCGGCCAGGAGGTCATCAGCCGCATCCGCAGCGTGGGCCGCGTGAACCGGCATCTGGAGGCCATAACGCAGGTGTCCGGGGCGGAGCCCGTACAGGCCGGCTGGAATCTGTTTCAGCCGACGGAGCCGGGGAATGAGGAAACAGCGGGCAGGCCATCGGCCGCCGCCGGCACGGTCACCTCGGCCGCGGACCACCCCGTGACCGGGGCGCGGCATCTGCTGGGATTTGTGAGACGCACCGCCGCGGCTTCCGGAACGCGCCTGCTGGCCGGACCGGGCACTGTCCTGGAGGCGGCAAGTGCCACCGCGCCGGCGGCTGTGGAAATCATGAAAGACTCTTGACGTCCGGAATCATCGGACATCCATTCAGCCCCGTTATGACCCACCTCTTCCGGCCTGCCACCGCCCTTGCCGCGGCGGCGATCGTCCTCAGTTCCTGCAGCACGGTGAACACGGCCATTGACCGGTCGATGAATGTCTTCCGGGGCAAGCCCAAAGCAGCCACGGAGGAGACCCTCCCCGCGGATGCTCCCGGATCCCTGGATGCTTCCGGCTCCGCAACCGCGCCGGCCCCCACGGTGACGGCTCCCGTCAACGCGAGGTGGAACCATGCGGTGATGATGGTGGAGGTGAATGGCACGCGCCGGCGGGTGGTGATCGAGCTGAAGCCGGATGTGGCCCCCAAAACCGTCGCCAATTTCAAAAAGCTGATCTCCCGGAAGTTCTACGACGGCCTGGCCTTTCACCGCGCCATCCGGAACTTCGTGGTCCAGACCGGCGATCCGGCCACCCGGTCGGATGACCAAAAGGACCAGTGGGGCCTGACGGACGTGGGCTACAAGCTGGCTCCGGAACTCAAAGGCACCCACGTCCGCGGGGCGGTGGCCATGGCCCGTCCGGGCGACATCGACTCCCCGGACAAGCAGTCCTCGGGCAGCCAGTTCTACGTCTGTCTTGTGGGTCAGAAAAGGCTGGACGGCAACTACACCGTCTTTGGCCAAGTGGTCCAGGGACTGGAGGTGCTGGAGGCGGTCAGCGCCGTAAGCGTGGATACCAACGACACCCCCACGCGCCGCGTGACCATCCAGTCCGTCCGTCTCGTCGCGCCCGACAGCCCTGATCTCCAAGCGGAGCCCGCCGCCAAGCGCAAGACCAAGCCGGACGCCGACAAGGGCCGGCTGGAGCGCATGTTTGACCGGATCTGGTGATATGGAAACAGACCAGCGAGGACAGCAGGTGGTTGCGGCGCAAGGCTGATCCAACCGCCCCGTAACCGGAAATTTCCGGCTTTTCTTTGCGGCCTTCCGCTCCACCTCTGTGCCATGCCCAGGGAAGATTATCTCGTCACCATCGGACTCGAAGTTCATTGCCAGCTCAGCACGGAGAGCAAGATGTTCTGCGGTTGTCCCGTGCGGTTCGGCGAGCCGCCCAACACCCTCACCTGCCCGGTCTGTCTGGGACTGCCGGGAGCGCTGCCGGTGCTGAATGCAGGGGCTATTGAGCGCACCATTCTGACGGGGCTGATGCTGGGCTGCTCCACGCCGCCGGTGGTGAAGTGGGACCGGAAAAACTATTTCTACCCGGACATGCCGAAGAACTACCAGACTTCGCAGTTCGACCTTCCCCTCTGCCTCGGCGGCGGCGTGCCGCTCTATGACACCGCGTATCCCAGGGACTGGCAGAAAAAGATCGTCCGGCCCAGCCACGTCATCAATCTGACACGCATCCATCTGGAGGAGGATGTGGGCAAAAGCACGCACCACGGCAACGGTCCGAACGGCTATACCACCCTGGACTTCAACCGCGCAGGAACGCCGCTGATGGAGATTGTCAGCGAGCCGGAGATCGAGTCCGCCGAGGAGGCGGTGGCCTACCTGAACAGCCTGCGTCAGATCCTCATCTACGGCGGTGTGGGCGACGCCGACATGGAGAAGGGCCAAATGCGCTGCGATGTCAATATTTCCCTGCGGCCGCACGGCCAGCAGAAACTGGGCACCAAGATCGAGCTGAAGAACCTCAACAGCGTGAGCGCCATCCGCCGCGCCATCCATCACGAGATCGACCGCCAGGCGGGGGATCTGGACCGCGGCATTCCCCAAGTCCAGTCCACCCTGCGCTGGGACGATGAACGGGGCGAAACCGCCCTGATGCGCACCAAGGAGGACGCGCACGACTACCGTTATTTCCCCTGCCCGGACCTCCTGCCCCTGCACACTCCGGATCTGGTGGCCACCGTCCGCGGCCGGGTGCCGGAGCTGCCGCACGAGAAGCGTGCCCGCTTTGTGCGCGATTCCGGCCTGACCGATTATGATGCCGGCGTCCTCGCCAGCGAGAAAACATTGGCCGACTATTTCGAAACCGCCGCCGCCGGAGCCGCCCGGCCCAAGGCCGTGGCCAACTGGATCATCAACGACCTGCTCAGCGCCCTCAACGCCGCTGGCCTGGGGCTGGAGGCCAATCCCGTCTCCCCCGCCCACCTGTGCGAACTGGCCACCCTGGTGGAGGAGGGAAAAATCAACGGAGCCCAAGCGAAGGAGGTTTTCAGCGAGGTCTTCGCCAGCGGTGCCGCGCCCGCCGCAGTGGTCAAAGCCCGCGGCTTCGAGCAGGTCAGCGACACCGGTTTCCTGGATGACCTCATCACCCAGGTCCTCACCGTCAACGCCGATGCCGTGGAGAGGATCAAAGCCGGCAACGACAAAGCCATCAATGCCCTCAAAGGCCAGGTCATGAAGCTCAGCCAAGGCAAGGCCAACCCCAAGGTCGTGGGTGAGCTGCTGGAGGCCCGGCTGAAGGCCTGAAGTCCGGCCGGGAACAGCAGCCAGATTCAGCGCCGAATTAAAGAACCGGGGTGTTTTTCAAAAATGCCGCAGCAATGCCCGGAAGCTGGGATAATAAGGCATTGGGAAAAGGGAATGGGAATGGGAATGGGTATCCCTGACGCTTTTGGCCGGAAAGTCCCCTTCCGGCACCGGCCATACCCATGAATTCCGATTTGCAGTCGGATAGTGGTGGAAGCCAATAAACAGGCTGCGGTTGTTTTGCAATCCCGCATTTTGCGGAGAAACCTTTCGGTATCGGGCAAAATGCGCGGCTTTTAATGGCCGGACGGAAGACTTCTCCGGGGCAAAACCTGATGGCATATCCTGTGCAGAAGATTAGGGTCAATCCAACGAATGAAATCCATCCCTGCCACGCTTCTTCCTTCTCTTTTGCTCGCCGCCGCCTGCGGAACCAGCACTGCCGGCACGCCCGCCATACCCCCTTCACCGGCCGTTTCCCAGATGCTGCCCGGCACCTCCATCTTCAACGCGGGACGCATTGAGCTGCAAAGCGGCACCGGAGCGTTCTGGTCCTTTGCCACGGATGCATCGGACGGTGGAAATCTCGACTTCTTCAACACCACCTACCGTCTGGGCATTATGCTCACCGATGTGAAGGGTGAGGGTTGGATGCGGGGTAATTCGGAACTTTTGGTCGAGGGCTTTTACTCCTCCGTCTTTCAAGGCCCGGGCGACTGGCTGGCGGGCGGCTCCCTGCTGCTGCGCTATAATTTCGTCCCGCAGGATGAAAAATGGATTCCCTACCTTCAGGTGGGTGCCGGCGGATTGTGGAACGATGTTTACAAGGACCGCTCGCAATCCTTTCTTGGTCAGTCCTTTGAGTTCAATTTCCAAGCCTCTGTCGGCCTGCGTTATCAATTCAATGAACGGTGGGGTGCCACAGTTGAGGGCAGCTACCGCTATATCACCAATTTCGGCGACGCCGAACGCGACAGCGGCCTGAACTCCGCCGGTGCCATGGTCGGTCTGGTGCGGACCTTTTAATGCCTGCAAGTAAAGCCCAACCCGCTAAATTCACTCCTGTTAACCGACAACGCCTGAGAAACATGAACACACTGCCTCCCATTCTGATCGTTACCGATCGTGGTCACTTTGTCGCCTACCGTCTGCATCCCGATGCCGGACCTGAGGTGATCGACCATGCCACCTTTTCAGAGGGAGTGGAGAGAATCAGTGAACAGGTCACCGATAAACCCGGTTCCCGTCAGACAACGGGAGCAACCGGCAACATTCATGGCGCCACTGAGCGTCCGCAGCTGGCGGCGGAACTGGAAATGCGCTGCTGCCGCCATATTGGCGAACGCATCCAGCAGGTGCTGGGGGAAAACACCGGTCTTTGGGGCTTTGCCGCCCCTGCGGAGATCAATGGCTCCATTCTGGAGCACCTCCCGGATGGACTCGTCAACCGTCTGCGGATCAATCTTCCTAAAAATCTGGCCCGCGTTCCGAGCCATGATATTCCTGATCACTTCCTGCGGGCACGCGCCCATGCGTAAAAGCGCGGATTAAACGCCGGCTGCCCCGGACTTTTCCAAAAATGGATCCCTATCCATGGGAAAGCCGGGGCATCAGCATCGTTCAGGATTTATGAATTCTTCCCGGCAATCCGACGGCTCTCCTCTTGAAACTAAAACGGAGGACGGGCTGTCATCGGGCTGTGCTGAAAAAAAGCCATCAGGTTATCACCGGCCCAAATCGGTGGATGACATGACGCGTCAAAATGTCGAGGCCATCATCAAGCTCGAGGAAAGCGCCCGGTCACACCGCACGTGGGCGGACCGCATTTCCAGCGCAGTGGCCCGGTTTTGCGGCAGCATGGCGTTTGTGTGGGTCCACGTGGCATGGTTCGGAGGCTGGATTGTTTGGAACACCATTCCTGGACTGTTCCATTTCGACGCTTTTCCCTTCACCTTTCTGACGCTCGTGGTTTCCTTGGAGGCCATTTTCCTCTCCACCTTCATCCTGATCAGTCAGAACATGGATACGCGGCTCAGCGAGCGCCGCAACCATCTGGATCTTCAGGTGAACCTGCTGGCGGAGCAGGAGAACACCAAAATGCTGCTGCTGCTTACGCGGATTGCCGAAAAGCTGGACATCAAATCCGACGACGATCCCACCATCGAGGTGCTGGAGCAATCCACGCGGCCTGAGCGTTTGGCGCAGCAAATCGAAGCCGCGGACCGGGAGTTGGAAAAAAAGCAAAAAATCGGACTCTGATACTCTGAGCAACTGCTTGGCTGAATCCTCCAATTTGCCTGGTCGGTTACTTTGGAGCATGGATTATCCGACTGATCTCAACGACGCTCCATGAGCTCCGATCAAGCAGTTCACTGTCTGTCCTGATCCGCATGAAGCGGTCCGCTGTCGCTCCATGAGGAAAATCATCAACGACCTCCTTTGTTTCAGGAAAACTGTCTGCCAATGGCAGCAGCACCCCGTGAATTCCCCACTGTGGCAGGCCGTTTACAATCCTTTCCAGCGGCTCCGGCTTAGAGGAGTATGGACCTCGGCAGCTTATCAACCAAACAGGTTCTCGGAGTGATTCAATGCTTTGCGGCTTTAGCATTGGCCGCCGCCGTGGCCAGCATCAGGCGGTCCGTCCAGGCGATGCCAATGGCCGAGATGATGAAGACACAGTGGATGATGGTCTGCCACATCACGCCTTCCGCCGTGGGAGCCATTCCGGCAAGAGGAACGGAAAGATCGCCCGGGATGGCAGAGGCTTCCCTGCCCAAACTGCCGGCGGCGATGAAGATTTTCAGAAGATGCACGGAGCTGATGCCGATGATCGCCATGGCCAGTTTCACCTTCAGCACGGAAGCGTTCACATGACTCAGCCATTCCGGCTGGTCCGGGTGATTTTGCAGACGCAGGCGGGATACAAACGTTTCATAACCGCCAACGATCACCATCATCAGCAGATTCGAAATCATCACCACGTCGATCAGCCCCAGCACCAGCAGCATGATCACCTGTTCGGTCATGTTTACGGCATCCATGATCAGGTGCTTCAGCTCCTTCATAAAAAGCATCACATACACGCCTTGGGCCACAATCAGCCCGAGATACAACGGGAGCTGCAGCCAGCGGGAACTGAAGATCAGCGTGGGCAGCAGGCCAAGGCGGGGCTTTGGGGGATAAGACGAAGCGGGTGACGGGGATGAATTTTCAGTCATAATAAGAAACCGCGATTCATGACGCAAAATGACGGTTTTGCAAGAAGAGCGCGGGGCACCCTCAAATTTCAATGCGTATGTGTGAATCCCCGAAAGAAATGACAGCCCGGAGTCGGAGTCAGGGATGCGGTGCCGCCGGGTGAATTTGGATTTCCGGGCACGGATGATTCCGCAGCAGATTAAGTGGAGCCTCCGGCGGAAGGGAGTCCTTGCGGGCTGAGAAACGACGCACCTGATATTTTGGCCTGCCCCGTGAATCCTATTCCTTGGTCCGCAGCGCGCGCGTTGCCATGGCTCAAAGGTCTGCCGGTCGTTGAATCATACGGATGAATTCAGCCACCATCGCAACAGCGCCGCAAGGCCGCAATTTCAGCCGAACAGGTTCTGAAACCCGGTTTGGCGCGCTTGGGAAAACATTGTTTCCCAGTTGTTTCGTCCACTCCCTCCTTCCCTGAAGGGGAATTGAAAAGTGGTACTCCCGCTAGGAATCGAACCTAGATCGCTGGTTCCGGAAACCAGAGCCTTATCCATTAGACGACGGAAGTATGTGCCGCAGGTGGTAATCTGCCTTTACAAAATCATTTCGCAACTCATTTTCCGGGCCTTTTGCGCATGATCTCCCCCGCCCGCCGTCTGGTCATCAAATTCGGTTCCGGAATCCTTACCCGGCCCGGCACCGCCGCTCTGGACGAGAGCCAGTTTGCCCGGCTGACCCAAGCCATCGCCATTCTGCGCCAGCAGGGGCATGAGGTCATCGTGGTCACCAGCGGGGCCGTCGCCGCCGGGCTGCAGCCGCTGGGCTTCGCCAAACGCCCGGAAGCCACCAGCGTGCTCCAGGCCTGCGCCTCCGTAGGCCAGACGCGGCTGATGAACAAATACGCCACCCTGCTGGGAGCGTGCGGCCTGCATGTGGGACAGTTGCTGGTCACGCACGGCGATTTCGCCGATCCCGGCCGCCAGCAGAACTTCCGCAACACCCTGACCAGCCTGCTGGAGCGCGGCAATGTGATCCCCATCATCAACGAGAACGACTCCGTGGCCACCGAGGAGTTGCGCTTCGGGGACAACGACACGCTTTCCGCCGGTCTGGCGGTGATCGCCCGCGCGGATCTGCTGATCCTCTTCACCAGCGTCGATGGCCTGCTGCCTCCGGGGGAGAGCGAAAAAATCGTGGAGACCGTGCCGGACATCCAGGAGGTCCTCGCCTTCGCCCGCGATGAGAAAGGCGAATACAGCGTCGGCGGCATGGCCAGCAAGCTGCGCGCCGTGGAGCGCGCGGTGACCGCCGGCGTGGAGACCATCATCGCCAACGGCCGCCGCCCGGAGCAGATCCCGGATCTGGTCGCCGGCGGCGGCATCGGCACCCGGTTTCTGCCGTCAGGACGAGCGTGAGCGGGCCTCTGGTCAGAAGCCCTATTTTCCCACAAAATTCCGCCAGCAGCCAAACGCCCTCATCCGGAACGCGGGGCATCACGGTTCCACCTCCCACCCGTCATCGCCGCATGTTAGAAACGCAACCAGTTCAGATACCCGCATGGCTCAGGGAGGTGTTTTCTCCTGACAAACAGGCGGCGGTGGAGTATTTCAGACGGTTTGTGGATGAGGGGATGCTGCTGGAGATCGCCCAGGCGGATTACATCGACGGGGCGGAGACCCATCTGGCGGCGCTGAAACCCATCCGGGAGGGAAATGAAGTCGGTGAGATGGATGTCTGGTATCCTGGAGAGGTTCTGGAACTGGTGCGCTGGTCGGAGCCCAATGATCCTAATTCCGGATGTCCGGATGCGCCAAGTGTTCTCCGGGGCCATCAAATGCGCGCCTTTTGCTGCGCGGTCCTTCTGGCATCGCCCACTTTTGAGCCACACAATGTCACACTTATCCAGCTGATGGGCTCCGCCATGATGATGGGGGATGACGCCCTGAAAGCCACCGGGGGGTTTCTTCTGTGGCGTATTGAGGGTCTTCGCAGCGACTGTGAGGAGGAGCGCCCGTTCTTTGCTCTGGCCATCGCCGCCGCCGCTTATCTGCTCGATCCTTCCATGGAGGTTTCCAAAGAGGCCGAACTGGCGGCATGGCTGTCGGAGGAAGAGAATGCGGAACGGGAACACCGGGTGAAACACGACCCACACTACCGGACCGTCCCTTGGCTGCTTGGTCTGACTTGGACCGAAATGCGCCATGATCGGTGGCGGGAACTGATGCGAAAAATGGCAAATCAGTCAGGCACGGGACCGCTGGGACAGCTTTTGTCGGTCATTCATCAGGGATGACGGGCAGGAGCCCCGTGCTCATCGCCTAAGGTGAAACCCACCGCCCTCCACTGCGTGGAACCCGTGCGGGCAGGTCGGTGAAGGGAATTTCCTCTTTCACACGTCCACTCCGGTCCAGCGTGACCACGGATGCCTTGATCAGTGTGCCGTCCAGCGCTCCACCACCGGCGGCGCTGAGTTCCAAGAAAAAGCGACCCTCGTTTTTCTCCAGGTCCGACACATCCAGCCCCAGTTCCACCGGTCCACCGCCGGGGGCCGCCAGCGGCCCGGAGGCCAGGAAAGGGCCGGAGCGGCGGGTGCGGGCGAACACCTCCCACGCGCCGGGGGTGCCGGAGTGCGTCAGTGGCAGGGGAATGGCCCGGAAAGGCGGAGGCTGCACGGTGCGGTCTGGCCGGGTGGCCTCCCGTCCGCCGGTGCCAGCCGTGATGATCAGGCTGCCGCGGTCGCGGAGCTGGATCAGC
Organism: Verrucomicrobiales bacterium; assembly: GCA_028293125.1. Classification (GTDB taxonomy): domain Bacteria; phylum Verrucomicrobiota; class Verrucomicrobiia; order Verrucomicrobiales; family V1-33; genus CAIZWU01. The sequence continues at coordinate 166,556 of JAQGPJ010000079.1, read as the reverse complement.
AGTTTCAGCATCAGGCGCGGCGGCTTGTCGGAAGACGCCGCCGTCACCGACGCCACCTCCCAAGCCCTCGGCCATCCGGCCTGCGCATGGGTCCGCCACGGCACCCAGGCTTTGCCGCCCGTGGCCCAGCCGGGCCCCCAGGGATTGACCATCAGAAACGCCCCGCGCTCCCAGTCCGCCAGCGTCACCCTGCCGTCACCGTTGATGTCAATGTCGTTGGTGATTTTCCCGTCGCCGTTGAAATCCCAGCCCACCAACTCGTCATAACCGGCATAAACCATCGTGTGCCCAGGGCCGGTGGTGCCCCACTCCTTCACCAGGGTGCCGCGGCCGTCCGGCAGTTTCACCAGTTTGGCCCCCCGGATTTGAAAATCACATGCCAGAGGGTGTCCCGAGGCCAGCAGCTTTCTCACCGCCGGCAAATCCCCGGCGGCGCGCATCGGCCAGTACTGCCAGCGGTCGGGTTTCCGGGAGGCCGCTCTCACATATTTGTCAAAACCGTGCATCAGCGCGGAGCCGCCGCGCGGGACCTCCGACTCCAGAGGCACGCCCATGGACCCCGCCAGCTGCCAGCCGTCCTCCACATGGGTTCCCGCCGCCTGGTTGTCGGCGAGCATGGCGTAGCTTTGGTAGGGAGAAAGCCGCGACGCCGGGGAATGGCGGGATGAGAGGCCCCGCTGCCGGTTCCACTCCGCCGTCAGCAGATAGTACAACCCGGCCTGCTGGGCGCAGCTGTTTCCCTGCTGGCGCACCACGGGGGGAAACCACGGCTTCACCGTCAAATCCACGTTGGGAGGAGTGCCGGTGCCGTCCCCTGATCCCCCGGTGCTCCGGCACGAGGTCATTGTCAGTCCCCCCAGCCCGGCCAGCAAGGTCCAAGCCACTGCCCGCAGTCCTGGCCAAACGGGCGCCCTGCCCTTCCCTCCAGCCAATTTCCGTCTCCCTGCCGCAGGGTCATCGCCTTTTTCTGTTCCGGACACACCACGGGCCAAATATAAAAATACACTGACAGACATTGCAAACCTGGGGGGTTGATCCCAACCTTTGCAGCAACGGGGGTCGGCGGCAATGGGGTGCAGCATTTTTCATTTCAGCGGGCTTGGGTTTTGCGGTAGGATCCCTGACTGCGGTGGCCAGCCGCGGCGGAGCCCTTCCCTTCGCCCTTCCAAATCCCATTGCCATGCCACTCATCACCAGTCAGAAATCGCGCCCGGAATAGGATGTCACCATTGTCGGCAGCACCCACATGGGCAGCGACCCCAAAAATTCCGTGGTGGATGACAAATGCCGCACTTGGGACGTCAAAATTCTCCTTGTCACCGACGGCGGCCCCTTTGACTCCAATGCGGATAAGAATCCCACCCTCTCCATCATGGCCCTCGCCTGGCGCAGCATGGACAGCTTGATGGATTCGATGAGGAAAGGAAAGATTTGAGGAAGGGTATGGTTTAAAGGAAAGCGCTCAGACTTCGGTAAGACCCATCCCGCGACATACTTCTCCTGATCTCGTTTGGCCGCCGGAATCCATGATAAGAACACAGTGCCCGGCAACCAGTCCCTTTTCAAGGATCAATTTGCTTTGATCGATTATCTCCTTTGAAACCGGCTCAAAATCCACTGTTGGCAGGCAATGCATATCGACATCAGAACCTATATGACAAGCCACCCAATCTCTAAAATCCTCACCGCTTTTGAACGAGTAAAAAGAATACTCATTTTTACCTTTAGGCTTCCAACCCAACAGTGAAATTATGGTAAGCGGGCGATGCTTGGGAAGGCCTTCAAACCACATTTTCACTACCTCATCAGAAATTTCGTGCTTGTCCCGACCAAATGACCTTCCCGGACGGGCACAGGAGTAAACCTGAACCGGATCCGCAGAACCCTTCCACTTCCAGCGGCACAAATTATACGGTTCCATGCAATTCAAGCATCCTACGTTTATCTTGTCTCATCCTGCAAGGAAAACATAGAAAAAATCGCATAAATTTAGTTATTATAAGATGCTGAGGGCGGGAGCGTTCGAAGGTGATAGGTGACTGGAAGGGGGGTGAGGAGTGGAGGAGGCGGGTTTGGAACCGGTGCGCTTGGTCATGGTTGGGTATGGAGCGGAGTTTTGCTTTTTGCTGTCCACGGATCAGCAATTACTAAAGCTGAGCGAAGATTTTCCGCCTCAAATAATTTCAAGGAAAAGCGACCTGCGGGGAGTTTTGTTCCCAAGGTGAATTGCAGCTCAAGGCCGGAGCAGCACTCACGCTACTGGAACAAATTCGGCACATTTGAAAGCTCGCTGGCCAAAATTTCCACCTTAATGATGGATCGTTGGCAGCGGCTTCAGGCACTCAGGTTCCATTGAGCGGGCTTCTGCCTACCCCAAATCAACCTTTTTCTTTTATGTCAACCACTAAAGTAAAGCTCCTTGCTCTGGTTCTGACTGCTTTATCCAGCGCTGCAGCCAACGCTGCTTCCTACACTTCAGGTGATCTCCTGCTTGGCTTTGTGGCCGGGAGCGGAGTTGGCTCCAATGAAACCCTGGTTATTAACCTCGGTTCCGCCGCTGTTTTCCGCGATGGCTTTGATTCCGGCACTGTTCAGATCAATTTCGAGAATATCGGCACGGAATTGACCACCCAGTTCGGCTCAGGCGGAACACCATGGTACGAGCGGACCGACCTTTATATCAGCCTGTTTGGTTCAACAGGTTCCGACACGATCGGTGACACTCTGATCAATGGCGACCCCTTCCGAACCGTTTACGCCTCCCGGTCACGCCAAAGTGAAGATGCCATTCCCTCGCTTTTCACCATCAACTCAAACACAGCGATCACGACCACGTCCGGGCAAATTGTCTCCACTTCCGGCGTTTTTGCCGGCAGTGCTTCCAATGCCAACGGAGTCTCCATTATTCCTGACGCGGCCAACACGCTCGACAAATTCACCAAGCCGCTGGCCAGCAATTCCTTCACCAATTTGAGCGGCGGCATCGAGCAGGCTTTCGGCACCGGAGCATGGGGCTCGTTCAGCGCAACAGGGCCTGTTGAGGCTGCTCTCGATCTTCAGCGCATTCAGGCCGTGAACAACATCCCGGGCCAATATGGTGAAGGCGCACTCAACCGCCGGGGTGACTTCACGGGGACTTTCACCATCAACAATGGAGGTGACATTTCCTTCATTCCCGAGCCCTCAACAAGCGGGATTTTGCTCCTTACCGGCTTGTCCAGCCTGCTGCGCCGCCGCCGCGCCTAAAATTCCCGCATTTCCTCATTCACAATCCCATAAGCCATTGCACCCATGAAAATCACTCTAGCCCTTCTTTCGTTGGCAGCCGCGACATCGGCTTTCGCCGCAGAAATCCATATTACTGGAGCCACGGCCTTCCGCGCTTCGGCTATCAAGACCATTGCCTCCTCCTATAGCCCCGGCTTTCTCGCCAGCTACAGCAACGGAACCCTGCAAACCGCCAATCAGGTCGTTTTTCAGGGCAATTTTCCGGGCATTTCAGGCGTGACCACGATCCGCTGTTCATGGAATGGTGCTGTTGAAGGTATCCGGGCCATTCACAACAACACGCCGCTCCTGTTCCTTTCCGAGGCTCCAACAGCCGCTGGAGCAGCTGACGGCACAGGTGGATCCATCAAAACCGCTACTTCCCCAGGAACTGCCCAATTGGCATTTTCCGACTGTGCGCAGTCCTCGACTCCCTATACGGCCAACACCCTCTATCCCGGTGATCCAGCCGTTGGCGTGGTGGTTTTCGCTTATGTCGCCAATAATGGCGCCGCTCCCGGCATTACGGGCATGACCAGCCAGCTGGCCAACGCTCTTTATACCACTGGAAGCCAGCCTCTCAGCATGTGGAGCGGCCTCCCCGCGGATGACAACAAGCAGGTTTACCTCACTGGCCGCAACGACGGTTCCGGCACCCGCACGATTGTTTTGGCGGAAACCGGCTACGGGGTCAGCCAGCTGGTAAAGCAGTACAAACCGACGGTTGTCTCCAATAACATCACCACACTCCGCCTCTGGCCTGTGGCTGACAGCCCGAATATTTCGGACATCTGGAACCCGGATACTTCTGGTAATGGCGGCTTTTTCTCGGGCGGGAACATCACATCGTCGATGCGCTCCACCTCCAGTTCGGTGCAGATTCAAACTGCCGCCGGCCAAAATGTGGGCCTCCCAAGTGCCGTCAGCCTGATTTCCTATCAGAGCGCCTCGGATGCCTTCCAGTCCCAGCGTGCCGCTACGGCCACAGAAGTTCCTGCCCGGCTGCTTTCCTACAATGGAGCCTCGGCGCTTACTTATAAAGGCACAGGCACTGCCGCCGACCCGTTCAGTCTCAGTGACGCTGCCGTCAATGATATTGCCCGTGGGCGCTACACTCTGTGGAGCTACGAAAACCTCTACAGCAATGTGGACCTTTCCAGCAACGCGGATATTAATACGCTATATCAAGCTATCAGAGCTGGCAGCACCCCCCTGAATCTCGGACTGAGCGGCATTGCCCTTGAGCAGATGCTGGTCGCCCGTGGCAGCGATGGTGGGATTGTCGCGCCTTGATCCAGTGTCATTCATTTCCCGCTATGCCGGGAACCTTACCACCGTCACCGGCACTGCCCGGTGGCGGTTGTTTTGCCAATGGCCCTGGCACCGAAAGGCCGTTCTTGAAACGGATTCGTCACAGGAAAGGCGCTGCAATCTGGCTTTTCGCCCCCTAGGATTGCTTTTCTGTATGATTACTCCCTCTTTCTCCCCCGCCAAGCAGCTTCCCATTCTGGTTCTGGGTGGGCTGCTGTGCCACATGACACTCTCCTCATTGGAAGCCGCGCCATACGCATCCGGAGATTTGCTGATGGGTTTTGTGACCGGCACCGGGCAGGGCACGGATGATACCGTAGTGGTCCGCCTTGGTTCGGCCAGCTCATTCAGGGATGCATTCGATACCGCGAAAAACTCACTTAATTTTGCTAATGTCGGCACACAGCTCAGCAGCGTTTTTGGTGCCGATTGGTATGAGCGGACCGATTTGTATATCAGTATATTTGCATCCACGGATTCCGACACCATTGGCGATACTTTGGTGAGCGGGGATCCATTCCGCACCGTTTATGCTTCCCGCAATAGGAACAGCGCGGGAAGTGTGCCGGGAACCGCACGCTCCACAGCATGGACTTTTCCCAGCAACACGGCGGCAACCACCACTTCAGGTCAGATCGTCAGCACGGCGCTGACCTATTCGCTTTCGACCGCCAATGCTGCCGGTCTTGCGGTAATTCCAAAATCCGGCGGCAACACCCTTGACGAATATACCAAGCCTGCGAAGGCGAATTCCTTCGCCAATCTCACCGGAGGCATCGAGGCGGCGTTTGCGGCTGGCCCCTGGGGATCGCTCGGCGATGCTGGAAGCGTGGAGGCAGCGTTGGATGTTTACCGCATTCAGGCAGTGAACAATGTGTCGGGGCAGTATGGGGCAGGCAATCCGATCCGCAGCGGGGCCTACAAGGGCACGTTCACGATCAGCCAAACTGGACAGGTTTCCTTTATCGCGATGGGCAATGCCCCCGCGGATGGTTTCAATGACTGGGCCGTCAGCAAAGGATTGCCCACGGGAACGCCCACCACCGATGACCGGGATAATGACGGGATTCCCGCCTTGGTGGAATACGCGCTGGACCTGAATCCTCTTGCCTTTGACAGCCTTCCTCCCCCCACGGCTGTTGCTGGAGGTCTACAGCTTGCCTTCACCAAAGGCAACGCGGCTGGAAACGACGCAAAAATCATCTACAGCATTGAGTCCTCCTCCGATCTCATCACTTGGACGGCCTTGACTCCCACCATCAACACGGCAACCCAGATCAGCGCATTGCTTCCGTCCGGGGATGTTTCGGACCGCCTTTTCGGCCGCCTTGAAATCCTCAAGGCTAATTAATCCTTTCCGGGCTGGATAGCCATGCGGTTAAAAAAGGGAAGAATTTTGGCCAGCGGCGCAGCAGTGGCTGCGACCGCTGGTTTCTTTTTCTCCATGAGCCAGCGGCGCATTTCAGGGCCAGCGGCTGCGTCTGATTCAGCACCAAACGTTGCAGCAACTGGCAGGAAGCCATTTTCAAAACCTGTCCGGCTGCCTCCGGCTGCGACGGAACAGGCTTTCACAGAACACGTGATCGCGTCCGCACCGCCAACACCGCCTGCCGCCCTTACGCTCCCGGCACCGGAGGTCACGCCTGCGGCTCCTCAAGCGGGTTTGGAATTCCCCATGCGGACGGCTGGTGACCGTATTCCAAAATTCCCCTCAATTTTTTCCGCTGGTGAGGCTTTCCATGTCCCCCAGGCAGTGACACTCGACTTTTCGCTGGGCAGCAGAATGCCGGCGATTTTGGCTTCCCACTCTGCCACTTTGCCAGTTCCCACAGCGAGTCAGGAAACGGCGGAGCGGGGGATATTGCAGGATTTTACGGCTGCCAGCGCAGCGACTGAGGAAATGATGTCCGGCAAGGCGACCGACGAGGATTTGACGGCGCATGACGGGCGCTGGGAAGCGGCTGCGCGGGCTGCCGATGACCAATACCGGATCATACTGGGAAAGGCCGCTTATTTGCAGCAGTCCATGGAAGCCGCAAAGCTCCGGCTGCAGCTGGCAAACCCGATCAAATAAGAGCGGACTGAAATGGGGCTGTAAATTTCAGGCCGCATTATCAGTGCAGTGATGGAACACGGGAGCACTCTGTGGCTCGCAGGTTGTTCCTTTCAGGGAGGCGGGGCAGGCGCTGGAGCCGGTGCGGAAGGGCTTTGGGCCTCCTCTTCGCGGCGGCGGCGTTCCTTTTCCTCCTCATCTTCAGGCGTGCCACTGGCAGGGTCAATACCCGGATCACTTCCGCCGTAGCCAATGACCTCCACGGTAAAGACCGAAACAGGCGTGTCCGCAGCAACTGCATCACGCTGCGCACTATTAGCGGCCTGGGCTGCATCCGCAGCCGGATTTTTGTTTGTGGCTGGAGGCGGAGCCGGAGCTGGAGTTGAAACCGCCGGAGCAGCTGGTGCGGCTGCCGGCGTGCCGGCGCTGGTGCCGGTCACAGCGATATTACCAGCGTTCAGGACCTGCGATGCCGCGATGGTCAAATTGCCCGAAGACCTGATCCCGGCATCGCCGGCATCGACAGCCCCAAGCGGCGCGATCAAATCCACATCTCCAGCAGTCACGTTCGCCACGGTGGCGAGCACGCCGATCCCGCCGCCTGTCGCCAAGCCAGCAAGGTCGGTCTTCACATCGGCGCTGTTGGAGTCGATCAACACGCGGGTCGGCGGAGCGCTGACCACGGTTTTGGCGGCGGAGCCCGCCGCGATATCCCCGGTGGAGGACCAAATCGTAATGTTGCCGCCGCGGAGCGTAAAGATGCGGGCCTGCCCGAGGCTCACACTGCTGTTGGTGAAAATCGAAATGCTGCCGCCGGATTCAGTCACAATCCCCGGAGGGGCCAGCGGGTTGCCAAAGATTTGGGAAGCCATCGCCAGCCCGCCGCTTGGGGCTGCGATTGAAATTGCCCCGCCGCTTGCAGTTCGGATGTCGCGCGAGCGTCCCAGTATTTCGGCATCGGCAGAGGCTGCGCCGCCAAAAAGTGCCTCGATCGCGGCATAACCCAGGGCATAGGAGCCGCTCGCCGCCGCATCACGGCCACTTGCCTTCAGAACATCAAAAAACACCTCCAGGTTGGCAATCGCCTTCTGTTCCTCCGTCATTTCATCGGTGCTGGAAACCCCTAGCTTTTCGAGATAGGCCGATTCCGCCTGCGTCGCCGATTCCGCATATTGGGTAACGAACGCCCTGATATCCAGAGCGCTTTGGCTCAGGCCTGAGGCAGCTCCCCCATTCTTGCCGCTTACACCAGCCATGACGATCAAATCCGCGCCTTCCACCGGTAGGTTTGGATTTCTGAGATTGCCAATACTGGCAATGCCGACCCCAGTGCCATCATTGAAGTTTGCTCCGACGCCCAGATCAATTTTGCCGCCTGCCAGCACTTCCAATGCCCCCGGGCCGTTAATTTGAATGTCCCCGGCATTCGCATTGGTCGAGCCGCCGTCCGAAGTGGAATTGGAACGGGCAATAAGGAAATTGGAGATGGAAAGATTGCCTGCGGTGGAGCGCAAAGCGGAACTTTCACTGAAGGGAATAAGGTCTCTCCCCGCGGAAACCAACGAAATATCCGAAGCGCCGGTATTTTGGATGTAGAAGGAAACATCAGTAATATCCCTTCCGGCAATCACTCTTCCCGCCTTCGGACTGAACAAGCCAAGGCCGGACACGTCACCGCTGTTTCCATAAATCAGCAGGGGATTGGAATCATTCAAATGAAGCACGCTGGTGTCATGTAAAAGCTGCTTGCGCACTTGCGACCCAAAAACACCGGTGATGGAGCCGCTTTCATTGAGCAGCGTATCGATTGGAAGTCCGCCGGGCAGGTTGGTCCTGCGCTGGGCGATTAAAGTCCGCCCAGCCACAGTGTTGGCGGCAAACGGACTGGTAATGCCGGGGATACGGGCTGGATCACTGTCCGAAACGTTTATTTTGCTACCGGTCCATGTCGTCACGGAATTCCCGCTGGCCAGCCGGTAGCGGCCAGTTGGGCTTATGCCGTTGATACTGCCCGCCGCCAGAAGCTCCAGCGTGCCCTCAGCCGAGGGAGCCAGTGTCATATCGCCTGTCAAATTAATGTTTCCACCAAAAGCAGTGCTCTTCAATGTCCCCGGCATCAGGTTGCTGACCGCAGAGAAAGGATCGACGGAGGATTCCACCAAGCGGATCCACGGCTGATAATTGGCCGCCTGGGCTGTGAGGGTGGTTCCGGCTAAAAGATTTTCCCGGAACGTCCAGGCAAGCAGGGTTGGTGTGATGACCGGGTTACTGCCTTGCGGAAGAGTGACCGCGTTGCGGTGGGTGATGTCGCCACCAAGGGAGGTCACCTCCACGGAACTGTCCGCTGCGTAAGTGCTGAAGTAAGTCTTGTACCAGATTTTGTTATTGAGACCCTGCGGCAGCAGGAAGGTGTTTACGGTGGGGCCAACCAGCACGTCACCCCGCGCCTCAACCCGGATGCTGCCCTTTCCCAAATAGAATGAGGTTGGGATCCATGTAAGCGGGTTATAGATTTCCGGATTGCGGCTCTGAATGATATCGGTCTGTTCCGCAGGAAGGCTGGTGCCTCCCAATATGCCCAGCGAAGGGGAGCGGGCCTGGTTGGTTGTGACGGCTCCGCCCGCATTCAGGACCGCGTCGCCGCGCTCGACATAATAAGTTCCGCCATCAATATTCCGTCCGGCGGTGATCCGAATATTTCCGCCGCCCAATTCCACCATGGCCGAGGCATCAGGGCGGAGGGAATTGCCAGCGCTGTCGAGGCCGGGCATTCTGGCAGTGGTCGGCACAAGCGCGTCCGTGTTCACGATATCGTTTCCAGCCGTAAGGGAAATGTTGCCACCTCCCAAAGCGCCGATGCCTTGGAAGAAATTGCTGAAATCAACCCACCATGTCGTGGAACTGGCGGAATCCGCGAAAGCACTGGCACCGCCCCCCACCAGACCACTGACGCCGAATTGGCCGGTAACCGGATCGACCGCGCCGCGCCGCATCAGCCAGTTATTCGGCACCTGACGTGATGTATCAGCGATAAGAACCCCGCCGGACATGGTGTAGCGGCCAATATTCCGCCCGGCACTGATGGAGATATTTCCCCCGGAAATGGTCCATGATGGATTGTAAACCTGTTGGGAGGTTCCCAGCTCGGGGGTCGATGGCTGGGAATCAAGACCATCGGTCAGCGAAGGAATGCGGAAATCGTTTGGCTGATAAATACTGCCCGGATCAGGCAGCGCCGCCCCGGCAGTATAAATGGAGGCAAATTGATTAAGCAGGCGCACATCGCGGCCGGCATTGACGGAAATGTTCCCGGTTCCGGTGCGGATCACCTGATAACGATCCTGAATGGCGGCGGCCGTCAGAGCGTTTGCCCCATTCACCAGAACGGCGTTGTAATTTTTGCCGAGCAGCAACGAGCCCCCGTCCGTGCCCAGGCCGGAGAGAGCCAGCACGGTGGTGCTGTTGGCAGCACCAAGGTCCGCTCCCGCAGTCAGAGTGTAGGACCATGATTGGGTGTTGGCTGGCAAAGCGGGGTTGAGCGTCATGGCGGCCCCCAGCCATAGCTGCTGCCCGGCAGGCACTCCTGTGGCGGGAGTGAAGCCATCGCTCAGGGCATTGTGGAAGACCAAATCGCCGGGGGCGCGGAGGGTCAGCAAGCCGGGGGCGGATTTGGAGCCATAACGGAAGTTGTGCAGGCTCCAGTCACTGGTGCTGGTGGAACTGCTGGCACCCAAAGTCAGGTTGCCATTTTTGTTGATGATTTCCGCACCGGGCACCAGCACAAAGGTTGACCCAAAGGCCTGCGCGTCACTGCCGAGGAGGCGGGCGGTGATTGCAGCCTCATTGCCCATGAATGCCGCGGCTATGGTATTGATGCCGCTCTGCACCGTGCCGGTGATCGTTCCGGCAGTTCCGCCGGCAGTAAGATCGGTCAGCTGATAGCCCTCCACCAAAATACTGGAAGCTACGGTGATCGTGCTGCCAATGGTGGAAACCGCCAGATCGTTATTGGGGGAACCGCGCGGCGCGCGCAGGTGCAGGGTGCCGCTGAACTTGCCGTAAAACGCACTGGAGCCCGGTGTGGCGATATTTCCCGAAAGCAGGGAGGCAACGCTGAGGTCGATCATGGATCCGGCCTGCAAATCCAGCATGGTGCCTTGAGGAACCACTCCATCGCGTGAACTGCCGGATTGCAGGCTGATTGACCCGCCTTTGCCCGCCGCATTGAATTCCGCCGCCGCCGCCGTCAACCACGCGGTGGAAAGCAGTGTCAAATCACCATTCGCGGCGAGGGTGATTTCACCGCCGGTGATCCCTGACGCGTCAATGGTTCCGCTAGCAGTGATGGAGCCTGAATCCGCACCCAAACGGAAGGTATGCGCGCGGGAAGTGCCATCCACAGCCACATCGCCGGTGCGGACCCGGAAGACCCGGGATTCGAAGAAGCCGCCCGCATCCAAGTCAGAAATAAAGGGAGCAAGGTTTGGCGCTGACTTCACATCAAACGAGGCAAGGCCGCTGGTGCCGCCACTGCCTGCCTGTCCCCGCAGGCTTCCCTCAAGAATGATATTCCCGGCAGGGGTGGAGGCGCTGAACTGCCCCGCATTTCCGCCGACTTGCGGCGCGGAAACATCCACTACAGAGCCCGGCAGCAGTGAAATGGAGCCGTTGTTTGCGCTGAGTTGGACTTCACCCGCACTTGTATAGCGGATGGCATCGTAGAAATTTTGCGAGGTCCCAGCCGCTGAAAGCAGCCCGCCAATCCGCAAATCCCCAGTGAGAGCGCGAGCTGCAATGCGGCCGCTCGGAAAAACAATGCTTGTCCCCAGATCGACAGAAGCCCCCTCCAAGGTGATTTCGGCACCGAGTCCACCTTTTGGCTGGCCAGTGCCGGCCATCCCATTCAGCGTCAAATTCCCTGCCGTGCGCACCGCGTGGCTGGCTCCGCTGGAGCCCGTCACCACAGGGGTATTACCGGTCAAATTTCCTTGGACCGCAAGGCTGCCTCGCCCGGAGACTAGAATCCCGGAGGCCGCATCCAGCTGCAGATTTCGAAATTGGTCCACCCGCACGTCACCGCTTCCCAGCGTGATCACATTGGCCTTGAGCACCAAATCACCGGGAGCTGCCGCCGATGCGCCAGGAGACGACGCGCTGCCCCGGTTATCCAGCATGATGGAAAGCGCTTCAAAATTGAAGCTGCCCTCCTCCTGCCCAAAACCGCGAATTTGTCCTGAGCTGAGACGGATGGAGCCTGCAACACTGACCACCCCGCTCCCATAAACATCGAGGGAGGTGTAACTGCTGAGGTTCAAATCCCGGGCCCGCTGCTCCAATGTCCCCAGCGCCAGGCCGGACAATACCAGACCGCTGTTTGCTGGAGCTTCCCCGGCATAATTTTTAACCAGGCTGATCTGGCCGCTGTAAAGGTTGATCGTATCCGCCAGCAGCGCAGCCTGTGAACTGAGCTCAGTCCCTGAAGCCGAATCCAAGGTCAAATCCGCCCCCTCAAGCCGCACACCGGCACCAACAGTGAGCTGGGAGGAGCCGCCCGGTGTCACCCCGGCACGCTGGGATGTGGCTGAAGGGCTGGATGCCATGCGCACCATCAGGCCATTGCCGGAGCCTGCCACTGAGCTGCTGCCAAAAACCAGGTTATCAAGCTGGCTCCGAAGCGTGCCGCTGGCCTGAATGGCGGATCCATCGACCAGATTCAGGGCATTTTTGGAAACCAGAGCAATGTCGGTTCCAAGCAAAGCAGTGCCGGCATTGTCAAGCGTAAGAGAGCCGGTATTGACTGCGACCTGAGCACCGCCGGCGCTGTAAGTGCGCACGCCGCCGATGAGCAGGCTTTCGGCACCAATGGCATTCAGCTGATCGGCGTTCAGGAAGAGACTTCCGGCGGGATTTGAATGATGGGCGGTATTGCCAATATAAATGTCCGCCGCGCTGCTGATATCCACCAGTCCGCCGCGCCCGGCAGCCAATGCCCTGGCTGCGACACTCCCGCTCAGATTCGCGGTGAGGGTGGCTTGAAGCACCAGCCGCCCGGAATCCTCCGGCAGGCGGGAAGCATTGATTTTGAGTGCCTGAGCCGCTTCTTTAAAGAAACTATTGGCAAAGAAATCATCATATGCGGCACGCTGGCGCACCACATCACCCGATGCCAGTTCGTAGCGTGATTGCACAGAAGCGTCCGTGCCCTGGTCAATGCTGTTGAATCGGTGGCCGGATACCAGCGAGGAACCATCGGGAAGTTGGAAAGAGCCGATGGGGGCACCGCTCCGCGCGGTTACCAAGTGGCCGCCCGGCTGGAGGGCATAACGGGCGGGCAGCAAAATGTAGTTGTCGGCGGGAACGCTCCCATTGGCTCCAAGATAAATGCTGTCACCCACTTTCAGGGTGGAATTGGTGTAACCGGGATCGTCGCCAAAAGCATCCGAGCGCGGATTGAAAGGCGCATACGGATCATACAAGGCATCGTAGCCGGGCAAAATTGCAAAACTGTCTTCACCAAGCAGGATATCTCCGGAGCCGCCATTACCCACCACCCAGCGGTAGGCGTAAAGGTCACCGCCGCCGCGAAGATCAATCACCGATCCTGCATCGGCAGTTAAATTTTTTGCACCCATATCGACACGGCGCTCGCCCGGCCCGCTGGCTGTGATATTCACGCCTGTCGGGTCAATCCATTCTCCCCCGCCACTCACATACCCATAAGGGACCGTAATGGCTTTTCCAGTGCGGGGATTCACAGCGCTGACTGAAGTTTGGCTGCCGGCGGCCAGAGTGAGGTTCCGAGTTACGGGAAGCGCTGAAACCGAGCCTGTGACCGGATCGGCAAACGGAGCTGTTCCTGTACCGTCCCACCCCAGCCGGATACTGCCAAATGGAGCGCGTAGCACGCCTCCCTGAACAATATGGGTGGCGAACAGGTTCAGCTGTCCTCCAGCCGACAGGGATAAATCTTTTGCGGCACCGCTTTGAATGGTAATCGTGCCCGGAGAACCGGGGGCATCGTAGGCGATGATGTTGAAGCGGCTGGCGGTGGTTGGATAAATCTGTCCGGCGATCAGATCAAGGCGGCCGGCGGCATTGAGCGTCCCGTTGCCCCGGATTTCCCCGGAACGGGCATTTAGAATGGTTTGGCTGATGCCCTGCAGGCTCAGTGTGCCAACATCAATCAGATTGCCAGTAACAGAAAGGACCCCGGAACCGGCGGATGGTGCAAAATTAAAGGCGGTGCCATCACTGGTTTTGGTGAAGGGCAACTGGATGTCATCAGGCCCCAGCGGGGCAACAAAGGCCTGTCCAAGGGAAACGTAATCCGCCGCCAGCCCGACTTGGCTGTTGGCGCGGACGACACCGCCAGTGGCGGCGCGGAGCGCGCGGTCTGCGGCAATATCAATCAGTCCCCGGAATTCCACATTTCCACCAAGCGTCAAGGAATCAAAACCTCCCCGTTCAAAGGCATTCGCTGCAAAATATCCCATGCTGGGAATCACCGCCCCTGAAACGTCACGGATGGGCTGACCAACGGGAGAGCCGTCTCCCCTGAAATCAAGCGGCAGCACCGGGCCATTTTGAGTGACAACCAGATTGGTCTCCGAGTTGTTGAACGAAGGCATGCGGCCTGATGAAACGGAAAGCGTGCCGCCAAGCGCCCTGGAGCCTCCGGCATTGCCATGCAAAGTGGCGTCTGTAAAAAGCATTTGCCCGCCACTGAGGCTGATGGAGCCCCCATTGCTGTCCAATGAAGTCCGCACTGCCAGCCCCTGATAAAGCGGGGAATTAACTCCGCTGGTGTATGAAACCAGCTGATCTCCCGCGCTGAGTTTTTGCCCATTGGATCCAAGGCCAAGTTGATTGGGGTGCAAATCAAGCTCGCCAGTGGTGCCGGAGACATCCAGAACCGATGCGGATTCGGCAACGATATTGCCGGAGACAGTGATTGTCCCGCCGGGCAAAACTGATCCAATCAAGCGTTTGAAACGGTCAATCTGTGTCAAGGTGGAGCCGTGTGTGGAGAGCCGGGAACCGGGCGCCAGATAAACGGTGGTCTCAGCATATTCAGGCGGGGTGCCGATCTGCGGCAAGCTGTTGGCTCCCGTGACCGAAATGCGGCCGCCCGGCGCGCTCGCGCTGCCATAAACGGCCACGGTATCCCCCCTTAGGGCTATGCTCCCCGATGCGTCTGTTTTGATCGAGGCGCTGGGTCCCAGCACCAGATCACCGCGCACCTCCAGCAGGTTTGTAAGGTCATTCCGAACGCCTTTGGCGGTAAAGTTCAAGTTCGCAGCCGGTCTCAGGCCTTGCGGTTTTTCAAACGGAAGCAAGGCCACGGTTCCATTTTGGCCGCCATAGGACTGTGCCAGCGCACTCAGGACCCGCGGTTCGATCCGGATTCCCGGCGCAATCAGGATGCCGGGCAGAAATTCGCCGCTTCCAATCGTTTCGCCAAGCCCCGTCAGATTGAAGGTCGAGAATCCGCCCTGATTGAAGAAATCCGCCGTCAAAGCCAGCGAAGCAGGACTGAGCAGGGACCCACCCACCTGAATCAACTGGGCCTGAAGTGACAATGTGCCGCCAGTGTTTGTTCCTGAGTAGCCTTTGAGGCTGCCGCCAAGATGGACTATTCCTCCATCCACCGAAAGCAAATTGGGATCCTGACCTCCCAAAATGTCAATTCGCCCTGCTTTACCGAAGGTCCTTTCACCAGTCGTTCCGAATTCCACACCGCCGGAGACATCGATTGAACCGCCTTCGGAAAGATTGGCGGCGTAACTTTTGATAGCGACGGAACCGCCATCGATCATTTTAGGGATAGACGAGAATGTCCGACTGCCGGCACGGTTATCCACCGTCAGGCCCGCGGCGTTAATAGCCGCCCCATCCCCCAGAGTGAAGAGTCCCCGCGCGGTTTCCGCGGAAGGAATGATTCCCGCACCGGACGCTTTAAGCGCGGCGGCAAAGGAAGGTGAAATATTGAAAGCGTTGATATTGATACTGCCGCCCGGTGCTTTTATCTGTCCCGAAACGGCGACATTCGCACCGGAAAGGGTGATTGAACCGGCGGCTGGAGCGTTCAGCGCGACGCCGCGGGGAACGGTAATATCCCCATCGGGGTTTATTACCGTTACCGAAGCGAACCCGTTTTCATCAAAAAGTCCCGTCGAAAGCTCCAACAGTGACATGCGGTCCTCCCGCAAATGAACTGCTTCGCCTGCCGCATCCAGCTCAAATTTGGCAGCGGGCTTCGGATCAGGATTTTTGCTGAAGGCGACAGTCGGCGGAGTGGGGGAGATGGCCCGGCCGGACCCGGTTCCCGCAATCAGCTGTTCAATTTCGAAATCAAGGCTTAAGCTCCCGCCCTGTGCAGGTTTATTGGTTTGCCGCAGACCGCTGACCGCGTTGGCCCGGATTATCCCGTCCAGCGCCATCGATGATCCGGACATGGCAAGGCTGCCCGCCTGAGCGCCCTGCAAATAACCCTGCTCAAAATGTTCCCCGTTCATCCAAGGGATGCGGTAAGTCCTGCTGATATTCCATCGGGGATGGACCTCGGTGAATTCGCCTGTGAAAATTCCGTCGTAAAGACGGTCCGGAGTGGCGTTTGCAATGTCAACAATTTGACCATTGTAAAGCAGCCTTGTGGTTTGCACATAACCACTTTCATAATTCAGCCAACCGCCCGAAGCATCAATGGAGGCGCCGGGCTGAACGATAACCGAACCACCGGAATTGAGACTCACACTGCCGCCGGCCACGGTAAGCTCACTGACGGTGCGTTCAATGACATTGAGGTAACCGCGCAGGTCAGCCAAGGGTGTGCCAACCCAATCCCTGCCATTATAGGTCCCCGTTTTACGGAGATCCACTGTGATCTCAGGGCCGCGCAAAGCACCCTGCCGTTGAAGCGGTGAGTCCGCGAGCTCGGCGCTGCGCAGGGCCACCGTCAGAATGTTATTGGACAGCGGCGAAAAAGCGTCCGGAGTGCCAGCCACATTGATCATGGCATCCTGACCAATATAAATCTGCCCGCCTGCCCGCACAAATCCGGAGGAGGGTATGGTTGCGGAATTCACATAATCCCACACTCCTGTCTCGTACTTCACAAGGCCGTTCGGGGCATGGACCATAGCCCCTTCGTCCATATTGATAATTTTCCCCCTCGCATTCACCTGTGAGCGCAAGGACAATTCCGTTCCAATGACTTTGTCCGCACTATCCCATTCAGGAAGGATGCGGCTGATGCTTCCGGGGCCGAAAGTGACCGTGCCGGTGGAGGTTTTGGACGGACCGTTGCCGTATAGGTAAGGGGCAACTGTTGGGCGGGTTATGGGGTCATAGGCGGTATTGTTGACCGCCTCGTAATTAGCAAGCAGATCGATCCGCCCATTCAGCGCCACCGACGTCGTAGCGTCAACAGCGCCCATTTGGCGCACTTCTTTGCCCGCCATTGTTATATTGCCGCGCTCGGCCTTGATCAAACCTGTATTTGCCGAAGTTCCGGCATAAGCTGCCGCCGTGCTGGCGGGATCGGCAACGGCTCCAACAAAAATATCCAGCCCACGCAGGCTTGGATCGTTACTGCTATGAGCAGCAAAACCGACCTGCAGCCCGGCTGCGAGAATTGTTTGCCCGTCGGGTGTCCGAATGGAGCCGGAATTGGTTACATTCGGGCCAATCAGAGCGACGCGACCACCAACTTTGCTTCCGTTGGTGGGAGCGGTCAGTTCAGCGCCGGGCTGAACTGTCACGTCGCCAATACGCCCGCTGGCGGGCAGGGCGGGCGGGGTGAATGGAGTTGCCCCTGCCTGCGGCAGCGCGGAGAACAAAAATTGAGCGCTGCGCTGCTGATTCAGAAGCCCTTCCTGAATCATCGCTTCATTGATGGGCAGCGAGGATGCGGTCAGCGTGTGGACATTGATCTGACTGGCCCCGCCAAAAATAATGCCGTTTTGATTAATGACATAAACCTGTCCGGGAGCCGTGATGGAGCCAAGAATCTGCGAAGGGTTTCCACTTGGATCGGAAACCTTGTTGAACGCAATCCACTGCCCGGTATTTTCCTTTCCGGCGCTTTGGTCAAAATGGAGATTGGTATCTTTTCCGACATTGAAACTTTCCCAGTTCAGCAAAGCCTGCTGCCGGGTCTGTTTGACCGTGACCTGTGCTTTTCCTCCATTATGGGTCTGCGTCGGCAAAAAGGCGCCCGCCCATAGCGAGGGATTCGCCGCAGCATCCGGAGAAACCTTAAGGCCGCCCGGAGCAAGCCCATTGGGAACATTGGGCAGCTGAACCCCCGGACGGTTGGGGTTAAGGCCCGCATTGTTGGCGGCTGCGGCTGCCCGCAACGCATTTTGCTGGGCATGCTGCACGGATTCCATAGCCCGGCTCGTGCGTGAAAGTGAATCACGGGCATTGTCACGGGCGGCGGCGGCCTGGGGCGCACCGGTATTTGAGCCGGCGGTCCGGGGGCCGTTGCTGGGTGCCGTGGCACCGCCGCGCAATATGTCACCCGCCGAAGCGGATTGAACTGCGAGCAGCAAGGCTGTGGCCAACATGCTGCCACAGGGCGGAATGCACGGCTCCCGCCCGTCCCCAGGACTTGGATACTTCATGATTTGTGGGGGCTTATAGTAATCCGCTTGAAGCACGGAGTCTTTTCCTGCGGCGGAAATTGGGTCAGCAATCCATTATCGGCCTGGAAAACAGGGCGGTTCACTGAATAGCACATGCGGGAAAACGGCATGGATGATGTCGTTGAGGGGAAGAGGCGGAAATCTCATGATCCTTGCGCCGGTCCTGAGAGAGAGAAAGCTCCCCGTTGAAACAGAATCGTCACAAACTGCCCATTTTTGCAGTACTATACTGAAGACCATCCTCCATATGGGAACATCGGAAGAAAAACTGAAACCTGATTCACTTGCTTGCTGTTCCGCCGGGTAGGTTTTCAAATTTTTTGAAGCCGCTCTCCAACCTTGCGGGAATGCCGGGACTTTATGCGGAAGGGCTCAGGCCACTCCCCCGGAGCGGACCTGAGCCCTGAAAATAAAAACAATAAAAGGTGCCGGACCAGCGGATCAGGCCGGGTATTCAGCAACGATCTCGATTTCCACGAGGGAGTCGAGCGGCAGCCTGGCCACCTGAATGGTGCTGCGGGCGGGCTTGTGGTCGCCGAAGGCGGCGGCGTAGAGTGGGTTCAGGGTGGGGAAGTCCGCCATGTCCTTGAGAAACACGGTGCATTTCACCACATTCTCCACGGTGAGGCCGGTCCCGCGCAGGAGACCCTTGATGTTGGCCAGCACCTGCTCCGTCTGGCCGGTGAAATCTGTGGCCTCGATTTTGCCGGTCTCCGGATTGATGGGGATCTGGCCGGAGGCGAACAGAAGATTGCCGGTGCGCATGGCTTGGGAGTAGGGACCAATGGCGGCGGGAGCGTGCGGGGATGAAATAATATCCATGCGGCCCGATGAGAGCACACCACGCCGGCCACGCAACGGCATCCCGCAGCGCAGCGGTCAGCTGCTCCCGGAAAATTCCCGGATCAGGAGCCCAGCCAAGTCAAGCCCTGCTCTGTACTGTTCACGCACCGTCTGCGCCAGTTCCGGAATGAATCAGAATCATCCAAAGCCAATCGGCCGGGAATCCCCCGCTTTCAGCCGGCCAGTCTCCAAGGTGTCTTTGAAATGGTAAATCTCCGCAAGGGAGTAGGATCGTTTCTCTCTCAGTTTTACCCCCATGGAATCCGCCAAGGCCGTGGCCTGCTCCCACTTCAGCAGATCGAATTCCCGGAAAAACCGCTGCCTGCCGGGACGCAGCACCGCCTCGTCCAGATCCTTTACCTCGCTGTTGATCGTGCAGATCAGATGGGCCTGCACTAGATCGCCCACAAAGCCATCGGTGAAATTCAGCAGGCTGGAGGCCAGTCCGTCGCGGAACTCCCGCCGGTTCAGCAGAAGCTGCTCCGCATCCTCCAGCACCAGCACGAAGCTGGTCTCCGGAAAGCGCTGCCTTTCCTTTGCCAGGAAACCGGCCATCTGCGCCTGCAGCAGTCCAAACGCGTCCACCGGCACATAATAAAACCGATGCGTGGTGCCCAGCGTGCAAATTAGATACCGCAGAAACGATGTCTTGCCGGTGCCCGGACTGCCTCTCAGAATCGACAGACCATTCTGCCCCATTCCTTGGGAAAAACGCTCCGTCCATTCCGCAAATCCCGGCCCGTAATGCAAATCCAGCTGCGGCGGTGTCAGGGCATAATCCGCTTTGACGGGAATTCGGCGGGGATTCCGGATATCCCGGACCATGAAAAACCCCGGAGCATCATCGCTGACCGTGAACTTCCGCTGCAGCATCAACGCCTCCCCGGCAGCCCGGGCAGGGTTGTCCGCAAACACGGTGAGCGTAAAGGACCGGACTCCACTGTTCTCCCCATAGCCATTCTGGCTTTTGATCAGAAAATGCCAGAAGACGCAGGTATCCACCTGGAACATCAGCATGGCCCACATGGGCCGGAGTCCTTTGCCCTCCGGATTTGGCTCCACCTCCTGGGTGCTGCGGAGCATTTTGGAGGCGAATTCGGCGGCCACCGCATCCACATCAAATTCCGCCGTACTCCGGCAGCGGTGGAGGCCCCGGTTGCGGAAATGACGCTCGATAAAGGATTCCGAGGACTCCTTTTCATAAACGTTCTCCACCAGCAAAGGACGGCGGCGGTCCTCCCTGACCGTGGAGGGTTCGGAATGGGATAATGGTTCCATGTGTGTTGTGCGCCGCGTGTCAAATCCCGGCTCCTGGGCATCAGGGCGGGCGTGCCAGAGATCACTTCATCAGTTCCTCCACCACATCGCGGTTTTTCATCAGGGCGTCGTACTGGCGGTCAGCCGCTTGGGCGGCGCCCATCAGCTTGTTGTAATACTCCACGCTTTTGGCCTCGGTCCGGGGTGGCTGGTTTTTGATCGCGCGCAGGACTTCACCGAAGTTGGCAAGCGCATCAATGGTCGGCACCACGCGGGTGTCCATGCGGGTGCGGATCCGTTTCAGTTTGAAGACCGCGTCGCCGATCTGGTCACTTTTGATTTTGGTCATCTGATCCGCGTTTTTGCTCCTGATGGCCTGGAACACATTGAAGGCGATCTGGTCCAGGGTCTCAATCGACCCGCGCAGGGTCATACGGGCGGGGGCAGTGTTAGTAGCGGCGGCCAGCAGGTAGCGAGCGGAGAGGTCATTGGGCTGCTGGCGCAGGATTTCCTTCAGCCGGATCACCACATTGCGGTCGCGCAGCCCGTTGGCGTTCCATTTATTATTGGGGAGCAGCACACGGCGCACCTCTGCAAAAAGCTGGAGGGGAGTGCCGGTAACAGCCAGAGCCGTGGCCGTGGCGGCAGCCGGAGCCGCTGCGCCTTTGGCCGCCGCAGGGGCAGGTGCCGGAGCCGCCGCGCCGGCAGGGGTTTTGCGGGCCAGGGCAATGGCGGAGTCGAGGGTGTCAATGGAGAGAATGTTGATGCGGGCCAGCGGCTCCGGCCCCTCGGCCAGCAGCACATCACCGACATCGGCGCTGTTTTTCACCGGCACCGCCACACGCATGCAGCCGGCCTTGGTGGCTCCGCGGATTTTGCCGCCCACTCCGCCGATGGGCTGCACGGAGCCGTCGGCGTTCAGATCGCCGGTGAAGGCCACGGTGGGATCGATCTCCCAGTTTCCAAACATGGAGTCCAGCAGCAGGGCGCAGGCCACGGCGGCGGAGGGTCCGTCCTTGGGCACAAACTTGTCCTCGAAGGCCAGCTCAATGCGGTGGCCGCGGGGCCAGCCCTTGTGCCGGATCTGGAGGCATTTCACGACCTCGCCCAAGGCGGTGTTCATCTGTGGCCCCACCCTCACGTTGAATTTCACCTCCGTGCTGGACGTGGCTTCAATGGGCAGCGTCAGTGTGGAGAGCTTGGCCGCCGCGCCCGCCGCCCCCTGTCCGGGCAGATCCGTCACCAGCAGCGCATTCACCACGCTGCGGTTTTTGGGCATGGGGATCTCCGGTGCGCCCTCCGTGCCCTTCACGGCATCGTTGCTCAGCGTGACCGGCGCCTCCTCCGCCGACAGCGCATACGGGAGGATGCCGGATGCCGCGGTCATGCAGAAGAGGGCCAGGACGGAGAGTGGACAGCGGAGCCGGCAGGTCGGAAAAGGAAACATAGGCGTTTGGGAGGACAAATCACGGACGGGAGCCGTGGTCAGGAATAGCGGAAAAATGAAAAATCGCTATACTCCTTCAAAAAAACAGTTTTGCCAGCCATAAAATACAAAACATGATCTTTTGCGGCGGCATTGGAATGGAGCGGAGCATGACGGCATAGAGCAGTTCCACATACTGGGCAACCCGCCCCCGCCATCCCGCCTGAGGCGGAAAGACGTTGCATCCGGGCGGCATTTCTGTGAGACAGTGTTCATGCAAAGGACGAAATCGGCGCGGGCTTCTGCTTTTCGCACCTGTTTCCGCCTGCCCGCCCGCTGTTCATCCTCGCGTGTCCGTCCGGTCCCTGTCTCCGCCTTCTCTCCGCATGTCCTTCGCCATTTTCGACCTCGATCAGACGCTGCTGCCGTACGACACGCAGGTGCTTTTTTGTAATTATGTGCTGCGCCGGCATCCCCTGCGGCGGGCCTATCTGGCCCTTTTCGGCCCGGCGGTGATGCTGCGGGCGGTGGGGATCATCAGCACCCGCACACTGAAGCGCGTTTTCCTCTCCTACCTCCGGGGCCTTACCGAAAAACAGATTGCGGAACTGGTGGATTCCTTTGTGGAGGCCGAGGTGGTGCCCCGGCTCTACCCGGAACTGATGGCCGAGGTCGCCCGGCACAAGGCCGCTGAACGCACGCTCATCCTCAACACCGCCAGCCCGATTTTTTACGCCGCCGCCATCGGCGAGCGCCTGGGATTTGACCACACCTTCGGCACGCCGGTGCGACTTAAGGATATTGGACAGCCGTTTTTCCCTCGCATCGACGGAGCGAACAACAAGTACGACGTCAAGCTGAAGGCCATGCGCCATCTGATGCCGGTGGAACTGACTTTGCCCCTGCCAGGCTCCTGGGCCTACTCCGACAGCAAAGCCGACCTGCCGCTGCTGCGTTTCGTGGAAAGCCCGGTCACGGTTCATCCTGACCCCTTCCTCGCCGCCATCGCCGCCGAGGAAGCTTGGCCGGTGCTCACTCCGGCGCGGCCCAATCCAACCCGCGCCGCCTACCGGCGTGACTGTGCACTTCAAGCGCTGGGACTGTTTCCCAGGCGGAAGGGCTGAGATGTTTTGATAACGGAGGCAGGTTTCGGAAGGCCGGGGGAAATTCTGAATCCGGCGGGCCGCCGGTCAGACAGACAGTGCCGGGACCCAAGGCGCACGGAGAAGCGCGCTGATACAGGGCATACGAAATCACGTATTGGGGGAGGACGGGGCCGCCGGGCGGCTCCGGTCTGTTTTTGTCTGCTTCACCTCTTTCCCGCCCTTTACCTCCGCCATGTCCCGACTGCTGATTTTATTGGTTTTTGTCATGGGAATATCCGGCCCAGGAACCGGAACCATCAGAGCGCAGGAACCGGCTTCGCCTTCCTCCCCTCCCGCTGCCGCCGCGCCGCCGGTACCCGCTGCGGAAAGAGACGATGTTTTCAGCCAGTCCAATTTAGCGGCCTGGTGTATTGTGCCCTTCGATGCCAAAAAGCGCGGACCGGAGGAACGGGCGGCGATGTTGGAGTCGCTGGGGATCAAAAAGCTGGCCTACGACTACCGGGCGGAGCACATCGCCTCCTTCGACGCGGAGATGGAGGCTTTGAAAAAGCATGGCATCGAACTGACCGCGTGGTGGTTTCCCGGCGAGTTGAACGACGAGGCCAAGGGCATTCTGGAGGTCATCCGGCGGCACGGTGTGCATCCGGAGCTGTGGGTAACCCACGGCGTGGGTTTTCCTCCTCAGGGGGATGCCGCCGCGCAGGCCGCCCTTGTGGAGTCCATGGCCGCCCGGCTCCGCCCCCTTGCTGAGGCGGCGGCGGCGGTGGGCTGCCGGCTGGGGCTTTACAATCACGGAGGTTGGTTCGGGGTGCCGGAGAATCAACTGGCGCTGGTGGAGCGGCTGGAGCGGGACGGGCTGCGGAATGTGGGGCTGGTTTACAACCTGCACCATGGCCACGCGGAGATGACCCGCTTCCCGGCGGCGCTGGAGAAGATGAAGCCCCGCCTGCTGGCGCTGAATCTGAACGGCATGTCCAGCGGCGGCGAGGCGGAGGGCGGCAAGATCATGCCGCTGGGACAGGGCGATCTGGATTTGGGCCTGCTGAAGGCGATCAAGGCCAGCGGGTGGCGCGGTCCAGTGGGCATTCTGAACCACACGGACGAGGATGCTGAGGCCCGGTTGCGGGACAATCTGGACGGTCTTCACTGGTTGCTGAAGGAAATGGACGCGCCGGGCAGCGGCGGCCCCCGTCCGGTTCCGGTGTCCTGGAAAGCGCCCGCGCCGGTGCCGCCGAAGCTGTCGGAGTTTCCCTATGTCCGCGATCCCCTTCATCCGGAGCTGTGGCCGCACTGGAAGGAGCATGTGAACCGCGGGCGGCTTTATGATTTTTACGGCAAGCAGGCGCGGTGGTTCCGCGATCATCCGGCGGCGGATGTGCTGCTGCCGGAGTTCCCCGGACTGGACGGCAGCGGGAACGGGCATTGGGGAAACCAGACCGAGGCCGACTGGCGGGATGACCGCTGGACCCGCACGGAGTTGGGCTCCGTGATGGGCGGCGTCTTCCGCGGACACCGTCTTGTCATCCCCAAGGCCGTGTGCGTGCAGCTCGGCGGGAAGGAGCAATGGTCGGCCTGCTTCGATCCGGAAGTGATGGATTTCCGCGTAGTCTGGCGCGGCGGGTTTGTGGGTTTCAGCCCTGCACGGCACGGTCTGATGGACGGGGTGGAGATGCGCGGCACAGTGGTGCCGGAGGCGCTGGCGGAGGTACCCCACCAGCCGGTGCCGCCCCCCGCCGCCGACAAGCGGGACCAGGCGCTGGTGTACCACGGCTTTTACCGTCACGGGCAGCGGGTGATCTTCAGCTATCTCCAAGGCGGTCAGGAGATGCTCGACACCGCGCGGGAGGAGAACGGGAAATTTGTCCGCCAGCGCCTGCCCGCCGTGGAGCATCCGCTGCGGGAGCTGCTGCGGGGCGGACCGCCGCAGTGGCCGGAGGTGGTGGAGACCAAAGGCAGCCTTGGCCAGGGCGCACCCTACACGGTCGACACCCTGACGCTGCCGCTGGACAATCCTTGGAAAGCTTTGCTTTTCACCACGGGGCATGACTTTTACCGCAACGGTGATATGGCCGTCTGCACCATGACCGGGGATGTCTGGCGCGTCAGCGGAGTGAACGGCTCGCTGGAGAAGCTGGTCTGGCGCCGCATCGCCGCCGGGCTGCACCAGCCGTTGGGACTTGTCATGGTGGACGATGAGCCGGTGGTGCTGGGGCGCGACCAGATCACCGCCCTGCGCGACCTGAACGGCGACGGGGAGGCGGATTTTTATGAGTGTCTGACCAATGCCTGGCCCACCTCGCCCTCCGGTCACGATTTCACTACCGGTCTCGAGCGGGACAGTGAGGGTCGGTTCTACACAGTGGCCGGCAATATCGGGATGTTCCGCGTCAAACCGGGTCAGCCCATCGAGGTGCTGGGCACGGGCTTCCGGAATCCGGACGGCATCGGCCTCAGCCGGGACGGCGTGCTCACCACCTCCGTGCAGGAGGGTGAGTGGACGCCGGCCTCGCAGGTGATGGAGGTCACACCGCCTGCCGGCTACTATGGGTATCCCGGTGCCAAACCCGGCGTGGAGACGCGGACGCCGCTGCTTTACCTGCCCCGCGGCGTGGACAACTCCAGCGGCGGTCAGACCTGGGTGGAGAGTGACCGCTGGGGCCCGCTGAAGGGGCAGCTGATCCATTTTTCCCACGGCGCGGGCACCCATATGATGGTGCTCCGCGACCAGGTGAACGGGGTCCGGCAGGGGACGGCGGTCCCGCTGGCGGGGGATTTCCTGTCAGGGGTCCACCGGGGGCGGTTCAGCCCGCACGACGGCCAGCTGTATGTCACCGGCATGTGCGGCTGGGGCACCTACACCTCCGGCGACGGCTGCCTGGAGCGGGTGCGATACATCGGAGGTCCGGTGAATCTGCCGGTGCACTGCGAGGCCCGGGACAACGGAGTGCTGCTCCGCTTCTCCGATCCGCTGGATCCGGCGGTGGCCGGCAACGCCGCCAGCCACTTTGCCCAGATGTGGAATTACCTTTACGCCTCCGCCTACGGATCGGCGGAGTACTCCGTCAATTGTCCGGGCCGGCCGGGACACGACCCCGTCCCGGTCCGCTCCGCCCACGTGCTGGCCGACGGAAAAACGCTGTTTCTGGAAATGCCCAAAATCCGCACCGCCCACCAGCTGCATCTGCTGGTTAGGGTGAACGCCTCAGTGGAGCGCGATCTTTTCCTGACCGTTCACAACCTTGGCGCGCCGTTCACGGATTTTCCCGGCTGGCTGCCCATCGCGAAAACGTCAGCCATGCCGCCGGAAACCGCCTCCGCGCTCTCCGCCACCGCCGAAGCCACCGTGCCGAATCCCTGGATCGCCGGCCCTCCGGGACGGGAGATCACCATCCGGACCGCCAATGGCCTGCAGTTCGCTACCCGGGATTGGAAAGTGCGGGCCGGGGAGCGCCTCAGCCTCACGCTTTCCAATCCCGACGTCGTGCCCCACAACTGGGTGCTGCTCAAACCCGGCAGCGCGGACAAGGTCGGCGCACTGACCAACCGGCTGATCGGCAATCCCGCCGGGGCCGCCCGGCATTATGTCCCCGATGTGCCGGAGGTGCTGGCGTGGACGGACATGACCCTGCCCGGCGGCAGCTTCACCATCCATTTCAACGCCCCGGCGGACAAGGGCTCCTATCCGTGCCTCTGCACCTTTCCCGGTCACTGGATGATTATGAAGGGGACGCTGGTGGTGGAGTGAGGGTAGCGAAAAGCGTTCAAAAAGACGGTTTACAGAAAAAGTTTCACCCTCGAAATCCCATAATTTCCAGATTATTCCCGAGAGGATCTGTAAGGGAGAAGCTTAAAAATCCCCTTATTTTCAATTAAATATGAATTAAAGAAAAGCAATAAAGGTTTTGTAAAAATCTTTTTTGTTGCAGCTTTTTGTCAGGACCCGTAATCTGGCCGTCCATTACCCGGACCGGTCAGTGGTCCTCCTCATTCAGACGATGGTTGCAAATTCCTTCTCCCTTGTTCTGCTTGCCGCAGGCAGCCTGTTTCTCGGAACCGTCAGCGGAGCGCTGGCGGAAACCTCAAAAACCAAATCCGGAGCCGCCAAAACTACAGCTTCAGCCGCCTCCAAAAAGTCGGCTCCGATCACTCTCAAGTCATCGAAATCCCTTTCCCCAGCGACTGCGGACTCCTCCGCCTCCAAAGGAGCCCAAGGAGCTGTCGGCCCCATGGCGGCGCTTCCCAGAGTGTATGCCCCCACCCGTCCCCGCGAGGTGACGCCGAAGTTCGCCTGGCGCAAAAACATCTCCACCACTGTTTTCTGGATCGGCGAGGCCGCCGAGGGCCGGAACACGGTGCCGAACCACAAAAGCTCCTGGGATACCCAGTGGGAGACCAACTACGGGGGATTCGACGACCCCAACCGGGAAAACCGGACCTATGACTACCGTCCCAAAGGCTTTATTCCGCGGCTGAATCCCTTTTATGTTGCCCTGCCCTTCAACGATCTGACCAACAAGGAGATCGCCAAACAGAAGATCCCTTGGTACAATCTGCGGAAAGGCACCGACAATGCCAGCGTCTGCCGGGGCATCTGGATCGCCATCCGCTGCGGCAACAAGACCTGCTTCGCCCAGTGGGAGGACTGTGGGCCGTTTGTGACGGATGACCACGACTACGTTTTCGGAGGAGCCACTCCCCGGAACTCGGAGAACAACGGAGCCGGCCTCGATGTCTCCCCGGCGGTCCGCGACTTCCTGGGCATCAGCAGCGGAGCCCAGTGCGACTGGCGCTTCTGCGGGGCTGACGAGGTCCCGGACGGTCCATGGACCCGTTTCGGCAGCAACAACAATTTTGCCCGCTCCTCAGCCCAGGACCTGACCAAGCTCCGCGCACAGTATCAGGAACTTGTCCGCCGCCGCGAGGAGTGGCTGAAGGAGAATCCCGCCCGCTGAGATCACCCTTTCCGCAAAGCCCGCCCTTTTCTCCGTTTGGAGTGGAGAGCGGGCTTTGTTTTTTCCCGGTTTCATCACTCCACCCCCACTTCACAGGCTTGCGTGCGGCATGGATATCCTGAGAGCATCGCGGCATGGCTGCTGATGGCTGGACAGAAAATCAAAAACCCGGGCCAGGACGCACGGCATGGGTCATCGTGGCCCTGCTGATGCCGGTGGCGCTGCTGAACTACCTCGACCGCCAGATGCTGGCGTCTATGAAGACCTCCGTCATGGCGGAAATCATGGATATTGGCAGCGAGGCCAACTGGGGCAGGATGCTGGGACAGTTCAAATGGGCCTATGCCCTGCTGAGCCCGGTGGGCGGCTGGCTGGCGGACCGCTACAGCCGGCGGATGACCATCTGCGCCAGCCTGCTCGCTTGGTCCACCGTCACTTGGTGGACGGGACATGTCCATAGCTACGGGGAACTGCTGGCCGCCCGCACCCTGATGGGCATCAGCGAGGCCTTCTACATTCCGGCAGCACTGGCGCTGATCGCTGACCACCACGCCGGTCCCACCCGTTCACGGGCGGTCAGCCTGCACCAGATGGGGATTTACTGCGGCGTGATCGTGGGCGGCTTCAGCGGCCACGCTGCGGATTCCCCCGCGCTGGGCTGGCGCTGGGCTTTCGACGTCTGCGGCATCGTGGGCCTGCTGTATGTGGTGCCGCTGATGCTGAAACTCCGCGACGTGGCGCGCTCCGCAGCCTCGCTGGCGGACACGGGCGGCAAAAATCCCGGCCCCTCTGAAGGCCCTCTCCGCGCCCTGCTGGGCAACCGGTCCTTTCTGCTGCTGGTGGCCTGCTTCACCCTGCCGGCACTGTCGGCATGGATTGTCCGGGACTGGATGCCGGCCGTGCTGAAAACAGAGTTCGGCATCGGGCAGGGAAAAGCCGGTGTCTCCGCCACCCTTTACTGGCAGCTGGCCGCCATCGCCGGCGCTTTCGGCGGAGGTTGGCTGGCGGACCGATGGATGGGAAAGTCCGCACGGGGCCGCATTCGGGTTAGCGCCCTGGGCATGATGCTCATCGTGCCTGCGCTGTTCGGCGTGGGTTATTCGCCGGCCACGGGCCAGTTATGGGTGGCGGTGGCCTTTCTGATCCTGTTCGGACTGGGGTGGGGATTTTTCGACACCAACAACATGCCAATCCTCTGCCAGATCGTGCGGCCCCGGCACCGCGCCACCGGCTACGGGCTGATGAATCTGGTCAGCATCAGCGCTGGCGGAATGGCTGACTGGGGTTTTGGCACCCTGCGCGACCGGCAGGTGCCGCTGATGGGAATTTTCAGTCTTTTTGGGGGCCTGTCCGTCATCTCCGTGATTCTGGTGCTGCTGATCCGGCCGCGTGTTGCGGAAACCGCCTCCGTCCCTGACAGATCCTGACTCATTCCATTGTTTGTTTTTCTTATGAAACCGACAATTCCCCTTCACGGCCTGACCACCGCCCCTCACACGCCGTTTCACCCGGATGGCACCTTCCATCCGGAGGCCGTGGCCCTGCAGGCCGGTCATTTTCAGCGCCATGGCGTGGAGTCCGTGTTCATTGGAGGCACCACGGGGGAATGCCACAGCCTGACCCTGGTGGAGCGCCTGGCGCTGACGGACCGTTGGATGGAGACCAGTCAAAACGGCGGGCCGCGGGTGGTGGTGCACGCGGGCTCCAACTGCCTCGCCGATGCCCGGGCGCTGGCGGCGCACGCGGAGGAGCGGGGCGCTGCCGCCATCGCCGCGTTTGCGCCCTCTTATTTCAGGCCGGCCTCGCTGGAGGCTTTGGTGGCATGGTGTCAGGAGGTGTCCGCCGCCGCTCCGGCCACGCCGTTCTACTTCTACGATTTCCCGGCGATGACCGGCGTCTCCTTCCCCATGCCGGACTTCCTGGCCATAGGCCACCGGCGCATTCCCATGCTGGCCGGCCTGAAGTTCACCAACCCCGATCTCGCCGCTTACCAGCGCTGCCTGCGGACGGAGGGCGGTCCCTGGGATCTGCCCTTCGGAGTGGACGAGCATCTGCTGGGAGCCTTGGCTCTGGGAGCCCAGGGAGCCGTCGGCAGCGGCTTCAACTTCGCGGCCCCGCTGTTCCGCCGCCTGCTGGATGCCTTCAACGCCGGCGACTTGGAAACCGCCCGCCAGGAGCAGTTCCGCGCCGTCCGGCTTGCCGGCCTGCTCACCTCATTCGGCTACATGGCCGCCGCCAAAACCGTCATGGAATTCCTCAGCATCCCTGTCGGTCCGCCCCGCTTGCCGCATCTGCCGCTGTCCGCTGACCGGAAATCAGCGCTGCGGCGGGGGTTGGAGGAAATGGGGTTTTTTGAATGGACGCAGTGAACCGGTGAATTTGCCATCAGGATACCCAAGCGTGTCTATCCTGACTGACTTTTGCGATCGGTCAGGATTGGATACTGTCAGCATCAGTTCCCTCCGGCCTTCAAGTGCTTCAGCACAATGCGGCGGATCTCCGCCACAGCCTGCGGATGCAGATGGGCGTTGTGGCCATAGGGAACCACCAGTTCGGACTCCGCGCCGTCCAGATGGCTGCTGGCATAGGTCACAAGCCATCGGACCCCAGCGCCACGGGGCCGGGGTGCTTTTGCCCGATGATGCTGTGGAAGGGCGCGGCGGGCGGAATGCCGGATAGAGCCATCAGCGCCGGGCTGCGACCGGACAGGGTGCGGATGGAGCTGACCTTGCCCTCGTCAATCAGGTGGACCAAGTACGGGGTGATGAAGGCGCGGTTGGGATCCACCGCCGGGCGCAGCGCCTGGATAACGGCGGGATCGGGTTTTCAGCAGCCGTTGGCCCAGGGACCCCAGCCAGTTGTCCGCCCAGAGGCTGCCCCGGTGCGGAGCCGCCACAAAGATCACGCGGCGGACCGCCGGATTGGGCCGGAAGATATAGAGATCGCGCAGCACTGCCAGCGCCTCGGGAGGTCCCGCCAGCTGGCCGGGGCGCTTCGCCACCGCGCTGTCCCACAGAGTCCAGCCGGAGTCCGGCGCCAGCGTGTGGCTGATGACCCCGCCCATGCTGTGACCGATGACCACCATGTGATGCGTGGCGAAATCCTGCCCACTGGGATCCAGTTTCCGCAGGGTTTCCCCCAGCACCCGGCGGAGCGTCATGGCGTTCATCAGCACCGGGGTGCCGGTGGGGTAACGGTAGTGCCAGATCTGATAGCGGCGGCGGATTTCCGGATCGGCCAGCAGATCGTTCACCAGATTGGTGAAAGCGACCGGCGTCGATTTCAGACCATGCACCATCAGCAGGGGAATGCGGTCCGGGTCATAAGGCTGGATGAGATAGAGCTTTTCCCGGCGGGCGTTTTTCCCGGAGTCCAACATGCTGCTGAAGGCGCTGCGGCGCAGCGCCGCCGCGCGGGAGGCCAGCGTGGCCACGGGGGCACTGAAATCGGCGGTCAAGGGGTGGAGTCTGCCGGCCAGCTCCACCTCCGCACGGTTCACCGGCGAGAGAAACCGCAGTCGCGCCCGGCCATCCGGCAGCCGGTCCAGCACCGCCGTCGCCGGGGCAAAAGCCCCTCGGGCGGGCGCAGCGAGTCCCACCGGCCCGACCCGTCATTGGCGCGCCAGGCCACCACCGGCAATCCCGTGCCCTCCCGACGGTGGCAGTGCAGCAGGACTGATTGGTCCACCTCATCCGCCGGTGTGAAGCGGTTGACGCCCTCCTCCTCAAGCCGGTCCATCTCCATCACCAGGCCAGCGGCCTGCAAGGCGGACTCCCGCCGGTCCATCGGCACCCTGTCCACCCACTTTACCAGACGGCGCAGAGTGCGGTCACAGCGGCGGCGCATTTCCGGGTTGTCCAGCCGACCGCTCCATTGAGCCCAGGCTTCCGCCGCACGGGATACCACATCCGCGCCCTCCGCGCCGGAAGGAGGATGGCTGCCGGGAACTGCGGCGCATCCGGCATGGATCAGCGCCACCGCCATCACCGTCAGCCACATCAGCCGGCGGAGGAAGAGAGCGGTACGGGACATTTTTGACAGGAGCGGAGGCATGGATGTCCGAATTTTCTCCGGAGGAGCAGAATCCGCGCAACTCCGCGGGACAACCGAAAGCGGTCCCGGCTGGGTTTTTCCAGCCGTTGAAGGGGTGATTAAACCCAGTATGCATTCCGGGAAGGCGGGTTTTTAGAGCATCCTGAACCGCAATACCGTTCGTTTGCCCTTTTCAAGTGGCGGGCCACACTGACACGCCTGTTTCCCATGCCCACCGAAACACCTGATCCCGCGCCCGCCAAGCCTCGTCCCCGCCGCCGCTGGCTGCGGGGGATTCTGCTGGCAGTGCTGGTTTTGGCGGTCCTGCTGGCGGTGCTTTACAGGCCCCTCGGGCATTGGGCTATCCAGCGTTTTGGGACCAATGCCCTCACGGCTCAAGGCCTCACCGGGACTTGGAAAACCTCGGGCACCCTGCTCACAGGGCTGTCCATTGACGAGGTGAAGCTTTCGGGCAACGAGGCCTCCGTCATCCGCTCCCTGACCATGGAGCACGCGATGCTGGATTATGACCTGTGGGCGCTGCGGGGTGAAGGACCGGGCTCAGTGCTGCGGAAGGTGGAGGTGAAAAACCTGAATGCTGAAATTGACCTGACCCGGCCCGGCGTTCCCAAGCCTCCGAAGCCGGCCTCCACCAAACCCACGCAGCTGCCGGCGGTGCGGCTGCCCACGGTAAAACTGGAGCATGTGGACCTGCGCGTGAAGCTGAAAAGCGGCGCGCCGCTTCAAGTGGACGATTTTTCCCTGATCATGGACCCGGCGAAGCCTGGCATCATTCAGGTCAGCCGGCTGGCGCTCCCCTCCCTGCCGGAAATGCGGAATGTGCGCGGCACCACGGAGGTGACGGCCACGACCCTCCGCATCAGGGATCTGACCCTGACGCCGGACACGGTGGTGGAATCCCTGCTGGTGGATATCGCCCGGCTGCAGGATGCGGAGGCCTCCTTTGCCCTGGAGGGGCATCAGGCGGACATGAAGCTGAAGCTGGCCGGGAAATCCGGCGGCTGGTTCACGGAGCTATGGGTGGATGCCTCGCTGGAAGTGGACAATATCAGTCAGGATTCCCTGGTGCGGTGGGGAGTGCCCTCGGGCCAAATGGCCTGGCGGGGGGAAAAGGTGAACCTGTCAGCCAAAGGGCCAGTGCTGCGGCCGGACAGGCTGGAGGCCACCCTGGCGCTGTCCGGCGGCTCGTTCTCCATGCCGAACGTGGATCTGCGGAGCATCCGGCTGGATGCCGGACTGGCGGGAGGGAAGCTCACTGTTTCCCAGCTGGCGGCGGCTTCCGGATCCAACTCCATCACCGCCAAAGCCAATGCCGCCATGCCGGACACATGGGCCAAGATCGGTCGGTCCAAAGGGGAGGTCACTGTTTCCGCCGATGTCCCGGCGCTGACGGAGCTGCTCCCGCCCGGCACCGCCGTCACCGGGAAGGTCAAGGCGGAGGCCGCCGCCGCTTTTGACAATCAGGCGCTGCTCAGTGGCAGCACCTCGGTGGATGCGGTGGACTTGGTCCTTTCCGGCGTGCCGGTGGAGTCCGTGCAGGCCCACGCTCGGCTGGCGGGCCAGCTGCTGAAGCTGGAGCGGGCCGCCGTGCGCATCAATGCGCAGAACACCCTGTCCGCGTCCGGCCATCTGGAACTCACGGAGCCCCGGCCTTGGTCCGCCAAATGGCAGGTGGACTGCGCGGATCTGGCCTCGGTGCCCGTCGAGGTGAAACCCGGCGGTATCTGGCCCTCCTCCGGCCGGGTGACCTCCAGAGGGGAGGCCACCGGCAGCCTGCAGGCGTTGAAAGCAAAGGACTGGGCCGCCCTGACAGCCACCCTGTCGCTGGACGCCGATGCTGTGAAAATCCGCGACGCCTCCCTCCAGTCCCTGCGGCTGCGGGCCAACAGTGCCGGCGGCACGGCCACCCTGGACGAACTGCTGCTGAAGCTGGATGGGGCCAATCAGGCCCAGGCATCGGGCACCGTAACCCTCACCGGAGACGAGCTGCCCCTGAAAGCCAGTCTGGACCTTTCCCTGCCCCAGGCAGCCAAACTTTCCCCGTGGAGCACCACTTTCGGAGGTCCCGCCCTGACCGCCGGCTCCGCGGAGGTGAAATGGCAGGCGGAGGGCATTCTGAAGCCCCTGCGGATGGATGGCAGCGGATCGGTGCAGGTGAAGGGCCTCAAGGTGGACAAAGTCCCCGAAGTGCTTGGCCTCCAAGCGGAGATCGTCCAGTCCGGCAGTGAGGTCAACGCCACCACTATGACCGTCACTGCCGGCCCTTGGAAAGCGGCGGGCGGGGCCTTCTGGGACGGGGCGCATCTCAATATTCCCAAACTGGAGGGCTGGCTGAAAAACGACCGGCTGGTGACGCTGAATGGCCGCCTGCCCCTGAAAGGGGCGACCCCGGGTGAAGGTCCACTGCCACTGGATGCGCCGCTTTCCCTGCAGCTGCGCGTGGATCAACTGGATGTGGCCAAGCTGGCCAAATCCCTGGGGCAGGAGCCGCCAGTGGCCGCCAAAGTGAAGGCGGATGCCGATTTCAAAGGCACCCTGCGGCAGCTGCAGGGCACGGCCAGCGTGACGGCCACGGAGATCAAACCGAAGCTGAAGGATGGCCTCGAACTCCAGCCCGCAACCGTGAAGCTGAATGCGGCCCTGGCCTCCGGGAAACTCACGCTGAACGGCACAGCCGTCCAGCCACCGCTGCAGACACTGACGCTTTCCGCGGATCTGCCGCTGGACGTGATGACGCTTTTGAAGAACCCAGGCTCGGCCAATCAGCTGCCATTGCGGGCCGAAATGAGAATGCCGGAGTCCTCCCTCGCGTTTTTGCCTGCTTGGGTGCCGGCGCTGAGCTCCGTGAAAGGCACGGCGGCAGTGGATGTGAAGGTGACCGGCACAGTGGGGAAACCGGTGTTTGCGGGGTCGGTGCAGGCCCGGGTGCCGGAGGCGGATTTCGATTCCCCCTCCCTGCCGTCCGTGAAGGACGTGCGCCTGCGGCTGAGGGCGGATGGCAGACGCGTGACCCTTGATGATGTCAGCGTGCTGCTGGCCGGGGGCCGTCTACGGATCAATGGCGGGGCGGACCTTGAACAGCCGAAGGACCCAAAACTGGATCTGAGGCTGAGTGCCGAGGAGGTGCTGCTGGTGCGGGATGAGACGATCTCCATGCGGGCCAATGCCGCCATCACCTGCCGCGGCACGCTCTCGCAGGCGGAGGTGGCCGGCACCGTCGATCTGGTGCGCGGACGGGTGTTCAAGGAAATTGAGTTCCTGCCGCTTTCACTGCCCAACCAGCTGCCGCCCCCGCCCCCCTCCACCCGGATCGGCAAAGCCGGGGCTGCTCCCAGCCTCCCCGCTCCGCTGGATAAATGGCGGTTCAATGTGGCCATCCGCTCCCGCGACCCGATCCGCCTGATGGGCAACGTGGCGCGCGGCAACGGGGTCGTGGACCTGCGGCTCACGGGATCCGGCACCGCCCCGGTGCTGGTGGGGAATGTGAGGCTGGAGGAAATGTGGGTGAAGCTGCCGTTCAGCCGGTTGAACATCACCCGGGGGGCTCTCTTTTTTGATGCCGCGCATCCGTTTGACCCGCAGATCGATGTGACCGGGGAATCCCTGACCGGAGGCCGTCAGGTGACGGTGGTGGTGCAGGGCCGGGCTTTGGATCCAAAAGTGCGGCTGACCTCCAGCCCGCCCCTGCCGGAGGGGGAAATCGCCACTCTGCTGGCCACCGGCGTGACCACCTCCGACCTGACGCAGAACAGCGACGAGGCGGCGGGCCGCGCGGCGTTCATCCTGATTCAGCAAACCTACCGCAAGCTCTTCAAAAAACGGGCCGTGGACACGGCGGACGACGAGCCGCCGCGCCTCTCGTTCGAATTTTCCCTGTTCGGCAACAATGCCAGCCGGCGGGGGGTTTCCGCCGTGTATGAACTGAACCCCAAGTGGCGCGTCATTGGGCGGGTGGCGGAGGCCGGCACTTTCCGGGGGATGCTTTATTATCTGATCCGCTTCCGATGATGAGATTTTTCCAACTGGCCGGACTTTTTTTCTGCTTGTGGCTGGCTGCTCCGGCCTTTGGCCAGGCTGCGCCGCAGACACGTGTGGTCAGCCTGAATGGGATCACGCTGGAACTGAATGGCGTCAGCGATGCCATGGAGGAGCCGGCCCGTCTGCTTCTGGAAAAACAGATCGGACTGTCCGGGGATCAGACAGTCTCCCCTCCGTTGGCGGACGATCTGGCCTTTTTTCTCCAAAGCCGGTATCTTCAGACAGGTTATGAGACCGCCACCGTGGACTGGCAACTGGCAGCCGGAAAAGTGGTGCTGACGGTTGACGAGGGGCGGAGGCGTTATGTGGGCAAGGTAACCTTTGAGGGTGTGGAGGCGTCCAGGAATTCCGAGCTTCAACCCTACTTGGTGCGCCAGACCAAGCAGCGGGAGGGGCGGAAACCCAAACGCCTGCCCTTTGTGGAGGCCGACATCCAGGCCGGCACGGGGCTGGTGGTGCGGCGTCTGCAGGCCGACGGTTATTTGAACGCTGCGGCGGAGGCTCCAGTCTTCACACGCGATGCCAAAGGGGATTCCGTGGACATCCTGCTGGTGCTGAAACCGGGACCACAGACGCTTTTCGGCGAGGTGCGGCTGGCGGGGGACCTGTCCAAATTCAAGGAGGACGTGGGGAAAAAGGCGGCCAACCTTTCGGGAAAGCCTTTCAATGAGGTCAATCTGGAAACGCTGCGCAAGGAGCTGAAAGGCAATCTGCAGAGCCTCGGCTGGTACCGTGCGGAGGTCACCTCCTCCCTCGTCACCGGTGAGCAGCAGTCCGGCGGCGCGGTTCCCGTGGTGCTGACGGTGCTGCCCGGCGAGCTGTTCCATGTGACGGAGGTGAGGTTGAACAAGGGTTTAAGCAATGGGGCGCAGCGGGTGGCGCGGTCGGTTTTTCTGACCGCCACCCAGCAGCGCTACGCCCCCGAGACCCTGGACCTGCTGCACCGCCGCGCGCTGGACACCGGCATCTTTGACCGGCTGGACGTGGAACCGGCAGTGCTGAGCAGCAATACCATGGCTCTGCAGATCACCGGCCAGGAGGCCAAGCCCAAAACCCTGGGATTCTTCGGCGGTTATGAAACCTTCAAAGGCCCCTTCCTCGGGGCTGAGGCCCGCCATGTGAATTTCATGGACACCGGGGACTCCGTGGGTGTGAGGGCGGAGGCCAGCACCGTGGGCTTGGACGGCAGCCTGCAATGGACCGACCCCGCCATTTTTGGTTCCCGCAATGTCCTGGCCGTTTCGCTGAATGCTGAGACTTTCAGTTTCAAGGAGTACGAGCGCCGGACCGTGGCCCTGCGCAACACCCTCACCCGCCGCATCACCCGCCGCGTCACCGCCGAGCTTTTCCAGAACACCAGCCTCAGTGCAGCGGAGAGCACGATGCTGACCTTGGAGGAACTGGGCCCGCGGGATTACAGCATTATCAGCGGCGGCGGACGGCTGACGCTGGACTTCCGCGACAACCCCCTGAACCCCCGACGCGGCTGGCTGGCGGGAATCTCCATGGAGGCCGGCGTGGACAAGGGCGACGCCGATCTGCGGTTCGTGCGCACAGATATCAACGCCTCCTGGTACCACCCTTTCAATGAGAAGTGGCGCATGGCTGTGGCGGCCCGCTCCAGCAGTTTCAACAGCTCCGAACCGGTGACGGAGGTGCCCATCGAGCAGCGGCTGTTCAACGGAGGCGCCACCACTGTGCGCAGTTTCTCCGAGCGCGAAATGGGGCCGGAGTCCCAGCGCGGCAGCACTCCCCTGGGGGGCCTCAGCACCACAGTCCTGAATGCGGAGCTCTCTTATATGGTTATCTCCAACTTGGAAGTGGCCGGCTTTGTGGACGCCGGCAGCGTGAATGAGGAGGCCTCCCTTTTCTCTCCCGGGGACCTTCGCTACGCCATCGGCATGGGCATCCGCTACCAGCTCCCCATCGGCCCCCTCCGCATCGACTACGGCTACAACCCCAACCGCAAGGAAGGCGAAAAAGCCGGGGCGCTGCATTTGACGTTCGGTTTTGCGTTTTGATCGTTCCAACCAACTGGCGTGTTCCCAAACAGTCCGCATTTCCGCCCGGAATCACGCGGCATACGGCGCACGGCGGAAATTCACCGCCACCCCCATGCCTCGTCAAAAAATCCCGCGGCCTCCACCCGGCCGGCGGATTCGGCGGTGGGCGGTGATTGGATATTGAGGACAGCCCAGTCCGGGAGGTGGGGATTCTGCAGGGAGTTGGTTTTGCTGTGGGCCTCGCGGAAGGTCAGGCCGCTGTTGAGCACCACATAGCGGGCGGGGTTAAGGGGATTGGGGTAAATCATCACGGGTACGTGGTCCTTTGCGGAATAAGTGCGGCCCCCGGCCTGAATGCGGTCAGCTGTCCAGAGGAGCGGCAGTTTTGGCAGCACCTGATCCGTCACGGCGTTGGAAGCGGCATCACCCCAAAGGATGAGGTTGAAGTCCCGGATATCCTGCGGGGTGACGGCGGAGGCCGGCTTGGCCCGAACATCGCCCCGCATGAGGGAGCGCCAGCGCGACTGCTGGGCGGCGGCCTCCGCGCGGATCCAGGCATCCACCTCCGGCACGGCCCCCGGTTGGTCAGGCAGCACGAACAGAAAGGGCGCGGTGAAAGCATCATCAATGGGACCTTGAAGTTCTGGCTGCTTGCGGAGTCCTTGGGCGGGCGGTTCCCCGGTCCTCCAGCGTCCGTTTTCCCGGATCAGCGGAATGACCGCCGCAGGCTGGTCCATCTCCAAAGAGGTGCCATTGATCTGAATGGCAAGGCCTTTGGCGAATGACTCCCCCTCCGGAGCCTGCAGGCGGAGGGAGGTGATGTTTCCAGTGGTGAGCTCCAGCCGGCGCGCCTGCGGGATAGGCTGGTCCAGAGCAGCATCCACCCGGCTGTCCTGCCAATGCCGCTCCAGTCCCGTGACCTGAAGCCAGTGGAGGCGGGAGTAGTCCAGGGTGCGGGTTTGGAAAGTCAGTTTGAGCGGTCTGGAAGCGGGCGGATGCAGCAGGGCTTGCTGAATCCGGGCCTCAACCTCTTTTTTCACCCCGGCCTCGTATTTGTGGAGTACTCCAGGACCGATGAGATGGGTAAGCACTGCCCCCTCTTTCTGAAAGGCCTCCGCCATGACTGCAGCAGTGGCGCGCTGGGGATCGATCTCGCCGCTGTAGGCGATGACGGGGACATTCAGCAAGTTCCTGGCGTAATCCGGCACATCATTCTGCCCCCAGAGCAGCCGCTCCCAGTCCGGCAGTTTGGCCACGTCGGCATCAGTCATTTTCCGGTAGCGCCGCACGTCCGCAAAACCGGCTCCGGCATGCATCACCGCCCACAGATCCGTATAGTGCGCCCCCACCATCCATGCCCCTGCCCCGCCCATGGAGAAGCCCGCCAGCGCGATGCGGCGCGGGTCCAGCCGTTGTTCCCGGACCAGCAAGGCGCGGACATCCAGCACATCCTGCTCCCCCGCGTTTTTGTAGCCCACGCAGTATCTTCCCCACGCATGCACGATGAGGGTGCCTGGCGGGTGGAACTGCCCGCCCTTCCTCAGACGCTCATCCAAAAAATGCAGGTCCGTGCGGTTGTCCCCCCGGCCCTGCAGCCAGATCCAGCCTGGGGCCTGATGCGCCGGCGCATCCTCCGGCACCTCTAGGGCAAAGGGCTGGGCCGATCCGTCGATGGCGCTGTAATAGCCCCGCACCACCAGTCCGGAGGCGGTCATCCAAGGGGCCTCCCCTTTGCGCAGGGAGGCGGTGCGGCGCTGCGCCTCATCCAGGAGCCTGCCGGCTTTGCGGGTATCGTCGGCATGGTAAAACTCCTGCTGGTCCAAAGCATAACGCACCGCCTTCAGAAACACCTCCGCGTTGGCGTTGGCGCAAGCTTTTGGCAGGGTGGCGAAATCCTTTTCCAGCGCGGTCAGCCGGACGGTCAACTCCGTGCGGTCCGTCTCCGTGATTTTATCACCGATGGGCGGCAATACCCGGGGACTGGCAGGCATAGTCTGTGCCGGCAGCACGGAAACCAGGCTGAGCACGCATACCAGAGAGCGGAGGATTTTCATGGGAGGGACGAAAAGGAGGCACGGGACAGCCGGCAAAGGGAAGGGCGGACCGAAGTCATCAAACTGGGCACCCGTTCCGCCAGCCTGGCATCCGCCGGGGAAAACAGCCGTATCCGCTCTACGGGCTCGGAGTGAAAACCGGAAGCAGCAGTTGCTCCGCATTCGAGGGACGATGGAACTTCAGGCAGGGCAGCGCAGCGGCCTCCGGCATGGACTTTGTTAAAACCAGAAACTGGAAATTCCGGCCCAGATGCGCGGGATGGGTGAGGGTGCGGAACTGCCGGTGCCACAGCGCCGCCTGCGGGCTCACATCACCCTCCATTTTCCGCAGCCCCTCCTCCGCCGCGCCCATAAGGAAACGCCCCTGATCCATGAAGCCCGCCACTGCGCAGCCGGCCTCCACCGCCGCCGTGGCCGCCAGGGAGAAATCCACATGCGCGGTGATGTCTGTCGCCCCCACCTGACTGAACGGATTTTCGTGCGCCTGATGCCGGTGATAGCAGCGCAGGGTGCCCGTTTTGCGATGGACATCATAATAGGTGGCCGCGTCATAACCATAGTCGGCAAAGAACAGCACGCCCCTCTCCAACCGCGAGGCGGCATAACGCACATGGGAGGCGGCGGCGGGGGAGATTTCCGTGGTGTATCCCTCCGGAAACCCGGTGCCCAGCCAGTCCAGCCGGCGTTTCAACGCCCGGTCCTCCGGCGCGCTTTCCATCCAGCGGAAATCTCCGCTGTTTGTCAGCCCTACCAGCAGTTCATGCCACTTTCCCCGGGAGAACCGCACCCGGCGGAAGGGAACCGCATCCAGCACTTCATTGGCAAAATAACAGCCGCAGGCGGCCGGGAACGCCGCATCGTGGATGATTTTATCCCGGTGATCCGTCAGGGTGGCCCGCTGCCGGACCACCGCGGAGGGCAGGATCTCATCGATCTGATACTGCAGGATCTGGTAAAAGTCCTCCCGCCGCGTCCGCGTCCAGTCCAGAACATCCCTGGCGAAGCGGCCGTCATTGGCCCCGCTTTCGATGATGGTGAATTCCGGAGGTTTTCCAGCGAGTTCCCAAACACGGCAGAACTGCTCCGCCATCAGTTGCCCGAACAGCGGTCCCACACTGACGCTGGTGAAGAAATCGCCAGCCCGGCCCGTGCGGCTGGCTTCCGCCGCATAATAACCGGTTTCCGGATTATAGAGCGCCTCCCCCATGAAGCTGGAGAACGGCATGGGGCCTGAAGTGCGGATGTGGTCAGCGAGACGCTGGGCGGGAGTCGTCGGTGTCATGCGGTGCGATGGTGCTCTCAGGATAATCAACCCCCACCAAATACAAGCCATCGGCGGGTGCCACATGCTGGCATTTGCCGGGCACCTGCCGGTGCAGCAAATCCGTCAGCCAGGACAGCGGCTCCCGGCCTGCCCCCACCCGCAGGACCGCGGCCGTGAGCAGCCGCACCATTTTGTAGAGAAATCCAGTCCCGTGCCAGGTGATAGTGAGGAAATCCCCCTCCCACACCGGCCGCACACTCCGAAGGGTGCGCACGGTGTCCTCCGTGCCGTCCTCATTTCCCCGGAAGGC
The DNA here is from genome assembly GCA_028293125.1 of Verrucomicrobiales bacterium. Taxonomy (GTDB): domain Bacteria; phylum Verrucomicrobiota; class Verrucomicrobiia; order Verrucomicrobiales; family V1-33; genus CAIZWU01. The sequence goes on along the minus strand of JAQGPJ010000079.1, from coordinate 124,974 downwards.
CGCGAAGCCTGCAAAATTGTGGGTGCCCTCCAGCGCGGCGCAGGCCTCCGCCAGCTTTTGATCGTCCAGCGGCTTTGGATGATGCGTGGCGATGCCCGCCTCCAGCGGAGGCAGCACCTCCCCCATAAAAAGCCGGTAGCGGTAGGTTTTTCCCACAGCATCAATCCGGGAGTGAAAACCGGGTGCCGCCACCGCGCAATCCATGACCCGGATGCCGAGCGGCAAATACGCATTCAGTGACCGCCGCCAGATGGCGGCCGGCATATGAATCCCGTCCGGCACATCGAAGTGCGCCACCTGCCCCAGGGCATGCACGCCGGTGTCCGTCCTTCCGCTGCCATGAATCCGCACCTGACGGCCTTTCAGAATGCGGGTCAGCGCCTCCTCCACCACACTCTGCACCGTGTCTTTTCCCGGCTGGACCTGCCAGCCCGCATAGGGCCTTCCATCATAGGCGAGCACAAGTTTCAAACGGGTCATGAAAGCAATGAACGGATAACCGCCGGCAACAGCCCAAACGGGAGATAAAGCCCCTCTCTAGATTTAAAACCCATCCTGCCCATCCGGCAGCAGTGGCTGCCGGGCATTCAAATAATCCTGCAGGATGACCACCGCCGCCGCCTGATCAATAATGGGGCGGTGATGCTTGGTGCGTTTGCCCGACGCCCTGAGCATGGACGCCGCTTGGACCGTGGAGCGGAACTCATCCTGAAACACCACCACCGCGCCGGCAGACAGGTGTTTTTTCAGAGCGGTGGCAAACTGGCGCACTTTCTCCGCAGCGGTTCCCTCCTCCCCGTCCGCCCTGACCGGGAGGCCGATCACCACCGTCTCCGCTTTCCGGCTGGCGGCAATGACCCCGATCCGCTCCAAAGCCTCCTTCCTCGGCTGGGAAGCCACCGTTTCCACAGGATGCGCCAGAAATCCCAAATCGTCGGAGCCTGCCACCCCGATCCGGGCTTCGCCAAAATCCAAGGCAATCACACGGTTGGACATGGATTTTCAGTTCTGAAAAGGGATCAAAAGGAACCCGGTTAAACAATTTCAGCGCCCGGTGGAGTCCACCGGGCGCTGTGTGAATTGAAATCGGAACTGGAGGATGAGGAGCCGGAAAGGACTATCAGGCGGCCCCGACCCTGCTGTTCAGCAACTTTGATTACGGAACCACAATCTGATCCCCATCCTTGAGGACCGGATTGTTGGAGCCATCCGGCTCCAGCTTGCGCATATCATAGATAAACGCCCGGTTTCCGCGGATCAGTTTCACCCCCTTCACCTTGGCGAAGTCCGAGAAACCACCGGACTTGCTGATGGCGGCCATGAGAGTCATGCCGTCACGCAGAGGCCACTCCCCGGGCAATTTGACCTCACCGCTCACCACGATTACATGGCTGAGTGTCGTTTCCCTGTCCGACATGTGGGCTGTCAATGTGGGGGCAGTGTAAATATCCGCCGCTCTGTAAGCCTCCTCAATCCGTCGCGCCAAAGCGTTGGGAGTAAGCCCGGCCGCGGGAATTTCGCGCTCCAGCATAGGCATTTTCACAGTTCCACTGTCCGAAACCACATACTTGGAGGACACACTCACGGTGTCCTCGACAGGTGTTTTCAGCTCAATGGTCACCATGTCACCCTTTTTCAAAATTCCAGCCTGTTGGGCTTGGGCGAACGGGCTGAGCACCGCCATGAAGCCGGCGATGAGGCATGCGATAATGGTTTTCATATTATTTCGATTCACGGTTTAATATGTTTAATCAGTTTTTGCGGATCAATAATCGTCCTTGTCATCCTTCGGAGAGGATTTTCCGCTGGAGCGGGATCCGGCTGCGGCGGGAGTGGAGGCGGAGGCCGCCGGGCGCGGACGGGCCTTCTCGATATTGGTCGGTGAATAATAAGTGTAATAACTGGTGTAGTACTGGTACTGGCTGTCACTGCGGACATCCACGTTGTTAAGCACCACGCCAAGGAGATTGCCTCCGACATTCTCAATGGCCTGCTTCACACGCAGCAGCATGGTGCGGGGCAGCTTGCGGTGCTGGATCACGATCATGGTCAGGTCCACCTCCGAAGCCAGCACCGAGGCATCACTCACACCCAGAATCGGCGGAGAGTCGATGAGCACGAGGTCAAAGCGGTTTTTCACATCCGCAATCAGTTCGGACATGCGTCGGCTGTTGAGAATACCTGCGGCATCCGCCGGCAGAATGCCGGAAGGCATGAAATACAGGTTTTCGACCGGAGTCTGAAGAATCACATCCTCCAGCTGCAGCGCCGTGGTCAGATAGTTGGTCAGACCCACCGAGTTGTTGATGTCGAAGAAGGTGTGGAGCTTCGGACGGCGGAGGTCACCGTCGATCATCAGGGTGTTGTAGCCGCCCTGGGCACAGATATAGGCCAGGTTGACCAACGTGGTGGACTTCCCTTCACCGGCACCCCCGGAGACGACCGTGATGGCGTTGGCGTCCGCGCTCTTGCGGTTGAATTCAATATTGGTGCGCAGAATCCGGTAGGCCTCCGCATCGGGGCTCATGCCGCTTTGCTTGTGAAGAACCCCCACATCCTTGGGAATAACAGCCAGCACCGGCACGCCCAGGTAATGCTCCACGTCATCCAGGGTTTTGACGCTGGTGTCCAGATACTCAAGGAAGAACGCCAGCATCAGGCCCAAAATCAGCCCCAGACCGGCACCGATACCCAGCAGCAGCGGGACATTGGGGCGCACCGCCATATTGTCGGGCTTGGCGATTTCGTGAACCTCAATGGGCTGGCGTGGCAGGGATTCGCTGACTGTGGTCTTCAGCACGGTTTCCCGAAGACGGTTCAGAAGCTCCAGTTTTTGCTCCCACTCCTGCTTCCGCATGCTGTACTCCGCGGAGTTGATCCTCTCATCCACCGTGTTTGTTTTGGTGTCCTTGGTGACATCCTTGACGCGGCTCAATGCGGTTTCAATATTTTCAATATTGACCGCCAAGGAGGCTTTGTAGTTCAGCGCCGCCTCCTGAAGAATCTCTCTCTGCTTGGCGATGGAACTGGCAAGCCCCTTTAATTTCGGATGACTTTTGCCAAACCCCGAATTCGTGAGTTTGTCGTACTCAATAATGTCCTTTTTCCACTGACTGGCAAACTGCTTGATGGTGTCATCCTCCACTCCGTAGGTCATGGCACCCTCGATCAGTTGATCGCCGGAGAGTTTTGAAAGGCCTTGGAGGTTGGCTTTGAATTTAGCCACCTGAATCTGCATATCCTGCTCGCGCTCCTTGCTCTGCATATAAAGCGCGCTGCTGGACCCGATAAAAGGAGTGGGCCCGGCACCGGTTCCCATAATGGAGGTGTCAACAATGCCATAGAGCTTCATCAGCCGCATCACCTCGGTGCGGGCGTCGTTCACGTCGTCCTGCTGGCTGCTCAGCCGCATGTTCAGAACATTCACCACTTTGGCGACACGCTCCTTGTCCGTATCATTGCGCCGCTCCTCATACGCCTCGCGGACAGCATTGGCCAGCTCCGCCGCCTCATTCCAGTCCGTGCTGTAAACCTGGATCTCCATGATCTCGGTGCCGCGCTCCTCCTCGGTCTCGATCATTTTGGTCAGTTTGGCCAGAGCCTCGGATTCCCGCATGTTCCATTTGCGGGGCAAATCCTTGCGGCGGACCACCTTCAGCAGGGTTTCCGGCGAGGTGATGATCTTGAACTGAGTGGGCAGAAAATCCGCTGACGCGCCGCCCACGTTCTCCTGACCGTCAATGGTGTTGTCCAACACCCCCCGCTCCTTGGAAAAGTGATGCACCTGCAAACTGGTGCGTCCCACATATTTCTTGTCCAGGAGGGACACAACGACTAAAGCCGCCAGAAACACCAGAAAAAAAGTGAGGAGAATAACTCCCCATCGGTTGCGGATTACCTGCCAGTAATCCAAGGCATGCAGTTTGGTTTCATTGATCTGCTCTTTCATAAGGGGATAGGGAGAGGCGAATTAGGGCGAGAGCGTTATGGTAACGGAAGCCTGATGGATTGTAAAGAAAAGCCCTCACAGTGGGTGGACACTGGGAGGGCTGAGGATGTTCAACTGATTTTTCCGATCTCAGAAGCGGGCAGTCACGCCGGCGGAAACAGTGTGGCGGTCATATTCACTGAACGCATTGTCCGAAGAGCAGGTGGTGAAGGAATAGCCGACATTGAAAATCAGATTGCGGTAGAACTGATAATCAAGCCCCACGGCGAGAGCCACAATGTCATTTTCATATGAGCCATTCGTGAAGTCGAACTCATCGTGAACATAGTTGACGCCAATATTCCCGGACAGCTGGGAGGTGAACTGCTGCTGGGCGCTCAGGCCGGTGCGGAAGGAGTAGCGCTCCTGGGAGCCGGAGACATCGGAGTCATCAAAGCCAACGCGGCCAAACCAGCGGAGTTGAGTGTGCTTTGCCACCGAGTGGGAAAAGCTGCCCTCAAAATAGGGGTTGGTTTCATTGCCGCCATTGTCGCGGTCGCGGAATTCAGCACCCACCCGGAAACTGGCGTAGGTTTTGCGGCTGAAGGAGTGGTCCAGACCCGCCAGCAGGTAGTGGGAGGTGTAGTCGCCAAAACCATCGTCGTATTCAGCAATGGCATAACGATAGGTCAAAGCGCCTGTCGTTGTCTTCGTGAAAGCATAGCGGAACTCCTGATGAAGGAGGTGCTGGAGATAATTTTGGCTATCGGAGCGTTCGTCGTCCTCATAGGAGATTCCGGAAAAAGTGTAGCCAGTGACGGTGGAGAAGCGGCGGGTCCAGGCGTACGAGGCCGAGAAGCTGTTGGAGCCATAAAGATAGGGATCCGAACGGCGGGCACCAGCGGCGCCGATTTCGAAATTGGGCTCGAACTCGTACGCGAAGTAAAGATTGTCATTCAGCGTCAGACGGGGATTGACGCGGTGCTGAATGGAGAAATTGAGGTTGGCGCTCTGCTGGAAATCATCTGTTCCATCCGGAGCGTCAAAATAATAGCGGGGTGAGTAGCTGGCTCCGACCCGATACGCCGTCCGCCGGTCCCCGGTGTTATAGCTTGCCTCGAGTGTGGCGGATGCAAAGCCGCTTTCGTGCTCGTTATCACTGTTCTGATTAACATTGGAATCCCAGCCGCCTCCCAACCCGATGGCCCAGGAAAAAGGCACCCGGGTTTCGAACTCGTCATGGCGCCCAATGCTGAGGAGGCCCTGAGCTTGAACGCTGGAACCGAGCGAAAGCGCGGATGCGACCGTAAGGAGGCAAAGTTTTTTCTTCATATTACAGATTGGGAAAGGGGAACTAACAGTTCAGGGAGGATGGAGCGGAACAAGTGGATGAATTTCGCTACAGACTGAACACTCTGGCTCCTTAAGGCGAGGCTTTCAAGGCAATTATTCAAAAAACTGCCGGATGCCGGTCAGCCCACAGGAAAATTCACCCCTGTGCCGGGTAAATTTTTGAACGGACAGACCGTAAATACAGCAATAGCAGCTTGAACTTTGAAACACGGCACCTTTTTCAGGGCCACCGGAATTCTACATTTTCCCTCCGGCGCATTTTTCCGAATGCATGGGAAGTGGAGCGGGCAGCGGGAATCGAACCCGCCTGGCCAGCTTGGAAGGCTGGAACTTTACCACTAAGCTATGCCCGCATGATTACCGGAAATTTCACCGCCTGCGGTGCTCCGTCATTTTTCCGCCGTTTACACCGTCGGAAATGGGGAGCCGTCCGCCGGCTCTGCCGGATCGTCGTCACGCCCTACTAATGCACATCAAACGCGTCGCGCAAGGCATCACCTAAAAAATTCAACGCCAGCAGGGCAGTGGTCATGGCCACGGCGGGGGTAAGCAGCAGCCACCACCGGGAAACCAGAGGATTCACGGCGCTGGCCCCATCCTTCAGCAGAGTGCCCCAGCTGGAGGCCGGCTCCTCGATCCCCAGCCCGAGAAAGCTGAGGAAGCTTTCGTCCAGCACCACCACCGGCACGGTGAGCGTGAGGTAGGTCAGGATAATAGTCCACAGATTGGGCAGCAGATGCCGGGTCATGATTTTCCGCGGCGACTGCCCCAGCACGCGGGCGGCGGCCACGAAAGGCTGTTCCTTCAGCACCAGCACCTGTCCCCGGACAATGCGCGCCATGGTCAGCCATTCGATGAAACCGAGGGAAAAAATCAGGATGAGGGTCCGCTTGTAGGGGATCAGACCGTCCACCCAGGCTTTGACCGCGGGCCAGTTCCGGCTGTCGGCAAAAGCCCGGCCGTGATCCAGCATGGCGGTCATGTAACCGGAAAGGCCCGCCGTGAGGATGATCACAAAAAGCACGCGCGGATTGGCGTAGAGCACATCCACCAGCCGCATGAGGAATCCATCCACCTTTCCGCCGTAGTATCCGGCGGTCATGCCCACCAGAGTCCCGATGAAAAGGCTGATGGCGGCGGCGCACAAGCCGATGAGCAGGGAGACGCGGCCGCCGGCCAGCACGCGGTAAAGAACATCGCGGCCATTGGCCTCCGTGCCCAGCCACGCTTTGTAAACCACCCCGTGGGCGCCGGTCACCATGGTTCCGGGCGGACTGAAGGTGAAGTTGCTGGTTTCGTTCCGGATGGAAGCCTCCTGGGAGCTTCCTGCCTGCTCCGGAGCCCGGCGCGACCAGTCCCTATGGTCCACCACCGGCGGGACCACAAAGCAGATCAGAGCGAAGAAAATCAGGACCGCCAGGGAGACCATGGCCAAGGGGTCCTGTCTCAGACGCTGCCAGCCGGTCAGCGGATCGCCGGCGGCGCGGCCGGAGGCGGAGATGGCGGAAGCGGCAGCGTTACTCATAAAGCCTGATGCGCCGGTCGAGCACGCAGTAAAGCACGTCCACAAGGAAATTCAGGACCACCAGCAGCACGCAGTACACCGCCACGGCCCCCATCAGCAGAAACCCGTCCTTGTTCAGAATGGAGTTCACAAAGTGCTGGCCGGCCCCGGGAATTCCGAAAATGCTCTCCACCACCACGCTTCCCGTCAGCAACCCCGCCGCCAGCGGGCCGAGATAGCTGACCACGGGCAGGATCGCCACTTTCAGCGCATGCCTGTAAACCACTTGGCGCTCCGGCAGCCCTTTGGCCCGCGCGGTGCGGATAAAATCCGCGCCCAGCACCTCCACCATGCTGTTCCGCATCAGTCGGGCGACGTAGGCCCCGTAGGGCAGCGCCAGACAGACCGACGGCAGGATCAGGCTTTTTACCCCCGACCAGCCACCCACCGGCAGCCAGCCCAGCATCAGGGCGAAAACCAGTGCCAGCAGCGGACCGGTCACAAAGGTCGGCAGGGAGATTGCCAGCAGCGCGCCCATCATGGTCAGCCGGTCCGTCCAGCCGTTGCGGGACGAGGCGGCGGCGACTCCCGCAAAAATCCCCCCGCACGCGGCCAGCACCAGGGAGACTCCACCCAGGGTGAAGCTCACCGGCAGACTCTGGCTCAGAATCTCCCCCACCGTGAAGTTCCGCGACTTCATTGATTCCCGGAAATCCCCCCTCAGGGCGTCCATCCACCACCTGCCCACCTGGGAGGCCAGGGAGCCGTCCAGCTTGTAATAGGCCTCCTTGGCCGCGACCTGCTCCGCGGTCAGGCTGCGCTCCATGGTGAAGGGCCCGCCCGGAGATTCCCGGAACAGCACAAACGTCATTGTCAGCACCAGCACCAGCACCGCGGCCAGGCTGAGGAGACGTGAGAGAAGGAAACGGCCCATGAAACGGGAAAGGCGGGGCGGAAAGAGAAGCGGGCCAGGTTTCCAGCCTCAGACTGCGGTGGCGCCGGCCCCGGCGGTGAAAACGTCCTCAGCAGGAGTTGCGCCCGCCGTGCGGGAAACTCCGCCGTTGGCCGCCAGATGGTTCAGGCAGTGCCACACATCCTCCGGATCCACGGCCAGTTTCCCCGCCAGTGCCTGCGCAGTGGATTCCCCCGCCTCCGCCAGCCCGCTTTTCACGGAGGCCAGCAGTTTGAGAAACTCGCCCGCCGCCTTCTTGCCGGCCTCCACGCCGGGCTGGTGGTAGGCATTGATATTCACAAGGACCGCGTAGAACCCGACCGCCCGCTCAAAAATGGCGATGATCATGCCCAGCGTCCGCACCGTCACCTCCGGAATGCTCAGCGTCAGGCTTTCACGGCCGTTTTCAAACAGGGCCCGGCGTGTGCCCCGCAGGAAACCCTGGAGATAATCGCCGCAGGTCACTCCCGGCTCCACCTCCAAGGGCGGGCCGTCCTGGGCGCGCCGGACCTCCAGAAAGGTGGCGAAGAAATTGTTCACCCCGTCGCGCAGCTGCTGCACGTAAGCGTGCTGGTCGGTTGAGCCTTTATTGCCGTAAACGGCGATGCCCTGATGGACCACCTTGCCGTCCAGATCCCGCTCCTTGCCCAGCGACTCCATCACCAGCTGCTGAAGGTATTTGCTCAGCAGCACCAGCCGGTCCTTGTAGGGCAGGATCACCATGTCCTTGGCCCCCTTCCCCTTTCCGGCGGAGAACCACATCAGGGCCATCAGCAGGGAAATATTCTGCCTCACCGGCAGGGAGCGTGTTTTCTCATCCGCCGCCGCCGCCCCGGCCAGGAACGCATCGATGTCGATTCTCTGAAGAGCCGCCGGCACCAGGCCGACCGTGTGCATGACGGACGTGCGGCCCCCCACCCAGTCCTGCATGGGGAACCGTTTGATGAAGCCCTCCCGGATGGCGTGCTCATCCATTTTGCTGCCGGGGCCGGTGACAGCCACCGCGTGTTTGGCGAAGTCCAGCCCTTGGTCCTCATAGGCGGCTTTGGCCACCAGCATACCGTTGCGCGTCTCAGCGGTGCCGCCGCTTTTGGAGATCACCACGGTCAGGGTGGTGGCCAGGTTTTTCCCCAGGCGGGCCAGCGTGCGGGCCAGGCCGTCCGGGTCCGTATTGTCAAAAAAATGCAGCGCCAGCGGCGGCTTCAGTGCGGCCACGGCCTCGGACACCAGCTGCGGCCCCAAGGCGGAGCCGCCGATGCCCACCACCAGCAGATCCGTGAATTTCTCTCCCGCCGCCGTCCGCACTTCACCGCTGTGCACGGCGGCGGCGAAGGCCTTGCTCTCCGCGATGTCGCTCAGAATTCCGTCCCGGATTTCTTTATTGGGAGCCAGTTCCGCGTTCCGCAGCCAGTAATGGCCCACCATGCGGTTCTCATCGGGATTGGCGATGGCTCCCGCCTCCAGGGCCTTCATTTCCGACAGAGCCCGCTCCGCCAGAGGGGCCATGTCCTCAAAGAACGTTTCCGTCAGGGACATGCGGCTGTAGTCGAGCGACAGCCCCAGGTCCTCATAACGGACAAAGGATTCACAAAACTGGTTCCAGGAGACGGCGGATGCGGACATGTTGGGAAGCGGGGATGGGGCTGCAAAGGGCCGGAAGCCGCCGCCAGAATAGCACTGCCTGCGCCCGTGGAAGTGAAAAATTGCGATTTCCTCCCTCTTGCGGCGCGTCCTCCCTCACAGGAGGTCAGTCCTCCGGGAAAAGCACGTCCGGCCCCAGCACAAAGTCCCCCGCGTCCGCCGCCCCGCGGAGGCTCAGCGGCGAGAGCGCGAATCCGGCCTTGGGGGAGGACTCCAGGGTGGTCCGCAGTCCGGCAATCACCTTGTGGGCGCAAATCTTCACCACCGCGAACCTCACGGGAGCCTGAAACACGCTGAGCAGCAGAAACCGGGGCGTGATAGGCATAAGGCAGAACTGCCGGGATTTGCCTTCATGGAAAAACCCTTCGAAGGTGTCGTCCCCCAGCCGGGCCGCCACCGCCTGCACCGCCGCAAAGGCCCCAACGGCCAGAGCCGCGGTCTCCCCGGAATCCCGGAGGGACTCATCGCCGGCATCCGCGCAGAGGGTGCCGCTTTCCTCCAGGACCGCGGCGTAACGCACCTCCGAATCCCCGCAGAACCGCGCCAGGGCCTGACGCAGCTGCGGCGTCAGGGCCGGGCCCAGATACAGATTCTGGGAGGGTTGGAGGTTTCGGAATTCCATGATGCCGGGAAAGGGGGAAGACTCAGACGGGAACCCCGGGCCGGGGGGGGGAGGTGTGCTGATGGAACAGCCGCAGCACCCCTTGGGCCAGCGCGTTCAGAGTGGCGAAAACATTGTGCCCTCCGGAGGCTGCCGCTTGGAAAACGGGAAGGCGGCGCGCGCCGCTGTTGAGCAGGTATTCCAGATAGGGCACCGGGGCCACGGCCGGCAGGTCGCGTTTGTTCAGCTGCAGCACCGCCGGCATGGTGTCCAGAGAGAGTCCGTTCTCCTCCAGATTCCGTCTCAGGCCGTGCAGGGAGGTCACGTTCTCCTCCATGCGGTCGAGCTGGGAGTCCGCCACGAACACAATGCCGTCCACCCCGCGCAGCACCATCTGACGGGTGGCGTTGAACTGCACCTGGCCCGGAACGGTGTAGAGCATGAACTTGGTGCGGTAGCCGTTGATGACCATGGTGTGGACAGGCAGGAAATCAAAGAACAGAGTCCGGTCGCCGGAGGTCGCCAGCGTGATCAGATCCCCGCGCTGTCCGGGAGCAATGCGGCTGTGAATATGGTTCAGATTGGTCGTCTTCCCGCCCATGGGCGTGCCGCAGTAAACGAGCTTGAAGCTCACTTCCCGCGTTTCGTGGTTGATGACGGCCATGGTGGATTGTCTTTGAAAAGGAAAAGGCGGTCAGGCAGGAAAGTTCCGGGCCACCAGCATCAGTTTTTCCCGCGTTCCCGAGGAAAAAACCGGCATCTCATGCCAGACCACCAGACACAGACCGTTTCCGAGGAAGAAGGAGCGGATGCCCTGGTCCGTGCGCAGCGTGAAATTGCCGCCCTCTCCCAGCCCCATGGCTTCGGACAGCATCTTTAGAGAATCAAGGGTGCGGGCCGCGCTGGCAAGAAAGGTCCGGGCCTCCCCGGGAGACATGGTGGTGCAGCTCAGGGAATGCGCACCGCGCAGGAGCCCGCAGGCTTTCAGTCCGGGCAGAGCCGCGCAGTGGTCCAGCACCGCTTGGGCGGTCAGCATCTGATTGGTGCCCAGCACCGCCCGCAGGGTGGTCTGGGTGATATCCTCCAGACAGCCAAAATTCAGATCCTCCAATGGCGGACCGGCGGAAGCCCCACATCCGGAAATGGTGGCGGAGTTGTTGGCATCCACATATCCCGCTCCGGACCCCAGGGATGGGGACGGTGGCTTCCCATTCATCCGGGCATGCCCCTCTGCGTGGGGCGGGAGCTCCGGCGGAACCGGCGGTGCATATTCCCGGTGTCCCGCATGCCCATTGACATGGCCCGGGCCTTTTCCATTCACGGCCGGGGATCCGGATAATGGGGGAAGAGGAAGAAGGCTGGCCGGGTGGAATGGAGGTTCCGCCAAGGCCGCTGCGGACACCGCCTCCCCCAGATCATCGTCATCATCCGCGTCCAGAGGGGACGGTTCCAAAACCGGTTTTGCCGGAGTCCCGGACAGGGCGGTGGAAACAGGAAGCGGCACCGCCCCCCCCCCTGTCTTAACAGGCTCCGGAGCGGCGGCGGCAGGGGAGCCTGGAGGACGGGCCAGCACTCCGCTGCATTGAACCAATGGCTGCAGTCCCGGCCAGGATTTGCCGGCGGCATCGGCAGGTAACGGCGCAGTCCCTGCCTTTTCCCCTGTAATCCCCGGCTCCGGCTCCGCGCCCGCGATGGGCACCAAATCCGGGAACACTCCGGATTTCCTCGCTTCAGCGGGCTTTCCCTGGGCGGGCCCGTAATGGTCAGTTCCCAGCCCGGGGCCACCGGGGGAGGCGGTCATTGCGGATACAGTAGGGCAAATCAGTCCCGGAACCGGCATCAGCGGTGGCAGCAACGGAGTGGCCGCCACTGCGGGCAGGACCGGCCGCAGGCTTTCCTCCTCCCGCGCGTTTTCACTGAAGGGGGTGACAAACTCCAAACCGGCGAAGCCGGTCCCGGTATCCATATCGGTCAAAGCCTCCTCCTTCCGGGCCGCCAGGGAGGGGATGGCCTCCTGCGGCAGCAGAGGGAAAATCTCGGACAGCGGCACCGCCACCCGCAGGCCTTCCACCGACCGCGCGAAGGCCGGACGGTATTTCTCCAGCACGCCGTTTCTCAAATCCTCCAACCCGATTTCCACCCGTCCTCTGACCATCTGGGGACGGACCAGTTCCAGCGGCAGGACCAGCCTGACGGAAACCGGGATTTTGGCGGGATCAAACCCAAGCTGCAAAGGATCCGCAGTTCTCAAGGCGCCCCGCAGCCCAAGTTCCAGGATACCGGGCTTGGAGATAGGCGGCACTGGCTCCGCTTTTTTCGCCGGTTGGGTCTCCTGAGGAGGCGCTGTCCCTGCCCTGGTCACAGCCGGCGGTTCCTCCGGAGGTGCCGCTGTGGGGATGGGCAATCCGGCATCCTCCTCTATGGGAGCTGGATACTCCGGGGCTTCAGCGGCTTTGGTCTCCGCCGGCGGACTGTCTTTAAAATTCAGCCCGGGAACCCTCTCATGGACTGTGGTGGGCAGGATAGGATCCTCCTGGAGGATAACAGGTGCGGCCTGCGAAACCGGAGCGGCGGCGGCCGGCAGAGAGCTGTCGGCCTTCGGCCCGTGGGAGTCAGGAGCCGGATTTTTCTCCTCCTCCGCTTCCTGCACCAAGGACAGAGCGGCGTCCGGACTTCCGGCTGCGGATTCCAGAGGAACGGGGGAGGCTGGGAGCGTTGTCTCCGGCCGAAGGGGATCAACCGCGTCCGGCACTTCCGGCACCGGTTCCGGCGGCGGGGCCACAACCGGCTTCAATACAGGCCTGATGGCAGGAACCCGCACGCCAGGCCTGATAGTGGGAAGGGCGGAAACAGCCCCGGGCTTTGTCCTGGCAGCCTTGCCGGTCCGTTTCTCAGAAGCCTGGGATTCCCCGGCACTGGCGGGGGCGGCCCTTTTGAAAAGGAGACGGAAGAACGAGACCATGGCCGTGAACGGAAAAGCGGTTTCGTCCGTCAGGAAATAGGCTGCTGCCTGAATACACCGGACTTATGCAGGATTTGCGTCTCAGATATGCATTTGTCAACACTATTAAGACTTACGCCACTACTGATATTTACAGAAAGCTTCCACTCTGAGGCGATAAACCCGGTCAGTGAAGTTTCGAGACAATCCCTCCAGCCCGGCAATACGGCATGGACTGCCTTCCCGGATTCCGGTTTCCGCCAAGGTTGTCAATCTCCTCCCCCGCCGCCACACCCCCCGCAGCCGCCGCCACCGCCACACCCGCCCCCTTCACTGCTGCTGGCACCGCAGCCGCTTGTTCCTCCGCAGCCGCTTGATGACCCGCCACTGGAGGCCGCTCCGGAACTGCCTCCCATCCGGGCAAGCTCCCTTTGGAATGCCGGCTGCTCGGGCATCAGGAAGGCATAGCCCGCCATGGCCGCCGGCCCCATCAGGGCAAGCGAAGTGCTCATCGTTTCCGGATTTGGCTGTGATGTATTGAAATCCGGCTTCCGGCCCTCCCTCAGCTTTTTCAGAGTCAGTTCGCCGCCCGGAGTCAGGAATCTGATCCCGGCAGCCAGAGCGACAGTCACGATAAAAGTCAGCACCAGCGCCACGATCAGAAATATCACCGGCTTTTCGCGCACCAGTCCGATCCCCAGCTTCACCAGTCCCAACGCCATCAGACCAAGCAGCGGGAGCACCGCTTTGAACCCCAGCCCGGCTCTCTCCCCCCGTGTGGGCCTCAGCCCCAGCGCGGCCAGTCGGACCTCAATGCGGGGCAGCTTCAGTTTTGCCAGAGGCATCACCTCATCCACTCTGATTCCCTTCTCCCGCGCGGCCGCGGCTCCCTGATAAACTGCCGTTTCAATATCGTTCATCCCCGCGCCGGGGGCACTCCGCGCCACCAGCCTGCCGCCGGAGAACCATTTGCCGGATTTCCATTCCAGTGCCCGTTTCTCCAACAGCCTCACCACCGCCAGCTGGGCGCACCGGGCCACTCCGCCCGCCAGGAAGGCCATTTCATAGGGGTCGCTCAGGGTCACCTCCTGTCCCGGCGGGACATCAAAGCGCCCCAGCAGTTTTGACCGCCGCCTTCCGGACCACACCACCGCCGCCACAAAGGCCACAGTGTAAAAAATCAGAAATTCCGGCCCCCGCCAGTCCAGCACCGGGATTTCCGCCAGCGTGCCAGCCGTCTGTTGCTTGAGTATGATATTCATAACAGGAAAACTCAGGTTTTGCCCCATCGCCGGCGCCACTGCCGCCACCAGCCGCGCCCCGTCCAGGGCGGGCGGGGCACCAGCCAGAACCGGGTTTTGACAATCCACCGCCCCTCTTCCGGCTCCTCCAGCCGGCGCTCCGGCGATGGCCATACATCCTCCGGCGGCTCCATCCCGAAAAACCGCCGGTAGCTGTCCAGCGTCCTTCCATACCAGTCATGGAATTTGGCCCCCTCCTCCACGCCGCCCGCGGTCGGGGAATGGTGAAATTCCCTTCCCAGGCATTCTCCGCACATCTCCCGCCAGTAGCTTTTGGTGTAAACCAGATGCAGATGCCACACCTGGTCCACCGCCGGGGAGGGGGAAACCGGATGCCCGGCCACCATTGCCAGCCCCACAAACCGCCTGTATTCCCGGATCACTTTGGCGGCGAAGACATGGCTCCAGCCCTGCTCGCCCGCCAGCCGGCTTGAAAAGGGAAACTGCGCCTCCGGATCATCCAGCTCAAAGGCCTCAATCCGCTCCAGAAGTCTGATGGCTTCGTGATCGCTCAAACCTTACACAGGTTAACAGAGGCACTCTCCGGTTCCAACAGGGAAATGTGACGGATTTGGCTTGTTTCCAAACCGCCGGCCATGCTCCGCTTCAGGCCTGACAGAACAGGAACAGGGAAAGCCGCAAAAAACCGGTCCATTTTCCTTCTGCCCGCCTGCCTACCGCTGAAAAAGCCATTCAACATTCCGGCGTGGCGGTGGTCTGATACGGGTAACCGGACAGAAATTCCTTGCCTGTCGCCGGTTCGGTCAGCGACTAAAGCCCTTTCACCATCCACGGTTCCCGCCATTTCCGCCTATCCTATGAAGTTTTCCCCCGTCCGCACCGCCGCCTTGCTGCTCGCCCTCGCCTGTCCCTCCTGCGGAATTTTTGAGCCCAAGCCCAAGTACAAGGCGGTGGATCCCAAGGCTGTGGTGCCGCCGGACTTTCTTTTCACCCGCTATGCGCCGCTGAACGCCTGGCTGGACACCGGGATGCGGGTGCAGATCTTCGATGTGCCGCTGACGGAGGTGGTCAATGAGCCCCCGCTGCGCGGGCTGAACTACCGGTTCATCAACCTGCCGGTCACCAATCCCACCATTTTCATCGACAAGATCGGCATGACCCGCCGCCAGCTGCTGTGGGCCCTGTCCCAGGATTATCAGCTGCACATGACCCCGGTCTTTGGACCGGACGGGCGCACCGCCTACCTTGAGCTCCGCTCCCGGGAAGCCACCAATGCGGCCAAGGACCGCGCCACCTGGACCACCGATTAGTTCTTCTCCGGAGCCGGTTCTCCAAGCCCGCACACGTCTCTCTCCACGGCCCCGGTTGCATTCCCGGCGGACCACCCTCAGAATCCGGGAATCATGTTGCCCAAGATCGATCCGGCTCTGCATACAGATAAAAAACCCCCGTGGATCAAGGTCCGCCTGCCCAGCAACCCTGTCTTCTGGTCCACGAAATCCCTCGTCTCGGATCTGAAGCTGCACACCGTCTGCGAGGAGGCCCAGTGTCCGAACCGCTGGGAGTGCTGGAGCCAGGGCACCGCCACCTTCATGATCGCCGGCGACCGCTGCACGCGGGCCTGCGGATTCTGCGCGGTCAAAACCGCCAAACCTTTCGCCTTGGAGACGGATGAGCCGCAGCGCGTGGCCACCGCCACCAAGCGCATGGGGCTCAACCACGTGGTTATCACCGCCGTGGCCCGTGACGATCTCGCCGATGGCGGAGCGGACCATTTCGCCCGCACCATCGAGGCCGTCCGCACCGCCAATCCCGGCATCACCATCGAAATCCTCGTCCCGGACTTCAACGGCAAGGACGACGCCCTGCAGGTGGTGATGGATGCCCGTCCCCATATCTTCAATCACAACCTGGAGACCGTGGAGCGCCTGACCAAACTGGTCCGCAGCCGCGCCATGTACCACCGCAGCCTTCACGTGCTGAAACGCGCCAAGGAAATGTCCGGCGACCGTGTCGCCACCAAGAGCGGCATCATGCTTGGCCTTGGGGAAACGGAGACAGAGGTGCTTCAGGCGCTCGACGACCTGCGGGAGTCGGGCGTCACCGTCCTCACCCTCGGACAGTATCTGCGCCCGTCACCTAAGCATCTGCCGGTGGTCGAGTATATCCATCCGGACCAGTTCGCCGCCCTGAAGGTGATCGCGGAGGCCAAGGGCTTCCGCCACGTCGCCTCCGGTCCGCTCGTCCGCAGCTCCTACCACGCCGCCGATTTCAAACCGGAGCTTGACCTCGCGGGTCGGGATGAGGCACCGGCGGCCTGAACCGGAGCCGGCCGTTTGGCTGATTACTTCATCATTCTGATTTCCACCGATCCGGAATTTCAGCCGGAGCCGGCCCGTCAAGCCGCTGCCGTGAACCGCCTGCGGGAGATGGCTCCACAGGCAGATCACCTCCGCTCAGAATTCACGGAGAGAATTCAATTCTTTAGCTGCGGCTCCAATTTCGAACGCATTGTCTGCCCTTCATGCGGAGCTTGGCCGGATTTAGGCTGGTGGACAGACTGCATGGATAAGGATTTCCATGAAGGCGGTTTCCGGCTTCAAAAATATCCCACACCATGCTGCCGCATGGAGCTCACGCTTGCGGAGCTGAACTATGAATGGCCACAGGGGTTCGCCAAATTCGCCATTGAGGTGATGAACGCTGGAATCAGCGAACTGCCTGACGGGCTGGCAGAGGAGCTTGCACGGATTCTTGAAACACCTGTGCGGATTATTCACCGCAGGCTGTAGCGTCAATTCATATCCGGCGGGCCTTGCGCCGGGGCAGGAAATTGACCAGCACCGCCACTTATTTACCCGCGCTTATTCTTTCCAAGCCCGCAAAGCCGCCAGGCGCTCCAGCATGGGCGGATGCGAGTAGTGCAGGAAAACGTGGAAGGGGTGGGGGGTCAGGTTGGAGAGATTGTCGCGGGTCAGACGTTTGAGGCCATCGATCAGCGCCTGCGGGCCCTGCATGGCATCGGCGGCGAAAGCGTCGGCCTCGTATTCGTGCTTCCGGCTCCAGAGGCTGGCGAAGATGCTCATTACCGTCTGCACAGGCTCGAACAGGATCATGAAAAACACGATGCTCAGCCAAACCGAGGTCTGCTCCACCCCGAAGGCCGCGAAAAGCCCCTTGTTGTTCAGCAGCAGTCCCATCACCAGGAACACCACCGCCAGCTGCGCCACCGACAGGGCCAGCCGCTGCACGATGTGACCCCGGCGAAAATGGCCGATCTCATGCGCCAGCACCGCCAGCAGCTCGGGTTCAGTGTGCTTTTCAATCAGCGTGTCATAAAGGGCGATACGCTTGTTTTTACCGAAGCCGGCGAAAAAGGCGTTGCCTTTGCTGGAGCGCTTGCTGCCGTCGATGATAAACAGCTCCTTCACCGGGAACCGGCATCGCACGGACAACTCCTGAATGGCGGTCTTCAGGGGGCCGTCCGGCATGGGCGTGAACTTATTGAAAATCGGCATCAGATAGCGCGGGGCCAGAAACTGCAGCGCCAGGATGATCACGGTCACCGACAGCCACGCCCACAGCCAGGCATTGGGAAAACGTCCGAACAGCCACAGCAGCAGCGCCATCACCGGCAGGCCGATAACCGCGGACAGCACCAGCCCCTTGATGCGGTCCATCCAAAAGACTTTGGGCGTGGTTTTGTTGAATCCATATTTCTCCTCGATATGGAAGGTGTCCCACCAGTCGAAGGGCCAGCTGAGCAGGGAGGAGCCAAGGGAAAGCACCGCCAGCCCCGCCAGACCGCCCATGATCGGCGAGGGCGTCCAGCCCCGCACCAGGCCATCCAGCCAGCCAAACCCGCCGCCCAGCCAGAACGCCAGGAAGACCACCAGCTTCACCGCCCCGGAGAGCAGGTCGAAGCGCTCGCTCTCCCGCGTGTAGGCCTGGCTTTTGGCGTAGGCCTCCGCGTCGAAAACATCGCTGAAGTCCCCCGGCAGCTCCGGCCGCAGACGGCTCAGGTTCAGCAGCACGGAAACCATTTCCAGCAGAAACAGAATGACGGAGGAGAGGATGAGAACAGTAAACCAGGGATTGGAGAAGGTCATAACACGGGTCCGGGGCTGAAGGGACCGGCAAAGGGAGCACAGACGGTCCCATCCGTAAATCCGGCAAAGCCGTTTGAAACGGCCCCCGGCTTATTCAGCCAGGGACTGCTTCAAAGGAAAGGGTGCGCAGAGGGAGGAGCCATCGGGCTCCTGTCTGAAACGGATCAAAGGCTGCGGAAAGCGGAGGCCGGCAGACCCTCCTTGTTCATCAGGTTGGGCGTGCCCAGCTGGCTCCAGGCGAGGCGCACCTTCACCGGCTGAGGCACCTGCGCGCTGGAGACCAGCACATCCGCGCCGTCGATCACGGCCTCCGCCGGGACAAATTTCCCGTCCTCACCCGCGATTTCGAACCAGTCGAGCGGCTTGCCGTCGCGTGAGGCCAGTCCGCTGCCGGTATGACTGAATTTGACCCGGATTTTGCCCCCTTCCACGGACTTGCCGGCAAAAAGCGGTCCGGAGTAAACCAGATTGGCCCGGCCATACTCTTTGGCCAGGGCGGTCAGCGCCAGACGGCGGCCCACCTCCTGCTTGTTGGTGGGATGAATGTCCGCGAGATCACTGATATCATTGGTCACCACCAGTCCGGTGTTGGGAATCTCGGTCAAGGTGGCGTTTTGGGCCTCCCAGATCTCCGCCAGACTGGTGTTTTCGCGGCCCTTGCCGTAATTATAGGGAGCCAACTGCACAGTGTAGAAGGGAAAATCCCCCTGCCCCCAGACCTGACGCCAGCCGCCGATGAGCGCTTTCTTACGGTCCAGATAGCCCATGCCCTCGCCGTTGTTGCTCTCACCCTGATACCAGACCGCGCCGCGGATGGCGTAGGGGACCAGCGGATGGATCATGCCGTTGTAAAGCCCCACCAAGCCCTGGGACCCCTGCGGCGGAGGTCCGGGCTGCTCCGGAATGGCCGGCACTGGCTGATTTTTCTGAAGACCCGCACGCGCATCACGGGCCCATTGCTCCACATTGCCGAGCCAGGCGGACATGCTGTTATTGTATTCTCCCGTGCCCGGAATGGTGGCGCGGATGGCGCGGGCATTGTCGCGCTGCGAGGGCACCAGGGCAAATCCCTCCACAGGCGTCCAAGGCTCGATGCGGCTGCCGCCCCAGGAGCTGTTGATGAGGCCCACGGGCACATTCAGCTCGCGGTTCAGCTCGCGGCCCATGAAAAACAGCACGGCGGAGAAGCCCGCCGCCGTCTGCGGGGTGCATTCTGTCCAAGTCGCGTTCAACGTCGTCACCGGCTGCGGCACCGTGGTTTTGGGCACATTCAGCAGGCGGATGGTGGGGAATTTCGCCGCCTCCGTCTCCGCCGCCCCATTCACCGCCGCCTTCACCGGCCACTCCATGTTGCTCTGACCGCTGCCCAGCCATACCTCACCGATCAGCACGTCGGTCAGCTCGATTTTGTTGCCGGCGCGCACCTCCAGCGTCTGAGGCACGGTGTTGGCGGGCATGGGCGTGAGCTTTACCATCCACTTTCCGTCCGCCCCGGCGGTTGTCTCCTGCGTCTGGCCGCCGATGGCCACCGCGACTTTCTCCCCAGCGTCCGCCTGCCCCCAGACGGGCACCGTTTTGTCGCGCTGCAGCACCATGTGGGAGGAGAAAACAGGCGGCAGCTTCACCTCCGCCGGCAGTGAGGCGGCGAGTCCCAGGAATACAGCAATCGTAACGGCGGGTGTTGGTTTCATACGTCCGCCATCACACCTGAACCCATTCCCTGTGGCAAGCAGGACATTCATGAAAACTCCGGTATGAACCCTGGCCTTTCGGATGAACAGCGCAGGCTATCCCTGGCCAAACATTCCCCGCAGAATATCCGCTGATCCAGTCCTGGTTATTCTGTGCTCCGCGAGGCCGGTCATGATATCATAAACCCCGTCCTCATCAGTCAGGGATTGCCTCATCTTTTTCCCATTCCTTGGCCAGCGGAATATTTTTTGTCCCCCGAACCGCCGCCCACAGCGGTGGAGGAAATGAATGACTCTGGATTCTCCCAGCTCCGACTCCGATTTGCTCCGCGCCTGGAGCCGGGACCGCTGTGAGGAGTCTTTCCGGCGGCTGGTGGCGAAATACATGGACCTGGTGCGGGGTGTGGCTCTGCGCCGGACCGGCAATCCGCAGCTGGCGGATGATGTGGCCCAGACCGTTTTCATTCTCACCGCCCGGAAGGCCGGCGCTCTGAACGCCAGCCCCACCCTCGCCCCATGGCTGCATCACTGCACGTGGTGCGAGACCAGCAGCGCCCTGCGCCGTGAATTCACCCGCCGCCGCCATATGGATGCCTATACTGCCCTGGCTGACACCCTTTCACCTGCGGCCCCTCCGGAAGCCGCTCTGCATCAGGCCCTGCCTTGTTTGGATGAGGCGCTGCAGGCTCTCAGCGGGACGGACCGACGGATTGTGCTGATGCGTTTTTATGAAGGTCACGGGCTGGCCGGCATTGCCGCCGCTCTCAACAGGAGCGAAGCCGCGGTGCGCAAGCAGTGCCAGCGGGCTCTGGAGAAGCTGGAGCGGCGTCTCAAGCGGAGGGGAATGCCGGTGTCCTCCGCCATGCTCGCGGCGGGACTGGGTGGCGCTCTCCAGCCCTCATCGTCCGCCGCTGCCGCCGTCGCCACCGCCATCATTCAGGTGTCCGCCACCGCCATCAAAGCGCCTCTCCTCGGAAAATTCCTTACTCCCGGCCTTATGAATGCAAAAGTCACCACCGCGCTGCTCACTGCCGCCTGCATGTCCGCGCCTCTGGCTTGGCAATGGCAGCGTTTAAGCTCCCAGGAAAAACGCCTGGCCCTGATGGAGGCCGAAGCGGAGGCCCGACGCGGCGCGGCGCTCCGTTCCCCAACGGGCACCGGCCGGCTGCCGGGTGGTCACGCGGCTTCCGGAAAACAGACCGGAAACGTCACCGGTTCCCATGCCGGGCCCGACGGGGGGGCCCCGCCGCCCCTGTCCGGTGAGGAGGCGGAGTGGCGGCAGCGTATGAATGGACCGGAACGCGCTGCGGCTCTGACGGACAGGGCGCAGGCGATTTTGAGCGAGCGGAATCCAGCGCGGCGGCTCAAGCTGTTCTCCGCCTTCATGGACGAGCTGAAGCCCGGCGACTATGAGGCGGTGAATGCCGGTTTCGCCAGACAGGACCAGCAGGGCCGGCTGTTCGGCCCCGAGTATGAGCTGTTCCTGGCCACCGCCGGGACAGTGGACGGGGAAGCGACGATGGACAGTATCTTCCGCTGGTACAACCCGCGGGCCGGAACGCCCACCGGGGCTCAGCAGGGAGCCATGTCCTCCTGGGCCATGGAGGAGCCGGAGAAGGCCATCGGGTGGTGGAATGCGCAGGAGGAGGGCAACACCAAAAACGAGCTGGCGAAATCCCTTATCAGCGGCCTGGCCCTTAAAGATATTGATCGGGCCTGGCGCTGCCTGAATGAGTTTCCGGAGGCGGAGCGCGCGCCGTTCATGGAATCCCTGGTCCGCCAGCAGATCATCGATCAGGGTGCCGGGGGAGCCGCCAACTGGCTGGCCTCCCTGCAATCCTTGGATCAGAGCGACACTTCTCCTTTGAAGCAGAAAGGGTTTGAGTCGCTGTACCATGCCCTGGTCAATGTTCCGCCGGATAAGAAAGCCGGATTTGTGGAGAGATTCGCCTCTGATCCCTGGATGGCGGATTCCCATTACCCCTCTGAAGTGGCCAGCCAATGGGCGGCTAAAAATGGGGGCCAAGCCGTCAACTGGGCCGCCAACCTGCCGGAAACCATCCGTGAGGGAGCGCTCGTCCCGGCGCTTCACAGTTGGAGCCAGGCCAATCCCCAGGAGTTCATGGATTGGAAAACCGCCCATCAGACCGATCCCCAATTTCAAAAATCCCTGGCTGTGTTTGAGGAAATATCGACAGCCCACCAGTCGCTGAAGGAAAAATCCCCATCAGGCAGCAACTGATGGGGAGCCTGGCGGCTGGACAGGCCTCCATTATCCGGAGCGGCATGGGGGACTTCCTTGCCGGGACTGTCCGCTTTCCCGGCATCCCATGCCATCCTGACGGAACAGGGCCAATCCGCTATCACCCGGCAGCTCCGCATTGCAATTAAGCATCGGGCTGCTTCCCTGCGGGCGTTACGCCTCCGTCCTGGCATCTCCTCCGGTCATGGAATATCACCGCTCCTCCCCCGCCCACCGCCCCTCCCCGGCTGTCTCCTCCACTGTCGGTCTGCCCTCCCTGATGCACGCCACCGGCCTTCTCCTGCTCCGGCTGGCCGCCGGGCTGAGCCTGCTGGGCTGGCACGGCTGGCGGGAGGCTTACGGAGCCTGGTTCCATCTTTGGCGCAAAACCTCCTGGTCCTTTCCCTCCACCCTCGGCGCCATGGGCTTTCCCTGGCCGGTGCCCTCCGCCGTGACCCTGGTGGCCATCGGGGTGCTGTGCTCGGTCTTTCTGGTGCTGGGACTTCTGACACGGGTGAGCGCCATCCTGCTGGGAACGGCGGCGGTCACGGCGGCCTTTCTCTACAAGGCCTATCCGGACCGGGCGGAGAAGTATCTGCTGTACGCGGCCATTTATCTGGTGCTGCTGATCAGCGGCCCGGGCTGGCTGTCCGCCGACGGCCTGCTGCGCCGCGCAGCAGTGAAGCGCGGTTAGGCGGCCTCTGCCTGACCCCCATCCCTCTTTCCATTCCTGCCGCGGCGACGGCTGCTTCAGGAGGACTGCGCGTTCCGCACGGCGGCCAGTCGGTTCCAGGCGCGGATGTATTTCTCCATTCTGGCCACCGTTTTCCCGTCCATCGACTGCAGCCGCTGGATGCTGGAGTTGTCCTCCAAGTCCGCCAGCTTCACTTCCACCGCAGTGGGATTGGTGATGATGGCCGTGACATAATCATCGTAGGAAACGCTGGACTCATGGGTGAGCAGCCGCACCGTCGCCATCACTTCAGCGGAAAAACCGGCCTGCTCCAGCTGTTCAAACGTCATGTCAGTGTCCTCCACCACATCGTGCAGCAGCGCGGCGATTTTGGCATCGGGAGTCACACAGCGCGACATCACCCGGATAGGATGGAAAATGTAGGCGGCCCCGTTTTTGTCCTTCTGTCCGGCATGAGCCCGGACAGCCAGCTGCAGTGCGTGTTCCAAATCAGCCATCATGCCGGCAATAAAACCTGCTCCAAGTCCCGTGGAAAGGGGGAAAGCGAAATCGCGCCTTATCCCAACAGTTTGTCCCGCTCCAGCTTCAACCCCATTTTCCGGTAAAGAGTGGCGATGGAGATGCCGAGCATGGAGGCGGTCTTCTCACGGGAGCCATCATTGAATTTAAGCGTTTCCCTGATGAAGAGCCGCTCCTGCTTTTTGATGAAGTCTCCCAGAGGCGTGCCCACGGGCAAATGGTGTTTAAGCTCCTGATTCTCCTCGTCGGAGACCTCGACCTTCCGCGTGATTTTGGGGGGAAGATCCGCCGGCCGGATGCGCTCGTCATCAGCGAAGGAACAAGCCCGCTCCACGGCGTTGCGGAGCTCCCCCACATTCCCCGGCCAGGGATAATCCTCCAGCAGTTTAGCCGTGTAATGATCCACTTCCTTAGCTGGGGTATGGGTCAGGAGACTGTAATGCAGGAGAAAATGCCGGATCAGCGGTTCAATGTCGCTGCGGCGGCTTCGCAGCGGCGGAACAGTCATGGGAATGACCGAGATGCGGTAGTACAGGTCCTCGCGGAATTTCCCCTCCCGTGCGAGCTGCTCCAGGGAGACACTGGAGGTGGCAATGAACCGGAAGTCCAAGGCCGGCGGCAGCTGTCCGGTCATCCGCCGGGCATTCAAGTCCTCCAGAAACCCCTCCAGCAGGGATTGCAGCCGCACAGGCATGACATTGATCTCGTCGATCACCACCGTGCCGCCCTCAGCGCGGTGGAAAATGGTGTGGATGGCCGTCACGCTGCCATCTCCGAACAGCTCCTGGTCCAGAAGGTTCTCCGGCAACGAACTGCAATGCAGCACCTTAAAAGGAGCCCCGCGGCGCCGGCTGGTGTTGTGCAGCATGCGGGCCACGGCCTGCTTGCCGGAGCCGAACTCGCCCTCCAGCAGCACCGGACTGTCCCGGTCCGCGATTTTCCGCACCAGATTCAGAATCTCCTTCATCTGCGGGCTTTCGCCGATGAATTCCCCGGTAGGCACTCCGAGTGCCAGACCTCCACCCTGGCCCTGCGCCGCTCCAGCTTCCACAGGCAGAGTGCTGCCCGGGGTAGTGGCTGGGGAGGCGGCGGCCAGAGCCTCGGCTTCCACCGCCCCCTCCTGGAGAGCCCGGGTAATGGTTTTCTGCAGATCCTCCAGCGCGAAGGGTTTGGTCAGATAATCGAAAGCCCCCAGCTTCATGGCCTCGACAGCGGTCTCCACACTGCCATACCCCGTGACCATGACCACCTGTGTGCGCGGGTGGTCCTCCCGGCACTGCTGGATGATATCCAGCCCGTTCACATCGCCGATGCGCAGATCCACGATCATCAGATCCGGCCGGATCCGCTCCAGAGCCGCCAATCCCTCCCGGCCGGTTTCGAACATTGCCGGATTATGCCCCATCCGGCGGCAGACCTGACCGATCAGGTCCAGGATCGGTGCCTCATCATCCACGATTACGATTTTTGACATGACTGATTCACGAAAGAGGGAAAACCCGGAAATACCGGAAAATGCCCGGTCCACATCAGGGCAGCCAGCCACCCTCCTGCGATGGGGAAATCCGCTGCTGTCTTGAGCCCGCCGATCCCTGTCCGGAATTTTCAGCAGCTTAAACTTTCACCGTTGCCCTTGCGAGTGAAAATTCGCAGTTTCGAGAATCCGCTTAAGCGGCAATGCCGGAAAGTAGAAGTCCCCACTGTGCAGCACGCGAAAAATGATGGCCTTTTTACCAATTCCTGGAATTGAATTTCAACTTATCAGCATCCGCGGCACCAGCACCGCACTTCCTGGCTGCGTTGAAACATCCGAAGGCTCCGGTGGCCGCTCCTTCATGATCCGCATCAGCCTTGCAGGATCAGTGGACCTATGTCTTTTTTACTAATTCGGTCCGCGCCCAAAAACTCGTTGCATCCCGGCAGGCGTTGGAAAAAGCTACCGGGCAAAGACCGGGAGAACGGGGTCTCCCATCCATCATTTCCCCCAACGCTGTCTACTATTATTCAATGTGCTGAATGCAGGAAAAATTCTTCGATTTACGCTTGGGGAAGCAGAGCGCTCCTGGCAGCCCGATCTGCAGGATTGCATGCCATCCGGAGGCATATGCGCTTCCAAGCCGTAAATCAGCCGCCCTGCCCACAGTGACGGAATCATCACAGGTTGGGTGATGGGCATTTCCAAAAACCACCAAGTGGGGAACGACCAGCCGAGGCACGTCCGGAATTAGTTGCTACACAATATGAATGCTTTAACCATACATCAACTCGCCAAGGGATTCCGCAGGAAACGGATGCAGCTTTTTCTTAAAAAATTCCCTTTGACTCCGGAGACGACTATTTTGGATGTGGGTGGATTTCATAAATTCTGGAAGGAGTCCGGAATCACCGCCAAGGTGACCATCCTGCGGCTGGAAGGGCCTGAAAAACTTCCCCCGGACTGCCCCCCTAATTTCACCTCCATCCAAGGCAATGGATGTGATCTGAGAGATCATGCTGACAAGTCCTTCGACATCGTTTTCAGCAATTCGGTTATTGAGCATGTGGGGGACTTCGAACCGCAGATGCGTTTTGCGAAGGAAACGGCGCGTGTCGGGAAAAGTTACTGGGTTCAGACTCCGGCGGTGGAGTTTCCGATCGAACCCCATCTGCTGATGCCGTTCTATCACTTTATGCCCAGGCCGCTTCAGGAAAAGTGCTTCAGGTTCACTACTTGGGGGCTGCTGCGGCCCGACCGCGCCACTTTGCAGGAGTATCATGACCATGCACGGGCTTATCTGCTCTCGCGCCGTAAATTGAAAATCATGTTTCCAGATTCTGAAATCATGACGGAGCGTGTGCTTGGATGGCCAAAAAGCTACACCGTTGTCCGCAAGGAATGAGTGCGCGGATCCCGGCGCCTATGCATTGTCCCTTTCAGGGAGCGTTCCTGCTCCCGGCACGCCCGGATCACAGGTGTCACCTTCACCATGGGCATGGGACCGGCTCTGATTTCACAGGCGCATCAGAAATTCCAGACATGCTTTATAATTCCGGCAGTTTTGGCCACAGGAATTTCAGATCGCGGTCGGTTTCGGCGAACTGCCGCAGGCCCGGATCCAGTTGGAACGCCTGGGCAAGGTGGGGGGCGGCCTCACGGGGACGGCCCAGCACCGCGAGATAGCAGGCGGTGTTGTAATGATAAAGCGCCTCCTTCAAAAGGGACTCCGGGCCGGTGGAGAGAAGCCGGTGGGCCTCGCCGGTGTGGCCCAACTCATGCAGGCAGAAAGCGGAGTGAATAAAAAACGCCGGATTGAGGGGAGCCGCCTTACAGCCTTGAAGTCCTGTGGCCAAGGCTTCCTCCCATCTCCGGGTCTGCATCAGCAGGGCCAGCCAGGCGTCCAGCATCAGGGGCTGCCGCTGGACATAGGAGGGCAGTTTACTGAGCTCCTCCTCTGCACAGTCTGCCATGTCCAGCTCTAGATAGCCCTCGATCTCCATCCGGATACTCTGAAGAACAGTCTGGTCCACGCCTCCGGTGCCGTAAATGGGTTTAGGTTTGAAAGTGGTATCATCCTCGAACCCGGATTCAAAAGGGGAACGGGGAGTGAAATCCGAAGGCATGGAAAAGGATCGGCCGGCGGGGCGGCACCGGCACCGGCATTACGACACAGAACAAAACGGGGCGGCAGGGATTTCTACCCTGTCGGCCCCGTCGGGAAAAGAAAACCCGTCAGGCGGTGGCTCCCTCTCAGCCAATAGCCGAACCGGAGCTCACTGCGGCCTCGCCGCGCTCGCCGGTGCGGATGCGGACAGCCTCCTCGACCGACATCACAAAAATTTTGCCGTCGCCGATTTTTCCGGTGTTGGCGGTCTTGGCAATGGTCTGCACCACCTGCTCGAACACTCCGTCGTCCACCACTACTTCCAGTTTCACCTTGGGCAGGAAATCGACAGTGTATTCACTGCCGCGGTAGATCTCCGTGTGTCCCTTCTGACGGCCGAAGCCCTTGACCTCCGTGAGGGTCATGCCTTGGATTCCGATATCGGACAGGGCGGCTTTGACCTCCTCCAGTTTGAAGGGTTTGATGATGGCTTCGATTTTTTTCATGGGTAAGGTGCGGTGAGGGACAGGCTATTTTTTGACCGGGGAATCCTCAATCTCTTTCTCCAGTCTGGCAATCAGTTCCGAGGCTTTCTTCAGACGATCGGCGAGAACGCGGGAAATGAAGCCGTAGAGGGCCGCGTAGTAGCTGGCGTTGTCCTCCTCGGGCTTGATTTCGCGCAGGAACTGTTGGTCGATCACCAGGCACAGGGTGTTGCTGCGGGCCGTGACGGATGCGGTGCGCTTTTCATTGGTGACGGCGGACAGCTCCCCGAAAATCTCCCCGGCGGACTTCAGTTCAGCCAAGGGCTCACCCTGCTTGCTGACCTCCAGATTGCCCGTCAGCAGGATGAAAATACGGGAGTCATCCTGACCCTCGCGGATGATGACGTCACCTGGATCCGCTTGGATGAAATAGCTGGAGTACAGGATGTCATTGAGGTGGCGGCCCTGGAAGGATTCGAAAAACGGGATGCGGTCGAGCGGTTCCGGCAGGGTGCCCTCCTCGTGGATGTAGGCAAATTCTTTCATACGGCGCGCCGGTCTAGCACACCTTGCCGGGGAATGCCATACCGATTCGATGCGGATCGAAGATTCCCTGGTGAAAAACCCTGTTTCCAGCTGCCGCTTTGAGACCCACCGCGGTTTGATGCGGCCCTGGCTCTGATTTCACCGTGCCAACAAGGGGGGTAAGGAGCCGGCGCGGCACGGACTTCAGCCTGTTCCGGACCCATGGCCGCGTAAAGCGGAGCGGCAGAGCCCGATAAAGGTCTCCTCAACGAGACTCAGTCGACGTTCCCGGTGATACAGCACGGCCCAGTGGCGCTCCAGATGCAGGCCGGGGATCGGCAGCGCCTGCACGGTGCCCTGCGTGATTTCCGAGGCCGCGATCCATGCAGGGGCAATGCAGACACCCAGTCCCAGCTTGGCCATCTCCACCAGCGCGGCGGAGCTTCCGAGTTCTACAAAGGCGTGGGTCCGGACGCCCTGCCGAAGAAAATGGGTTTCCACCTCCTGCATGGCCGGCACGGAGCGCTGGGGCAGGAGAAATTGTTCGGAGCCCAGACGCTCCCGGTCCGGCGGCACCCCGTCCGTCCAAGGATGGCCGGCGCGCACCAGAAACACCAGATGATCGGAAAACAGCCGTTCGCTGACCAGACCGGCGGTGTTTTCCGGCTCAATGCCCACCACCAGATCAGCGGCTTGCCCGTCCAGCAGCCGCGCCGGATCCTGCCCGTCGCCCGGATGCACTGTCAGTGTGTACTGGGGGAAGCATTCCCGGAACTCCCGCAGCACCGGAGGCAGCAGGTGGGAGGTCGCGTCCGCCGGACAGGCCAAGCGCAGCTGGCCCTGAAACTCACTGTTCAGCGTGGTCAGGTCCGCGCGCACCTTGGCCATCTGCTGGAGCACCGCATCCGCGCACAGCAGCAGGCGCTGGCCGGCGGCTGTCAGGCCCAGGCTGCGCCCATTGCGGTGCAGCAGCTTGCTGCCCATGTCCTGCTCCAGTTTCCGCAGGGCATGGCTGACCGCGCTCTGGGTCAGACTCATATGCCGGGCGGTTTCGGTGAAACTGCCGGTCCGCGAAAGCGTCGAGAACATCCGGAGTTGCCACGAGTCGATCACATCATCCATGACCGCAGTTCCACAGCAGGCCCTCTGCCACAGGATGAATTGATTTCATTTCTTTAGCGTCGAACCGTGCCGTCCTGATCCTCAAATCCCAAATTTCCAATCTCCCGGCCCCAGTGATGGCACAGGCTTTGCTGACAGAAAATGACTTCTATTCCATGCCCGCCCCCAGCACTCCGGCACGGCCTTCTGTCCGCCCGCACCGGCCCATCCTGCGTTCCCCGCGGCAGCGGGTGCGCTTGGGCTTTGTGCCGCTTCTGGACAGCGCGCCTTTCACCGTCGCGCAGGAGCTGGGCATTTTCGTCCGCCACGGACTGGAGGTGACGCTTTCCCGCGAGCTGGGCTGGGCCTCCATCCGGGACCGCCTCGTTCATGGCGGCCTGGATGCGGCCCAGGCTCCCGCGCCTTTTGTGTACCGGCTGCGCGCCGGGGTGGACGGACCGCCCTGCGAGGTCTTCAGCAGCTACATCCTGAACTCCGGAGGGAGCGCCATCACCCTCAGCACCGGTCTCCGCCGTCAGGGAGTGCGCACGGCGGCGGACTTCAAACGCCACCTGCGCTCCAAACACCCGGACCGCCCTGTCGTGGCGCTCAGCTCGCTGCATTCCTGTCAGATGCTCCTGCTGCGGCAGTGGCTGGACCCGGGGGAAATCGATGCCGCCAGTGAAATCCAGACGGTGGTCCTGCCGGCAGCCCAGATGCCGGCTGCCCTGCAGGCCGGCCATATTGATGGATTCTGCGTCAGCGAGCCTTGGAACAGTATGGCCGTCGCCGCCGGCAGCGGCTGGTGCCCCGCCACCAGCCTGCACTTCCCGCCTCTTTCCCCGGAAAAAGTTCTGCTCACCCGCACGGCTTTCGCCGACCGCTCGCCGGATGAGCACGCGGCCCTGCTGCGGGCCATGGATGAGGCCTGCCAGTGGTGCGAGGATCCGCAGAACCGTCCGGCGCTCACCGACCTGCTCAGCGGCTGCCCGTGGTTTCAGGAGCTCCGGTTGTCCCTGCGCCCGGCGCTGTTGGGGCCGTTCGACTGCGGGGACGGCAGCCGGCTGGCACCCCGTGATCTGCTGCGCTTTCATGGAGATGGCCTGAACTTCCCCGGCCCGGAGAAAGCGGAATGGATTCTGTCCAGCATGCGACAGGCCAATCTGCTGCCCGCCTCCCATACACGCCATGAAGGCGCTTTCCGGCCCGATCTTTTTGAGGAAGCCCTCGGCCCGGCACTAATGCCGGCTCCCACGGATCTGCCTTCAGCGCGCATCCGCCACGCCTGAGGCTGTTTTTGGCGGAAGGTGGACATGAAACCGGGGCCTCCCTGCCTTTGCCAAAGGCTGTTTACTTATTTGAGCCGCTTCACCTGAATGTTGCGGTAGCGGACAAACTGTTTGGTGAAATCGCCGCCTCCGTGCACCTGCAGGGCGATGCCGCCCTGGGCAGGGTGCCGCACTTCCTTCTCCTGCCACTCCATGATTTTGACCCCGTTGATCCAAGTGGTGATGTGCGGCGGGTTGCTCTCGATGCGGGCGCGAAGCTCATTCCATTGGCCGTGCCGCCAGAAGTGCGGCCAGGCGGCGGGAAGAACCGGCAGCGGAGTGGGCGGCTCCCCAGTGGGTTTGGTGGTGATCTCCGTAACCTTGTCCGTGAAGCTGTAGTTGCGGATGTGGGGCACACCGCCCAGGCCCTCGCCGTAAATGCCCATGAGATTGCCGCCGGCATGGTAGTCGATCATGGCCTGCCAGGCCTTGCCATCCTCGCTGCTGCGGAGAAACAGGCCACTGTCGGGGCCGAAATCGTTGTTCATCTCCAGCTTCACCTCGAAGTCGCCGAACGCCTCATCGGTGACGATCAGCCCGCCATTGCCCGGGATATCCTGCGAGCCGGTGATGACCCCGTTCTCCACCACCCAGCGGCCTCCGGTCTTGTGGCCACTGGCCCCACTGTGGCCGCTTTTGGTGCTGACGTGCCAGCCTTTGAGTGAGGCGCCGTCAAAGAGAGGCACAAAACCCTCCTCCGGTTTGGTTTCCGGCGCGGGCGCTGGTGCCGTCGCAGTCGGCGCGGATGGATCCTGCGTGAAGGCGGGCAGGATGGACAGGGACAGAATTGCGGCAAGGAAAAGAGGTGTTCTCATCAGGGGACATAAACGGCCACGCCGTGACCCCCTCTCACCGGAGACGAAAACCATTTTTGAAATTTCCTGTCAGGCTGAAACCGCCGGCTGTAAGTAACTCTCATGTTCGACCCTCCTGAATTGAACCGCGCGGTGCCCCGCGGAGGGTGTGCTGGGGCTCTTTGGCTTGTTCGCATGGGTGTATGCCGGTCTTTGCGGACGGGCCATTTATCTAGCGGGCAGACTGCCCGCAGCCGAGGCGGCCCAGGAGGCGGACACCGTGAAGTGGCTTTGGATTCAGGGAGCGGCAGCTCTGGTCACCGGGACCGTGATGCTGGTGTGCGGCTGGCGGCTGGCTTTGCGGGCGGACATGTCCGATCCGGAGAATCAGCGCAAAGCATTGATCCGCTTCTGAACATGGCGTCCGGCCGGCTTTGTCCCGAACCTGTCAAACACTCACCCTGCGCGCCGGCCCGGTTTTGTCCGGAAGAATCTTTTCAAGATCGGTGGAGGCCATCCAGCCGGCGCGGCCATCACCGGTGCGCACATGGACGAAGGCACCGTGTGCGGCTCCGGCGGTGACAGTCTCGCCGGGTTTGAGATCAAAGGCGGGCGCGGCGTTATCCGCCGGCGCGATGCGGGCGGGAGCCGGGGCGGCGGCGGTAATGACGGCGCGGTCCAACTCCCGCCAGCGCACCGCCAGCACCGTGGCGGAAAATGCCACCGCGAGAAGGAGCAGCCCGCAGGCTCCGCGCGCCGAGTGGCGCAGGACGGGGGGAATGAGGCCGGCCCCGAAAAAAAGCAGGCAGACCAGCAGCAGCGACAGGCTGCCCAAGATAGCCGCCGCGTCCAGGCTGAGCCAGTGCGCTGGGCGTTTCCAAGCGGGCACCACGGGCACAGTCACCGCAGCTTTTTCACGGGCCGCCCGGAGATTGTGCGTGATAGCGTCATCCGTGGGCGCGAGCCAGTGGGCACGCTCGTAATGGAGAACCGCAGGCCCCAAGCGGCCCAGGCGCATGGCGGCATTGCCCTCGTTGAAGAGGGCGGCTGCGGAGGTCTTTTCCTGGCTCGCGGACTCCCCGGCACCCGCCGTCCGCAGGGACAGCAGCAGGCCGAGCGCGCAGAGCAGCGGAAGGAGCCTGAACCTTTTCAAAAAAGGGCCGGAACGCTTGGTGCGGCTCTCGCCTTGGGAAAGGGCGGGATGGAAAAAAGAAAAGCCGGTGGTTTCCATGGCTGGCGGGGGATTGGAGTTGGCGGGAATGGGAGGCAGGGATGGACCGGTAGGACTATTGATCCGGCGCGGCGGATTTTGTCAGGATTTCGCCAATTGCTGGAGCTGGGTGCGCACCAGATCGCGCCACTGCTGGAGGTCCGGCGTGCTGAAGCGGCGACCGGCGTAGGCAATTTCATCGGCGGTTTCAAACAGGGCGCGCACCTCCCCTCCCCCGTCATGCAGCCGGCTGCGGATTTCCGGCAGCGTGACGCGCGACGCCGGCAGGTTCCACTGGGCCCCCAAGCGTTCCTGGACCGCCCGGCGGGCGGCTTGAAAGAACCGCGGCGCGTCCCGGGTTTGCATGGCGGCCTCCATGGCGTTGAGGGATTCAGCCACCGCCCGGTCCGCGAGGACTTTGGGGGAAAGCGGGGCTTTGGCTGACAGCCGGGCGCGCAGGCGGCGGAAGGCCAGCCCCAGTACCAAGGCTCCGGCCATACCGGCGTTTGCGGCGATGAACCACGGTGTCCGCACCAGCGCCCGCAACGTGGACGAAGCCGCGGGGGGCAGCGTCTTGTCCGGCATCAGCCCGTCGGCACCGGGTTTGGGGGGCTCCGGCTCCGCCGGCGCTGTGTCGGCGGAAGCGACGGAGAGCGCGGCGGCCACAGGAGCGGCACCAGGCCTGATGGTGACCGCGACCGGTTGGGTGCGCTTGGTCACGAACTGTTTGCGGTCAGGATCGTAGTAGCTGAACGGCACGGAGGGCACCTGCTGCGCTCCGGCCTTCAGCGGAATGACGGACTGCGTGAAGGTCTTGACGCCGCTGGTCTCGCTGCTGTCGCGGGCGGCGAAGCTGGCGGAGGGCGGGTAGGTTTTCCAGTCCGGACCGTCGCCCAGGCCATCGGTGCTGACGCGGTTGAAATTGCCTTCCCCAGTGATGCCGAGCTTCAGGGTCAGCGGATCACCGGCAGCCCCGGCGGCGGGAGTGACGGACCCGGTGATGTCAAATTTCCCGACCGCCCCCGAAAAGTCCGCAGGCCGCCCCTCCACCGGAATCTCATGGATCCTGACAGGATCGCCCGCCGTGTGCATGGTCAGATCCTTCTCTGTGGACCGCCCGAAGAACTCATCGAAAAACGGGTCTTCGAACCCCGCGCCCGGCGCGGAAATATCATTGCCGAACGCATCCCTGACGATATTGCGCCGGGTGCTGCGCTCCCGCACCTTGGCGATCAGCGGCATGGTCAGGTCCAGTGGATATTCACCGGCTTTCACCGCCGAGAGGGAGGATGTCCAAGTAACCGCGATGAAGGGCACGCCATTGATATATTCGCGCTCCTTGGTCACCCGGTCGGACAGGGGATTCAGCGTGAAGGCATCGCTGCTCAGCGTCGGCAGTCCATTCCGCGCCACGGTGATGCCCTCGCGGATGTAGGCCTTGATCTGGACCGGCACCAGTTCACCCACCACCAGTTCCTTTTTGGGCAGCACCACGCGGAGAAACGCCATTTTGTCCTTGGCCTCCTCCGCGTTCGGGCCGCTGTCCTTCACGCTTGGCGGCGATGGCTGCCCACTATTGGCGCGGGCATTGCCGCTCCCCTGGGTCACGGTCAGGGTGAGGGGCTTCGAGCTGCCCGTGCCTCCGGCGGAGATGGCGGGAATGGTGAAGGTTCCCTCCCGCTGCGGCGTAACCCGGTAAATGTGGCTGACGACGGAGTTCATGCCTCCGCTGCCGAAGCTCATGGATCTCTGCATGCCGGCGGAGGAGAACTGAAGCCCGGGCACATCGGGAAGGACCAGCTCTCCGGATTCCTCATTCTGCACGGTGACGACAAGCTGTGCGGACCGGCCCAGGCTGATGCTCTGCGGCTTCAGGGTGGCGGTGACTGCGGCATGGGCTTGGACCGCCCAGGCGGCGGACGTGGCGAGCACTACGGGAGCCAGCCGCATGATAAGGGGATGATGGAATGGGGTCTTCATGGGATTACCAGTCTTTGATTTTTCCACGGTTGATGGGCTGACTGCCCGCACGACCTTGGGCGGAGATGGCGGGGACACGGCGCTCATCATTTCTCAGCGCCTCCAGCAGCTGTCTGGCCTCCTCGCGGGTCATCTGGCCAGGAGCGGCCCGCACACGGTCGGCGGCGGCCGCTGCCTCCTCCGCGCCGGGAGGGGGCGGCGCACCGTTGGCCGGCTGGATGTCGCCTTGGCGGGGTTTGTGATCAGGATTCACCGCCTGCGGCTGGTCCTTCCCTGTCTTCCCGGCATCCTGGCCTTTGTCCTTGGAGTCGTTTTTTGGATCATCCCCCGGCCGGGCGTCCGGCTTGCCATCTTTGTCCTTGTCCTGTTCCGACTCCCCGTTTTGAGGCTTGCCGTTTTCCCTGTCCTCTCCGGAGTCCGGTTTGCCGTCCTTGTCAGCCTTGTCCTGATCCTGCGCCCCGTCCTGTTTGTTCTTGTCAGCCTTCTTGGAGTCCGGGTCATCCTCCGACTTTTTCCCGTCAGGGGACTGGGCGTCCCTTTTGTTTTGGTCCTGCGGATCCTGCCCGCCGGAATCCGGTGGCCTGTTCCCTTCTTTTGGATCCTGATTCTTGTCCGGGTCACTCTGCTGATCCTTCCGGTCCTGGGATTTGTTTTTCTCCTGCTGGTCCTGGTTTTCCTTTCCATCGCCGGACTGCTGGTTCTGATCCTGATTTTGCTGATTTTTGGAATCGTTGCCGGATTTTCCGGAATCTTTCTTATCTTGGCTCTGCTGGTCTTTTGAATTCTTGGATGGCTGATCCTTCTGATCCTTGCCCTGCCCGCCGCTGGAGTCCTTCTGGTCCTCCTGGTCCTTCGAATCCTTGTTGTTGTTCTTGTCCTGCTGCTGGTCCTTTTTCTGGTCCTGCTGTTTTTTGAGCTGCTCTATCCTGCGCTTCACCAGGTCGCGGTTGTGTTTGGCTACATGGTCGGAGGGATTGATCTGGAGGGCGGCCTCGTAGGACTTCACGGCCTCCTCCCAGGTTTTGATGGTCTCCTCCGGCTTCTCCTGGGCGGTTTTCTGACCAAGCCGGTACTGAGTGTTGCCGAGATTGTAATAGGCATCCTGCTGCACGGCCACGGGCGCATTTTTCAGGCTTTCCTGAAACCCGGCGACGGCTTGGGAATAGTCGCCGGCCTTGTAGGCGGCGGAGCCGGTGTTGAACTGCAGCTCCGGCCTGCCGGGCTCCTTGGCGGCGGTGGCGGCATAATCCTGATGCGCCCGCGGGTAATCCCCTTTCTGATAAGCCTGCTCCGCGCTCTGCGGGGTCGCGGCACGGGCTCCGGGCGCAGTCAGCACGGTCAGAACCATGGCCACAGCAGCCCCCGCACCCACCCGCGCCGGAGAGGGGACAGGCGCTTTGCGCGCCGGTGCAGCGGAGGACACTACAGGCTCCGCCGGCACTGCGGCCGCACGGCGGCGGCCGCCAATCATCCAGTCCGCCATGAGGCAGAGCAGCGCCGCCGCCAGCGGCCACTGGAATCTCTCCAGCGGGACCTTCATCTCCCGCGAACTGAGATCGCCGCGTTTGAACCCCGCCAGCCCTTGGTCATAAATGACATTGAGGCCCCCCGCCTGCCCGCCCAGCGGCTGGTACATGCCCCCGCTGATCTCCGCGATCTTTTTCAGCACCGCCTCGTCCAGCCGGGACTTCACCAGCTGTCCCCGGGCATCGCGGGCAAACTCCGTGCCGCCATTGGCGGAGGGCACCGGCACCAGTTCGCCGTTGCCGCTGCCCACCCCGACCGTGAAGATTTTCACTCCTTTTTTGGCCGCCGCCTCCGCGGCGGTGATGCCATCCCCGTCCAGATCCTCGCCGTCCGTGAGCAGCACCAGGATTTTCTCCGACGTGCCGCGCTCCTCGAACACCGCCTCCGCCTCGCGGATGGCACCGGCGATATTGGTGCCGCCCGCCGGGATGGTGCCGGTGTCCAGCGCATTGAGGGATTCCCGGAAGGCGTTGTAGTCCAGCGTCACCGGGCATTGCAGAAAGGCGGTGCCCGCGAAAGCGATCAGGCCCACGCCGTCGCCCTGCAGCCGGTCGAGCAGATCCGTCACCCCCAGCTTGGCGCGGGTCAGGCGGTCGGGCTTCACATCCTTGGCCAGCATGCTTTTGGAGGTGTCCACCGCGAACACCAGCTCCAAACCCCGGCGGTGGGTCTCGCGCATCTCAAAGCCGGACTGCGGGCGGGCCAGCGCAGTGAAAAGCAGTGCCACCCCGGCCAGCATCAGACCGCGCTTCAGACGGCGGCGGACCGGGGAAATGGAGGTGGTCAGCTTCGGCAGCAGGCGGGCCGCCGCGAATTTCGCCAGAGCGGCGCGCTGGCCGGCGTCAAAGCGCCGCCAGCTCCAGGCGAGCAGCGCGCAGGCCAGCACGCCTCCCGCAAGCCAGATGGGTTGGGCAAATTGCATACGTCAGGAAAAAGTTGAAATGAAAGGAGCAGCCGCATCGGCGGGGTTCTGAGCAAATGTCAGGGAAGCCGGCGAAACCGTGTCTGGCTGAGACCGGTGCTCAGCCCCAGAAGGGCCAAGGCCGGCACCGCCGCCCAAGGGAACAGCTCGTTGGTGCTCTCGAACAGGGTGAAGGAGTAAGTGGTTTTCTCCATGCGGTCGATTTCAGCATAGATTTTCTGAAGGGATTCCGTGTCCGTGGCGCGGAAAAAGGAGCCGCCGGTCTCCTCCGCCACTTTTTTGAGCGTGTCCTCGTCCACATCCACCTTCACCCTCGCTAAGCGTCGGTTGCCAAAGGCGTCGGTGACCGGCATGGGAGCCTCGCCCCGCACCCCGACCCCGATGGTGTAAACCTTCACGCCCAGCGCCTTGGCCGCTTGGGCGGCGGTTTCCGGCAGGATCTTGCCGGCGTTGTTCTGACCGTCGGTGAGAAGAATGACCACCTTTGACTTGCCCGTCTGGTCCCGCAGACGGTTGACGCTGGCGGCCAGCGCGGAGCCGATAGCGGTGCCGTCCTCCACGGAACCGATTTTCACGCGGTCCAGGTTCCGCTGCAGCCAGTCGTGGTCCAGGGTCAGCGGACTGACCAGATAGGGCGCGCCGGCGAAGCCCACCATGCCCATGCGGTCATTGGTCCGGGCTTCAATGAACTTCGACACCACGGATTTCACGATGTCGATGCGGTTGGCGGGCTGGCCATCCAGCTTGAAGTCCAGAGCCTCCATGGAGCCTGAGCAGTCCAGAGCGAGCACCATATCGATGCCACTGGCCTCCATAGGTTTGCCGGCGCGGCCCAGCTGCGGCCTGGCGAGGGCGGTGATCATCAGCGCCATGGCCAGCAGCGGCAGGATGCCCATCCATTGACCGGGACGGCTTTGGGTTTCACACGCCAGCTGGCGGACGATGCCGGCGCTGGAGAACTTCACGGCGGCCACCGGCCCGCGCCGGCCGCGCAGCAGGGCCAGCAGTGGCAGCAGGGCCAGCAGCCAAAGGAAAGCGGGGTGGAGAAAGCGGATCATGACAGCAGGGGGGTAAAGGATGAAAAGGCGGAAGCCTGTCAGGCCCGGCGGGCCTCCGGGACGGTGGCCGGTTTGGGGGCGGACTGCTCCGGCGGGACAGCGGCGGCGGCCTGGCCGGTGCTGGAGATAAAGCTTTGAGCCTTGGACAGCATGGCCTCCATCTCCGGAAGCGTCAGGGACCAGCGGGCAAATTTGGTTAAATCGCAGTATTCCAGAAACTCCGCCAGCGTGGCGCGGTGGGCCGCCAAAGGACTGTTGGGCAGCTTCACCAGATCGTGCAGAAACTCGCTGGTGGTGCGGTGGGCGGCGCGCACTGGAAAGGACTGCTCGATGAAGGAGCGGACGATCTCCGACACCGCATGGGAGAAGGGCTGGGCATTGCTGCTGTCCATCAGCGCCCGGCTGGCGGCCAGCTTTTCAAGCGCCAGTCTCCAGGGTGGCACGGAACCGCGGGGACGCCCGAGCCATTTCCAAAGCAGAAACGCCGCGAGGACCGCCCCGGCGGCACCGGCAGTCCATGGAATCCATGGAAACGGTGGTTCAATGTGGATCGGCCCCCGGATATCCAGGATGTCCTCATCGGAAAGCGCGTCACCATTCCCGGCCGGTGCGGGAAGCGGTACGGGAGTGGGAACAGAAGGCGGTGCCTGCAGCTGCACCCGCGACCGCGGCACAGGAGGCGCGGACCGGGAGGGAGGCGGGAGGGAGAGCGGGCCCGGCGGAGGGGGCTGAATGGAAGGCCCCGGCAAGGGCTGCGGAAGGGAAGGACCGGGTCCAGGCTCCACCGCCGCCGGTTCGGAAAGCGGCAGGGGAGCTTCCGTGGAAACTGCAGGAACTGGCTCTGAAGACGGGGATGGAATGGCGGAGTCAGGAACGGGACTCTCCGCTGAAGCGGGAGCGGAGGGAGCAACCGGAGCAGGGGAAGGTGCCGGGCCCGGCTCCTGACCATGAAGCGTGGGTGCGCTGAACCCGATGGCGAGGACCGCCGCCATGGCGAGGCGGGCCGGGTTGTGGAGGCTGGGGGTGTTGGGTTTCATCAGCGGTGACGGGCGCGGTTTTGAAAGAAGGCCATCAGCGGGGCCACATAGGCCTGGTCAGTTTCCACCGGCAGGGAATCGACGGCCTCGGCGCTGAAGAGGCGGCGCAGCGACTTGGCGCGGTCGGCGGCCAGCTGTTCAAAGCGCTGGCGCACGGCGGCGCTGCGGGTGTCGAGCTCGATGAGCTCCCCGGTCTCCGCATCCTCAATGGCGATGATACCGAGGTCCGGCAGCACGCGCTCGCGGGCATCCGCCACAGGCATGGCCACCAGATCGTGCCGGCGGTTGGTCTGCCGCAGGGAGCGGCGCAGGGCCTCCTGATCGGCGCCCTCCATTTGAAAATCCGACAGCAGAAACAGAATGGAGCGGCGGCTAACGACCCGGTTCACAAATTCCAAGGCTTTGACCAGATCCGTCCCTTTCCGTTTCGGCTTGAAGCCCAGCACCTCCCGCACGATGCGCAGGACATGCCGTCGTCCTTTTCGTGGGGGAACGTAGAGCTCCACCTGGTCCGTGAAGAGCAGCAGCCCCACCTTGTCACTGTTCCGGACAGCGGAGAAGGCCAGCACGCCCGCGATCTCCGCGGCCAGCTCCCGCTTGCTCTGCAGGCCGGAGCCGAAGTCGCTGGAGGCGCTGACATCCACCATCAGCATCAGAGTCAGCTCCCGCTCCTCGACAAACTTCTTCACAAACGGCCGCCCCGCCCGCGCCGTGACGTTCCAGTCAATGGTGCGCACCTCGTCCCCGGGCACATACTCCCGCACGGCATCGAAATTCATGCCCCGCCCCTTGAAGACACTGTGATACTGCCCGGCCAAAGCGTCTGTGACCAGACGGTTCGTGCGGATCTCAATCTGCCGCACCTTCTTAAGGATCTCGCGGAGCTGCTGTGAGGTCATGGGGGGAGGCGGGGCGGAGGGGTTAATAGTTATTGGTTATTAATTAATGGGCGGGGAGCCGGGAATCTGAAAATGGGACGGGAGGAGGTTTTTTAAGAGCCATTCCTAATAACCATTAACCAATAACCCCTCCCCCTCCTCCTCCCCTCAGGGAACCGGCATCCCTTCGAGGATGCGGGCGATGATGTGCTCGGAAGTGATGTTCTCCGCTTCGGCCTCGTAGCTGATGGCGATGCGGTGGCGCAGCACGTCGGCGGCGAGGTCCTTGACGTCCTGCGGCGTGACGTAGCCCCGGCCCTGAAGGAAGGCGTGGGCGCGGGCGGCCAAGGTGAGGCTGATGGTGGCTCGGGGCGAGGCACCGCACTGGATCCAGCCGTTGAGCCCGATATTGTAAGGTTTGGCATCGCGGGTCGCGAGGACGATGTCCACAATGTAATCCTTCACCTTCTCATCAATATAAACCGTGCTGACCACACGGCGGGCGGCGATGATATCCTCCGCGCTGACCACGCGGTTCACCTCCCA
Organism: Verrucomicrobiales bacterium; assembly: GCA_028293125.1. Taxonomy (GTDB): domain Bacteria; phylum Verrucomicrobiota; class Verrucomicrobiia; order Verrucomicrobiales; family V1-33; genus CAIZWU01. Next base: position 84,565 of record JAQGPJ010000079.1, on the reverse strand, counting down.
GGAGGGATTGGGCACGGACATGGCGTCCTGAATGGCTCGCTCCTCGCGGCGGTTGGGATAACCCACGATCACCTTGAGCATGAAGCGGTCCACCTGGGCCTCGGGCAGCGGGTAGGTGCCCTCCTGCTCCAGCGGATTCTGGGTGGCCAGCACGAGGAAGGGATCCGGCAGGCGGTAGGTTTCCTCCCCCAGCGTGACCTGCTTCTCCTGCATGGCCTCCAGCAGGGCGCTCTGGACCTTGGCGGGGGCGCGGTTGATCTCGTCGGCGAGGATGAGGTTGGAGAAGACCGGGCCGTGCTTGGTGCTGAAGGTGCCGTCGCGGGGATTGTAGATCATAGTGCCCACGATGTCCGCCGGCAGCATGTCCGGGGTGAACTGGAGCCGCTGGAAATTCAGCCCGATGGCGGAGGCGAGTGTTTTCAGCGTCAGGGTCTTCGCCAAGCCTGGCACGCCCTCTAGAAGAATGTGGCCGTTGCTGATGAGCCCGATCATCAGGCGGTCCACCAGCTGATCTTGTCCCACAATCACCCGCGCCATCTGCTGCCGCAGCGGCTGCACCCACCCGGACGCGGCGCGCACAGCCTCATTGATGGCTTGGATGCCGGCATTGGGACTACCCAATGTGGGTGCCTGCGCCGGGACACCTGGAGACTGCGGATCCATGGGCACCGGCGTGTAGCGGATGGAGTCGAAATCGGCATCGGCCCGACCGGGCTGGACAGTGCCGGGGAGAGGAGGGGAGGAATTGGGATTCATGCGGAAACGGGACGTGGGTTTCGGTTGGACTGCCGGCAGTGGCCGGTGCCCCTGCTTTTATGAGTCAACCAAACACCTCAACCTGTCCCCGGCATTACTCCCGCATTACAAAACGGTAAGGCGGGCGGCAAGGCGGGGCCCGGCTCCGGAACTGCCATTTTTCCGCGAAGATGTCTGCCGGAGATCTTTCCGCAGTGAATCCACTTTTCAGTCCACCGTGCTTCTTCTGCTCTCCTCTTCGAGTTTCCTCGCTTTTTTTTCCGTTCGGTAGGTCAGGAAGCCTGCCACAGCCAGAGCGGCGAACTGCCCCAGGGCTGAGGGCTTCGGATCAGGCACAGGCACCTGCTGCTGACGGGCCGCCAAAGTGGAGGCCAGGACCGGTTCCGGGATTTCACCTGCGGCAACAGCTTTAGCATCGGGAGCCGGAGCCCCGCCGGACATGATGTGCTCCTTGACCTCCGAAGGCGCGGCATGTGCAGTGCGTGATCCCAAGCGGCGGGCATAAACCTCCGTGAACTCCGCTCCGAAGAAGAAAATCTGCGCGGAGTAATAAACCCACACCAGAATCAGCGCCAGAGCTCCGGCGGCTCCATACCCGGAGGTGGGATTGGACCGTGCCAAATATTGCTCCAGTCCGAATTTTCCGATGCTGAACAGGAGAGCGGTGACCGCTCCCCCCACCCAGACATCCCGCCATTGAATAGCGGTTTTAGGCAGAAACTTGAACATGGCTGCAAACAGCACCGTCACCAGACCGAATGACAGGATGAAGGCGATAGCCTGGCTCAGGAATCCGACCCCTGGCATCCAGTGGAGCCCATAATCGGTGACGGTGGTCAGAAAAGTGTTCAGCAGCAGCGAGACCAGCAGCAGGAAGCAGACGCCCATCACCATGCCGATGGACAGAAAGCGGCCTTTGATCCAAGTCATGATACCGCCCTCCCCGGTGGGGGTGACGCCCCAGATCTGATTGAGCGATCCCATCAGTTCCCCAAACACCCCGGAGGCGCCAAAAAGGCCCATCGCAAAACCCAGCACAGCACCCAATAATCCACTCTCCGGTTTATTGGCGGCCTGCACCATCTCCTGCACCGACGACGCCACTTGGGGACCGGCCACGTTGTGCATTTCGCTGTAGATTTTACCAGTTGCCGCCTCCTCCCCAAACACCAGCCCGGCCACCGCAATGGAGGCCAGCATCAGAGGAACCAGTGAAAAAACAGTGTAGTATGCCAAGGCTGCGGCCAGTCGCATGGCATTGTCATCCTGCCATTCCTTAAGGGTTTCCTTCAACAGGCTGGGAAGTTGCCGGATCAGTTTTTTCATAACGGGACAAGTGGGAAACGAGCAAAACCATCCCCCTTGCCGGCTGTCCGCATGAGAATAGCTTTCAGCCGGCCTGGACGGCCAAAGCTGTCCGGTCAATCAGGGAATGGAAAAATCATGGCCGTTCACAAGGCAGAACTCCCCCGCCCCTTTTTCCGGACGCACAATTCCCGCGCCTTCCTCAGGGTAATTCGGCCTCCGTCAGGCGGTCCGCAGCCTTTCCATAGGGCATAGTCCGGGCAGAACCGCTCAGCCATGTGCCTTCCTCCCGAGTTTCTGTCAGGGTTTCCACTGGGCGGTCCAGCGCTCGCTGAGGGGGCGGCCCTCCCGCACAAGGCGGCAGCCCAGTTCGACCGCCACGGCTTTCTCAGCGGGCAGGATGGAGAGCGTGACCCGCCAGCCGCCGGTGTCCAGGTTCCGCTGGAGGTTCTGCTCCAGTATTTTGGCATTGGCATCGATCTCCACACTGAGCTCCGGACGCGTTTCATCATCCGCAGGGTTGGGGGCCGGTCCGAAGTCCACCACAAACAGTTCGTCATTCGGCCGGCTGTCGCCCTCCGGCCACACATGGTGGCTGCGGCGGCTGTTGACCACACGGCTGAGGCCGGGCACGGCGATTTCCGGCAGCCATTCCAGACGGTAGGCCAGCCGCAGCGGCTCGCCCGGTTTGGGCCGGGTTTGAGGCTCCCAAAAGCAGACCACGTTGTCGCTGCCGTCGCCGCCGGCGGGGCTTTCGATCAGGTTGATGCGGCCCTCCGGCCACTCGCCCACGGGCTGGACCCACACGCTGGGCCGCTTGTGGAAATTCGCCTCCATATCCTGATAGCTGGCAAAATTCCGGTCCCGTTGGGCAAGACCGAAACCCAGAAATTTTCCGGCGCTGAACACGCTGTGGCGCACGGTTTTGCTGGTGTCGAGCGGGCGCCACGCAGCCTCGGTCTCGCTGAACTGGATCAGCAGTCCGTCGGCGTCATGCACCTCCGGACGGTAGTCCTGGGGCTTGGGCTGGGTATACTCGCTGTACCACATCATGGACGAGAACGGCGCGATGCCGATCAGCTCCACATCCTTCCGGAAGGTCAGCTCGGTCTCGATCTCCATCACCGTGCCCCGGCCGGGCAGGATGCGGAATTGATACGCCCCGGACACGCTGGGACTGTCCAGCAGCGCCCAAGCGCGGATTTCGCGGGCTCCGGACGCGGGACGCTCCACCCACCACTCAATAAAGTCCGGGAACTCCTCCCCCTGCGGGCGCATGGGATTCAGCGCCAGACCGCGCGCGGAGGTGCCCATGCCCAGCCCCGGCGCAAGAGCACGGAAATAGGATGCCCCCAGGAACACCGCCAGCTCACTCAGTGACGCTGGATCGTCCACCGGAGCCATAAGGCGGAAGCCGGCATAACCGTCAGGGCGCGGCGTGGCCTCCGGCACTTTCAGTTCCCCATAGTCAAAAAAATCACTGTTCCAGTCGATGGTGCGGGAGGCGTCGGGCGCGGTCTCATGGAACTCGATGGTTTTCGGAAAGACCCAGCCGGGATGAAAAAACTCCAGCTGATAGCCCCGGTGCTCACCCTGCCACAGCCCCTTCCCCGGCCGGAAAGTGATCCGGCGGTGATCATCGTAGGTCAGACCGGCCCAGAAGGGAGCCAGGGTGGAGGGGCGGGCCGCATAGGGTTTGGCCGCGCGCTCCTTCGCCAGCCTCCGGACGTTTTCAAACATGCCCTCCGCCTCTGTCTGCGCCAGGGCAGCACCGGAAAACCCGGACAGCAGAACCGCAATCAAAGCCGGACGGAAAAGACGGGAAATCATAGTAGGGGAAAAGAAAATCGAAGCGAGTGGGAACCGTTGGTCCGCGGAACGGGCAGCAGCATTTGCGCCGCGCCGGAGAAGCGGCAAGCGCTGGTTTTTTTGTCCGGCGGCCCCTCCCCGCAAAACGGTGGAATATGCCGGGGTCGTCACTGTGGGGCGGGCAAAACCCGACGCTTTAAGCAGGGCACTATCATGAAATGCCCACCGGCTCCTGAGCGGAGGAGATGCGGGTGTCAAAAGACAGATACTCCTCCCCGGCCTCATCCTCCACGGCGTGCAGAATGGGCCCAGTGTCCGCATCCTCCTCCAGCAGAGCGAAAACAGTCGATCCACTGCCGGACATGAGGGCCGCCGTGACACCGGGCGCGTTCAGGAGCCGGGCTTTCAACAGGCCCAGCACCGGGTATTTCTCAAACACCGGGCGCTCCAGATCGTTGCGCAGTTCCCCCCATGGCGTGGACTGGGACGCATAGGGCAGCCCCGGCACCTCCAGCGAGTTCCGCCATTGTTTGTAAGCCCACGGCGTGGCCACGCCAAAGGGAAGCTTGATGAGCAGCACCCGCGGAAGGGGAGCCACGCTCCCATGGTCCGCCTTCGCCTCCGTCGGCGGCACCGACGTGACGATTTCCCCCCGGCCTGAGGCGTCCGCCATCCCCCCCAGCAGGAAAAACGGCACATCCGATCCCACGGCGGCGGCGGCATCGAACAGCACCGCCTCCTCCACCTCAGGACAAAACGCCGCCCGCACCAGCCGCAGGGCCGCCGCGGCATCGCTGCTGCCTCCGCCCAGGCCCGCGCCGTGCGGAATCCGCTTGGTCAGGGAAAAACGCATCCCCGGCAGCGGACCCGTGGTTTTCTCCAGCGCCCGCACCGCCTTCAGCACCAGATTCGACTCATCCCCCGGCACTGTGGGATCGTCACACTCAAACCCGATGTTTCCCGAAGCCAGTCCCGCATCCGCGCGCAGGGTCAGCCGGTCGCAAAGCGTCAGGGGAGCCAGCCGCGTCTCCAGCGCATGGAATCCATCCTCCCGCCGCCCCAGCACGCGCAGCCACAGATTGATCTTCGCGGGGGCGTTCAGGGAATAGGTGGTCATGGGGGCGGGCAGTGTCGGGGTTGGCAATAAGACAAGATAAAGGCAGGCGGCCCCGCTCCGCCGGCGGCGGTGGTCAATGCCATCCGCCACGCTTCAGGAAAACGACCCCTCCCTTTTTCCGCCTGTAGGCCCAAAACCTCAGCCCGGCAAGGTGCTGATATCCGCCACCGGCTTTGCGGGAACCGTGACCGCATTCCTCCCGCCCGTCATGGGCCAGCCATTGGGAAACCCTTCCCGCAGCTGCGCCAGGGCGTCCGTCCGGCAGTGCAGGCGCAGCACCGTCATGATCAGGCCGCCCACCCACGACACTCCGGCGAATTTCACGGCAAAGGAGTATCCAATGACCAGAAAGGCGGCGCCATACAGCAGGTGCCGGATCATCACCCTCCATTCTGTGGATACCCACGGCCCGCCCAAATACATATCCATGCGCGAATAATTCGCTGCATCCACCAGCCTCAGATACCGGCCATGATCCGCCAGCAGCTTCGCGGCGAGAATTTCATCCACCTTTTCAACCGAGGTCTTATGATCCGTATCAGTATTTAGAACGATATTCCGTAATTGATCAAGCGGCCTGGTCCGCGGTTTTGGCGGCTTTTTATGATTTCAAATTTGGTCCAGCCGTAATCGGTATCCGTTAAAAAACCTCCCACACCGCCTGCCGCCCGTACCAGAAGCGCTCCTGACGGATGCCGCCCCAGCCGGCGGCGAGGGTCAGATCCCGCAGTTCCCGCCGGGAGAAGGCGGCTTTGGCGGAGCGGCGCATGTCCTCGACCGTCATGGGCTCGCGGTAAAACAAGGACGCGGCATGGATGCCGGCGCTGGCCCACCAGGCGCGCTCCAGATCGGCCACCAGCACACCGCGCGAGGCGGCGGTCCGCATGCGCTTGAGAATGTCCATGGCATCGGATTCCCTGAAGTGGTGCAGCGCCAGCGAGCACACCACCCAGTCCGGTTTTCCCGCCGGCTCCCAAGTGCGGACATCGGCATGGACAAACCGCACCTCCGGCGTGTCCGCGCAGAAGCCGCGACCGATCTCAAACGTCGCCGGATGTCCCTCCACGGCCTCCACCTCCACACGGGTGCCGTGCCGCCGGCCCAGTTGCACCATCAGCCGGGGCAGATCACCGGATCCGCAACAGAGGTCGGCGATCTCCACCCTGCCGCCCTGCGTCAGCACCGGTCCGAGCACCCGCCGCACGATCCGCCACGCGCCGAACCACCGGTTCAACCCTCGCAGATTCGCCAGATCTCGCTCCAGCGCCGGAGACACCGGCTGCGGGCGGTCCATCAGTTCAGGATTGTCAGGATCAAAGAGACGCCTCATGGCGCATCCGTAACGGGCCGGACGGGGATTTGGAAACGCGGGATTTCCGTCACCCCTCATACATGCCTTTAAAGGCAAGTGTATAAGCGTGCGAAGGCTTCGGACAACATAAAAAACTCTGGCGCAATTGACGGGGAGGAAGCACAGTCCCACATGCGCGCTCATCCGTTGTTCCCGGGTCTGTTGTTCCTTTCGCTGCCATTGCTGGCGCCTGTGCCCGCCACGGCGGCATCGGATCCCGTGGCCGCCCTGCTGGCCGTGAAGCCCGAGGGCCAGGGAAACACCGCCGCCTCCACCGCGTGGAAGGAGCTGGTAAACACCGCGTCCCCCGCCCAGTGGCCCGGGATTATCGGCGCCATGGACGGGGCCAATGCGCTTTCCCAAAACTGGCTGCGGGGAGCTGTTTACACTTTGGCGGACCGGGAGAAAGCCGCCGGACGCCCCTTTCCGCTGGACGGCCTGACCACGTTTCTGAAAAACACCTCGCACGGCGGGGCGGGCCGCATGCTGGCGGCGGATCTGGTGAAACAGGCCGACCCCGCCGCCTGGGCCGTGCTGATGCCCGCTTTTCTGGAGGATCCGGAGGCCATGCTGCGCCGCGAACCGGTGGCCGCCCTCCTCACTAAAGCCACGGCGGAAAAGGACAAGGAGGGCCTGCGCAAAGCCTTGCACGCCGCCCGCGATCAGGACCAGGTGCGCGCCGCCACGGATGAGCTGCGGGGCCTGGGCGAGACCGTGGACCTTCCCCGGCACTACGGATTCCTGCTGGACTGGAAGGTGATCGGCCCCTTCGACAACAAGGACCGCAAGGGCTACGACGCGGTTTTCCCGCCGGAAAAGGGCGTGGACCCGGCGGCTTCCTACCCGGCTTCCACCCCCGATGCCGCACCTCTCAAATGGCAGCCTTTCACCGGGCAGAACGAGTTCGGGATCATCGATTTCAACAAGCCTCTGGGCATGCTGAAGGAAACCACCGCCTATGCCGTGACCACCTTCCAAAGCTCTGAAGCCCGCGATGCGGAAATCCGGCTGGGCTGCAAAAACGCGTGGAAGGTGTGGCTCAACGGCGAACCGCTCTTTGGCCGTGATGAATACCACCGCGGCATGAAAATCGATCAATACGCCCTGCCCGTGAAGCTCAAAGCCGGAGCCAATGAAATCCTCGTCAAATGCTGCCAGAACGAGCAGACGGAAACCTGGACCGTGGAATGGGAATTCCAGCTCCGGGTCTGCGATGCCTCCGGCACCGCCATCCTGGCACCCGACCGCCCGCCGACACCGGAAACCGCTCTGAAAGGCAAGCTGTGACCCCTATGGAGGCGTAAGCCAAAAGCGTCCGCACACGGATTTCACTCCATCCCGCCGCCTGCAGTTCCCGTTCCCATCCGATGATCACCGCCATCCTCACCTCGCCGGAGAGCAAAACCCCGATGATCAGCCATCAGCGGGTAGAGGCCATCGCGGGCACGGGTCTGCCGGACGACCGCTACGCCACCGGCAAGGGATTCTATACCGGGGTGGTGGAATGGGATGCCCATGTGACCCTGATTGAGCTCGAACCCTTCGAATCGCTGGCCAAAGAGCACGGTGGGGAGATCGATCCGGCGTTGCTGCGACGGAACTTCATCACCACCGGCATCGACCTGAATTCCCTGATCGGGCGCGATTTCAAAATCGGCCCCCATGCGGTCCTTCATGGCCGTAAAGCCTGGCCCCCCTGCCTGCATATCGTGCAGCGGACCGGCAGGAAGGAAATCTTCAAGTATCTGGCCAGACAGACCGGCATCGGAGCCAGTGTCCTGACCGGCGGCCCCATCCAAGTGGGTGATGCCATCCAGCTTCTTCCCGAATAAACCACTCCTCACGCTTTTCCCTTCCCCTTCCGGCTTATCTTATGAAGTTTCCCCGTCTCCTCACCGGCCTGCTCCTCCTGCCGGCCCTGTCCACCGCCGCCCGTGCCGACTGGCCGCAGTTCCGCGGCAACGATGCCTCCGGCAAAGGTGATGGCAAACCACCGGCTTCTCCCGGCACAGCGGATGTCGTCTGGAAGGAGAAACTGCCGGGCCGCGGTCTTTCCTCTCCGGTCATTATGGGGGGCAAGGTATTTCTCACCGCCGCCAGCGGGCCGGACCAGCAGACCCTGCACGTGATCTGCCTGGAGGAGAAAAGCGGCAAACGCCTCTGGGAGCGCCGCTTTCAGGCCACTGGCCGCACCATGTGCCATGAAAAGACCTGCGTGGCCGCCCCCACCCCCGCCAGCGACGGACAGCGGATTTTCGCCCTCTTCTCCACCAATGACCTGTTCTGTCTGGATCTGGAGGGAAATCTGATCTGGCTGCGCGGCTTCACGGTCGATTACCCCAATGCCAGCAACAGCCTCGGCCTCGCCTCCTCGCCGGTGCTGGCCGACGGCGTGCTGGTGACGCAGATTGAAAACGATGGCGACTCCTTCACCGCCGGGCTGGATCCCGCCACCGGCACCAACCTCTGGAAAATCAGCCGTCCCAAAAACGCCAACTGGACCACCCCTGTCATCTGGCGCGATCCCGCGGGCGGCTGCGCCGTGATGGTGAACTCTGTGGAGGGTGTTCTGGCGCTGGATCCCAAAACCGGCAAGGAGCGGTGGAGCCTGCCCAAGCCCGGCAGCAGCATTCCCTCCAGCGGCATCAGCGCCAAACACCTCGCCGTGCCCCGTCCCGGCAAGGGCCTCGCCGTCTGGTCCCTCACCACCGCCGGCACCGCGCCAGAAATGGTCTGGGAATCCGCCCAGATCAATTCCGACACCTCCAGCCCGGTCATCCACGGCACCCGCGTTTTCTCCATCAACGGCGCGGGCGTGCTCAGCTGCGCGGAACTGGACTCCGGCGACCGTCCTTGGAAGCTGCGCCTGGAGGGTCCCTTCAGCGGCAGCCCGGTCATGTCCGGCTCCACTCTCTACGCGGTCAGCGAGCGCGGCGTTCTCCAGTGCGTGGACACCACCGCGCCCGAGGGCCGCATCACCGGCAAGCTCCCTCTGGAGGAGGCCATCCTCTGCACCCCCTCCCTCTCCGGCAGCGCCATTTACCTCCGCAGCGACTCCCATGTCTGGCGGGTGGGCCGCGACGAGCCGGCGGTGCCTTGAAAACGATCAGGCTGTACCATTGGCCTGACCTGACCAATTTCAAAATGGATTGGCCAGCGCTCATCCGTTCATGAAGTGCGGCTCCACGCCAAGGGTTCCGCGGTAACGCTCGGCGGCATCCCACTGGCTGAGGTCCGCGAGCGCGGCTTCGGCGGTGGCCAGGCGGCGTTCCATCTCCGCGCGCTCGGCGGACTGGAGCCGGGCGCGGCGGGTGAGAAAGGATCGTAGATCGTCGATGTGGCGGGTCCAGAGGCGGCGCTCCAGCACGCCGCGGGCATTGAGACGATCTGTGTACCAGTCGCTGGCCAGCATGGACTCGCGGGTGAAGAGGGCACGAAATTCCGGATCCTGTGCGGTTTTCCCCTTCCAAGCGCCGTGGGCCATGATTTCGAGCATCGCCTTCAGAGGCGGAATGGCGAGATCAACGGCCCCGTCCTCGAAATACATTTTGGCGGCCTTCTGCTGGGCTTCGACGATGTGCTCAATGCCGTCCACATACTCCTCCATGCTCTGGAGTTCCGGCTGGAGCATGTCCGGCGGGAAGACGGAGGCGGGGTCGCTGAAGACTCGTCCGAAGAAGTTCTGCACAAACTCCGAGGTGATGCGCCAGCCCAGGCGGCTGCCCGGAATGGTGCGGCCCTCATACTCAAAATCCTTCACCGGCTCCAGGCAGCCGTTGGCGAGGAGCCATTCGGGTTTGCGCTCATTGAGATACATGCGGCTCCAGACCTCGGGAATGGCGAGGCTGATATCGTGCTCCACGCGGTATTTTTTGCCCACGTGCCCGGCGGCGGAGCTGAAGCCCCCCGCCTGGGTGAGCAGGGCGGAGATGAGCGCGTTGTTCAGATCGTGGATGGGCAGCAGGCAGTTGAAAGGCCCCTTGGTCAGCGCGCCCTCGGAGCCCGCGCCGGTGGTGGACGGCGACTTGCCGGTGAGGCTGGCGGTGAAGTCCATGAACAGCTCCGGCAGTTCCTGATAGTGGATGGGTCCGTAAACCGCCAAGGGCCGGATGCCGGGCTCGGCGGGGTTGTTCCGTCGGCCCACCAGCACCGCGTGGACGGGATTCAGCACCGGCTTTTTCCCGCCCAGCCGGCGGTAAAGGCGGGCACCGGTCTCCGCCAGGTATTCATCGCGCGGATGGTCGAGATCCGGACGGTTCTGGAGATAGCGCGGGTTCTTGGTGGGCTTGCCATCCACGATGCGCGGGTTGGCGGTGCAGACGAAGTAGTCCGGTTTTTCCGAGGCCGCGACCTTATGGATAAGATCCTGCATGGGCGGCGTGAACTGCCCGAAGCGGATGGCGTCCTCCGTCATCTCTTTGGCCTCGGCGCGGGGCAGCGGCTCGTAGTTGGAGAAGAAGCAGCCGGGACGTGAGAAGTCGGCCTCCGCGCCTTTGTCATAACCGCGCACGATGGCGTCGTCCGGCCGCTGGAAGAGGCGGTACTCACAGTTCACAGAGAACTTGTAGGCGGGCTCCGAAAGCTGGGGGTGCAGGCCGGTCAGACTTTCGGCGGCCACCACCACACTGGCGGTGATGTCGTCCTCCCGCTGGAGCTTCGCCGCGGGGGCGAAGTCCTTGCGCACGCCGAAGGTGCGCCACAGTCCGCTCTCGGTGAAGCCCACACGCAGGTAGCGGGTTACCAGTTTCTGATTCCGGTACTTCAGCTCGATGCCCGGCTGACCGTCAATGATGTCCACGGTGAAGCGCTTTTCCCAATCCTCCCCCCACGCGGATTTCCAGCGCCGTTTGATGACCAGCACCAGATCCCGGACCCAGCGTGGAATACTCTTCAGCCAGTGGTTGTATTCATCGGTGAAATGCTCACTGGGAGTCAGCATGCGCACCACGCTGCCGAAGGATCGGGAGGGATCCAGCACCGGACGGCTGGGCAGCCGGGGCTCGCGGGGATTGCGGAAGCGGTTGCTGAAATCATAGTTCATCACGGCTTTGGCGGCGGCCATGTCCTCCACCAGATTCCTCACGATCACCGGACCGGTGAGCATGGCGTCCGAGAGGGACTTGGAGATTTCGCTCTTTCCGCCGCCCGACACCGTGCAGGGCTTGTGGCAAAAGGTACCCTCTGCCTGGGTGCCCACCAGACGCCAGCGCTGACCCTTCACGCTCTGGCTCATGGCGATTTTATAACCGGAAGGAAGGATGTGGGTGTGACCGGCCAGCAGCTTCAGGGTGGCTTGGTTGCCATCGAGTTTTTTCCAAGTGATCCTTTGGTGCCGCAGGCTGATCTCCGCGTTCTCCGGCAGGTAGATGATGTCCGGCCAAATCTTGTCCGTGCCGTAGCCGTCGGCGTGAAGGTTCATGCGGTCGCCGTGCAGCTTCACGGTCTCCGCCCAAGTGTGGTCCACATCCGCACCAAACTGGCTGAGGGAGAAATCCTCCCCCAAATCAAAGGACGGAAAAGCAAGGGCGCCGCCGGAATGCTCCTCCTCGCACTGGCCGAGCAGATTGGCCGCGTAGCTGATCTGGGTTTTGACCTCCTTCTTGCAGTAGCCGTAGTAGCTGTCGGCGATCAGCGTCACGCAGACACCGCGCTCGTCCCGGCAGGCGATTTTGAAGGCTCCGCCGTCGTTGTAGAGCTCGTCCTCCTTTTCCCAGCACATGCGGTCGCGCACCTGACGCGGAGTGGCGATGGAGATGTGCGGCAGGCCGATATCTTTCTTTTTGAGGGTGATCAGCTGCGGGGCCAGGATCACGCAGCCGGTGTGGCCGGTCCAGCCGCCGGCGTCCAGCCGGGCATCGTTCTCCGGCAAAAAGGGATCGCCGGCATTGCCGAAGATGCTCTCCACAAAGTCCAGATTGCTGACCAGGACCCCGGGCGCAAAGAACCGGATCTCCATCGTTTGCTGCCGGATCACGCCGGCCACCTCGGGACAGACAATAGGCCGCAGCAGCAGGCTGACAAACGTGCGGGCCTGCTCGGCATCCGGCAGCGTGGCGGTGTAGGGCAGCGGCAGCAGGTCGGCGGGCGGGTTCAGCGCCGCCTTCAAAAGATGGGCGAAGGCCAAGCGGGGCACGGCTTTTTTGTCCGCCGGAATCGGCAGGCCGCCCTCGACGATGTGAAACACACCCTCCGTGGTGCGGCGGTCCTTGGCGGGATTGTGGCACACGCCCTGGAACACGCGGTAGGAGGACAGGATGGCGCTTTTCACCACATCCGCATCCGCCGGCAGCGACAGCTCACGGGCCAAGCCGTGACGCTCCAGCGCCAAGGCGCCGGAGGGCACCAGCGGCTCGCCCTCTTGGAAAATACCTTTGGCGGCCTCCCCCAGATAGGCGGCCAGGAAGGCGCTGATGGCCTGATCCACCGGACACAGCGGTTCGCCAAAGAGGCGGAGCTTCTCCTCGAAATTCGCCAACAGCGATCGTCCCAGGCTCAACAGCGGCGAGTCCACCTTCTCCGGCGGGACCGTAAACCCGCGGGAGGCGAGCTTTATATTCACCAACTCGTGCATGCGCTGCCGGGCGGCCTCGGCGTCGCGGGCGGAGGAGTGGAATCCAATGGTGTCCTGCAGGGATCGGGTCATAACTTACTTTTGCGCAGGTAGCAGAAACCATGCTTGGATGCCACTGCGGGAAGAGGTGAATTTTAACGTGGGAGGCAAATTCATGGGGGTGCCGGATATGAAACGGAGATCACCAAGGCCGGCGATGCATCTCCCGGCGGATCAGCCTTCAGGCGGAAATCCGGGTCCGGAAGGCAGTGGCATCCCGATTTCCGTCAGGAATTCAAAGCCTTCTCCATGGCCCTCTTCCTTTTCAGCGTGCAGGACCGGACTGCCGTGCGGATGCAGCGCGGGATCAGCCTTCGGTTTTGGCGGGAAAGAGCGTGCGGGGATCCTTGACGTAGGCGGCGGCTTTGGTTTTGTCCTCCGGGGAGAGCACCTTGAGAAGGGCCTCGGCGCGGGCTTTAGCGGCGGGATTGCGGTCGGCGGCCAGCTGCTGCAGAGCCAAGGCCCGCGGCGGGTCGACCGGGCCGGCCAGGCCGGACTCCATCAGCAGGCCCAGACCGTGCAGGGCGTCGGGATGGTTTTTGCCGGCCAGGGATTTATAGAGGGTGACGGCATTGGGAATATCCCGCGGTCCGCCCTGGCCACCGGCCAGCATGGCGGCGTAGTTCAGCATGGCGGCCTCAAAGCCCTGCATGGCGGCCTCGCGCAGCCAGGCGCGGGCGGCGACCGGATCCTTCATTACACCCTGACCCTCCTGATAGCGAAGGCCCAAGCGGTTCTGCGCCGGTGCATAACCCGACAAGGCCGCCTGGCAGTACCATTGGCAGGCCCCGGCGGGATTTTTAGCCACTCCCAAGCCATCCTCCAGGCATACACCGGCATTGAACTGGCCCATGGGCAGACCCAGGGTCGCGGCTTTCAAAAACCATTCCCAGGCCTTGACGGGATCGGCGGCCACGCCCCCCTTCCCCGCCTGATACAGACTGGCGAGCTGGTTGCAGGCGGCGGGATGACCGGCCTCCGCGGCTTTGGTGTAGAGGCGGAGAGCCTCTGCCGGATTGGCGGGCATCACGCGGCCTTCAAAATTGAGGGAGGCCAGACGGAAAGCGGCCTCTGTGGAGCCGGCGGCATCCCCTTTTCTCAGCACCTCCACCGCGCGTGCACCCTCCTTGGTGCGCAGCAGGGCATCCGACAGAGCCAGGACCGCCGGCTGGTATCCGGCTTCGGCGGAGGATTCCAGAAACTTCCGGCCCTCTTTGCTCCGCCCGTCAGTGCCGGTGAGAGTGGGATCCAGAAACACGGCCAAGGTGAAGGACGCCTCCTCCTTCAGCTCCGGGGCCTGGACCGCTTTGCGGAACCAGCTCTCAGCATCGGCAGCCTGGGTTTTGGCATTGGGCCCGTCGGTGATCAGCCGTCCCATGGCCAAGGCGGCGCGTCCGGAGCCTTTTTCCGCCGCTTTGGTCAGCCACTCTGTGGCCTCGGCCACACTGCCCGGGCGGGCTGCAAGGAGAACCGCCAGATTGTGCATGGCGGCCACATTTCCCAGTTTGGCGGCCTGCCAATAAAAGGTCTCGGAGGCCATGGCGGAAGCATCGACACCAAGGCCATGCTGGTGCATGTACCCGAGGGCAAAGAGAGCGGCGGCGTTTCCGGAGTCGGCTTTGCGGGTGAAGATGAGCAGTGCCGCCGCGTAGTCCTTGCGTCTCATGGCCTCCTGACCATCGCTGAGATCGGCGCTTTCCCGGAGTTCCGGGATTTCAGTGGAGGGAAGGAGCGTGGCGGCGGTGACCGTAACGGCGGAAAGCGGCAGGAAGGCCAGCAGAAGGCAAACGGGGAAACGGGTGAAGGGAATGCGAATGCGCATAAGGCGGCGGAGGGGGAAAGGGATTTGCGGAAAAAGAAAGGGGCGGACTCCGCTTTCACAGAGTCCGCCCGGAGGTTGACTGATTCAAGAATGAAGCGCCCGGCTTCTCACTTGCGGCGGCGGCGGCCCAGCAGACCCAGCGCCGCAAGGCCGAAGAGGCCGGTGGTGGAGGGCTCCGGAACCAGCGCCAGACCGGTGTTCGCCGCCAGGATGGCGTCGGAGCCGGTGGAGAGCACCCGGAAGACAGCGGGATCAAAACCGGTGCCGGTGTAGTCGCCGACGGCATACCACAGCTGGAACTGGGAGCCGCCGCCACCCTCGCTGTGGTAGGCCGCGAAGTCGTAAAGCTCACCCTCGGTCAGTTCGATGAGGCCGAAAGCGTTGGTGTTGCCGGTGGGATAGTCGGCCTTCAGCGTTGCATCGCCACTCACTTCCTCCAGCACCGCAACGCCATCGCCAGTGAAGTCGGTGGCCACGGTGAAGTCCTTGCCCAGAATCCGGAGCGAGGCTCCGTCATCGGCCTGGAGGTTGAAGGTGATCTTGATCGCTTCGCCCGCGGTGCCGTCGGCGTCATCCAGCCTGATCTGGCCCGTCACCTTGGTGGCATAGTTGTCCTTGTCAGCGATGGGCATGTCCGCCTCGGGAACATTCAACGTGGTGAAAGCCTTGGTCACCGCTGTGTTGTTGCCGATGGCGGTCTCAATGGCGGCGGTGGCGGTGGCGAGGTTGTTGTCGCCAGGCTTGGCGGCGTTGGCCACTGTGGCGGCACCTGTCAGGCGGACCACATCAACAGCACGGGCACCCTTGACCGCAGTGTCACCGACAGCGGTCCACTGGGCTCCGTTGGCATCCGTAATGGCGCCTTGGGCGGAGGTCACTTCATAATAGGCGCCGCCGCCGCCTTCGAAATGGACAAATTCCAGATCGTATTCCCCGGCGGCAAGATTGATGACGCCGCGGGTGTTGGAGTCACCTGTGCCCACGTTGAAGGTCATGGTGGACTTGTCCACCGGGTCCATGTACCCCGCACCGTTGACACTTTCGAACTGCTGTCCAACTACGCGGAGCGCAAAACCGTCGTCGGAGTGCACTTGGAAGGTGTAGGTGCCGGCCTGGGTGACACTGATCTTTCCTTTGGCGATGGTGGCCAGATTGTTGTCGTCGCCGTCGGTGTTGGACAGAAAAGGGGTCACCGCGCCGGCCAGAGCAGGACCACCCTGGCCATTGGTCTGGGGATCACCCACATCCAGTTTGGGCAGTTGACCGATGACGGAGGTGCCCGCATTCGATTTGAGCTGGTTGACGGCATCCACAATATTGCCGGCGATGGTGATGCCGCTCACTTCGCGGACCCCCCACGTGCCAGCGCCGCCACCGGGGCCGGGAATGGTTCCGGCAGCCGGCAGCACTGTGGCCAAGGCGATTCCGGGAATCGGAGTGGCGGACTGTTTGAAGTATTCAACCACATACCCGAAGGCGGCGGTTCCCTCGGCTTGGGAGGTGCCAGTCTGCAGGACAGGGGCGCTGGGCTCGTTCAGACCGTAACCGGAAGCGTTGTCGTTCCAGAAGCCGTCGCCGCGCAGCTGGCCGGCGTCCTCGGCGTCCCCGGCGTTGTTGGGCTCACCGCCACCCCAGTTTTTGTAGACGAAAGGCTCGCCGGAGGTCCAAGCCCATCCGGAGGACAGGTTGCCCGGAGTGCCGGCGGTCTGGGACTCCTGGGCTCCAACGGCCACACCCTCACGGTCGCTGAGACCAATCCAAGTGTCGGCCCCGCCGCGGATGGTGCGGAGCATGTCGTTCTCACCCTGGCTGATCACAGAGACGAGCGTGCCGTTGACTGTGCCATTGACGGGATCAACCTTGGCCTTGGCTGCCGTGAGGGCGTCTTTGAAAGTGGCGGCGGTGCCCACGGTTTCATAGACGTTCCAAGTGCCGCCAGGACCGAAGGGTGCCTGATAAAAATCAGCGGAGGCAAAGGAAGGAAGGAGAAGGAGCAAACCCAGGGGGGCAGCTTTGCCCAAAGAGCGTGTTTTCATAGAAAGTTCGGGGAAAAAGATAAGCGGACAGCTTTGTCCCACGTTGCCACAAGGTTTCAAGCAGATTTGATTGAA
This sequence comes from Verrucomicrobiales bacterium, assembly GCA_028293125.1. Classification (GTDB taxonomy): domain Bacteria; phylum Verrucomicrobiota; class Verrucomicrobiia; order Verrucomicrobiales; family V1-33; genus CAIZWU01. The sequence continues at coordinate 67,684 of JAQGPJ010000079.1, read as the reverse complement.
AATGAGCGTATTTTTAATTCCCGACCGGTTGACTTTCCTGAAATCATCAGGATCATGAGGGTTTGATTAATTTTTGCCGGCTGTGGCAATGACAAGGGAGTTAAACAGAGAGCAAATTACACTTCCAATCTTAATTATTAAAACGGTTCCACGCAGCAAACCGCTTCCCGTTTATACCGACCACGAGACCTCCGGACGCCGGAGTTCCGGATGACTACCGGTTGAATCCAAAAAGTCCGTCATAAGGGCTGCGGACGCCTTGGAGAGTGTCGCGGATGATTTCGGCGGCCAGAAGGCTGTAGGTGATGCCATTGCCGCCAAAGCCCAGCGTGAAGAAGGCGCGGGGATATTCCGGAACCTGTCCGATGGAGGCCAGGCCATCACGGGTTTCCCCAAAAGTGCCGGCCCAGGCGAAAGCGGTCTCCAACGGAAGACGGGGGAAGTAGCTTCCGAATTTTTCCAGCAACAGTTTGGTTTTGGCAGGGATCAGCGCGTCGCGTTTCTCGGGATTCCGGAAAGGCTCGTCCCCGCCCCCGATGATCACCCGGTGGTCGTCGGTGGTCCTGAAATACAGGCAGGGATCGGCGTGCTCACGGATCAGACACTCATCCGGCCAGGGTGTGCCGGAGAGCGGCTCGCTGACCAGGGCGTAGCTGCTTTTCAGATCCACAATCCGGCGGTCCAGCAGCTCCGTGGCCTCATAACCAGTGGCGAAAATAATATGTTTGGCCAGAATGGTGCGGCCTTTGCCGGTGCGGGCGCTGACGCCATTGGCGGTGAAATCATACTCTGTGACCGGAGTGCGGTCAAAGACATGCAGCCCTTTCCGCCGGCCCTCCAGCAGGAGCTGCCATGTGAGACGGTAAGGGTCAACCTGCCCTCCTTCCTTGGAGTATATAGCTCCCGGACGCTCGAAGCCCACCCGTTGCCGGAGGTCCTGGGGACTGCACCACTCGACCGCAAATCCATAATGCCGCCGGGTGTCATACTCCCGCCGCATGAGGTCCAGGGAACCGGCGTCCGGGGCGACATAAAGACTGGGCCGCAGCCCGAACCCGCAGTCGTCGGGCAGCTGTTTTGCCAGCCCGTGCAGCTTGCCGATGGCGTCGCGGGAGGCCAGATAGGCGCGCACCGCACGGGACTGGCCCAACCGGTCAATCAGCCCACAGAGAGGGGTGTCCATGTCATACTGAAGCAAAGCGGTGCTGGCGGCGGTGCTGCCCCAGGCGGTTCCATGCTTGTCCGTGATCACAGTGGAAAAGCCGGCCTCCACCAGATGAAAGGCCACCAACGCTCCAGTGATGCCGGCTCCGATAACCAGCACATCGCACTTCAGATCCTTGGTCAAAGCGGGGAAAGAGGAGGGCAGACCATTCCTCAGCAGCCAATAAGGATGTCCCGATCGCAGATCCATAAGCTGTGAAATCAGGCGGGGCACAGGTTGTCAGCAGAAAACACGCCGCCCGGTCCGCTCCTGCTGATGGTGAGGCTGACAGAGAGCCCGGTGCTGCGGCCGTTGCTCCCATCGTACGTGCCGCTGACAGGCATGACACCGCGCGGGTGACTGCTGACCCCCAGGGGGATATGGCGCAGGCCGGTGGCCCGACCGGAGGTGGGATCAAAACCGCACCACCCGGAATCCGGCAGATAGGCCTCCAGCCAGGCATGGGTGGAGCCGCGCCCGGCGGCGGAGGCCGTGCTCTCCACATAGCCGCTCACAAAACGCGCTGCCAGCCCCAGACTGCGCACCGCCTCCATGCCCAGCGTGGCCATGTCACGGCAAGAGCCGCTGGAAAGCGCCAGCGTGGCCCCCGGGCTCTGCACGCCCGGCTCCTCGCGGCGCCGGTAGGTGATCAGCCGGTGGATGGCGGTGTTGATGGTTTGGACGGCCTCCATGGCGGTGGACGTGGGATGAGTGCTGAGAACCTGCTCCGTCCATTGCCGGACCTGTTCCAGCTCGTCAGGGTAAACCGGCACGGCGTAGGCCTCCACCACTGCTTTCTCCGACTGCAGATAGGACACCGGCAGGGTGACGGTGGACGGACGGGGCATGGACGCCGCTCCCTCATCCGTCTCCGGATCCAACAGATCCATGATCACTTCATTGATGACCGTCATCTCATCGGAATGCTCCAGAAATTCGGCAAAAGCGATGTGATTGCCGAACACATCCGTCATCCAAGTGAGTGAGGCCTGCGGCCACAGTCGGAGCTTGTGGCTGACCACAGTGGTGCGGTGCCCTTCCCGCGGCCGCAGCACCAGACGGTGCAGGCCGAAACTCACGGGCGCGGTGTACCGATAGCGGGTAATATGCTCGATTTTCAAGCGGCTCACGGCTTCGGACATCTCTCTGTTCATAGGTTTGGCGGCGGTTCCAAGCTGACAGAAAATGCGGCCAGCTCCTCCGGAGTCATTTTTTGGAATCCGGGATCGGCCGCATGGCACTCCACTGACTGATTCAGCAGTCTCATGGAGCCAAAGGCGGTGCACACCGAGCAGTCCGAGGCGTCACGCCCCATGCCGATGCGCACCACGCCCTCCGGGGAGGCCAGCCGGGTGGCGTCCTGGAGGATCCAGCGTCCTCCCACCCATGTCTCAAAACAGGCATGGAAATCAGGCGGCTGCAGATCGTGGGCATAGCCGGTGAAATACCGGGCGGGAATATTCAGCGACCGGCAGAGCGCGATACCGAGATGGGCAAAGTCGCGGCAGACCCCGGCCCGCTCCACCAAGGTGTCCACCGCGCTGGTCTGGTTGGTCGTGGAACCGCTGACATAATTGATCCGGCTGGCGATCCAGTCCGTCACCGCCCGCACCTGCTCCTCAGGGGTCCTGATATCTCCGAAGAGATCATAGGAAAGGTTGCCGATGCGATCCGATTGGCAGTAGCGGCTGGGATAAAGATAAGGGAGCACCTCCGGGCCAAAGGTCTCCGGCCCCTGAACGGGCAGCACGCCGGCGGGCAGACGTTCGGATATTCTTTCCACTTCGGCTTCGTAACGGACCGTGTATAGCCCCGGGATCTCCGCAAAAACGCGGTCGAACCGCGTGCCGGTGGCGGAGCATTCCTGAAGCTGATGCGGCACATGCAGAGAAACGCTGAACCGCTCCCAAAGAATTTCCTGGCCCGGACAATGCTGGGCCCGGACACTGAGCAAAAAGGTCAGGGGGCTGCTGACCTCATAATCAAGCTGACTGGCGATAACGAATTTCATAGATGGGAAAAGAAGACAAAAGGGCCGTGCGGGCGGAGTAAGCACCGCACGGCCCGGCCCCTGTCCAAAGTCAAGGGTAAACCCGGAATGGGCTCAAGCCTCCACAGCCTCTTGGTTGCAGACTGTCTCAGCGAGTTCGCTGAGTCCGGCATCCGTTTTCTCCTCCTCGCCAAGGGTCTGGCCGAGCAGGGTGGCCGCCTGCTTGTGACCAAGCAATTTCGCCCACGTGACCAGACAGCCGTAGGTGGCTATCTCATAGTGCTCGACTTTCTGGCAGGCCAGAATCACGGCGGCGTCAACACCGGCAAACTCCGCGGTGATTTCGCTGCCTTCCGTGAGAATGCCAATGATGGCCTCGCATTTTTTGGCGCGTGCTTTTTTGCCGATGGATTCAAAGACCTGCTCCAAGCGTTCTACTTGGACCTTGGTTTCAGCAAGGTGTTTCGTAATCGCGGCTTTCAAATGCTCATGCTCCGCGGCCTTGGCCATCTTGGGAAGGACTTTCACGAGCTGTTTTTCAGCATAGAGAATATCGGCCAACTGATCTTCAAACAATTTTTGCAGGGAATTCATGGTGGTGATGTTTTATGGGTGTGTTTCTTCCGGATCAATTTCCGCTGGTCCGGTGAAGCGGAAGGGACGAGAAAAGAAAAAGCCCGGGCCTGCCATCAGTAGAGGTTGGACTGAGGCTGGCCCGGGCGATTGGTCCGCCGCGGGGTTTCAACGGCGGGAACTTTTCACAAGGAGCACAGCTCCCACAGCGAGGGCTAGACCTCCGGCAATCGCCAGCATAGGCTCCTCTTTGGCGAATTCTTTGGCTTTTTGCATGCCCTGCTCCGCATCCTTGCGAAGGCGCTTGGCAGTGTCGGCCATGGTTTCAACACTGTCAGTGACATACTCACGGGCCTCATCATAAACTTCACGGGCGCGCTCGGCGGCCTCATGGGTGGCCTCCTTTAAAGTGGAGGCGGCATGGCGGCCGGAGTCCGCCCAGCGGTGGCCGGCATCGACAAAAGAGTTGCGGACATCCTGTCCGGCGCGGACGGCGGCTTGGGCACCCTCAGTGGCGGCGCGGTAACCTCTCTTCACCGCCTTGTTACTTTCATTCACCAAATCCTGCGCGGTTTTGGCACTGGTGGCGGCAAAGGACTCGACAGCCTGCTGGGCATTCTCATCCTGCATTTTGCGCCACAGAGCCCAGGCGGCACCAAAGCCAATCAAAGCGGCGGGCAGGGGATGGCGGCGGGGAAGGATGGAGGCCGCAGCCCAGGCGCGGGTGGCCAGCGCCCGGTTCTGGGGATTCAGGATGTCATCCACCCAAGTCATGACGTTGGAGAAAAAAGCACCGGGATCGAATCGGTTATGAATAGTGTCGGCCGCGTCGCGGGCCGCACGGGCCGCACGGCGGGTCTGATCCTGGATAGTTTCAGCAGTTTGGTTCACAGCGTTGCGGAATTGACGGGGAGTGTTCATGGTATTGGGTGGTGGGATGGGTGTTGTAAGAGGCTGGTCCGCCAGGGTGGCGGCGGAAAGGCGGAGGGAACGGATGGTTTCCTTGGGAGCCACTCCTTCCTTTTGGATGACGCTGACCGCATTCCGAATAAGGATAAGGCCTGTTGCTCCGGCGGCCACGGCAATAACCAAAGCGGATACTCCCGTAGCGGCGGGAGCGGGCCAGTGGGCGAAGGATACCAACAGCTGACTGAGCAGCAGGGTGATGCTGAAAAGCACCAGCAGCACTGCGGTCAGGGCGGCAGCCGCTCCGGCCACTGCCATGATAGTCTGCTTTTTGGTCATCCTCGCCTTGCCCGCCATTTCCAAGCGGAGCATGGCCCAGTGTCCCGCCGCCAAGGCCTTCACCTCCTCTGCAAGAATGCCGATCCGGGAAGTCAGAGGATATTTCATCAGATGGGAGAGCTTTGGAGGTGAAGGTATCCGGGGGGATTGGAGATAAAGGCTCCAAGTGGCTGGGAACCACTGGCGTTACTTGGCGGCATCGGCTGCTTTGTGGGCATCCTGGGAAGCGTCCTTGCTGGCATCGCGGACTTCTTCAGCGCCTTTTTCAGCACCGCTGCGAATTTCCTCCGCACCGTCACGGATGCCGCTTTTCAGGTGCTGGGCACCATCCTTCAAGCCATCCTTGAGTTTTTCGGCTCCGTTGCGCAGGTGATCGCGGGCATTGTCAAAACCCTCCACAAAGCGTTCCTTCAGGTTGCTGGCTTTGTCGCGGAGATGGTCCACTCCGTCCTCGAAGCGGTCTTTGAGGTTGGAAGCTCCCTCCCGGAAATCGCGTCCGGCCTCATTGGCGGAGCGGCGCACTTGGCTGGCACCGCGGCTGACGGCATCACCAGCGCGGTCGACCGTGTCCAGCACATCATCGCCAAAGCGTTCAGGATCATCGCCATAGCTTCGCTGCTGCAGGCTGTAGCGGCGTTCAAAGGCGAGGGCAGTGAGGGCTGTCACGCCGGTGGCGATGACACCGAGAAGGAGCTGGGTGGTGAAGTCGTTCTTGATTTTCATAAGGGCTTTGGAGTTAGGATTGCTTGGCTTGGAAAAGGCGGGCCGTGACGGGACTTTTTTTCGCGCGTGACGCGGTCAGCGGGCTTGAAGGCTTTAGGGTTTCCCGGCCATAATCTGTCCGTCGGCGGCCCGCTCACCACCCCCGCTGACTTCCGCCTCCTGCGCAGCATAGGAGGCACCCACCAAGCAGTGTTCCTTCGCGTGCCGGTGCACAACGAATGCGGAAGCAACAAGAACCGTCATCAGAATACCAGCGTGGAGATTATAGCTTTTGGTGGACGTCATGGCGGGCGGTGGGAGCAGGTTGGTGCTGCGGGCAAAATAGAATTACAAGCGGGGTCGGCAGGTTTGACCAGCCTTTCCGCGTTCAGATCGTTTTTCTTCCGCGGATCAGGGAGATGATGAACAGGATGAGGAAGATGAAGAAGCAGATCTTGGCGACACCGGCGGCAGCTCCGGCGATACCGGTGAATCCGAGAACCCCGGCGATGAGGGCAACAACGATGAAAGTGACGGTCCAGGAGAGCATGGCTTTGTGATAGGTTTTGTGTTGGGCGGACCGCCGGTTTTCCTGGAGCATCCAGTGGCCGTAGGTCTGGACTTCTGTCTGCATTCCCGATGCCAGGATAGCGAAGTCCGTTTTCAGACATTGATTACGAACGGATTACATCTTAATCCCCTTTTTCCACCTCACGCCGCCAGCGGAAACAGCGGGCAATGTGCGCAAGGTCCGCCGACAGCAATTTGCAATCTGCAACAAGCGGCTCATAGTGGGCACCAGGCAGGGTGAACGCCACCCCGGCCGGCAACCCCCACCCACTCCCGGCGTGTCCCGCGTGCTTTACACCCGCAATTTCAAGCTGCTGGCCTTTGCCATCGTCAGCCTTGCCCTGGTGCTCGGAGTGGCCATCAGCCAACTGTTCCAGACCCGGCATTTCATTGAAGAGTTGTCCGGATCCAACCAGCGCACCCTGGCCTTCTGGAAGATCCGCAGCTGGCTGCTGGATGCCGAGGCCAGTCAGCGCGGTTATGTGATGACGCAGGATGCCAGTTATCTCGGCGGCTACAAAGCGGCGGCGCAGATGCTGCCGGAGCACCTGAATCTGCTGACGGCGCTGTGCACCGACGATTCCCAGCAGCTGCGCCGCGCCCGGCGTCTCCGGCTGGTGGTGCAGAGCAGGCTGGAGGATATGCGGCTGTCGCTGGAGGCGCGGGACGGGCAGGGGTTCGAAGCCGCGCGGACTCTGATGCTTTCCAACGCCGGCAAGGTCTCCATGAATGAAGCCCGCCAGATTGTGGAGGACGCCCTGAGGGGGGAGGATCTGGTGCAGGACGCCATGAAGCGCCGTCAGATCCGCGGCGTGTGGGTCACGACCTCGCTGATCACCATCTGCGGAATCCTGTGCCTCGCCGCCGGGGCCAACGTGCTGGTGCTGTTCCAGAAAGCCATCAAAGCCTCCCTGGTGCAGCGCCGACTGCTGATCCAGCGCCGCCGGGCCATCGCTGCGGACCGGGAGAAAAGCCGGTTCATGGCCAATATGAGCCATGAGATCCGCACCCCCATGAATGCTATTCTGGGCTTCAGCCAGCTGCTGCGGGACGAGGTTCAGACCAGCCGCGCCCAACATTATGTCGCCGCTATCAGCTCCGCCGGCGAGAACCTGCTGGGCCTGATCAACGACGTGCTCGATCTTTCCAAAATCGAGGCTGGCAAGGTGGAGCTGCGGGCGGAGGTCATCGACCTGCGCGAGGTGATCAGCAATCTGCGCACCCTGCTCTCCCAGCGGGTTTCCGAAAAGGGGCTGACGCTGCGCACGGAGGTGGCGGAGAACTGCCCGCGGTGGCTGCTGATGGATCCGCTGCGCCTGCGCCAGATGCTGCTGAACCTGTTGAGCAACGCCGTGAAATTCACCTCCTGCGGCACGGTGACGGTGAGCGCGGCTGGCCGGCCGGGAACAGTGCCGGACACGCTGACGCTGGAGATCCGAGTGGCCGATACCGGGCGCGGCATTCCTGCAGGCGAGCTGGAGGCGGTTTTCAAACCTTTCCGGCAGGGAAGCCGCCAGGATGAGAACTCGGAACAGGGCACTGGACTGGGCCTGAGCATCACCCGCCGCCTGGCCCAGATGATGGGCGGCTCCATCTCCGTGGAGAGCACCGTGGGAAAAGGCAGCGTCTTCACCCTGTACCTTCCCGACATTCCCATTCCCTCCTCCGGCGACCTCCCTTCCGCGGAGCCTGTGGCCAGCGGGGACCTCAACTCGCTGCCGCCCATGAAGGTGCTGATCGTGGATGACAACGCCTACAACCGCGAGGTGCTGGGCGGATTTTTCCACAACACCCACCACACCGTGATTTACGGCACCAACGGTTTGGAGGCGGTGGAGCTGTCCGTGCGGGAGCGTCCGGATCTTATTCTGATGGATATCCGGATGCCCCGGCTGGACGGACGGGAGGCCGCCGCCGCCATCCGCCGCAACCACGATCTGGAACGCACGCCCGTCATTGCGGTCACGGCCTCCAGCCTCTCAGCCCATCCGGATGACTTCGGAGGCACATTCAACGGCTATCTCCGGAAACCCTTCCTGCGCCAGCAGCTGATCGGAGTGGTGCGCGACGTGATCGCCCCCGCCGGCGTGTCCGCCAAAGCCGGAGTGGAGGGCACTGGCGGAGGGGAGCAGGTCCCGGTCACGCTGCTGCCCGAAGCCGCGGCGGCAGAGCTGCGGGAACTGCTGGCCGGACGCTGGCCGGCCCTCACCCGCACCATGGCTGTGCGGGCGGTGGGAGGGTTCGCCAAAGAACTGGCGGATCTGGCGGAAACGTGGAACTGTGCGCCTTTGCACAAGTTCGCCTCCACCCTGCAGTCCGAAACCACCGCTTATCATATCTCTGGAATGGAACGAACGCTTGCGCGGTTCCCTACCCTCGTGGATGCGCTGGCTCCTGTTCATATTGATTCCCAATGAGCACCTGCCCTGCCGCCTCCCATACCTCCCCTGTCATTTTGGTCGTCGATGACCAGGAGGCCAATGTTCAGCTCGTCTGCGGATTCCTGATGGACGAGGGCTATGAGGTCATCCCCGCGTCCAGCGGCGCGCAGGCGCTGGAAAGGCTGGCGTCGCAGGTGCCGGACCTCATTCTGCTGGATGTCCTCATGCCTGGCATGGACGGCTTTGCAGTGTGCTCCCAGGTGCGCCACATGCCGGAGTGCGCGGCGGTGCCCGTCATCTTCCTCTCCGCGGCCGACGAGTCGGAATTCATCGTCCGCGCCTTGGAGAGCGGCGGAGTGGATTACATCACCAAACCTTTCCGCAAGGCGGAGCTCATTGCCCGCGTGCGCACCCATCTGGCGCTGAAGACCTCGCGCGACAACCTCGCCCGTCTGCTGACGGAGAAGGATGAGCTGATGGCCGTGCTGGCTCACGACATGAAAAATCCGCTCACCGCCATCAGCCTCGGCATGCAGATGCTTCAGGCGAAGGCCCAGCCGGACACCCATTTCATCGGCCGGGTCACCACCCAGGTGGAGACCACCGTGGCGGAGATGCGCAGCAGCATTGAGAGTCTGCTGTCGGAGAAGGCCCGCGAGCGGGCGGAATTTCCTCTGGCGTTCCAGCCTGTCAATCTGCTCACCGCCGTGAACAGTGCCATCGCCGCATTGCGTCCCAACAGCGCCGCTAAACGTTCCAGCCTGGTGCTGACCGCTCCACACACTCCCATCACTGTTCTCGCCGACGCCCAGGCCCTGCGCCACATCCTGGACAACCTCATCTCCAACGCCCTCAAATTTTCACCTCCGGGCAGCACCATCAATGTGCGCATCGCCCAGAATCCCGGGGAAATGCCAGCCTGCATCGTGGAGGACGAGGGCCCCGGCTTCACCCGCGAGGACAATGCCGGCCTTTTCCAGAAATACAGCCGCCTCAGTGCCCGCCCCACGGGGGGCGAAAGCTCCACCGGCCTGGGCTTGGCCATTGTGAAAAAGTTGACTGAGCGCCTCAATGGAACCATCAAAGGCGAAAACCACCCGGATGGCCGCGGTGCTGTATTTACTCTGTGTCTTCCTCCCGCTTAGGGATGCGGAAAGAACGGATTTTCCAGGGAAATATATAAAGCGGGCACCCATCAATTTCTAATTGAGAACAGGTTTCAACCGGACTTCCCTTCCGCCTTCCGGATTCTGAACACTTCACATTCATCCTCCTCCATGGACATTCTGATTATCGATGACGACCGCTCGGTGCGCGAGGCTACCCTGATGGCGGTGGAAAGCCTGGACCACTATGGCGAGGGAGTGGAGACCAGCGCCCAGGGTCTGACCCGTCTGCGCGAGGATAAATTTGACCTCGTTATCCTGGACCTCATGCTGGGGGATGAGAACGGGCTGGATGTGCTCAGTGCCATCAAGAAGCAGAATCCCTCGCAGCCTGTGGTCATGTTCACCGCTCAGGCAACTATCGCCACCGCCGTGGAGGCCACCCGGCGCGGGGCCATCGATTTCATCGAAAAACCGTTCCATCTGGAGCGCCTGCGCCACGTGCTGGCCCTGGCCCAGAAAACCCGGCATCTGGAGACCCGCGTCGCCGAATTGGAAACGGAGGTGCGCTCCCAGAATGTGGAGCCCCAGTTCTCCTCCCAGGATCCCTCTGTCCAGAGCGTGCTGGATCTGCTTTTCCGGGCAGCCACCAGTTCCGCATCCATCCTCATTCTGGGCCAGAGCGGCACCGGTAAAAGCGTCGCCGCCCGCGCGGTGCATGCTGCCAGCCACCTGAAGGACAAACCGCTGGTCACTGTCAGCTGCCCCAGTCTTTCCAAGGAACTGCTGGAGAGCGATCTTTTCGGCCACGTCAAAGGGGCCTTTACCGGTGCCATCAAGGACCACTGGGGAAAAGTGAAGGCCGCGGAGGGCGGCACGTTGTTTCTGGATGAGATCGGCGAGCTGCCGCTGGAGCTCCAGCCCAAGCTGCTGCGCCTTTTGCAGGAGCGGGAATACGAGCGTCTGGGGGAAAATAAAACCCGCACCGCGGAAGTGCGCGTCATTGCCGCCACCAACCGCGATCTGGAGAAGGAGGTCGCCGCCGGCCGCTTCCGCGAGGACCTTTTCTACCGCCTGAACGTCATTACGGTCACCATGCCCTCGCTGCGGGACCGGCCTTCAGATCTTCTGGTGTTTGCGGAGAACTATCTCAAATTCTTCGCCGGCCAGATGAAGCGGAATGTGAAAAAATTCTCTGCCGAGGCCGTGCGATGCATTCTCTCCCATCCGTGGCAGGGCAATCTCCGCGAACTGCGCAACAGCATTGAGCGCGCGGTGATTCTTTCCTCCGGCCCCGAAATTCTGCCCAAGGATCTGCCCCAGGGCGTGCAGGATGCCAATGGCTCCACCGGCCTGGGCGGCCGGGCGGGCGTCCCCGGGGTGGGCTCCATGATCACGCTGGAGGAACTGGAGCGCGAGCACATCCGCCGTGTGGTGGAGGCCACCCCAACCATTCAGGAGGCTGCCCGGATTCTCGGCATTGATGCCGCCACTATTTACCGCAAACGGCGGAAGCACGAGGAGCAGGCCGCCGCTGCAGCCGCCCCAGCGGCGGACAGCTGACCCATCTCCGCCCGAGGAAATGAAAAGGATCCGGGGGTGGACTTTGCAGTGCTCAAAGTCCGGCCCCATGCGCTGTCCTTCACCTCTGTCCAGATCATCTTCGGAGCAGGTTCCGCGAATTTCCACAGTCCTTATTTTGACCGGAGAATTTTGGTAATCCCAAAATCCCTCCCGCGAATAAGGGCATGGATGTGCCACGCGGTGGCTGCGCATCCGCTTCCCCCCTTTTCCGTATGCGCCGGCTTCTGATCTTTTACGTACTTTTCGCTCTCGGATTGCACGCCTCCGGAGCGGACGTGCCCGGCTCCCGGGATCCGGCCGGTCTCCAGCGCTGGACCGGCTCCAGCATCGTCGGCTACCAGAGCCCCCGCCAGGATGAGTACTACTACTCCACCGGCAGCAGCCGGTCCTTTGGCAATGTGAACCCCTTCGGCCCGGATTCCCGAAAGCTGCAGGGTTTTGTCAGCCGCTGGACCTACCTCGTTACCGACAGCTCCCGCAGTGTGTCGGAAATTTTTTCACACTACCGGACGGAACTCGGCAAACTGGGGCTCGAGACCGTGTATTTCCCGGATCCTGACATGGATGGCTGGTTCGGACCTGGCTACTCCAGCTGGGAGCAGCGCGCCAAACTCGGGCAGATCCTGGATTACAACGAAGCCGAAGAGCGATATCTCGTCGCCCGCAGCACAGGCGGGGACTCCGTTTACTATGTGCTGTTCGTCACCTCCTTCAAGGACGGGGTGGTGCCGGAGGCGCTGAAGAATATTCTGAAGGTCAAAATGCCGCTGGTGCAGCTGGATATCATTGCCCCCTCCGCCGATCAGCTTCAGGCCTCAGCCCCGGAATTGAGAGCGGCTCCGGCGGGCAGACCGGAGGCCATGAATCCGGACGAGATGTTGCGGGGGCTCGGCTCCGCGGGCAGTTTAACCCTCTACGGACTCGTTTTCGGGACGGACAAGGACACGCTGCTGCCCGAATCCGCCCCCTCAGTGGAGCGTATCGCCGAACTGCTTCAGAAGGATCCCGCGCTGAAACTTTACATCGTCTGCCACACCGAGCGCACGGGCACCCTGGAGGCGAGCCGCGATCTTTCTGAACGCCGGGCCAAATCGGTGGTCCAAGAACTCATCACCGGCCACAAGGTCGCCGCCAACCGCCTCACCCCGGTCGGTGCCGCCTTTCTGGCCCCCGTGGCCACCAGTGCCAATGAGGAGGGCCGGGCCAAAAACCGCCGTGTGGTGCTGATTCCCCAGGAAACACTGTTTTCTCCTTAGCAGGTCCGGCCAAGGCACCGGAGAGTGTCCGGTGCAATGGCTGGCACTCCGATCCAGTCCCGCACGCACCGGTCATGGCGCCTTCATGAACCCGCAGTGCCGGAGCAATTGCTTTTGACCACCGGAACGCGCTGCCGTAGAGGCGGCAAACCTTTTCAATCCTCAGCCTCCGCGTTTTATCCTTATGTCCGCGACCCCCACGATTATTTACACGAAGACCGACGAAGCGCCGGCCCTGGCCACATACTCCTTCCTGCCCATCGTCCAAGCGTTCACGAAGCATTCCGGCATCCGTGTGGAGTCGCGCGACATTTCCCTCGCCGGCCGTATCATCGCCAATTTCCCGGAGGAGCTCACGGAGGAGCAGCGCATCGGCGACGCCCTTGCGGAGCTCGGTGCGCTGACGCTGACACCGGAGGCGAACATCATCAAGCTGCCGAACATCTCCGCGTCCGTGCCCCAGCTGAAGGCCGCCGTGGCCGAACTTCAGGCCAAGGGCTACAAACTGCCGGACTATCCGGAAAACCCGCAGACGGACGAAGAGAAGGAAATCAAGGTCCGCTACGCCAAGGTCATGGGCAGCGCCGTGAACCCCGTGCTGCGCGAGGGCAACAGCGACCGCCGTGCGCCCAGGGCGGTCAAGGATTACGCCAGAGCCCACCCCCACTCCATGGGCCGGTGGTCCGCGGAATCGAAAACCACCGTCGGCACCATGGGCGGCAAAGGCGACTTTTTCTCCAACGAGAAATCCGTCACCGTGCCCGCCGCCACGGATGTGAAGATCGAATTCACAGGCGCGGACGGCACCGGAAGGGTGCTGAAAGCCTCCACTCCGCTGCAGGCCGGCGAGATCCTGGACGCCACTTTTATGAGCAAGGCCGCGCTGGTGGCTTTTCTCGCAGAGCAGATCGCTCAGGCAAAAGCTGATGGCGTCCTTTTCTCCCTCCACATGAAGGCGACTATGATGAAGGTCAGCGATCCCATCATCTTCGGCCATGCGGTGGAGGTGTTCTTCAAGGACCTCATCGCCAAACACGCCGTCAGGCTCAAGGAGCTCGGCGTCGATTTCCGCAACGGCTTCGGTGATCTGGTGGCCAAAATCGCGAAGCTGCCCGACGGCCAAAAGGCGGAGATTGAAGCCGATATCGAGGCCGCCTACGCCGCCGGCCCCGGTCTCTCCATGGTGAACTCCGACAAGGGCATCACCAACCTCCACGTCCCCAGTGACGTCATCGTGGACGCCTCCATGCCGGCCATGATCCGTGCCGGCGGCAAGGTCTGGGACGCGGCGGGCAAACCCGGTGACACCCTCGCCGTGATCCCGGATTCCAGCTACGCGGGGGTTTATCAGGCGGTCCTCGATTTCTGCAGAAAGAACGGCGCGCTGGATCCCAAAACCATGGGCTCCGTGCCTAATGTCGGCCTTATGGCCCAGGCCGCCGAGGAGTACGGCTCGCACAACAAAACTTTTGAAATCCCCTCCAAGGGCATGGTCAAGGTCACGGACAGCGCGGGAAATGTCCTGCTCTCCCACGAAGTGGAGGCCGGCGACATCTGGCGTGCCTGCCAAACCAAGGACGCCCCTGTCCGCGACTGGGTCAAACTGGCCGTCAAGCGCGCCCGCGCCTCCCGCACGCCAACCGTGTTCTGGCTCGATAAAAACCGCGCCCACGATGCCCAGCTGATCGCGAAGGTGGAGGCTTATCTCAAGGACCACGACACCACGGGGCTGGACATCCGCATTCTCCCCCCCGCCGAAGCCTGCACGCACGCCTTGGAGCGCATCGTTCAAGGACTCGACACCATCTCCGTCACCGGCAACGTGCTGCGCGACTATCTCACCGATCTCTTCCCCATTTTAGAGGTTGGCACCAGCGCCAAGATGCTCTCCATCGTTCCCCTCATGAACGGCGGCGGTCTCTTCGAAACCGGAGCCGGCGGCTCCGCTCCGAAGCATGTGGAGCAATTCACCATGGAGAACTACCTGCGCTGGGATTCCCTGGGTGAATTTTTCGCCCTTGCCCCGTCCTTCGAGCAGATCAGCGAGGTCTTCAGCCTTCCCCGTGCCAAGGTGCTGGCCGACACGCTCGATGCCGCGACCGGCAAGTTCCTTGAGAACGACCGCAGCCCCGGTCGCAAGCTCGGCACCATCGACAACCGCGGCTCCCATTTCTACCTCGCCCTCTACTGGGCCCAGGCCCTCGCCGCCCAGAACGATGACCCCGGGCTGAAGACGATCTTCACCCCCGTCGCCGAGGCCCTCTTCACCCACGAGTCCCGCATCGTCGAAGAGCTCCTGCGCGTCCAGGGTCAGCCTGTGGACATTGGCGGCTACTACCAGCCCGACGACACCAAAGCCAACGCTGCCCTGCGCCCCAGCGCGACGCTGAACGGCATCCTTGCGGGGATATAAAATAAGCATCATTTTTGAGCGCTCCGGGAAACTCTGGTGCTTCCCGGAGCGTCATCACCCATGAACGACGAACTCCTCCAGCAGCTTGCCGCCAGTCTCAGGGAGGACGGAGCCATTCTGCGCGGGACTGAAAAAACCTGCCCGCAGCACTGAACTGCATGCATCGGATGCCCGTGCGGTCCGGGAGAAACTCGGCATGAGCCAGACACAGTCTGGTGTGCTGGTCGGTATCAGCGCACGCACTCTCCAAAATTGGGAACAGGGCTACCCGCCGGCCCGAAGGCACTGCGCGCTCCCTTCTCCGGGTGGCGGAACGTCATCCTGAAGCAGTGCTTGATGCCCTGCACCGGTGAAAGGGTAGGCAGCGGCTGCCAGCCTATGCGGATTATCCGCATCTGTAAATTTCAGGGACTGAAATTAAGACTGCTCCAAAAAGGCTGCGGCAGGGAGGAAACTGAACTGTTCGGCCTCTCCCCGGAACAGTTCAGGATCACGGCGCGCAATACATCGGCCAACCGCACCGCATCCGGCTCTAGTAAAAGGTACAGCAGCGGATGATCCGGCAGACCGCAGGCAGCGGTGGCGATGACGGGAATGCCGCTGGCGAGAGCTTGGAGCGCAAGGCGCGGCTGGTGCTCGATCCAGGCGGGAATCACGACCACCCATGCAGAGGCCAGATTTTCAGGTGCCGCAGGTGACCAATTGATGCCAGCCAAAGGATCCGGGCCGGACTCTGTAGCCCGGCCCAAGACTTTGAGTTCCACTTCCGGCAAAGTGCGCAACACCTCCTCCAATTCATGGACTCCCTTGCGGGAAAGACGCGATGCCGGGAACAGGATGGATAGCCGGGCGGAGGGCTTGCGGACCAGAGGCGGCGGGAAGTGCCAGTCGATAAGCCAGCTCCTGGCACCTGCAGTCTGCGCCATAGCGCGGTGCGGGGTCACAAGCCGGGCTGCTGCGGCCAATGCGGCATCCTCCGCCTGAATCAGCCTGTTGCCGGCCCGGGAGTCGCCCAGGGTCGAGGATTGGCGGTGGGTTTGCAGGGCCAGATCCAGCTGCCGCTGTAGCTCCCGCACCGGCAAGCCAGCGGTGCATCAGCACATCGACAGTGCGTCCGGCCAGCACTCCGGCGCGCCACAGGTGCGGAAGAAGATTCTGGGAAACCACCAGATGACGGCACTCCGGTTTCAGTTGCCGGGCATAGGCGTGGGCCAAGACTTCATCCCCCGCCAGAAGAGCCTGCTGGCGGACGGCTCCCTGCGCGGGCAGACGCCGCTGCCGGAAGGAACGCAGCAGCGCTGTCAGAATGGCATGAACCACCCGGACGCCCGGTGCCGGAGTCCACGCATAGTTCCGCTTTCTCCATCGCCGCCCGTCCATGGACGTCAGCCAGCGGTCCCCTTCCCTTGAGTGCCCGGCGCACCAGTCGTCGAACTCCGGCCAGCGTGCATCCAGCAGAAAAGCGGAGTGCCCCAGCGACGGAGCGTGCCTGACGGTGGCGGCGGGAGAAATTCCGGCGGAAGGTTTCCCGTTTGTGACCACGCGGCTTTCCGCTCCGACTGTGGCGGACCGCAGGATACGGACGATCAATTCCGAGGCCGTCAGCTCCACCTCCAGCCGCCAGGAGGCTGGACTCCGCAGGCGCAGGTCCACATAGTTCCAGAACACCGTGGCATCCAGTCCCTGCTCCGCGGACGATCCTGGCAGAGTCCGGGAATGGGCATGGCGCTCCACCATCTCCAGCCCCGCCTCCAGCGCCGCCTGATAAAGCAGTCCGCTCAACTGGCACAACCCTCCGCCCACCGGGATGACACAGCCCTCCCGCAATCCCCGTCCCGGCACAAATCCCCGCCGCCGCACGGGCCTTCCCAACTGCCGCCAGAAGCTGAGCACACCTCCCGCTGGAATTTCCAGCCCCTGGAAATCCCGCGCCGCCCGCCGCAGGTTCTCCACCTTGCCCGCCGTCAGTGGAAACTCCACCGCCGTGGGCTGGCCCCACAGGGCCGATCGTTTCTCCGTCCGGATCACCGGCCCGTTCCGACCGGTGTCCGCCGCATCCGTCCGCGGAGCATACCGCAGCCGACGCCGGCCTCTGTCCCGCCAGCGCCGTTTCCATCGCAGCACCGCCGCCTTCAAAAGAAACACTATCCCGGCCCAGGGGCCAGGAAGGGAACGACCGGCATCGGAATCGATGTGGAACATGAATTCCGCAAATTTCCATATTCCTATGAAGGCCGCAAGCCCATGCCAACGGTTAGCATCCAAACAGGGAGCGGCGGTCCTGACCGGTGGAAGCCGGCGTTTGCAATCTGAAATCTGAAATTCAGGATTTGAGATTCAGATTTGAAATCCGGACTTTGAAATCAACGCAACGCGTCGAAAAGCGCGTGGGCGGCAGCCTCCGGCTCGGTCCAGGAGGCACTGGCCTCCGCCGCCTGTGGAGCGGCATCGCCATGATCCGGGAAAACGAGCGCCCTGAGGCTGAGCTGATCCCCGGCGATCCAAGAGTGAACCCCCACCGGAGTCTGGCAGCCCGCCTCCAGCAGGGCCAGAAAGCGGCGTTCCGCCGTGATACGGACAAAAGTCTCCGGGTGGTTGATGCGGGCCAGAACGTCCGCCAGTTCCGGCGTCTCCCGCCAGGTTTCGATGGCCACCGCTCCCTGGCTGGCGGCGGGGAGAAAGATTTCGGGGTTCAGAACGCTGAGGTGCAGCCGACAGCCGAAATCATTCAGCGTTTCATGGAAAAGTCTCAGCCGCAGCAGGCCGGCGCGGGCGAGGATCACGCCATCGATATCCGGAGCCTCCGCCACTTTGCGGAGACGGGTGGGCACATTGCCACGGATATCCACCGTGACGAGGTCGGGACGCAGATGCTTCAGCAGGCGCACCCGGCGCACGCTGCTGGTGGCCACGATGGAGCCGGGGGGCAGAGCGTCCAGACCGCCCGGCGTTTTGGTGATGAGCACATCCTCAATGGGTGCGCGGGGCAGCACGGCACTGATTTTGAACCCCTCATCCAGCAGGGTGGGCACGTCCTTGAGACTGTGAACGGCAGCCTGCACTGAGCCCTCACGCAGGGCATTCTCCAGCTCGCGGGTGAAGATTCCCTTGTCCACCACGGGGTCGGCCCCTTTGGAGAAATCGGCCAGCTTCAAGTCCGGACGCAGGTCGCCGGCAGTTTTGATGATTCGGTGGCTGACCTGAAGATCCGGCAGGGCGTGGCGGAGGGCGGCGGTGGTGAGGACGGTTTGGGCGAGAGCGAGTTCGCTGCCGCGCGTGCCCAGGAGAAGTTCGGTCATGTGTGCGTGAGAGAGCGGGGGGAGGGAGCGCCAGGCTGAGGGGCCGGAGCGAAGAGAGGCGAAGATTTGACGTGCTCCTCGATAATGGCAAGGCAGCGCTCAATCTCACGGGCGCGCCGCTGCCGGGTTTCGGCGGCCTGGGTTTCGAGGGCGTCGATATCGTAAAGGTAAACCCCCTCAATGGCGTGGACCCGGGGATCGACATCACGGGGCACGGCGATATCAATGATGAAAAGAGGCCGGCCCCGGCGGCGGCGCATGGCCGGCAGAATCTGCTCGGGATGAATAACCGTGTGCGGGGCAGCGGTGGAGCTGATGATCACGTCCACGCCGGCGGTGCGGACCGGCCAGTCCTCGAAGGCGATGGCTTGGCCGCCCATCTCCGTGGCCAGCTCCACGGCCCGGTCGCGGCTGCGGTTCGAGACGATGATGCCCTTGGCTCCCCGGCTCTGCAGGCTCTGGGCGCAGCGGCGGCTCATGTCACCCGCGCCCAGCAGCATGACATGGCTGTCCCGTAGATCCCCGAAGATTTTCTCCGCCAGCTCCACGGCGACGGACCCCACGGAGGTGGAGCCGCGCTGGATTTCGGTGCCGTTGCGCACTGCCTTGCCAACCCGGAAGGACTCCTGGAACAGCTTGTTCAGCATCCGGGCGGTGGTGCCGGCGGCGTGGGCGGCGGCGTAGGCTGCCTTCAGCTGTCCGAAGATTTCCGTCTCCCCCAGCACCATGGAGTCCAGTCCGCTGGCGACGGAGAAAAGGTGGCGGGCGGCGGCCTCCCGGCGGTACTGGAAAAATTCGAGGCCGCTTTCGAGATGAAACCGCCGGCGCAGCCAGGCGTCCAGCTGGGCCGCCGCCGCTCCCGGCGACTGGCTGGCGGCGTAGATCTCCATGCGGTTGCAGGTGGAGACAATCACGGCCTCCTCCACATCCTCCAGCGCGGTCAGCGCCTGCACGGCCTCCGACAGATCCTTGCCAGGCACGGCCACACGTTCCCGCACTTCCACAGGGGTGTGCGTGTGGCTGAGGCCGAGGCAGAGAAGGGACATGCGGTTCAGGGGTGGGTTTGGCTGGGAAAGAAAGGGTCCAGTCAATGTCAGTGGGCACCGACAAACCAGAGGCTGGCGACAGGGACCAGAAAACCCAGGGCCGCCGCCGCGGCGGCACGGCGGGCGGACATGCCCCGCCAGTAATCATATGCCAGCATGCCGGCGTAGAGTCCCCAGACGATCCACACGACAGCCAGTTTGGCCTCCGTGGGCCGCTTGTCCATCTGGTAGGCGCAGATGATACCGGCGGTGAGCAGCAGGGTGCCGGTGAGGATCAGGCCCCGGATGGCGCGGGTGATGTAGTGGATGGGGGGCAGCTGCCGGAAAACAGGGGAAATGTGGTGGTGCTTGAGCTGGCGGTCCTGAATGAGGAACATGATGCCGGCGGTGCAGGCCAAAGCAAACGCGCCGTAGGCCACCAGGGACAGCGCAGCGTGCAGCTCCGGCCAGAAGCCGAAAGAGGTGCGGCGCACCGCCGGCTGCCACGCCTCCGGCTGCAGCAGCGCGGCGGATTGAAAAATAAGAGCCAACGGGGAAGTGAACACTCCCAGCAGGGAAAGCCGGTAGGCGGGGCCGACCACAAAATACAGCAGGACGATGGCCCAGCTGACAAAGGTGAACAGTTCGAAGGAATTGGTCATCGGGCATCCCCCGATAGCCTGCCCGCGCCAGTGCAGAAAAAGTGTCTGGAAAAACGCGCCCGCCGCCATGACGCCCAGCTTCCAAGTGCCGGGACGGTACTGTCCGTGCCGCAGCGTCCACGCCGCATACCCAAAGCCGCCCAGATAACACAGGGAGGCCAGAAGGAGGACAAGCTGCTCGCGGGGCATGGGAAAACCTGAAAGGGGAGGAAATTGGAAAAGGAACGGCAGGGCTATTTCCCGAGTCCGGAACATAGGAACAACGGTTGGGAAGGAACGGTTTTTCCTCCAATCCGCCAACGGGAAATTGCGGGCCCCGGAGTCGGTCAGTCCACGGTGGCTTTGGGCTGGCGTGGCAGGAAGGGATTCTGCTCCGCCGCAGGATTGGAAACAGATGGCGTGAAGGGCTGCATGGGCAGCTCCTTGACCACGCCGGCACGGGGTGGCGGACTGCCCGGGCTGCCGGCAGACGCCACCTCACCGGTGATGGCGTTGTAGGGGTCGCTGCCCACTACCGTAGGAGCTTTCAGCGGCACCGGAATGGACTCCTCCACATCCACCGCCATTCCCACCCCTGCGGGGCCGGCGAGGGCCGGAGCCAGAAGCACCGGAGGAGGAGGCATGGCGTCGCTGTGGCCGCTGTGGACATCACAGACCTGAGTCATGCGGAATCCGGGCCGGAAATACTCCAGATACGAGCATTTGAAGAGCTTGTTGCGGGAAGGGTCCACCGGATCCGGCCGCAGTTCCAGACAGGAATCCGTGGCCAGCTTCCCGGAAATCTGGCACAACTCCACCTCCTCGATCCCCTTCGGCGGGGACAGTTCCGCAGCCGGAAAACTGGTCTGGGAGGCGTTCATGATATCCACCCAGATGGGCAGCGCCACCCGGTTGCCAAAGGCATTGGGATAAACCGGGGCTCCCCCTCTGTCCAATCCCGCCCAGACCACGCAGGTCACGGCGCTGTCATAGCCGGCGAACCAGAGATCGTTGTAGTTGAGATGCGTGCCGGATTTCCCCGCCGCCGGATAATCCTTGAGTCCGAAATCCCTGGCCGGGGCGCCCGTGCCCACCGCCAGGGTGTCCTCCAGACAGCTGTGGACCATCCAGGCGGTGATGGGGTCGGTGACCCGCGCCCGCTCATAGCTGTCCGGCCGGCGCTGATACAGCACCTCCCCTTGGGCATTTTCAATTTTGGTGACCAGGGAAAGTGCGGTGGGCCGCACGCCCTCATTGGGAAAGGCGCTGTAGGCCAAGGCCATATCCCGGATGCTCACATCCTGCCGGCCCAGAAGCATGGCGGGGTCGGTGCTGACATCCCCCAGCCCGGCCCGCTTGGCGAAGTCCTTCACTTTGTCCGTTCCCACTTCAAGGCCCACGCGGGCGGCGCAGTTGTTTTTGCCTTGGGCCAGAGCCTGCCGGTAGGAAATCTCATTCTCGTGCGCCTGCTCCAGGGTCTCGCAGCCCCATTCCCCGAGCGTGCCATACTCCCCGCCGAGCATGATGCGCTTGTTGTCCATCTGCTTGTCGGTCACCCTGGTGCCGGGGGAGCTGCTGCCCTCGAAGGCGGTGGCGTAGACAAAAGGCGTGATGGCCGTGCCCGCGGCCCGTTTGGCTTGGGTGACACGGTTGAATTGAGAGTCCTTGAACTCCCGGCCCCCCACCATGCTCAGCACCACGCCGGTTTTGTTGTCGATCACCAGCGCGGCCCCTTGCAGATAGGCCACTTCCGGCTTTTTGGCGGCGGGATTTTTAGCAGCGCGGATCCCGGCCCATTTTCTGGCGTACTCCGCCGGGGTTTCCCGTCCGGGGGCCGCGGGATACTCCGGAAGCTTTTCAATCTCCGACAGCCGCTGGGAGATACTGTTCTCCGCAGCGCGCTGAAGCACCGCGTCCACGGTGGTATGAATTCTGAAACCCTTGCCGCTGATGCCTTCATAGCCCTGCTGCTCCAGGATGCGGTCCACCTCCGACTGGACCTCCTGCTGAAGATAGCCATTGGCCGGCAGGCTGTCCGAGGGATTGATCTCCAAAGGTTTGGCCTTCAGTGCCGCTGCCTGTTCGGCGGACATTTTTTTGGTCAGGACCATGCGGTCGAAAACCTCGTTCCGTTCCCGCAGGGAGTAATCCTTGTTGCCGCTGATGGGATTGTAAAGGTTCGGATTTTTGATCAGCCCCACCAACAGGGCGGCCTCCTCCAAGGTCAGATCCTTCACCTCCTTGTTGAAATAGCCCCGGGCCGCGGCGCCGATGCCGTAAAAGCTACTGCCGAAAAAGATGCGGTTCAGATAAAGCTCCAGAATTTTTTTCTTGTCCCCCAGCGTCCTCTCGATCCGCTCCGCCACGAAGGCTTCCCGGATTTTACGGCTGAAGGTTTTCTCCTTGTACATCTGAAAGGTCTGACGGGCGAGCTGCTGGGTGATGGTGCTGGCACCCTGACGCTTGGAACCTTGGATCGTGTTCCATACCGTGGCGCGGGCGACCCCTTTCCAGTCCACACCATTGTGCTCCCAGTAGCGGCTGTCCTCAGTGGCCACCAGAGCCTCGATGAAATGGGCCGGTATCTGGCTGAAGGTCACCAGCTCGCGGTTCTCATCCGCCAGCCGCCCCAGCTCCCTGCCCGCCCGGTCGTAAACGATGCTGCTCTCCTCCAGTTTATCCAGCTGCGACAAATCGAAGGCGTCCGCCGCCCTGCGGTAGGGCTGCAGCCAAATCTGCACTCCCACGATGCCCAGCAGAATCCCCAGCACCATGGCCAAGGCAGTCCGCTGCACCCATTTGCGGCGCAGGAAGGGTTTCCCCGGAGCGCGCCGCGCGGGCAGTTCATCAGGCTTGATTTTGATAAGATCGCCAATCATGGAGTGTGGGGGAGGGACCGTGCGCCTAATTATCCGGCGGCGGAGACACCGCGGGCCAATCGGCAGTCTTCCACGCTTCCCCGCCCGTGGCAACCCGGTTGCTTGCAGGCATCGGAGGGGCGGGTTTCAACCTGACTCACGCCGGCCCCCCTCACAGCAGATCCTCCGCCGGATAGGTCCAGATCTCGCTGAGTGTGGGATGATAGAAGGGAATTTTCAAAAACTCCGTGACCGTGCAGTGGAAGTGCATAGCCACGCACACCTCATGAATCAGCTCCACGGCCTCCGGCCCCACCACGGAGGCTCCCAGAATTTCACCCGTGTCCGTATCGGCGATCATTTTCACAAAACCCTCCGTCTCCCCCATGACCATGGATTTGCCGTGGTCGTTGAAGGGATAGCTGGCCGCTTTCCAATTCCGCCCTGAGGCCGCCGCCCCCGCCTCGTTCATCCCCACAGAGGCCACCTGCGGCTCCGTGAACACGCCGAACAGGCCCAGCCGGTAATCCATTTTCTCCAGGCTGTCATCCCCGCGCAGAAGCCGGGCGGCATTCCGCGCTGCCAATTCGCCCTGCTGGATCGCCACATGCACCACCTCCGCCTGGCCGCAGACATCACCGGCAGCAAAGATGTGGCATGCACTGGTCTGCATGGTGCCGGAGACCACGATGTATCCCCTGCCGCAGTTCACGCCGGCTTTCCCAGGATCAAGTCCCTGCACCGCCGCCCGCCGGCCCAGCGCCAGCAGCACCTCCGCGGCTTCGGCGGTGTGCTCCGCTCCGTCCTTTTCAAAAACCACGCGCTTTCCGCCGCCCTCTGGCAGCCGCTCCACCCGCAGGAGCCTGGTGCCGGTGTGCAGAGTCATGCGTTTGCCGAAGCTGCTCTCCACCACCACCGCCAGATCGGGGTCCATGCCCGTGAGAACGTGGACGCTGCGCTGAATAACGGTCACCCGCCGCCCGATTCCCTCCAGATAATGCGCGGCCTCCAGCGCGATGGCACCGCCGCCGAGAACGATGAAGGAGGCCGGCACCTCCTCCGCGTCCAGCACGGTGTCGCTGGTCCACACTCCGGTCTCCGCCAGCCCCGGCACCTCCGGCCAAGCGATGACGGATCCAGTGGCGATGAGCACGGTTTTGGCGGTGACATTCAGGATTTCGCCGCCGTCCCGCAGGGTGACCCGCAGTTCGTGGGAGCCTGAAAAAGCCGCGGTGCCCCGCAGCAGGGCGAACCGACCGTCCGCCAGTTGCCCGTGACGGTAGCCGGCAAACTCACCGATCAACTCCCGCTTCCGCCGCCGCACTGCCGCTGTGTCCACTCCCTGAAACGCGGCACGCACACCGAATTCCGCCGCGTTGCGGGTCTTCAGCGCCACATTGGCCGTGTGAATCAGCGTCTTGCTGGGCATGCAGCCGCGCAGAATGCAGAGTCCGCCCAGTTCCTCCGCTCCGTCGATGACCACCGTTTTCAAACCCAGTCCAGCCGCCGTCCTGGCCGCCGCGTAACCGGCGCTGCCGCCGCCGATGACTGCGAAATCGTAGTCGTGTGCCTTTTCCCCATCGTTGGTGTTCATAGCTTACTTTCCAAATACCCGGGGGAAAGCGAAACGGCGAAGTTTCCCTCCTTCCCAAGTCCGGCTGTCCTTTTAAAAACCAATGCCCCTCCTCCATTTCCATGGCGTCCGTCAAGTCCTCCTCCTATCCTTTGCCTGATGACAAACCTCCGGTCCTGAATGATGTCTCATCAGTGCCGGAGCTCCTCCGTCCTCCTGTCAGTCTTGATCCGCTCACACCCCGGGAACGCTCCTGGAACATGTCCCGCATCCGCAGCACGGACACCAAGCCGGAGATGATGGTGCGCCGGATGCTCACCGCCATGGGGCTGCGCTACCGCCTGCACCGCCGCGATCTACCGGGCAAGCCTGACCTCGTTTTTGGGCCCCGCCGCACCGTGCTGTTTGTGCATGGCTGTTTCTGGCACCAGCACCCTGGCTGCCGCGCCGCCCGCATCCCCACGGGAAACCGCGAATTCTGGGAAAAGAAGCTCAACCGCAACACGGAGCGCGATGCCCAAACCTGTCAAACCCTGCGCAGCCTGGGCTGGCGCATTCTGACGGTGTGGGAATGTGAGACCAGGGATCCTGAGAAGCTTCAGCGCCGTCTTGCCATGCTCTTTCCACCGCTGAATTCCTCAACGCCCGCTGATCCCGCCGCACAGAAGAAAGAGCCAGCGGAATAGCCTGGCAGGATACAGCCGGAAGCGGGGCTTGTTGATTTCTTAATTATCGTTATGAATACCAGGTTTTTCCCTCCACTCAACTTTTCCGCTCCTCTCCATGCCTGGCGAATTCACCCGTGTTTATTCCGCAGCCCTGCGGGGCGTCGAGGCTCTGGAGGTCGAACTTGAGGTCAATGAGACCGGTCCCGCAAACTCCTCCGGTGAAATGCAGGCCGTCACGGTCATTGTCGGGCTGCCCGACACCGCCGTGCGGGAAAGCCGGGACCGGGTGTGGACGGCCATCGCCAATTCCGCCCTGCCGGGAACCTTGGGCGGGCGGACCACCGTGAATCTAGCCCCGGCGGATCTGAAAAAGGAGGGGCCCAGCTTTGACCTCCCCATGGCTCTGGGCATGACAGCCAACCGGGTGGCGGGGTTTGACCGTTCGGTTTTTGACCGCTGCACGATTGTGGGGGAACTGGCATTGGACGGAGGTGTGCGGCCCGTAAAGGGCATTCTGTCCATCGCCCTCGCTGCCCGCGCCCAGGGACGGACGGAACTGATCATTCCCGCGCACAACGCTGACGAGGCCAGCATCGTGGCCGGCATCCGCATCATCGGAGTGCACACCCTGCGGGAGGCGTGGGAGCACCTGGGCGCGGGGCAGCCGCTGATTCCGGTGCGCACCCGGACCATTGAGGAATTCCGCACACTTCAGACCCACGATATCGATTTCTCGGACGTGAAAGGCCAGCACACCGTCAAGCGAGCCCTTGAGGTCGCCGTGGCCGGCGGGCACAATATCCTGATGGTCGGCCCGCCGGGCACCGGCAAAAGCATGCTGGCCAAACGCATGGCCACCATCATGCCGCCTCTGACCAGCGAGGAGGCCATCGAAACCACCCGCATCCACAGCATCTGCGGCCTGCTCGATCCCCGGCACGCGGTGCTGGCCCACCGGCCCTTCCGCTCTCCGCACCATACCGTTTCAGACGCCGGCCTGCTGGGCGGCGGCAGCAACCCCACCCCCGGTGAAGTCTCCATCGCCCATCACGGGGTCCTGTTTCTGGATGAGTTGCCGGAATTCAACCGCGCCACCCTGGAGGTGATGCGCCAGCCGCTGGAGGACGGGCGGGTGACGATCTCCCGCGCCGCCGGCAGCATGACCTTCCCGGCCTGCTTTCTGCTGGCCGCCGCCATGAATCCCTGCCCCTGCGGTTATTATGGCGATCCCAAACGGGAGTGCCGGTGCAACCCCATGCAGATCACGCGCTACCGCCAGCGCATCAGCGGGCCCCTGCTGGACCGCATTGATCTCCATGTCGAGGTGCCCAATGTGAATTACAAACAGATGTCCTCCACCGCGCCGGAGGAATCCTCCGCCATTATCAGGGAGCGCGTCATCGCCTGCCGCGCCATCCAGCAGCAGCGCTACCGGGGCGCCGGCATCACCAGCAACAGCGCTCTGGGCTCCCGCCTGCTGCGCCAGCACTGCGTGATCGACTCCGAAGCCTCCGGCCTCATGGAGCACGCCATGAATGACCTGAACTTCAGTGCCCGTGCCCACGACCGGGTTCTGAAAGTGGCACGCACCCTGGCGGACCTCGCCGGCGTGGACCGCATTACCGCCAGCCACGTTTTGGAGGCTATTCAATACCGCACGCTCGACCGCACTCTGCTGACCTGAACGGGGCTCCGCCTCATCCTCAAAAATTCACAGCCGGGAGTCCGGAAACTCCCGGCTGATCCGGGGCAGCCTTCAAAAAGGTTGAAAATGCCGGTTTTGAAACGGTCAGTATCCGTCTGTCCTGATGCCCTCGATGGTCTTCTGCAGGCTGCGGCGCCGCTGCTGAAGAGTGATGACTTTCTTGGCCAGAGCCGAGACTTTGTCGCTGGCTGCGACTTTCAGATCCCCATAGGTTTTGTTGCTGCCCTGCACCACGGCATTGGTCTTGCGGATGTCCAAGGCACGCACCTCCTGGCGGGCATCCTCAAGCTGCCCCTTGGCAATGCCGAGAGCCGTCTCCACTTTGGCGAGCTCCTCGGAGGCGTTTTTGCCCTCCAGCTGTTTCATGGCCACCTTCTCCGCAGGATCGATTTTCTGATCCGCCGCCTGCTGGGCGACAGAAACGGTCGCTTTCTGGTCAGGAGTCAGGGAGGGAGGATCCGGAAACACCACTTTCCATCCCAGCCCGAGGCGCTTGCTGTATTCCGCCGGCAGACGGTCCGGAGCCAGCTTCATAATGCCGTTCGCGTGCTCCACGGAGAGAACCCCGTCCTCCGTCACATTTTTGAGGACAAACTGCTCGAGTTTGGAGTTGTCCTTCAGGGTGAGCGTGCGCGGTGGCGCTTTTTTCTCAGCCTCTCTTACGGCTTGCACGGCACTGGCGCGGTCCGCATCCGCCGCCTTCAGCTTCTCCAACAGCTCCGCGGCTTTTTTCTGCTCCTGGGGGATAGCCGCCATATTGTTATTGCTCTGCTTCTCCAGCTCCGTGAGGATGTCGATCTCCCCCTGAAGTGAGATGCGGCGCAGATTGGCGTCCTCAACCTGCTTGTCCAAGTGATGCAGACTGCTTCTGGCGTCCGCCAAATCCTGCGTGAGCTTTTCCTGGTCCTTGGCGATCTGGCTATCCCAAACCCAGCCCGTCACACCGCAGGCAATGGCCACGAACAGAATACCTTTTAAAATCGGATTCATGAGTTCTGTCTGATAAAAGGGCTTCAGGGTTTGAGGTGCGCGCTGCGGTACTTCGCCACCCCGTCCGTCACGGCGGCCAGTTCCTTCTCCAGCGCCTCCCGGTACTGGACCACTTTCTCCAGAGTCTGGGCGGACTTGCCCGCCGCGGCCGCCAGCTCATCCTTCCGGATACCGGCGGACTGCTGCTTCCGGGCACTGAGGGCGTCGCAGGTTTTCTTGATTTTTTCGAGCTCCGCGGTCTGCTTGTTGACTTTCTCAAGGGTGATGTCGACCTCCTCCTGCATCCGGGCGGTCTGAGCCTTGTCGTGGCAGCCCGACAAGGGAAAGGCCAGGAGGCTTAAAACGGCTGGAAAAGAGTGTAAAAAGGTGTGGTTTTGTTTCATTCCGGGAGGGGAGCGGGTCTGTGGCGAATAATTAACACATAGGATGCGTCTGTCATCTTGTAAGACTCAAATTCGGCGGTTTTGTTCACACTTTATTCAAAATTTAATTTAGAATCATAACGCCGGCATTAATGTGTCAGTATTTGCACGTCGGCCCATGGGATTCCGCCTGTCTCCGGCATAGGAGGGAATACTACCCCTTCCGGAGGAGCGGAAAACCGCCCGGCCGCCCAAAGCCGGGCCAAGCCGGGGAAATTCCCACTGTCATTCCCAATACCCCTTTTACAAATGCTTTACAAATTATCCGGCGGACTGGCGGAGGCTGGACCCATTGTCCGCCACCACGCCAAGGGCTGCGGCGCGACGGGGCCGGAGCCACATTCCGGGACGTCATTCGGCACCTTCTCTTCCCGCTTCATTGATAATGAAACGGGAAAGAGGTTTATTGCGTGTTTTCTGCACAAAATTCTTGTTTCTAACGTGAAAAAACAAAAGATTTCACCTGAAAATAAGCCCTGTTAAATCGCGGGGCGACCCGGCTTTTACCCATGCTCCCACCCGCATTCACGGAGAAAATGAGGCTTCTCTTGAAGAAAAATACATTTCTCCCCCTTCTTTTCAGAAGTGCCCTTCGATTGGACCTTCAAGCATTCCAAGTGGAGGACGTTTTGGGCGGAAAAGCGTCAAAATGACACATGAAACGCGGCATTCCGACGCACCGTTCTGTTGAGAGGCAATCAAAAATTTTCAGAAACCTGTCTCTGCAGAATCTTTAGTTTCACCCATCCCCATGACGGAATCGTTTCCTTTCCCACGGGGAAACACTTGAATTCCTCGGACAGAACCGCCGTCCCGCCCACCCAAAAACCGGTGTCCATGGCTTGGTCCGGGACTGTAACTCCAGCCAGGAACGGTTTCTGCTAATTATGTCCGGCAGAAAAAAAGCCCGATGACGCTTCCAGTGAAAGCCCGTTCAGATATTCCAGTCCGTCCCTTGAATTGCCGGGGGCCGGGGTTAATAATGTTCTGTGGGCCATTCCCTGTGGACCGCGTTTCCCCGGCGGAACCGCAACCCCTAACTCAGTCCGATGATGAATAACTTTACTCCCAGAGCCCAGCAGGTCCTCGCCCTTGCGCGCAAGGAGGCGGATCGTTTCAACCATAATTATGTGGGCACCGAGCATCTCCTGCTTGGCCTCATCAAACTCGGACAGGGCGTAGCCGTCAATGTTCTTCAGAAGATGAGTCTCGATCTGGAGACCGTGCGCATGGAGGTAGAGAAGCAGGTGGGATCCGGCCAGGAACAGAAAATGGTCGGCAATATTCCCTACACTCCCCGCGTGAAAAAGGTTCTGGCCCTGGCCAGCAAGGAGGCGCGCGCCCTGAATCACAGCTATGTGGGCACCGAACACATCCTGCTGGGTCTGCTGCGCGAGGGCGAGGGTGTGGCCGCGCAGGTTCTCAAAAACCTGAATGTGGACATCGAGCGCACCCGCAATGAGATCCTGAAGGAGCTCGACCCGAATTTCACCCCGCAGGAGCCCGAGGAGGAGGAAAACTTCCAGGAGGCCTCCGCTGGCAACCCCGGCACCAAGAAGGACGGCAAGACGCCCGCCCTCAAGGCCTTCGGCCGTGATCTGACGGAACTGGCCCAGAAAGCGGAACTGGATCCGGTGATCGGCCGCGCTGACGAGATCGAGCGCGTCATCCAGATTCTTTGCCGCCGCACGAAGAACAATCCGGTCCTCATCGGTGAGGCCGGCGTCGGCAAGACCGCCATTGTGGAGGGTCTTGCCCAGGAGATCGTGGCCGGCAACGTGCCTGAAATCCTGCGTGACAAGAAGGTGATCACCCTTGACCTCGCCCTCATGGTGGCCGGGACGAAATACCGCGGCCAATTCGAGGAACGCATCAAGGCTGTGATGGACGAGATCCGCCGCACGAAAAACGTCATTCTCTTTATTGACGAGCTGCACACCATCGTGGGTGCGGGCTCCGCCGAGGGAGCCATGGATGCCAGCAACATCATCAAACCCGCCCTGAGCCGCGGGGAGATGCAGTGCGTCGGCGCCACCACCCTCAATGAGTACCGCAAGTACATTGAGAAGGACGCGGCTTTGGAGCGCCGGTTCCAGACCGTGAAGGTGCAGGAGCCTTCCGAGGACGACGCCACAAAGATCCTGATGGGCATCAAGCACAAGTATGAGTCCCATCACAAGGCCCTCTACACCGAGGAGGCCATCATCCAGGCGGTAAAGCTGTCCTCCCGCTACCTGACGGGCCGCTTTCTGCCGGACAAGGCCATTGACATCATGGACGAGGCCGGTGCCCGAGCCCGCATCGGAGCCATGACCCGCCCGCCGGAGGTGAAAGATATTGAGGCCGAGATCGAGCGCATCCGCATCGACAAGGAGCGCGCCATCAAGGATCAGGACTTCGAGAAGGCCGCCGCCCTGCGCGACAGCGAGCGCAACACCCGTAAGAACCTCGAGACCCTCATGGAGACCTGGCGCACAGGGAATGAGGAGAAGAAGGTCACGGTGGGAATTGAGGAGATCATGTCCGTCATCTCCAAGTGGACGGGCGTGCCGCTTACCCGCATGGAACAGAAGGAGACCGCCAAGCTCCTGCGCATGGAGGAAGACCTCAGAGGCCGCGTCATTGGTCAGGACCAGGCGGTTATCGCCATCAGCAAGGCCCTGCGCCGCAGCCGCGCCGATCTGCAGGATCCCCGCCGTCCCATCGGCAGCTTCCTGTTCCTCGGCCCCACAGGGGTCGGCAAAACCTTCCTCGCCCGCAATCTGGCGGAGTTCATGTTCGGTGACGCCGATGCCCTCATCCAGATCGACATGTCCGAATACATGGAGAAGTTCACCGCCAGCCGCCTCATTGGCAGCCCTCCTGGGTATGTCGGTTATGAGGAGGGCGGCCAACTGAGCGAGGCCGTGCGCCGCCGTCCCTACAGCGTCGTGCTCTTCGATGAAGTGGAGAAGGCCCATCCGGACGTGATGCACCTCATGCTCCAGATTCTGGAGGAGGGCACTATCACCGACAGCTTCGGTCGCAAGATCGACTTCCGGAACACCATCATTATCATGACTTCCAATGTCGGCGCGGAGCTGATCAAGAAGCAGAGCATCATGGGCTTCGGAGCCATGGGCACCGACAAGCACGACTTCAACTCCATGAAGGACAAGATCGAGGAGCAGGCCAAGAAGCACTTTAAACCGGAGTTTCTCAACCGTCTCAGCGACCTTATTGTTTTCCACATGCTGGAGAAGGACGACCTCGTGCAGATTGTGGATTTGGAAATCAGCAAAGTGCTCAAGCGCGTGCGGGAGAAGAAAATCGAGGTCAGTCTGGACCAGACCGCCAAGGATCTTCTGATCGCCGAGGGCTACGACCCCGCCTACGGAGCCCGTCCAATGCGCCGTGCGGTGGAGCGTTACTTGGAGGACCCTCTCGCCGAGCACCTGCTGCGCGGTGACATCAAAGAGGGCGACAACGTCTCCGTCACCCGCCGCGAGGGCGACAAGGCCCTGAAGTTCAGTGTCACGGGGGACACCCCCCCCGCCGCTCCCGCCGGGGAAGTGCCCGCCGGAGTCGCTGAATAAAAAAGACGTTCCTTCTTAACGAAAATCCTCAGCCAAAGACGGCACCGGTGAACAGCCGGTGCCGTTTTTTGTATCACCGGTGTGCCCCGTTCGCAGCGTGCCTGCATGCCTCCGCGCCGGGCGGGATCATGAGGTGATACGCCCCTGAATACCCCTATACCGGGATGATCGCCGGAAGAACAGAGCTTTCCGCCCCACTTCCGCCGGGTAATAAAGCCTGCCTGTCCACCATTATTATCATGGCATCCCCACCCTTGGCCGGACTGAACATTTCCCGTCCTTTGTCTTACCGATCCGGGCGGTGGCCGAAAGCAGGGTCCGCACTGTCCCCCGGCTCTTTTGGAACTTCCTTTTACTGCCCCACTGAACAACACCCCACAAACGGCGATGGGTGGTGTGGAAAACCTCACATTTCACAAACAGTTTCATCCCTTTTCCGGCGCGGAACCGGCCCGGTATGAAAACAGGGGTCAGCCTATGGCATGTTGCGCTGCCGACCACTCAAGACCGTCCCCTCATTCCACCCAGGGACGCGCCTGCTTGATAAAGAGTTTATTCGCCTTGGTGATTTTGAATTCGATCTCCATGGCGAAGTCCGGGTTGGCCCAGGCATTGTAGAGGCTGCGGAAGTTGTTCTGGATCAGGCCCATCTGATCGGCCAGCAAATAGGCCTGCTCCGTGGTCAGCAGGCTGGTCTGGGCCGGCTGGAGGCTGGACCAGGTGACGTGCTGGATCTCATAGGGGGTTTCGCCCATCAGCCAAGCGATGAGAAACTCCTCGGGAATCAGGCTGCCGTCGGGGTTGGTCACCAGCTCCTCGCCCTTCTGCACATTCACATAATACCCGCGCCAGTTGGGGTCGATGAGGTTTTTGGTGACGGCCACACCGTTGGCCAGTTCATCGTCCGTGTTGGGAATCAGCAGCACGCCCATGGCGGCGGTGAAGTGGTCGATGCGGTAAAAGTTCCGCTCCTCAAACGCACGGAAATTCCACAGGCTGGCCCACACCTTGCGCACCGACTTGTGCAGTGATCCCTCGTCCGGGCGGTGGGTGTTGGAGTCGTAAAGCCCCGCGCCGTTGAACCCCGGCAGGTCCTCGTTGTTGGTGCTGGAGCGGCAGCGGATGGGCACTCCGGGCGCAAACTGCTCCTGCACGGCGCGCATGGCGTTGCGCAGATCGTCCGACACAGTGCCGTCCTTGATGATTTCCCTGAAGGCCGCCAGGCGCTGCTCGCGCACCGTGGAGTCGCTTTGGAAAACGGGATCGGCCATCATGGCGCGGGCCTGATCGTAAAACCCGTTGAACTTCATGAAAGTGTCATAGAAATAAAACGGAATGGCGAATCCGTCGGGGGACATCCCCGCCGGGAGGATCCGACGCAGCTCGGCGGCATTGGCAGCCTTGGCTCCGACACTGGAGGAGGCGGTGAAGGGCACGTTCTTCAACGGGCGGATAGTGGTCACCGAGAGGTCACGGACCGGGTACTGCGGGTTTTTGGGCCTCAGGGCGTCCAAGTAGGTGTCCACCTCCTCCTGGGTGGCCTCCCGCAGCTGCAGGCCATCGGCGGCGACCTCCAGCCGCACATTTTTTCCCGCCAGCGTCATAATGAGCGTGTCAGTCATCGCTCCGCGCAGATAGGCATTGGGAGTTTTATTCTGTTTGGCCTTGAGATTGATGTGGGACAGCGGGGTCTGCGGCGAGGCGGTGATGATGCCGGCCACCCGGCTCAGATCGGCAGGCACCGTGGGCAGGACCACCACATCCCGCGCCGTCACCGACTGAGTGCCGCCCCCGAGCACCAGCCGGCCGAAGGAGACCCCGGGGTTCAGCACACTGTAGGAAGTGTTCGCGAAGAGCTCGTCGGAGGTGATCAGATCCACGGGCAGCGTCCTCCAGACATCAGCCTCCGCTTTGAGCACCTGCTCCTGGGTGATGCCCGCGGGATGGTAGGCCAGCCGGGTGGTCACCCACGGCAGCGCCCGGGAGATGAGGTTGTAAGCCATGCGGACATGGGCCGCCCTCACACCGTCGCTGGGCCAGAACTCCATGCCGTAAAGGCCGGTGGCCGGTTTGCCGGGGGGTCCATAATGATCATAGGCGATGAGGCTGCCGGCCATGAATTTCCGCCCGTCGGAGAAATACGTCTCATTGTTGAAGGTGCCCAGATCCTTGGAATATCCCAGCACCGCCTGGGCGAAATAATAATGGTAAATATGCTTGTTGGTGTTCAGGAAATACAGCTTCGGAGAGGCCGTATCGACTCCGGTGATGAGGAATTTGACCTCCCGCACATCCGGAGCTCCGGGGAAATTGTCCCGGTGGGCGTACTGCTCATACATTTCCCGGCTGCGCAGAATCACGGCGGCGTCTCCGGCCGGCGGCGGAGGGGCGGGATTGAAGGGATTGCCCCGCCCTGCCGCCGCAAATTCCGTCAGGTCGTCCACGCGGTCACCGTCCGAGTCCAGCGGCGCCTGAATGCTCTGGGCTTGGACCCGGTAAAAGGCCCTGCCCCTCATGCAGGCGGGATCGGCCAGCGTCAGCCCCTTTCCAGTGCCGGGCAGCATGGAGACAGGCTCCCATGGCCCCTCCAAGGAGGGAGCGCGCTGCAGAAGGTAATAATAATTCGACTGGCTGGAAAAGCCGATCCTTGCGTGGCCGCCCGCCGCGCCTGTGAATCCGATGATGCGGAGGGAGGGCGGTGCCTCACCTCCAAAACAAAGTCCCGCAACCAGGCAGATGCCGGAAGCAGCGATACGAAGCAGGAAGGCCAGCGCGTTCACGGTCACAGCATGCCACAGAGCGGAATTTTGGCCAATCCCTGATTTGCAGTTCTTCGGCTTAAAAAGGACCCGCCCTGACTTTATCTCCCTTATCAGCCTTTGAAGGCCTCTCCAGCCGTCAAAACTTTTTTGAAAAGAGCAAATACCCGCCGCAGGGACGGGTTTTCCGGATGGAAAAATTCCAACTCGCTGCATCCCGGCGGCCCCGGCCAGCGGAAAAGATGGCGGTTTTCCCAATCATCTGTCAGGATACCCTCCTTCCCCGCTATGCAACGCAAACGCCGCCCCTTTTCCCGCACCCGGCTGTCAGCACTGGTGTCCGCACTCGGTCTGGCGCTGATGCCGGTGCCGCTTCTCCGCGGCGGGCCTGTGATCAGCGAATTCCTCGCCTCCAATCCGGGGACGGACACCGATGCCTTTGGCGAATCCTCGGACTGGATCGAAATCCACAATCCCGACGCCACTGGGGTGAACCTCGGCGGCTGGTCGCTCACGGACAATCCGAACCAGCCCAAAAAGTGGATTTTCCCCGATATCAGCCTGTCCCCGCAGCAGTTTCTGGTGGTGCGCGCCTCCGGAAAAAATCTCACGGATCCCTCCTCGGAACTGCACACCGGTTTCCGGCTGAAGGCCTCAGGCGGGTCGCTGGCTCTTTTCCCCCCGCAGGGCGGCCTGGCGGCCTCCGCCTGGGAAAATTATCCGAAGCAGTTCGCCGGCTACAGTTATGGTAAGCCGGCGGGCGGCAATGGCCCGGCGGTTTGGTTCCCCAGCCCAACCCCTGGAGAGGCCAATGCGGCGGAGGGGCTCACGGACTATGTGCGGGACACCCACTTCAGCCTGCCCCGGGGATTTCTGAATGCCCCAGCCACGGTGACCGTGACCGTGGACACTCCCGGCGCTGAAATCCGCTACACCCTGGATGGCTCGGAGCCGGGTGCGGCCAGCCCGCTGCTCAACGCGCCTCTGCCGCTGTCCGCCACCACTGTCCTGCGCGTGCGGGGTTTCAAAGCCGGTCTGGTGCCGTCCACCACGGACACCCGCACGTGGATTTTTCCCTCCAGCTGGATTTCCCAGCCGGACAGCCCGCCCGGCTTTCCCGCCACCTGGGGCAATCCCCTGCGCAATGGCCAGCTCAACTCCTCCCTTGGGGTGCTGGCCGATTACGGGATGGATGCCGGGGTAACCAATGACCCCGGTATCCGGTCAGCCCTGACGGAGACCCTGCCCGTGGTCTGCCTCACTGGCCAGGTCGATGATTTGTTCGGCTTGGACGGCATCAATGGCAATGGCCGGAGGGGGGATACGGAAAAACCGGTGGCGGTGGAGTATTTCAACCCGGCGGATCCGGCGGACCGCTTCAGCATCCGAGCCACACTCCAAGCCCACGGCGGGGGCGTCCGGGAATTCGCCAAAAAAGCCTACCGGCTCGACTTCAGCGGCACGGAAACCGACGGAGCGCTGAATTACCCACTTTTCCCCGGCAGCCCCTACGAGGTCTTCGACCAGCTGGTCCTGCGCTCCGGAGGGCATGACAGCTTCACCGTCTCGCCGGCGGCCGGCCTCTCCAGCTTGGACTCCTATGACCTCGCGGGTCATGGCACCTATCTCCGGGACCAGTTCCTGCGCCGCACGGAAAATGAAATAGGGTTGCTTTCCCCGCGCGGGCGGTATGTCCACCTCTGCCTGAACGGCCTCTACTGGGGACTCTATGATCTCCACGAGCGTCCCAATGCCCGCTATGCTGCCGGCTACGAAGGCGGCGCGGAGGAGGACTGGGATGTGGTGCACCACGCCCAGTCGGGCACCGGACAGCAGGTGGTGGATGGGGACGACGCGGCTTGGAATGATCTTCAGGCCCTTGCCTCCTCCCTCTCCACGCCCGTGGATATTGCGGCTTTGAAAGCCCTGATTGGCCCTGACAATTTGATTGACCACCTGCTGGTGCGCATCTGGGCCGGGGACTTCGACTGGCTGGGGCCGGCCTACATGCCCGGGGTGGACGGGGTGAATCCCAGCGGCAACATCGCTTTTTATCAGAACAAGAACTGGTATGCCCTGCATCACACGCGGGGGACGGGTGCCGCCCCTTGGCTGTTCTTCACCTGGGATGCGGAGATCAGCATGGGCAACCATCTGCTGCGCAACTGGGCGGGCGTCTCCCCGCTGCCGGACAACTTCGCCTGGCCGGTGTCCCAGCGTCAGCTGGAGTTCGATTTCACCGGCATCTCCCGTCCCAACACCCCCGCCGCGCCGTGGGCGGCGCTGCTGCAGGATCCGGAGTTCCGCCTGCACGCCGCCGACCGCATGCGGCGGCTGTATTACAATCAGGGGGCTCTCAGCCCGGCCAACGCCCAGGCGCGCCTGGCGGCCATGATTCAGGAGCTTGACGCTCCCATTCTGGCGGAGTCCGCCCGCTGGGGGGATGTGTCGGGTTTAAGCATATCGGTCCTGCCCGGCGTGGGCGTGGTGTCCGGCTGGAAAAATCAGCGCATCACCCGGCAGCAATACTGGCGGCCCGAGACGGAGTGGCTGCGCGGCACCTTCGCCATGCAGCGCGCCGGCATTGTCATCCGGCAGTTCCGGGCGCGCGGCTTTTACCCTCAGGTCGAGCCGGCGGACATCGCCCCCTTTGGCGGCGCTCTGGGAGTGGAGGACAAAATCACCCTGACCACTCCGGAGCCGGCGGCCATTCTTTATTACACCACCGATGGCAGCGATCCCCGGATTTCCATCACCGGAGCGGTTTCACCCTCCGCCACCGCAGCCCAAGGCCCGGTCACCCCACCCGGCAATGCGTCATTCCCGCTCAAAACCCGTGTCCTCAAGGACGGCGTGTGGTCCGCGCTGACCGAAGCCCGGTTCACCAGCGCCGTGCCTCCCGCCACCGCCGCGCTGGCCATTTCGGAAATTCACTACCATCCCGCCGACCCCACGCCGCAGGAGACGGCGGCGGGGTTCACGAATGCTGACCAATTTGAATTTCTGGAAATCACCAACCGCTCCGCGCAGCCTGTCGCCCTGAACAGTCTGCGGTTCGCCGCCGGCATCGATTTTGATTTCGCCACTGGCAGCCAGGTTCACGAACTGGCTCCGGGAGCCAGCCTGGTGCTCGCGTCCGACCGTGGTGCCTTCGCTCTGCGTTATGGCTTCGAACCCGCCGGGGGTTTTGCCAACGGCACCCGTCTCGCCAACAATGGTGAGCAGATCAAACTCGTCACCGCCTCGGGAGCCGTCATCGCCGACATCACGTGGCAGGACAACGGCGACTGGCCGGAAGCGGCGGACGGCGGCGGCAAGTCCCTGACCCTGCTGGCCCCCGCCAGCGGCAGCGACGGCACGACCGCCAGCCAATGGCGCGCCGCCGCACCCACTCCCGGCACCGTGGTGGAAACCCTGACCTTTGCGGACTGGCGGTCGGATTTCTTCACCACGGAGGAGCTCGCTGATCCCTCCATCTCCGGCCCTCTGGGCAATCCCGACCACGACGGCCTGCCCAATCTTCTCGAATACCTCACGGTCAGCCATCCCCGCCGGGTTTCCCCGGCTCCCCTGAGTGTCACTCTGCCGCAGCCCGGTAAAATCCGCTTTGAATGGCCTGCGCGCCCCGGCACCGCGGCTTCCTCCCTCCTCCTGCAACTGTCCCCGGATCTGCAAACTTGGTCGCCATCCCCCACTGCCGCCGCCAGTCTGCCCACCACCCGGGGCGTGGTTCTCATGCAACTGGATCCCGCCCTGTCCTCCAGCCACGGGTTCGCCCGCCTCATGGGCAACATCGTCACACCTTGAATTCCCAGTTCTGAGCGCGGCGGAAACCGGGCTTTATTTCCCATTCCATCATTGGAAGGATATCCACTGGGGTTTTCACTCAAATTAACAGCTCCTTTATTCAATAGACGGTTTTTTTTACCGTTTGCCATAATCATTTCCAAAAGCGCTCCGCCGGTTGGTGGTTTACCCGGCACTTCCTTCCGTCGCAGTGCCATTCCAAGGTCGTAATGATGGGAAAACGCCGGTGCTATGAATAAACGCCCCCTGCCGGCGGTCCCACCTTCGCGCAACATCCATAGATCGATATGAAACCGTTTTTGCTTCCCACCTTGGCAGTCTC
Source organism: Verrucomicrobiales bacterium (assembly GCA_028293125.1). Classification (GTDB taxonomy): domain Bacteria; phylum Verrucomicrobiota; class Verrucomicrobiia; order Verrucomicrobiales; family V1-33; genus CAIZWU01. Next base: position 29,016 of record JAQGPJ010000079.1, on the reverse strand, counting down.
CACAGGACTGCTGTTTTCCGCCTGTGACGGGCAGCAGCCCTCCATTTCCATTTCCAATAACTCCCCGCCGGCAGCGGTTTCCGGTCCGGAGGCAGCATCTCCGCCCGATGAAACGGACGACACCACCGAAGTGGAGCGCCAGATCGCGGATCTGAAAGCCCAGGAGGCCGCCCTTCAGCTCCAGATCCAACAGGATCAGCTGGCCCAGGAGAAGGCGGCCTTGGCGCAGCAGCAGGCGGATTTGGAAAAGGCGAAGGAAAATGCCAAGGCTACCACCGCCCCTCCTCTGGAACCGGAGCCCGAACCTGTCGCCTCCGCCGCCACCGGCGGGGGCCGTGACTACCAAGCTTTTTATGAGGGATTGGCTCCCTACGGCGACTGGAGGGAAACCCCCGACTATGGCTACGTCTGGCAGCCTTCCTCCGTGCCCGCCGACTGGCGCCCCTACACGGTGGGTAAATGGGTGGATTCCGACCAGGGCTGGACCTGGGCGTCCGATGAGCCCTTTGGCTGGGCTACTTATCACTATGGCCGCTGGGCCCTGCTCCAGAACGCCGGCTGGATCTGGGTTCCTGGTGACACTTGGGCTCCCGCCTGGGTGAGCTGGCGGAACAATGACGATTATGTCGGCTGGTGCCCCATGCCCCCGGAGACGGTTTATGTCTCCAACACGGACTACGGTCCCAGCTTTGACGACGATTATGGCATCAGCCCGGACTGCTACAACTTCATACCGGTGCGCTATTTCAATGAGCCGGTCCGCTCCTACTGCCGCCCGGTTTCGGAAAGCCGGCTGCATTTCCGCGTCACCGTCTGTAAAACCAACTTCAGCATCCGTCCGGGCCGTGTCATCTGCCGAGGGCCGGAGGTCAACTGGGTTAACAGCTGCCTGCCGGCGCCGATGCGTCATTTCCGCATCGAGCGGAACCGCAGCTGGGGCAATGACCGGCGCGACTACCGCCCCAAGTTTGACAACGACCGTCTGGCGCTCTACGCACCCAGCGTGCGTGCCGCTTGGAATGAAGGCATCCGCCCCGCCGTTCTCCGCGGTCGGCTGGATGACAACAAGGTGGTGCGCCGCCCGGAATTCAAACCGGATCTCGAAAAACGCTTCCGCGAGGCACTGCAGGAGCGACGCCAGCGCTCCGTGCTGGCTCTGAAGCAGGAGCCCGTGCGCCAGCTGGCGGAGCGGCATGAAAACTTGGAAAAACTCCGTGCCCGCCGGGATCAGCTGGTGGAGCGACAGAATGACAGAACCCGTCCCCCCGGCAGCGATCCCCGCAATCCCGGAGGCCCTCCCGGCCGCGACCGTGATCCCCGCATTGCCGACACCAACCGTGATGGAAAGCCCGACGGCAGTCCTCCGCGCAACCCAAGTGCCAACCGTGACGGTCGCCCCGATGGCAGTCCGAACCGCGATCCCCGCACCGCCGACGCCAACCGCGATGGAAAGCCTGACGGCAACCCACTTGGCGATCCCCGCGCCGACAATCCCAATGGCGGCAACCAAGCTGAAATTGCCAGAAGGGAACGGCGGGAGACGGCGCAGAAAGAACTTCAGGAGCGTCAGCAGACGGTGGCGAAGCTCCGCCAAGAGCGCGAAGCCCAGGCTCAGAAGTCCGGCCCCGGCGGCAACCAGGATCAGACCAGTATTCCGCCCGTACCCAATGGCGCAGCCAACGATCCGGCTGCCCAGCCTGGGAATCCCCGGAACAACGACCGCCAAGGTGAGGATCGCAACCAAACCCGCCGGGGCGATAGTCCCCGCGATGACAATGGCCGCCGCGAACAGCTGCGCAAGCTTCAGGAGGAGCAAAAACGGCTGGCTGATTTGCAGGAGCAGCAACGCCAGCAGCGCGAAACTCAAGGTAACAAAGAAAACAACAACCGCCCTGCACACCCCCAGTCCCAGCCACAAACCCAGCCCGGTCAGGATGGACAAAAGCCTCAAACCGCCGACCAGCAGCCAGAGCATGGCAAACAGGGGAATCCGAACCGCGATCGTGATGCAAACAATCGCCGCGAACAGGCCCGCCAAGCTCAGGAGCAGCAACAGCGGGAAGCCCAGCAACGCGATCAGCAGGAGAAGGCCACCCGCGACCAGCAGGAAAACGGCCGCCGTGAGCAGGCCCCTCAAGCCGAGGAGCAGAAGCGCCGTGCCGCTGAACAACAGCAGCGCGAGACCCAGCAGCGCGATCAGCAGGAGAAGGCCACCCGCGGACAGCAGGAAAACGGCCGCCGTGAGCAGGCCCGTCAAGCCCAAGAGCAGCAGCAGGAAGCTAAGCAACGCGAGGTCCAGCAGCGTGGTCAGCAGGAGAAGGCCACCCGCGACCAGCAGGAAAACGGTCGGCGCGAACAGGCGCGTCAAGCCCAGGAGCAGCAGCAGCGCCAAGCCGAGCAGCAGCAGGCCCGTCAGGCCCAGGAGCAGCAGAACCGGGCCGCCGAAAAGCAGCAGCGCCAGGCCCAGGAGCAGCAGGCCCGTCAGGCTCAGGAGCAGCAGCAGCGCCGCGCCGCCGAACAGCAGCAGCGCCAGGCCCAGGAGGAGCAGGCCCGTCAGGCCCAGGAGCAGCAGCAGCGCCGCGCCGCTGAACAGCAGCAGCGCCAAGCCCAGGAGCAGCAGGCCCGTCAGGCTCAGGAGCAGCAGAACCGGGCCGCTGAGCAACAACAGCGACAGGCCGAGCAGCAGCAACGCCCAGCCCAGGAACAGCAAAACCGGGGATCAAATGATAATCAGAGGAGGCGTGTTCAATAAAATTTAACCACAGGCACTCCTGTAAACAAAAGGATGGCTCTGAAACTCAGAGCCATCCTTTTTGCTGTTCCGAACAGGGCTTGAACACCGGTCCGGCTGTGGAAAGATTTTTCGTTATTTGCGGCTGAGAGTGTAATCCTCCCGGCCATCCTTCATGGACCAGCCGAGGCTGTCGAGCTCGCGGCGCAGGCGGTCCGATTCGGCCCAGTTTTTAGCAGTGCGGGCGGCCCAGCGGGCTTCCGCCAGCGTGCGGATTTCCACTGGAATCTCCTCCACCTTTTCCTCGGGAAACGTGATTCCAAAAGCGGTCAGGATCAGGTGCAGCCCACGCCAGGCGGACAGCGCCTCCTCGGGGTTGAGTATCTCCGGCTTCAGGGATTTCAGGGTGGTGAACACATGACCCAGCGCCTCGGCGGTATTGAGATCGTGGTTCAGCGCCTTCCAAGCGGCGGCGAACGGGCCGGGATCCTGCCGGATCAGAGATTCGTAAGCCGGTGGCGGAATTTCCACTTGGGTGGGCAAGGCACCGGAGTTTTTGTCAGGGAAAGCACGGGCGGCCAGTGAGCGCTCCGCACGGGCCAGCCGCAGCAGCACCTGCCGGGCGGCCTCCAGAGAGTCGAAGGTGAAATTCAGCTGTCCACTGTAATGGGCGGCGGTCAGCACATAACGCACCTCCTCCGGGGTGAAGCCTCTGGCGACGAGATCAGCCAAGGTGTAAAGATTGCCCAAGCTCTTGCTCATCTTTTTCGCGTCCACCAGCAGATGCGTGATGTGGAACCAGTGCGCCGCGAAGCCGTGGTTCTCCGTGCAGCATTCGCTCTGCGCGATCTCGTTCTCATGATGGGGAAACACGAGGTCCACCCCGCCGGAGTGAAGATCGAAAGTGTCCCCCAGATACTCCCGGATCATGGCCGAGCACTCCAGATGCCACCCGGGACGACCCTCGCCCCAGGGCGCGGGCCACCAGTTGGAACCATCCTCCGGCTTGCGCGCTTTCCAGAGGGCGAAGTCCGCCAGCGTGTCCTTCTCATACTCGTCATCAGCCACGGAGGTGCCCAGCTTCAGCTCCCGCTCATTCAGCCGCGAAAGCCGTCCGTATTCCGGATAGGACGCCACTTTGAAATACACGGACCCGTCTGCCGCCGCATAGGCGTGGCCCTTGGCCATCAGTTCCTGAATCATGGTTACCTGCTGCGGGATGTGGTCCACCGCGCCAGGCTCCACATGCGGCGGCAGGCAGTGCAGCGCGGCGCAGTCGGCATGGAACTGCCGCGTCCAGTGCCGCGTGAAATCCGTCAGCGTTTGCCCCTGCTCCTGGGAGACGCGGATGGTTTTGTCATCCACATCCGTCAGATTCCGCACATGCCTGGTCGGCACCCCGCCCAGCTCTACCACCCGGCGGAACAGATCCTGCAGCACGAACGTGCGGAAATTCCCGATATGCGCCGGCCCGTAAACCGTCGGCCCGCAGCAGTAGAACCGCAGCGTTTGGCCATCAATCGGGGTCAGCTCCCGCGCCGCGCGGGACATGGTGTCAAAGAGTGTCAGTGGCATTTTGGGGGCAAATTAGCAGAAGCAGAATGGCGCGAGGAACTGGGACGGAAGCGGGAAACCGCTTTCAATCAAGAGCCCACGCACTGTTTTCCGTTTATCCCTAAGGGTTCCGAAAGTTCAGCATCCCACACTTTCGCAGATTGCCACTCCCCATTCAGACTGCCTCTTTGACTTGGCGCCGTTTCTTGGGCTTGGGAAAAGTATCATGGTGAATTCCTTCCAATTCCCTTCCTGCTGCTTTCTTGTTCCGCCCACCCCATTGCTTAAAAAAGAAAGCAACATCGTGTTTTTCACATTGATCGCGGATATCCACAACCCATTCCGCCTTCATCGGCCTTGGATGCGCTCCGCTTTCGCCTCCCACAATCACCCAATCAATCCCTTTTAAATTCAACTTCGACAGCGGGCCGATTAATGGTTCACAGGACAAAAATCTTACGGAAGCAGGCACTTTGCGTAGATTCTCAATGCGATGCGCCGCAGCGTCATTTTCCACACTTACGCCCATCCAAATGTTTTCGCTCCAGTTCAAATGGGGCCAATCCACCTCCAGTCTCTCGCTCCGTTTGGTCAGCACTTGAAAAATCAGGTGCGGGCAATCATTCATCACCTTGAACACTTTTTTAATGAATTCCAATGGAATCTCCTTGTGAAACAAGTCACTCATGGAATTCACAAAAACCATTGCAGGCTTTTTCCAACCATAGGGAATTGTCAAAGCGGATTCATGGCGCCGAATTTTGAATCCGGCGGCATATTTTTCCAAACCCATTGCCTGAAGCCGACGGGACATTATTTCAGCATAGCAAAATTTGCAGCCTGCTGAAATCTTATCGCAGCCCGTCGTGGGATTCCACGTAAGCTCGGTCCATTCTATGGAGCTAGTGGCCATTGTTTTGATTTTTAATTATATGGTTGGCGATTCGTTTTGCGATTGGAGCCCCCTTTTTATTCGCGACTGCAAAGCAGAGTAGAAAAAGCGGTGCTCCCAAGGCGGTCTTTAATACAAGGGGCTCTTCGACCGCATCCACAAACACAGTCTTCAGCCGCCGGGTTACGTATCGGCTAAGGCGCCCGAAAGGATCGTCCAACTTGGTTTCTTGAGGATTCGGAAGCAGTTCAGGAAAAAGATCGTCATTTTGAGGGATTTGGGGTGTCGCGTAAAATTCTTGTCGCCATGTGGTGTCACCGAAAGTTTCGTTCAGCCGTTGAGCCCAAACTTCAGGCATTTTCCCATTTCTAGGAAGCATACGATTCACAGCCATCGCTGGAAACAACATCCACATGTCCATACCTTTAGTCCGAGCTATTTTTTCAAGCGTTGCCCAATGGATCTGCAGCGCGAATGGGTCGAGAAAGATGGTGGCTCGAAAACGCTTGCTCCAATCTGGCCGACAAATTCGGGAGAGTGCGGTATTGGCATCCTCACAAATAAATTGCACAGGTCTCCCTTGTAAACTTTGTGCATTTTTTACCTGCTCCTTGAGCTGATCCAAAACCGCCTGATCACGTTCAATAAAAATGAATTCGTCAAACCCCGGATTGGCTTCCAGAGCTAAAAGCGGAGAGCCATGCCGGAAGCCAATCGACTCAGTTTCCTCGAATTCTTCTGCAACTGAGTTTTCTTCCAGCTTGGAATCTTCGGGAAACCAATCAGAACCGGGCGTTAACTTTGGCCCTGCTTTTTTCTCGATCGTTTGCTTTATCCGGCCACCGCCAGCAAACGCATCGATATACACGCGTTTGAAAGGCGTTTTGCTCAAAACCCTATTGAAGGAAGAAAAATATTCTGTGACTGCTGCCAATTTAACAACAGTCCAATTTCCCCCGAAATCTCCAAAGTTTTTTGATGAAGAACGCATAGCATTTAAAATAGCGATGCACCTACCAAATACTCACAAATAAAACAAGGTTAAAACAGAAATATTTCTGATTTATTTTTCTTTGAGCAAGCTCTTCCCGGTCATTTCCTCAGGCTGGGCGACGCCAAGCATGGCGAGGAGCGTGGGAGAGATGTCGGCGAGGATGCCGTCGCGGACGGTGAAGCGGTCGTGGTCGGCGGCGACGTAGATGCCATGGACGAGGTTAGTGGTGTGGGCGGTGTTGGGGGTGCCGTCGGGGTTGCGCATGGTCTCGCAGTTGCCGTGGTCGGCGGTGATGAAAAGCTTGCCGCCGAGGGCCAGGGTTTTCTCCACGATGAGGCGCACCGCGAGGTCGATGGTCTCGCAGGCGTGGACGCCGGCCTCCACCACGCCGGTGTGGCCCACCATGTCGGGATTGGCGAAGTTCAGAATGACGAGATCATACTCCTCCAGCCGGTGAATGACCTCGAAGGCCAGATCCGGGGCGCTCATCTGGGGTTTCTTGTCGTAGGTGGGCACCTCCTTGGGGCTGACGGCCAGATAGCGGTCCTCGCCGGGATTCGGGGTCTCCACCCCGCCGTTGAAGAAGAAAGTCACGTGGGGGTATTTTTCCGTCTCCGCAGCCCGCAGCTGCTTCAGCCCGGCGGCGGCCACGACCTGACCGAGAAGCTGGTCCATGCTCTCGGGCTCAAAAATCACCCGTGCTCCGAAACCCGTATAAGTGGCGTCGTATTCCGTCAGGGTGTAGTACTCAACCTTCGGCGTGATCTCCCGGTCAAAGCCGGCGAAGTCCGGGAGCAAAAAGGCCTCGCTGAGCTGGCGGGCGCGGTCGGCGCGGAAGTTGAACCAGACCACCACATCGCCGTCGCGGAACCGCGCTTCATTGGCGTGGCTGAGGATCAGGGGGTGCAGGAACTCATCACCGCGCGGGTCCGCCACATAGGCTTTGCGGATGGCCTCGACGGAGGAGCCTCCGCTGATGACATCGCCCCGGCCCAGCACGATGGCGTCCCAGGCCAACTTGTTGCGTTCCCAGCGGCGGTCGCGGTCCATGGCGTAATACCGCCCGATGACGGTGGCGATGACAGCTCCGCTGGGGACCAGATCGCGCTCCAGTTTGGCCATGTATTCGGCACCGCCCTGGGGGGCGGTGTCGCGGCCGTCTGTGATGGCGTGGACCATGATATCCTCCACCCCGGCGGCCTCCGCCGCGTTGCAGAGAGCGGTGAGATGGTCCTGATGGCTGTGGACCCCGCCGTCGGACACCAGCCCCAGGAAATGCAAACGGTGGCCCTGCGCTTTCGCAAACGCCTCCTGAAGCACGGCGTTCTGGGCAAACGTGCCTTCGCGGATGGCTTTGTTGATGCGGGTCAGGTCCTGGTAAACCACGCGTCCGGCCCCGAGATTCAAGTGGCCGACCTCACTGTTCCCCATCTGTCCGGGGGGCAGTCCCACGTCCTCGCCGCTGGCGCTGACCGTTCCGCGCGGGTAGGTGGCGTAGAGATGATCATGAAAGGGCGTGCGCGCCAGCAGGGTGGCGTCGCCGTTGGCCACCGCCATTTCCCTGCCCCCGGGATTGATGCCCCAACCGTCGCGGATGATGAGAACTACAGGAGATTTTGCCATTGCCGGAGAAACCACCACTTGCCGCCGTTTGCCACGGGGAAATTGCGGGAACCCGGTGCGGAACCGTCCGTTACCGGATATTCACGGAGAGCTCCAGCCGGGCAGGAGCCCGCCGCGGACGTTTGGGATAAAACGCCGGGGGGCGGCGGGTGATTATTTTTCAGTTTCCGTGTCAGAAAACAGCGGCGGACGGCAATGATCCCTTCAGCATGATTGCCCAACCGGACCGCCGCGAAGTTTTTCTCACCCTGCTCAGCGGCTGCGAAGGCCGGCTGCGGGCTTTTCTGGCCGGGCCTTGGCGGCGGCGGACGAGCGGGCGGATGTGTTTCAGGATGTGGTGCTGATTTTGTGTCGGAATTTCAGGAAATATGATGCCGCGCGGCCCTTCGCCTCTTGGGCGCTGGGAGTGGCGGTGCGGCGGATAAAGGAGGAATACCGCAGGAGGAGCCGCCGGCCCGGCCTGCTGGCGGAGGATCATCTGGAACGCCTGGCGGTTGCCCTGTCATCCATGGAGTCCTGAAACCGGACAACCAGTGGAGGGCTGCCTGCCCACCATGGATGGAGGCCACCGGCGCATGGCCCGGCACCGGATTGCCGGTTGATGCCGACAGGGTTTGGGGAAAGGACTCAGCCTATGTTTACGGGAATCGTCGAGCATCTGGGCGAAGTGGAGTCCCTGACCGTTACGCCGGAGGGCGGTCATCTGATCCTGCGCGGGGTGGTTTTTGCGGATGATCTGGTGCTGGGTGAGAGCGTGGCCATCAATGGCTGCTGCCTCACCGTGGTGGAGTCCGGTCAGGGCCGGGTGAGGTTTGACCTGCTTCAGGAAACCCTGCGGCTGACCAATCTGGCGGATCTGGGCACCGGAAAGCGGGTGAACCTGGAACGGGCCATGCGCGCCGACGCCCGGCTGAGCGGACATTTTGTGCAAGGGCATGTGGACACCACGGGCACGGTGCTGGTTTATGAAAAGTCGGGCCAGGATCACCGCCTGACCGTCAGCCTGCCTCCTGAAGGCCGCCGTCTGACGGTGCTGAAGGGGTCCATCACCGTCAATGGCATGAGCCTGACAGTGGCGGAGCTGGCGGAGGACCGGCTCACCATCTGGATCACCCCCCACACCCACGCCGTCACCACCCTCACGGACACTGTGCCGGGGGACCGGGTGAACCTGGAATTCGACATGATCGCCAAACAGGTGGAGCGCCTGCTGGCTCTGCGCGGGCTATAAGGGCGGAGCGCGGCCCTCACGTGTTGACAACCCCCCCCGCCCGCTGTCTCTTACCGGCCCTTTCAGATTCCCCCTTTCCGGTTTCATTCTCACCACCGCCCATTCATGGACTTCGTCACGCCTTCCATCGCCAATATCGCCCCCTCCATTACCCTCGCGGTTACCAGCCAGGCAGCGAAAATGAAAAAGGAAGGCATCGACGTCTGCTCCTTCGGCGCCGGTGAGCCGGACATGGATACCCCGGCCTTCATCAAGGAGGCCGCCGTGGCCGCCCTGGCCGCCGGCAAAACCAAATACACCGCCAGCGCGGGTCTGCTGGAGCTCCGGGAGGCGCTCTGCGCCAAGCTGGAAACGGAAAACGGCCTGAGCTACACGCCCAACCTGATCAGCGTGAACTGCGGGGCCAAGCACTCCTGCTACAACGCCATCCTCGCCACCTGCGGCCCTGGCGACGAGGTGGTGATCCCCGCCCCCTACTGGACCAGCTATCCGGACATGGTCCGCCTCGCGGGCGCCATCCCGGTCATCGTGGAGACCAAGCAGGAGAATGGCTGGAAAATGACGCCTGATGAATTCCAGGACGCCATGACCCCGGCCACCAAGCTCCTGATTCTCAACAGCCCCTCCAACCCCACCGGCGCGGTTTACAACGCGGAGGAACTTGCCGCCCTCGGGGAGATCGCCCTGGCTGAGGATATTCTGATCCTCTCCGACGAAATTTACGAAAAGCTTGTTTATGACGGGGCCGAGCACACCAGCATCGCCAGCATCAGCAAGGAGCTGAAAAATCTGACCATCGTGGTCAACGGCTTCTCCAAGGCCTACAGCATGACCGGCTGGCGCGTGGGCTACACCGCCACCGCCAACAAGCAGATCGCCGACGCCATCGACACCATCCAGAGCCACACCACCAGCGCTCCGGCCACCTTCGCTCAGTACGGCGCCCTTGCCGCCCTTAACGGCGACCAGAACGTGGTCGAGGACATGCGCGCCGAGTTCGACCTCCGCCGCGGCTATATGCTCCAGCGCTTCAGCAAAATCAACAACGTCAGCGTGGTGGAACCCAAAGGCGCGTTCTACTATCTCGTCAATATCGGGAAAACCGGTATCTCCAGCACCAATTTCGCGGAGAAGCTCCTCATCCGCAGCCATGTGGCCGTCGTCCCGGGCATCGCTTTCGGTGCCGACGACACGGTGCGCTTCAGCTACGCCTGCAGCCTGGACGTCATTAAAAAGGGTCTCGACCGGTTCGAGGAGTTCTGCAAAGCCCACTGAGCACCACCGCTTTATCCATTCCAAAACGCGAAACGGGGCCTCTGCGGCCCCGTTTTTCTTTTCCCCTGATGACGGGGAGGTTTTGCGGCGCTGAGGGTCGGCGGTTTTCCGCCGGTCGCTTGACCCTTTTCATGCCCTCTGGGCAGGCTCAAGCACGGAGAACCATCCATGATTTGTTAAAGAAAATCAGGAACTTCTCCGGAATGATGCGGCAGTCCGGGAACAGATGCCGCAGCATCCGGTGGGTCAGCAGGCGGGGTGCCTCGTCCACCCACTTCATGGCCTTGTCCAGATCCCTGGTGGGGTACTGCACTGCGAACTTGAAGTGCATGAACAGCCAAGCCTGCATGGGCCGGGGCAGCCAGTGGAACAGCGGGCAGACATAGTGGGGCTCAATCGGAAACCAGAAATTCGGGGTCTGGACAAAAAGGTGCTCCGCCACCCGGCGGGCCTCCGAGGCGAAAGCCCGGACTTGGTTCCAGTTCCCCACGTGCTCGATCACCGAGTTGGAAACCGCCAAATGAAAGCTTTTATCCGCATACTGCGGCATGCGGCAGGCATCGCCTTTGACGTGCGTGAAGACATCATCATCCCCGTTTTGACCGCGGCGGTCGATTTCATCGGGCAAATTGATGATGGACACCTTGACGTTGCACTTGGGAAGCTCATTTTCGATCGGCTGCCAAAAGCGTTTCCGACCGCCGATGTCCAGAATGCTGACCTGTCCGTGCTTTTGATGGACCGTCCTGATCATGTCGAGCAGCAGTCCCATCCTCCGGGCCCGCATGCGTGATGAAAGGGAGCCTGTTTCCTCGGAGGTCAGGCGCGCTAAAAATTCGGGCATGTGATGGGGAGAAATGAGGTTTTTAGGGAAAGGCGGAGACACTGATAAAAAGTGAAAAAGCCCTGTATGGAAACACCGGACTTGCGGAATATCAGACAATCTCATTCCTACATGCGCTTAAAGCAGGGAGACACCTGTGCGGTGACTGCCCCGGAGGCAGCGATCCCCCCCTATGAAAGAGAGCGGAGCGCATGCCAGTCGGCGGCGAAGGAATGCCCTATTTACCGTCCGCGGGTCCGCATCCGATGGTGCACGTCCCTACCAAACCGGGGAAACCAAAAGCCCTGCACGGCTATGGCCGGGCAGCAGCAAAAACCTGTGCGCAGCCTTTTCAAAAAAGGTGTGGCCTCCACTGCCTGCTGCGCAGGTGGCACTCACTCCGACACAATAGCCGCCCTCGCATTTTCCTGGCCGGATTTCTCTAAGTAATAATCGTACCCTCCGGCAAACGGCGTGACTTTCCCTGAATTGATGTGCAGCACCTTGGTGGCAAGGAGGCGGATGAAGTGGACATCGTGGCTGATGAAGACAAGTGTCCCCTCATAGCGCAGCAGAGCCTGTGTGAGACCCTCGATACTGGAGATATCCAGATGGGTCGTGGGCTCATCCATGAGGAGCAGGTTCGGCGGATCAACAAGGAATTTAACGAGATTCAGCCGGCTTTTCTCTCCACCAGAAAGAATCTTGCACCGTTTGTAGACGTCCTCGCGGCGGAAAAGAAAACTTCCCAGAATGGCGCGGGCGTCGTCCTCCCGCAGAGTGGGGCAGGCCCGCATCACCTCGTCCAGAACTGTCAGCTCCGGCTCCAGCTGCGCACTGCGGTGCTGGCTGAAATAGCCGACCTTCAGATTGCTGCCCAGCCTGCGCTGACCTGCTTGGAAAGGAATTTCCCCGGCGAGGATTTTGATCAGCGTGGATTTCCCCGCGCCGTTGGGCCCGATGAGCACGGTGCGCTCGCCGCGCTCGATCTCGAGGTCAAGACCGGTGTAGATTTTGCGTTCACCGTAGGCCTGATGGATGCCCTCCAGAATCACCACCCGCTGGCCGCTGCGGGCAGGCTGGGGAAAGTTGAACCGGAAGACCTTGCGCGGCGTCCTGGGTTTCTCCAGCCGCACGATTTTATCCAGCACTTTCTGACGGCTCTGGGCCTGCGCGGCCTTGGAGGCGACATTGCGGAAGCGGTCGATGAACTCCTCCAGATGCTCGATCTCCTTCTGCTGGAGGCGGTAGGCTTGAACCGCCCGCTCATAGGCTGCCTCCTTTTGGGTGAGGTAGGAGGAGTAGTTCCCCGTCCAACGCAGGAACTTGCCTTCGTCGATTTCATAGACGGTCTGCACGATCTCGTCCATAAAATCGCGGTCGTGCGAGATGATCAGCACAGCGCCGGCATAGGTTTTCAGATACTGCCGGAACCACAGCAGCGACATGAGGTCCAGATGGTTGGTCGGCTCGTCAAGCAGCAGCAGGTCGGGCTCCAGCACCAGCAGATGGGACAGGTGGGCGCGCATGACCCAGCCTCCGGAGAGCTCCCGGGCGGGACGGAGCCAGTTCTCCTCCGTGAAGCCAAGGCCCCGGAGCATTTTTTTCGCCTTGGCCTCGATTTCGGGATGGTTCAGGGCATCGAATTTGGCCTGGGCCTCATAATAATCCGGATCCGTCACCGTTCCCGCCTCCTCATGGGAGCGCAGGATGGCCTCCAGTTCCGCCTGCTGCGAGCCGCGGCCGCAGGCGATGTCCAAGGCTGTCTCCTCACCATGGGCCTCCCCCTCCTGCGGCAGGTAGCCCAGAGTGGTCCAGTCATCCCGCTCCACCGTTCCGGCATCCGGCATGTCGGTTTTGAGAATGAGGGAAAACAGAGTGGATTTCCCGGCTCCATTCGGTCCCACCAAAGCGACATGCTCGCCGTAATTGATCGTCATGTCCGCCCCTTGGAAGAGAGTGCGGGCTTGGAAAGATTTGGTGAGATTTCGGAGATTCAGCATGGAACCGGCATTCTTAACGCCACAAACCGTCCCGCGCAAGGGAACGGGACCACTGGAAACCGGCTGGCTACCGGTCGGCCGTGTCACGGATCCGCTCAGTTTGGGGCTTCCGGCCGGTCCGCGCCTTCTCCGGGTACACGGATCGAAAGAGCGACACTTTATGGATCGCGTGGCCGTCTCCGGTGTTATGATGGTTCTCCATGCCACTTGTCTCCATCCTAATAATTCAATCCGTCATTTATAAATTTATATGAAAACATCTCTGCTCACCTCCGCCTTTCTTGCCGCGCTGCTGCCGGTATCCGCTTTTGCCGGCGCCAAGGAGGACGTGGCCGCCGCCGCCAAAAAGCTGGTGGAGGCTGAAAACTACAGCTGGACCACCACTACAGAGCGCGTGGGTGGCGGCGGTGGCGGCAATGCCCCCCGCATGAGCCCCGTGGAGGGCAAAACCCTCAAAAGCGGCATCAGCCTCATTACCACCAAGTTTGGTGACAACACCTCCGAAACCTTTGTGAAGGATGGCAAAGTGGTCACCAAGCGGGACGGCAGCTGGAAGACTCCGGAGGAAATCGCGGCCGCCCGCTCCAATGATGGCGGTGGCGGACGCGGTGGACGCGGAGGCGCCGGAGCATTCCGCAACCTGAAGGCCCCGGCCGAGCAAATCGCGGAGACCGCGGGAAAAATTGACAAGTTGGAGGAGAAGGACGGCACCATCACTGGTGCTCTCAGCGCTGACTCCGTGAAGGCTCTGCTTACCTACGGTGGCGGTGGCCGCCGCGGTGGCGGTGGCGGGGACGGCGGCAACCGTCCTGAGCCCCGCGATGTCTCCGGCACCGTCAGCTACTGGCTCAAGGACGGCACCGTCGCCAAAGTGGAGACCCATGTGAAGGGCACCATTTCCTTCAACGGCGAGGACCGTGAGATCAACCGCAAGACCACCACTGAAATCAGCGCCGTGGGCTCCACCAAGCTTGAAGTGCCCGAGGAAGTCACCAAAAAGCTGGCTGAAGCCAAGCCCGCCGAGGAGTCCAAGTAAGTTCCCGGCCGCAAAGTTGAAGGGCCGCATTCCGGACTTCCCCGGCATACTGTGCCCTGATGTTTTCATCCATTTATCCCAAAGCCGCTCTGGCTGGATCGTAAAGGTCCGGCGGGGCGGCTTTTGCCATTCCCCATTCCACTGCCCATGGTTTTACCGGCACAAAAAAGCCGGAGAGCGGACTCTCCGGCTTCAGTAGTAAATAATCAGATGGGAATGGGATCCGTCAAATACGGCACTTTTCCCACTGTGGACAGGAATGCCGCTCAGTAACGGTCACCGCCACGGTCACGTCCGCGGTCGCCACGGTCACGGAAACCGCCGCCGCCGCCACCACCACCGCTGCCACCGCCACCGTAGCCGCCACGGCCACCGCCGCCACCGCCGCCACCGTAGCCGCCCCGACTGCCCCCGCCGCCGCCACCGGCGTAGCCGCCGCCACCACCGCCACTGCGGGGCTTGAAGCCGCCGCCGCCGCCACCACCGGCGTAGCCGCCGCCGCCACCACCGCTGCCGCCGGCGTAGGGACGCTCCTCACGCGGACGGGCCTGATTGACAGTCAGCGGACGGCCATCCATGTCCTTGCCATTGATGGCTTCAATCGCGGCATTCGCCTCATTGACATTGGGCATGGAAACGAAAGCAAAACCTTTCGAGCGGCCCGTGAATTTATCCATGATGATGCTGACCTTATCCACAGAGCCAAAAGCTCCGAACTCGGTTGTCAGCGCAGCCTCGGTCGTTTCGTAGGCGAGGTTTCCAACGTATATTTCCATTTCTCTAATTTTCTTTGAGGCGTTTAATCATCAACAATTCTGCATGCCTCGGTACACAAGCTTGTTGGAAGACTGCGGTCGGCAGGAACTTCGTGGAGGTGCCACGCGGCACCCCGACACGGTCGCGTTTTTAGCACATCCCCTCCGGACGCACAACTGAAACTTCCATTCACGTCCCACGCAAATCCGGATTTTATCAGGTTGTTTTAACCTTTTAAGATCTTTGCCTTTGAGGCAATGGTTCCGCCAACGATGCACCATCCGTCAAGGGCTCCCCGCCCGGGGCTGGTCGGAAGGCGTGCCCGGGGGAAATAGGTTATACAAATTGCCAAAAGCAATTCCGGATAGGCGGAGGATTTCCACGGTTGGAGGAGCAGTTTTCCGGAAATCATTCATGACAATCAGTATATCACGGGGAGCCACTGCTCGTTTGCTCACTCGTTCATTCACTGCTAAAATGAACAGACGGGGCCTGCACCGTTGGCCATCCCATAAAAAGGGTCTCTGATTTTCAGACCGTTTTTTCGCTTACGGCTTTCAGCTCCGGATCCGCGGCAGCAGGAAAAACAAGGCGGTACGCCAGAAAATCCCCTTCCACTGTGGCCTCTGCATGCCCGCCCATGGTATGCATGATTCGGCGGACCAGCGCAAGCCCGATGCCGGCGTTGCCCCGGTGGCCGCTGGCATTGGGGTCACTGCGCCAGAAGGGGGAGAAGCTCCTCTCCAGATCCCCGCCGGTGAGGCCGGGATTGGTGTTGGCCACGGAAATGGTGGCGGTGCCGCCGCTCACGGCGGCGGAAATGCGGATCTGCCCCCCTTCCGGAGTATAGGAGGAGGCATTGTCAAAAAGGTTGCGCAGCACAATCCCAACAAGAGCTGAGGGAATCAGCAGGTGATGCGCAGGCTCCTCCACCTGCCATGAAACTTTCAGCCCCCGGTCGGAGGCCCGGTCAAAACTGGGCCGCCAAGCGCTGCGCAGCAGCTTGGACAGGGACACGGACTCCAAGGAGAACTCGTGGATCTGATGGCCGCTCTCCAGCCGCGCCAGCAGCAGCAGGTGATCCACCACCCGCTGCATGCCGGCCTGGGATTCCAGCACCGCCTCCAAGGTCTCCTCATACTCCTCCGGCTTGCGGGTGCGGCTGAGTGCGACTTCCACCGTGCTGCGGATGGCGGCCAGCGGGTTCCGCAGCTCATGGGCGGCATTGGAGGTGAACATGCGCTCGTGATCAATCGCCGCTCCCACCCGGTCCATCAGGGCATTGAGGCGGCGGACCACAGGCTGCAGCTCGCTGGGGGCACCAGGGAGGGCAAACCGCTCATCACTGTCCACCAGAGGCATGGCCTCGATCTGATGCGACAGGGTATGGACATGCCGGGCCGCCCGGCGCACGATCACTTGGGCGCAGAGCATCAGTGCCGCAGTGGTGAAGATCCCGGTCTTGATCAGAAACCATCTTACCTCGGCGAGGGCCTCGATCAGGGCATGCGTTGGTTTCGCCACCGCGATTCGCACGGCAATGGGGTCATTGCTTTCATCCTGCGGGGGATAAATGATCCGGCTGAGCATCCTCACCTGGGTGTTGGCGCCCGGGAAGTGAAAATCCGTGAAGACGGCTTCCTCCGGCTTCAGGGGAACCACAGGCAGGTGGGCCTTCAGATTTGTCAGGGAGGGAATGCGGTAGATTTCCCTTTCCCGCGGCCAGTACCAGAACTCGACATAATCCGGATAAGCGGAGGTGTTCATCAGTTCAAACTCCGCCTTTCCCATTTTCATCTGGAAGGGTTGATCTTCGGAGATGAACTTGATCGTGATGGCGTAAAAACGCAGTTTTTCCCTGAGGGCGGTGTCGAATTCCTCTCTCAGATGTGCATCAATGACCCGGTAAACGACCACCCCCCCGAGTGCGAGGGTGGCCGTTAGACAGACAAGGATGCCCAATAGCAGGCGTCCCTGAAGGGATTTGGGCCGAAGGGGCATTAGGGAGGAGGGAATTCCACCATGTCAGCAGTCCAAAAGCCGGGATCAGGCGGCGCGCTCCTCCAGAATATAGCCCATGCCCCGGCGGGTATGGATCAGCTTTGGCTTGTCCTCACGCTCAATTTTCCGGCGCAGGTAGGCAATGAAAACATCCACCACGTTGCTTTCCGGATCCTGATTGAAGTCGTAGAGCTGCTCCCAGATTTCGGCGCGGCTGACCACTTCGCCGGAGCGCATGGCCAGAAGTTCAATCAGGGCGTATTCGCGGGCGGTCAGCTCCAGCGGCTGGCCACCGCGGGAGGCGGATTTACGGTTGGTGTCGATCTCCAGATCGCCCACGCGGATGATGGGATCCTTCACATTATGGGTGCGGCGGAGCAGAGCCCGCACGCGGGCCATCAGTTCGTCCAGGGAGAACGGCTTGACCAGATAATCATCCGCGCCGGCGTCCAGCCCGGTCACGCGGTCACCCACCGCATCGCGGGCGGTGACAATGAGCACGCTGGTGTCGGCGTTCTGGCCGCGCATTTTGCGCAGCAGTTCCACCCCGTCCATATTGGGGAGCATCAAATCCAGAATCGCCAGCGCGTAGCGGTTTTCCGTGGCCAGCCAGAGGCCTTCGGCTCCGTCGCCGGTTTCATCCACAGCGCAGCCTGACTCCCGCAGGCGCTGTCCGATGGATTTGCGCAGGGGTTCATTGTCTTCAACAACGAGGACTTTCATGGTTACTTTAGAAGAGTGTGGGGTTTTTTTGGTTTTTCGGAAAAACATCCGGTTGCCCGTCCGTATCTCCCGCATCCGCCCCTTTACCACCGGTGGCAGTGAAGGCACGTTGCATTAAAAGCGTCGCCTATTTTTGAATTTGCTCAAATGATTAAAATTTGAGCTCAAAAATACAGGATTTCATGGTATAAGGGACCTTCAGACTGCAAAGCCCGTGCGGTGGCGCAACGCGGATTCCCTGACCGTCCAGCGTTTTGGCCTTTCAGCCTCCATTTTCAGCACTCTCCGGCAAGCTGTCCCGACGAATCGCGGCAGGAATTTTCGACAAGCATGGCAAAATGCGGCAACAATCCTCACTGGCATTCTCCGACAATCAATTCGGGATTTTATATAATCCATTGATCTTCAAATTACTATCATTACTCTTGTTCAGTTTTCATAGGATCGGCGCTGATCCTGCAAAAGAAGTGTGCTACTACCCGGTTCCGCCCGGCATCCCGCCGGATCGGCACCGCAGCCACCCCTCAACCACACTACCATGAAACTGATCCTACTTGCCACTTTGGCCGCCTTCACCGCAGTCGCCTGCGAAAAAAAAACCGTCATTGAAACCCCGAGCGGTGACGCCGTTGTCAGCACCCCCTCAGCCAACAAACTGAAAGTCAAAGGCGACTGGAACAGTGCGAAAGGCAAGCTGAAGCAGAAATACGCCGAACTCACCGATGACGATCTTCTCTATGTGGAAGGCAAGGAGGATGAACTTTACGGCCGCCTCCAGAAGCGCCTCGGCAAATCCCGCGAGGAGGTGGAGCAGATTCTGCAGTCTGAATAAGCGTGACCCGGGCTTCGCTTTGCATCCTTCTCTGGTCCTTATCCCTATCAGCCACTCAAACCATTATGAGAACCTCCACTGTTATTTTCACAATTCTGGCGATTGTGGCCGCGGTTATGGGATTATGGGTGCTGGTGGGAGTCATCGCATGGGTGATCCGTGTACTGGCTCTGATATTTCTGACAATGGCAGTCTTTTCCTTCCGGCGCAGACTGACTGACTCATCCCCCTCACACCGGCTCCAGTGACCACGAAGGCACAGTGGTTAGGATGCCGTGCCTGATTTTCCGGCTGCGACCCCTATAAAAAGCTGGCCACGGCATCCCCAGGACTAAAAGCAGGCGGCGGGAACGCTTTTAAAGCGATCCCGCCGCTTCGTTTTTATCAAAGGCATATCCAGCAGGGATTGCACAGCCGTAAAGACGGGTGACACTGCGCTTA
Source organism: Verrucomicrobiales bacterium (assembly GCA_028293125.1). Taxonomy (GTDB): domain Bacteria; phylum Verrucomicrobiota; class Verrucomicrobiia; order Verrucomicrobiales; family V1-33; genus CAIZWU01. Next base: position 10,101 of record JAQGPJ010000079.1, on the reverse strand, counting down.
TGACGACAGCGCTGGAACGGTTTTTGATTTACTTGGCGGCGGAGCGTGGCCTGTCCGTAAACTACCAGCTTTCCAACCGGCAGGCCTTGGAGGCCCTGATTTCCTGGCTGAACGGGCATTGTGGCATTGCATCGCCGGAGGCAGTCACCCGCAGGCACTTGACCGAGTACCTCGCCCGCCGCAAAAGTGATGGGCTGAGCAACGCCACGATTCGTCTGGGAATTATCTCCATCAAAATTTTCTTCCGCTGGCTGACGGTGCGGAAATGGATCCCCGGCGATCCTGCGGACGGCCTGCGGACGCCCCGGCTGGATGCCGGCCTGCCGCAGACGCTTTCGCAGCAGGAGGTGGAACATCTGCTGGCCTCCTTCGAACCCCGGACTCCGCTGGACTTCCGCGATCTGGCGGTGCTGGAACTGCTGTACGCCAGTGGGCTGCGCATTTCCGAACTGGCCAATGCCACCCTGGATGAGCTGTCCTTTGAGGAGGGCATCATCCGCGTGACCGGCAAAGGCGGCAAAACACGGCTGGTGCCGGTGGGGAAAGTCGCGCTGCGGGTGATCCAGGACTGGCTGGACAACGGCCGGCCAAAGCTGGTCCGTCCCCGCACGGGTAACCACATCTTTCTAAGCGTGCGCGGCGGCAGGCTCACCACCCAGCGTCTGTGGCAGATTGTGAAAGCCCGCGCCGCCGACGCGGGTCTGGACGTGCATCCGCATCTGCTGCGCCACAGCTTTGCCACCCATCTGCTCAGTGGAGGCGCGGACCTGCGGGTGATTCAGGAAATGCTGGGCCATGCCAATATCGCCACCACGCAAATTTACACCCACGTGGACCAGCGGCGGCTGAAGGAGATCCACGCCAAATTTCATCCCCGCGCCTGATTGGATTCCCTGCCTTTGGCAAATCCGCACGCCAGCATGCCGCACTCAGAGCCCATTATGTCCCCCAGCATCGATTTTGCCCTCCTGACCACCGCCGCGTGGGAAGCCCGCGGCCATGCCTATGCTCCCTATTCCCAATTTGCGGTCGGCGCCGCCCTGCTGGGAGCGGATGGCGTGATTTACCGGGGCTGCAATGTGGAGAATCTCAGCTACGGTTTGACGATCTGCGCGGAACGCGCTGCCGTCTGCCAGGCGGTCGCCGCCGGCTGCCGGCACTTCACCGCCATGGCGGTGGTGGCGGACACCCGGGAGCCCATCTCACCCTGCGGAGCCTGCCGCCAGGTCTTGGCGGAGTTTGGTGATCTGCCCATTGTGATGGCCACGCGTGAAAAAACCGAGCAGACCACGCTCAACGCCCTGTTTCCGCGCGCCAGCACCGGCATTCTGGACCGGCCCTGATTTTTCCCGGACATCCTGATCAGTGGCAGGGGACGGGATCCGTCCTGTCACGGCAGCGTGACCGCTGGCCGGATTCCCGGTAAAGCAGGTCTTTGGAGCGCGCCCGTTCCGCTGGCTTTCCGGAAAACAAAAACTCCCGCCGGAACCGGCTGATTCAAAATCCGAGCCGGCTCCGGCGGGAGGTGAGGATCAATTACTTGTCCTCGTTCTTGTCAGGAGCGGCTTTCTCCTCAGCCTTGCCTTTATCCTTGTCATCCTTGTCCGCATCCGCTTTGTCCGCGTCCGTTTTTCTGGATTCCTCGATCTGCTTGCGCATGACCCCGATTTTCTCCTTTACGGTGGCGGCACGCTCGCCGAGTTCGGATTTGGGGTCGATTTTGATCACCTCATTCATCAGGTCATTCGCCTTGTCCAAATCAGCCGGCCCCAGGGTGGTCAGCTTGGTGAAGAGCAGATCCTGCAAATCCACGCCCGTCACCTTTTCCTTGGCGATGAAGTCATCCACCGCCTGGCCGAACTCCTTGGCCTGCATGTTCTGGGCGTACTCCGTCAGCTTGTCGTCCAGAGCCTTGCGCCGTTCGCCGTATTCCTTTTTGGCTTTCAGTCCCAGGGTGTCGGACGGATCAAGGGCCATGATCTGATCCATCTCCTTCTGGTAATATTCCCCGGCCACTTCCGGCTCCAGGGTGCCCAGAGCCTCCTTCAGCGCCTTGGCCTTGTCGAGCCCTTGGGCATCCCCGGCCTTTTTGAAGCCGGCGTCACGGCTCTCCCGGACTTTGCGGAGGCGGTTGAGCTCCTCATTGAAAGCTTCGGGACCACCGGCCATATAGCCGGTTTTGCCATAGGGACGGCCCTCCGCGTCCGCCAGAATCACGGTGGGGAAGCCGGCGATGTGGTAGGTCTCCTGCAGTTTCTCGTTCTGCTCCGTCTGCTCTTTGGGGAGTTCCTTGTTCTGGGGAAAATCGAGTTCCAGCAGGACAAAATGCTTGGGGGCCTCCTGTTTGAAGCCATCCTTGCTGAACACCTCCTGGTCCAGCTTGATGCACCACCCGCACCAGTCAGAGCCGGTGAAGTCCATCAGGATGTCCTTTTTATCCTTGGCCGCCTGGGTTTTGGCGGCCTCGAAATTGGTGCCCCAGCCTTCCTTGGCCTCGACATGGGACACGGAGGAGAGGGCCAGCACCAAAGCGGGCACAGCGGCGGCCAAGGCACGCCAGGGAGTGGAGAGAGTGTTCATGATGGAATACTGGGAAATCAGTGAAGCGGAAGCGGTGGGCGGCAGTGGTTCTGTCTCCGGAAAACACCGGCTTTCCATCGAATGATTACGGAACCGGGAGGATTAGGGGGACACGGGATTTGCCGCCTTTGGTTTCCGCGGGTTTCACCGGCGGAGGCAGGCACCGCGCCTTTCCCGGAAGCCAAGCCGCCAATGCATTTTGAAGCATCTCATTGCGAAAAATGCCGGCGGAGGAAAAGTCAGCCGGCGGAGACAGCGTCACTTCCCGCCGGAGCCGCCTTTCCTGCGGGAACAACTGTCCGGTCATCGCGGTGCCCGAAAACAATAATGGCTGCGGCCACCGCGCCCAGCAGCCCGCAGAGGCACCACATGACCACGGGATTCCATGCGTGGAGATTGATGCCGGCGAGCGCTCCGCTCATATTGCCGATCACCCACGCAAAGCCGGTGAAGCCGGCAAACCTGGCCCGCATGTCAGGCGGGGACAGCTCCACCACCAGCGTGGCCTGCCGTGGGAGCGTGATCATTTCCCCCAGCGTGAAACCGGCCATGCACACAAAAAGCATCCAGACCGGCCCATGCAAGGCATTGAGCATCAGACTCAGGCCCATCAGCGCCACTCCCGCACCCATCCCCGCGCGCAGGGAAAGCCAGGAGGTGGCGGCCATCAAAGGGATCTCCAGACAGATTATAAGCAGTCCGTTCATGGACAGAAGCATCCCGGCGGTTGATTCCGCATGTCCCCGCTGCAGCACCTCCAGATTGAGCGTGGTGGTGATCTGCCGGAACAGAAACGAGCAGCAGACCGCCGCCGCCAGCACGGACCACATGCCGCGCGAGTGCCGGAGCGCGGTCAGCGCGGGCCGCCATCCGGCATGCTTCCGGGCCGTGGTCTGGCCCTGCGGCAGGAAAAACAGCGCCATGCAGGCGAATGTCAGGGAGGTCAGCGCATCGACGGTGAACAGCACCCCATAACTGTGCACGGCCACGAATCCCGCCACCGCCGGCCCGAAGGCGAAGCCGGCGTTCACCGCCAGCCGCAGCGCCAGCTGGGCCTGCAGCCGCCGGTCCGCCGGCACGATGTCCCCCACCAAACCGTTCACTGCAGGTGACACCCCCTGCCCGGCCAATCCCGCCAGAAAGCACAGCGCGGTGATGCCTGCGAATGTGGATTGCCGCCCAAGAAAAAAAACCATCACCGCCTCCAGACCCAGGGCCCCGGCCAGCACCCGATTCCGCCCCAGCATGTCCGCCAATGGACCGGCGATGAAGGAGCAGATGAAACCGCCCGTGCCATAGGCCAGCACCGCATATCCGGCCTCCGGCGCCGTGAATCCCTGACGCTTCATGAACAGTGTCAGGAAAGGCATGACGAAGGTCGCGAAACGGTTGATGAACGTGCCGCCCCACAGCACCCAGAACGGGCCCGGCAGTGACCGGAAGCCGGCCATCATGGAAAAAGCCGCAGGCTTCATAACAAGAATAGCGAAGAAAGTGGCATGAATGGGAAAACGATGGTCCGGGGACGGAAGTGGAAAACAAAAAGCCCGCCGGGCCGGAATGGCGGGCGGGCGGGAAAATGCCGGGAGTGAATAAACAGGAACCATCTCAGTCCCTTTCTCCGGTCCCTCCCGTGCGCGCCGTATCGTGACGGCGGCGGTCACCGGCAGCAGTGCCAGCCTTTGGGACACGGTGCTTCACCGTGGATCCGGACTGTTTTTTGCTGGCGTTCATGGGAGAAAAAAAAGGAGATCAGGATTCGGTCCGGGCGGGCCGGTGTCAACGGGTAATCAGCCCTCATCCGGCTCCGCTCACCTTGAGTGCTGACGGTCTTCCATAAATGAATCTTTACCGTTGGGATGAATCCATAGGGCTGGTGGATTGCCGGCCTTCAGCGTTTCCGATGATGCCGGAAACTTTGCTTTCAACAAAAGAAACGGGAACCGGCAGGACCGCGCTCCGGTCTCCGGTTCCCGTCTAGGTGATTTTCCGCAGGCCTACGCGGACAGTTTCCATGGACCGCGGAGTTCCTTGGCAAGGAACTTGTTGGCTTCCGCATCCGTGCCGAAATTCTCAGCCGCGGGATCGTATTTCACCGACCGGCCGAGCGCTGCGGAAATGGCTCCCAGGTGGCACATGGTGGCGGCGCGCTGGGCGATGGGCGCCGGAGCGGCAGTGCGCCCGCGGGTGAGCACGGCGTCGATAAAGTTCCGGTAGTGGTTTTTCGATTCGAAAAGCTTCACTTCGCCATCCTTCGGGCGCACCGAGCGCAGGCTGGGGGGGTCGGTTTCCAGCCGCTCATTCTCGGTGAAAATGGTGCCCTTGGTGCCGACGAAACGGATGCCGTAGTCCTTTTCGTTGGTGGTGCTGCTCATGACCACGCGCGTGCCGTTGACATAGCGGTATTCAATACGGAAGCTCTCCGGCGCGTCGTAGATTCCCTTGTCCCGGCGGGTTACCTTCTCCGCGGAGATTTCCGTGGGCGAGGTCTCATCCATGCCCGCCCCCCACTGGGCCACGTCCAGGAAGTGCGCGCCCCAGTCCGTGATGTAGCCGGGAGCATAATCATTGATCCAGCGGAAGTTGAAATGCAGCCGGGCGGGAGTGTAGGGGGCGTCCGCCGCGGGCCCCAGCCACAGCGGATAATCCAGTTCCGGAGGCGCGGCCTGCGCCGGCTCCAGCCCGGTGAATCCGCCCATGATGGCGAATTTCCCCGGCACCCCGACCTCGATCACTTTGAGGTCGCCGATGTGGCCGTTGCGCACCCACTCACAGGCCAAGCGGGTTTTCATCCCGGACCGCCGCCAAGTGCCGCACTGGAGCACCCGCTTGTGGGTTTCCACCGCTTTGCAGACCGCCCGGCCATCGGCGATGGCGGCGGAGAGCGGTTTTTCGGAATACAGATCCTTGCCCGCGGCAGCGGCGGCGGTGGCGATGACGGCGTGCCAGTGATCCGGTGTGGCGATCATGACGGCATCCACATCCGTCCGGGCCAGCACTTCCCGGTAGTCATTGTAAAGGTCGCCGTCCTTCAGCTTCGCCGCATTGCCGCCGGCTTTACGATGGTTGGCATCGACATCGCAGATCGCCACCACCTGCACCCGCTCATCCGTCAGGAAGGCGCTCAGATTGCCGGAACCCATGCCTCCGACACCGATGCAGGCGAGACGGACTTTGCTGTTGGGAGCCACGGCCCCGTCCAGCCCCAGCACTCTTCCCGGAAGAATCAAAGGCGCGGCCGCCGCGGAGGCGGCGGCGGTCAAAAATCGGCGGCGGCTGGAAAGAATGGGCATAACAAGGCGGGTGGTTGAGGGTGCACAGTGAAAACGTATTTCCCTCCTTCCGCTTTATCCCCTATTTCCAGCCAGTTCCCTGCCTTTTCCGTCAGGTGCCGGAAATTCACGGGCACTGGGGTGCGGGAGGCCACGCCTCCCCCTTTCCAGAAACCCTGTCGTCAGGATTTCCTGGCCGCTATGCCCCGCCTTAAGCGGGCCGGGGGATGAAGGGCACACCATAAGGCAGGGGCTCGGGAAGCTCCACAAATTGCCCCAGGCAGTTCCAGAGCCCGCTGAAGTCACGGTCCAGATCGCCGGCCAGGCAGTCCATGACCGCTCCGGCAGCCTCCGGAAAACGGTCCACGAAAGCTTGAAACGAGAAACCCGGCATGTAAAAAGCGTGTATCAGACGGCGGAGATTCTCAACGTTCCGGCGCATGCCCTCAGTATAGGCGGAGAAGCGGCCCGGAGAGCAGTCCCCACCGGCCAGAGCCTCATGAACGGCATCCCCGGCCATCACGCCGCTTTTCAGAGCCAGAGTGAGACCGGTGCTGAACACCGGATCCATAAAGGCGAAGGCATCCCCCGTCATCAGCAGGCCCGGGGCCGCCCCGAAACGGGCGTGCCGGGAAAAATCCGCCGTGATCCGCGGCACCCCCACCTGCCGGCTGCCCGCGAGGCTGTTTTGAATCCATGGATTGGACTCGATTTCACGCCTTAGCATCAGTTCCGGATCCCGGCAGCCGTCGCGGGTCAGGTATTTCCCTTGCGCGACCACGCCTACGCTGACCATGTCATCCTGCATGGGAATATGCCAGAACCAACCATGGGCAGGCAGGACCGCCACCGTGGTGGCTCCTTCATCCGGCCCGGAATGGCGGGTGCCTCCTTTGAAATAGGACCATACCGCCACTCTATGGAGTTGGGTGTCACTCACCCTCCAGCCCAATTGCAGGGAGCTGAATGCCTCCCTGCCAGTGGCGTCGATGGTGACAGGGGCGCTGATTTCCTCAACGATGCCGTCCCTAGTTTGCAGCCGCACTCCCGTCACCACGCCATGCGCATTCCGGATCAGGCCTGTCACGGTGCACTGCTCCCGGACCTCCGCGCCTTTGCGGGCGGCATTGCGCAGCAGCATTTCATCAAAATCGGCGCGCCGCACCTGCCAGCTGGCTGCGAGGGTGCCGGACTCATACCGGCTGCGGAAGTCAAAAGGCTGCGCCTGCCCCCCGCCTGGCGGAATGAAGGTGATGCTGTGTTTTTTCCGGAAACCCGAGGCCCGCATGGCGGGAATCAGCCCCAGCCTCTCCAAAGGCTCATAAGCGAAAGGCACCAGCGATTCCCCCACATGGTAACGCGGGAATTTTTCCCGCTCCAGGATGACCACCCGGTGTCCGTGCTCCGCCAGCACCGCTCCCGCCGCCGCCCCTGAAGGCCCACCTCCGATGATGATCACGTCGCGGAAGGAGGAAGCTTCAGTCATGCCGGAGAGATCAAAGAATGATGGGAAATGAGACGCGTGCGGAAACCGCGCGGGGCTTATGGACTCAATGGATCGGTAATTTTGCCATGGCGGGAACGGGTTACGAACTCAAATAGCGGCGAAGCCATTAGAGTTGTAATAACTGCCATAATAACCAGAGTTGCAAAAAGCGCCTCCGAAATCACGCCTTTTTGCAGGCCAATGTTGATAATAATCAACTCCATCAGCCCCCGGGCGTTCATTAAAGTGCCGATTCCGAGAGCTTCACGGTTCGGAAGACCAGTGGCGCGGGCGGCCAAGTAACAGGCCCCGCCCTTTCCGGCCACCGCCGCCAGAAGCACCGCACCACATATCAGCCATAGGGAGGCACTGTTGATCAGCCCGATTTTGGTGTTCAGGCCGGAGTAGGTGAAAAACAGCGGCAGCAGCAGGGTGACCGTCAAGGGCTGGATGCGCTCCACCAGATCCCGGGCCATGAAGCTCCGCGGCATGACCGCCCCCATGACGAAGGCTCCGAAGACCGCATGCAGGCGGATGTAGTCCGTCCACCACGCCCCCAGGCTCATCAGGGCTATGCCGATGACAAATCCTCCCTCGGTCAGCGAGCCGTCCTTCACCAGAAAACGCTCAGCCCTGCGCAGCAGTGGTTTGATCACCGTGAATGCCAGAATCACAAACGCCGCGCCGCCTCCGATGTTGAGCACGGCATGGGACCAGTCCCCGTCCAGCTTGGCCAGCACCACCGCCAGCAGGCACCACGCCATGGCATCGTCAATGGCCCCGGCGCCGATGGCCACTGTGCCCATGGTGGTGCCGGTCAATCCCTTGTAGTGGATAATCCTGGCCAGCATGGGGAAGGCGGTGATGCACATGCAGGCTCCCAAAAAGATCATCGCGGAGTCCAGCGGCACGTTGGCCGGAAACAAATGGATGCCCGGACGGCTGTGGATGAGCCATGCCAGCAGCGCCCCAAGGACAAAGGGGGCGGCCATGCCGGCAATGGAGACCGCGACGGAGGACTTGAGTCTTTCCCGGATGATATCCATGCGGAACTCCAAGCCCACAATGAACATGTAGAGCGCCAGACCCAGCTGCGAGACGGGGAAAAGGTAGCTCTGGGTATCGCGGGTGGTCTGCGTTTTGTCCCAGGGAAAAAGCCATGCCTGCTGCTCCGGCATCAGCAGACCGAACAGCGACGGCCCCAGCAGCACCCCCGCGATCATTTCCGCCACCACCTGCGGCTGGCCGAAGCGGGCCGCAACCGCCCCGACCAAGCGGCAGAAAAGAAGAATGACCGCCAGTTGAAGAAAAAAATGAACGGCGAGGGCAAGATTATCCATGAAAAAACCATGTATGCCAGCGGTGGTAACGCCAATAGCCAGCTGGCATAATGGCAATGCCATTCAGGCATCATGAAAACTGGCGCACAGTCAAGACAAAGTTCACCATAAGCGCAACAGTTTAACACTGAATGCCATTAATATTTACTGTGACACGGGGGAATGGTGCCCTATTCCTTTCCCTGCTGCTTCAGTTTCTTATTCCCCATGGACCTGCGTCATCTCCGTTATTTTCAGGCCGTCGCCGAGGAATTGAGCTACGCCCGCGCCGCCCTCCGGCTGAGAATCGCCCAGCCTGCCCTGAGCCGGGCGGTCAAGGAACTGGAGGCCGGACTGGGAGCGGAGGTTCTGGAGCGCAGCCGGCATCATGTGCGCCTGACGCCTGCGGGAGCCGTGCTGCTTCAGGAGACGGCCCTGCTTCTCGAAAACTGGGAGGAGGCCCTGCGCCGCGTGCGCCGCACGGCATCCGGTGAGGAGGGCGAACTCCGGCTGGGCTATATCGGCCCTCCCACACAGCCGTTTCTGGGGCGAATGCTTTATGAATACCGGCGGCGCTTCCCCAATGTCCGGATGCACTTGGAGGAGCGGACGCCGGAACGGGTTTGGGAGATGGTGGCCAAGGGCCGTCTGACCGCCGGCCTGACACGCCCGGTGCCCAGCAAAACCGCCCTCGGCCTGCGCACGGTGGTGCTGCGCCAGGAGCGGCTGGGTGTGGCACTGCGCCCTGATCACCCCTTGGCCGGTCGCCAGTCGGTGCCATGGAAAGCCCTCGCGGGCGAGCCTCTCGTCATGCTGGCCCGGCGGGAGGGGGCCAGCCTGCACGACGCTATTCTCGCCGCCTGCCGCACTGCCGGCTTCATGCCGCGCATCGCGCATACCCCCAGCCTCATTGGGACGGTGCTGAGCTACACCGAAGGCGGGGCCGGAGCGGGGATTGTGACGGATTCCGTGGCTCTGGACGCGGGCTCCTCCCTGCGGTTCGTGCCGCTGACCCCTGCCGAGACCGTGCCGCTGGTGCTGGTCTGGCAGGAGGATCAGGATCCTCCGCCCATGCAGCGGCTGCGGGACCTGCTGCTGGAATGGCAGCGGAATGGCCGGCTTTGGCATGCCGGGGAGGCGGCGGAAAGTGAGGCTCCGACGGCTGCCAAGTGACGGGAGACCGAAGTCACCGCTTTACTGCTTTTTCGAATACGCAAAAAGCCCGTCCGGAATTTCCGGACAGGCTTTCTGTTTTTCAGGGAGCCCCGCTTTTCCCGGCCTTCAGGCACTTTATGCCTAGGCCTGTGGGCGGTTATTTCGTAAGCCTTTGACGCGTGACCCTCCGTCAAGGTTTGACACGGGCTTGCCTGCGGTCATCAGGCGGCTTTTGAAGCCTCCATCCCGTCTCGGCCCGCGGTGAGCGCCGCGTAAGCGGCGGGAGTCA
>JAQGPJ010000065.1 GCA_028293125.1 Verrucomicrobiales bacterium | reverse complement strand
CGACTCCGACAGCGGCAACACCTCCTACACCTGCAACAACGCTGTGGGGGGCTTCAACACCCGCAATGAGTTCAGCAGCGAGGTCTCCCTGATCTAAGCTGATCCGGTCCGATCCGACCCACGCTCTGCTTCCCGCCGTTGCCGCAGTTCTCTGCGGTGGCGGCGGGAAAAGTGTTTTCAGGAGGGGATTCCCGGCAAAACCAGCACGGGATACCGTCGGGGAGCACCTCCCAGCACTTGTTCCAAAACCAGGAACCAAGCAGCTCAATAGTCCAGTTCGCTTCTGTGCCTCCCAATAAAATCAACCCACCTTACGGGCTGTGCTCCAGTGATTTCAGGGAAGTTGTCAAATGTGTCATCCGCGCCGGGAATAGTCCCCGCCGCATAGCGCTTGTAGTGATCATACACACAACCCATATAGGCCATTTCCGCCCCCGCATTCATCATGGACTGCAAAAACACCTCCGGGGCCAGCGGTTCATAGCGGAAGGGTTTTCCAATAAGGGAAGTCATCAGCTCCGCCAGTTCACCAAAAGTTTTGGCGTCATACCCGAGTCTGTAGGTCCGGCCGCCATGCTGCTCCGGATGCGCCAAAGCCAGTGCGGCCACCTGCGCCACATCATCCACATCCACCCAGCTCAGGCGTGCACCCTCAACGTAGGCATGAATAGTTCCATTGATGATGGACTTTTTACCCCCGTAGCTCAGCAGATTCTGCATAAAGGTTTCCGGCCGCAGATGGGTGTATGAAAAGCCGGACCACTCAATGTAGCGCTCAACCAATTGATGCCATGCCCAGTGGGCGACAGTGGTGTCGTCACCGCCGCATGCGCCAAGATGCACCACATGCCGCACTCCCGCCTTTTTGGCATTGTCCAATAAAACCTTGCTCTGTCTCAGCATGTCAACGGTGTAGGCCGTCACCACAAAGACTCCGTCGATGCCGGTAAAAGCGGGCAAATGGGTCGTTTCGTCGTCGAAATCGAGAATGACGGCCGTGATTCCCCTGGCACTGAAGGCCGCTGCCTTTTCAGGGGAGCGCACTGCGGCCACGATTTCAATATCCTTATTCCGCAAAAGCAGTTCAAGCGTTTTCCGACCCACCTGACCGGTTGCGCCGGTAATAAGGATTTTTCGTGAATTTGGATTTTGCATCATGGTGGCCCTTGGTGTCCGGCTCTCCGCCACTGTTGCTACGAATTGCGTAAGTCCTGCGGATTCAGGAAGGACGCGCACAGGCACCCCTGGGCGGATTCCGGCTGGCGGCTGGCGGGCTGCTTTCTCCCAGCGCGCCACAGCGGTCTTAAATCCCGTAAAAGCTGTCCATGCGGGGATCATGGTCGGCACCGTGGCGGAGCGCCTGGCGGTAGTGCTCGCGGCCCTGGGCCAGCTTTTTCTCGTCGCCGGCGTAGAGAACCGCGAGATTGTAGTGGGCCATGGCGCAGGAGGAGTCGATGATGATAGCCTGCTTCAGCTCGCGCTCGGCATCCGCCATGCGCTTGCTCTGAAAGGCAATGACTCCCAGTGCCAGATGCGCGTTGGCGTTTTGGGGTTCCAGAATGAGGCCCTGCCGGATGTCCTCCACGGCCTTTTCCATGTTGTTCATGCGCATGTGCAGCATGCCCATCAGGTAATGGGTGGAGCCGCGGTCATAGTCATAGGCCAAGGCTTTCTGGATGTTTTCCTTGGCCTCGTCATTTTTCCCCTGCCGCATCTGGGTCACGCCGAGATTGACCAGACCATAAACATTGATGGGATCCACCAGCAGAATCTTGCGGTACTGGGACTCCGCGGTTGTGAAATCCCCCTGCGCGAACTGGATTTCGGCGGCGTTGGCGTAAGCTTTCAGCTCCGGGGAAAGCTCGGCTTTGTCCCGCACTCCGGTGGAGCTGACGGCAGAGGCATCGGGATCCCCGCCGGACGGGCTGTCAGCTCCGGAAGCGCTGGGGCCACCGTTTTTCAGCTCGTCGATGTCCTGGGTCATCATGAGCTCGCCCACGCCGTTCTGCATGAGATAGCTTTCCAGCTTGGAATTGCTCAGCAGGCCCCGCTGCTCCTTGGTGAGGGGCACAGAGGAGGCCATTTCATGGAGGGAGCGCATCAGCTTCTCCGTTTCCACGCCCATCTCGTTCATTTTGTCCAGCACCCCCTCGCGGGCCAGATCGTCCAGGATGTTCCTCTGGGCGGCCTCGCGTTTGGCCTGCTGCTTGAGCTGCTGGAGGATCAGGCCCCGCAGGACCTTGTTTTCCATGCTGGCCTCCACTTCGGGCACCGCCCCCTCGGCCACATCGCCCAGGCGGCGGCTGGTCTCGTCCAGTCGGGAGGTCAGGGCCGCGATCTGCTGGCGGTAGTCCAGATTGTCCTGCTGGAACTTCGCCAGTTCCTCCTGCACGCCCTGCACCTGCTTCCGCAGGGCCGTGATCTGGGCCAAATCCGCTGATTTTTCAGCGGTCAGTTTGGCGATCTGCGACTGTGCGGTGTCCAGTTCCTTCCGCAGGCGCTTGTTGTCCTCGATGATTTTCAGTTTTTCGATGCCCTTGCCATTGTCCGCACCCGCCACCAGGGCGGCCAGCTCGTCGCGCTCCCGCTGCAGGTCATCACGCTCCCGGGTGCGCTGTTTAATTTCTCCGTAGGCCTCCTCCAGCTGGGTCAGGAGTTTGGTCTTCTCATCGTTGGACTGGGTGAGTTTGGCCACGGCCTCCTTCAATTGTCCCTCCAGTTCAGCCACCTTTTTCGTCAGCGCCGCATTGCGGCGTTTTTCCGAGATGCCGGCAGTCTGAAGACTGGTTTTGGCGTCCTCCAAATCGTTGCGCAGTTCTGTCTCACTCCGGCGGGAGGTCAGCAGTTCCCGGTTGGCGCTCCGCAGCTCCTCCTCGCGGGCACCGAGTTTCCGGATGACCTCCTCGTTCCTTTGGCTCAGGGCCTCAATCTGCTGCTGAAGGCCGCGCATCCGCTCGTCGATCACCTCCGCGGTGTTCCGTCCTGTGGCCGGGGGAACGGATTTGCGGTCCATATCCGCAGGATCAGGACTGGATCCGACCACTCCGGAAAGGGAGATTTCGCCGCCGGCGGCCCGGCGTTTGATCTCCATCTGGCGCACGCGCTCCATGTCATCGCGGGAAATGCGGCGGCGGCGCTCCACCACATCCGGCTGCCAGGTGGAGTCCGCCCGGTAGGCGGCGTCAAAGAGGTCGCGGGCGTCCCGGTATTTGAAATAAGCTCCGGCGAAATCCCCGGCTTTCTCCTTGTCCAGACCCTCCTTGAGAATCAGATGCCCCTGAAGAAAGATGGCGGAGGCGGAATCCTGGGCCGCGCGCATGGGGGGGCCGGCGGGGGATGCAGGCTGCTGCGCCCACGCAGGAGGGGAGCAGATCAGCATCAGGGCGCAGGCACAGGCACCTGCAAAAGGAAGCAATTTCATGGGCCTAAAGGACAGGGGGCGCGCAGTTTAACAGTGTGCGGGGGGGTTGGCAATCCTCCAGCGCCTCCGGAAGTCTTTTCGGTTTAATGACCGGACCGGAGGGGTTTTGTTCAAAATGAAGTGGCCCACGGGGATTCCGGACCAGCGCGGAGGGCGGGATTTATGGCATGCGCCGCGTGATCCGCCAGCGGATAAATCCCTGAATTCCGACCGGCAGCCCGCGCTCCAGCACCACGGTGCCATCCGCGGCTGCCGGGTCCACGGCCCCTGCGGCCTCCTCCGGCCCCACCGGCGTCCAGTCCCTCAGATCAGGGGAATACTCCAGACGCACCAGCACCGCATCGCTGCCGGCCACCCGGCGCTGGCGCACGGTGGCTTTGCCGTTTTGCCAGCTCCACTCCAGCGGAAATGATTCAAACACATAGGCTGCCAAATCGCCGTCCGCCGCTGGTGGCGGCACGCTGTCCAAGGCACCGGGCGATCCTCCCGCCGCCACACTGGCCCGCCAGGATCCCGCTGCTGCGGCCTGGGCCGCGGGAGTGCCGTCCAGCAGAGTGAGACTGCGGCCCGTCCCGTCCGCCTCCGCAGGCCAGGGAGCGGTGTCCGTATAATGCAGTGACTGGATCACCGACCCCAGGCCGTCCACCAGGGTGAGGGTGTCTCCACGGTTGCCCAGATTTCCCGTGTAAGTGCCCGCAATGCGGATGCCCGGTCCGTAGCGCAGGGTGAAGGCGGCGGCGTTTTTCACCAGGACCACCCTCTGTCCCGGCTCCACGGACCACTGGGTGCCATTGTCAAACGCGTAGCCGATTCCCTCACCGCCGGAACCGGTCTCAAAGCGCAGTCCACTGAGACTGATTTTCTGAGTGCCGCTGTTCAGCAGTTCGATGAATTCGAAATCCCCGGTGTCGGTGAAGCCGGCGGCGGTTTCCGCAGGGGAGGGATCGGCGGGGTGGTAATGGATTTCGGAAACCGTCAGATTTCCCGCCGACGCCGGCATGGCGTCCGTCACATACACCGCCGTCACCGGCGCGCTCCACCGGGTGGTGGACACCCGCGCCCGCGCCGTCAGGCGGGTGTCGCCGGACAGAGTGACGGCATTGCCCGCCTTTGCGGAGACAGAGATGTTCCCTCCCGAAGCCCGCGGATCACTGCCATCCAGTGTATAATAAGCGCTGCCCGCCGATACCGTAATGCCCACCGTCTGCCCGGAAGGCACGGTTCCTCCGGCCACCCCCAACACGGGACGGGCCACATACTGGGCATCGACCCAGTCGGCGCGGCTGTTGAGCCAGTTTTTCATCCGGGTCAGCCGGCCCTGCCAGGCGGAGGCGCTGGAAATCCCCTGGGCCACTGCCTTGGCGGAGGTGATTTCCGCCGCCTGGGCGTCAATGATGGCCGACATGCCGTCGTTGCTCATGGCAGACTGGCGGAAGGCGAACCAGCGGTCCGTGTAGAGCTGCATGAAGTCCGGATCCGCGAACAGCCGGGCATACCACAGCCGGTCCCCGCGCCAGCGCAGCCCATCTGTGGCCCCGCCCCCGACGTAGTAGCTCGACCAGTTGTAGTCCCAGGCGGGCCCCATGCGCAGCCGTCCATCATCGCCTTTCCAAGGATACATGGAAATGAGCAGGCCATCGCCGTTTTTGGTCAGTTCGTTGAAGATGAAGTATTCCGCGAAATCCCGGTCATCCAGCCATTTGCGGTAGCCGTTGACCGGGTCCCTCCACTGGGAGTTGCTGTAGAGCACATCCTCAAAATTTTTGAACCACCCCTCGATGGCGGCCCGCTGGGCGGGGTTGATGGTGTAGCCGCCGGGATTGTCGAAATTCAGAAACCCATTGCTCTGCTGCGGCTGATCGTCGCCAATCTGGGCCGGGTTGTTGGGCTGGGTCTGGAGAATGCGGTTGGGGCCGGCCGTGCGGAAAAACTGGGGTGTCCGCACGCCGTTCTCCGCCGGCCATCCCTTTTCCGGGATGGCGTCCATGCGGTTCAGGCTCAGCAGCCAGCTGCCCTGGGTGCCGTCGACGCTCAGTTTTTGAAAGTTGAGGCGGTCCGGCCCGCGCGAGACTTTCTCCAGCACCGCGTAAACCCCGCGCCGGTCGGTCAGGGAGATGTCGCCCCCATCCTCATTTACAAACAGCTCCACCCACCGGAACCGTGGCGCGTCATGGCCCAGCCGCCGGCTCAGGTCATAAACGAAAGTGTTGAACAGCAGGGTGGGGTCCCTGCTTTCGTCGGGGTCGGGGAAATAAAAGATCCAGTCGGAGTGGGCCGGCATGTCCAGCACCGGCACCTCCCGCTCCCCGCCACCGGCGTCCATGGCCTCCACGGAGTACGGTTTCTGTCTCCAGGAGCTGGAGAAAGCTCCGCGCCCCCGGATGCCGATGCTGCTGAAAAACTGCGGCCCGTCCCCCGTGGACGCCGTGCTGCCGGACCGGTCCCAGCCCACCCACGCGGCGGTCTGGCGTGGCACCTGGCGGATTCCGGAGCCATCGCCGCTCCACCCTTTCTGAGGCACGGGACCGGCGGCGAAATTGTCGATCAGCATGATCGGCAGCGGCGAGGTGTAACCGGCCAGATTCGGGGCCAGTTTCACCCAGCTGATCAGAGATTCCGGCCCTTTCCGGCCCTGCCGCACCGCCCATGCCCGGATTTTGGTGGTGGCGGTGATGGGAATGGGCGCGGTGTAGACAGCCTCCGCAGCCTTGTTGATCTGATAGCGGATCTCCGCGCCGGCGGTGGCGCAGCTGAGCGTCAGGGTGACCGGCTGCCGCAGCAGTCCACCGGTTTCGGAAAACACAATGCGCGCCGGAGTGGGCGGGGAGGGGTCATTGGCCGCGCCCGGCGTGGGATGGCCCAGATAGCCGGCGATCCCCGGATCGCCGCTGGCCAGGCCGTAGCTGACATCGTCCTCCTGCGCCGGGTACGACGGGGAGAACGCGTGCACCACTCCGCTGTCAGGCCCGGTCAGCGCCAGGTATTCGCCGTTCTTGGAAAGTTTGAAATTGGCATGCCATTCGCCGCCGGGGGCAATCCGGTCCTTGCCGGAGAGAAACACGATCCGCCAGGAGCCGGGCGGCAGCTCCACGGCGGGCAGGGCCCACTGCTGCGGCCAGGAGGCTTTGTCTGTCAGAAAGAAGCCACCCAAATTCACGGTGGAAGCGGTGGGGTTGTAAAGCTCCAGCCAGTCGGAGAATTCCCCGTCGGAATCCGCCAGGGTGGAGGAGTTGGCGGCCATGAATTCGTTGATGACCACACGGTCGCCGGCTGGAGGGGGGGTGACCGGCGTGACCTGCACCTGAACAGATGCCTGCGCTGTGCCCTGGGAGTTCTCCGCCGTGAGAGTCCAGGTGGTGGTGGCCGCGGGAGTGACGGTTTTTTGGGAAAGTCCGTTCACGTCCACGCCATCCAGCCGGACGGCATCCGCCCCCGTGACCTGCCAGTGCAGGGTGGCCGGACTGCCGGCGGGAACGGTGACGGGATCGGCGGTGAAGAACTCAATGACCGGTTGCGGTGCCAAACCCTGGAACGCGTCCCCATGCCGCTTCAGCACGGTTCCGCTGAGCATGGAGTCATAACAGGTCACCCGGTAAACGGTGCCGGACATACCCTCTCCATTGGAGGGATTGGCCCCCAGCCAGCCTTCGCCGGAGGGCAGGCCGAAATCCGGGGTGACGGAACTGATGCTGCCGGCCGGCATGCCATTGACATAAAGCTGCATCGTCCCCGCCCCGTCCCAGACATAGGCCAGATGGGCGGGGGCGGCAGGCGCGGAGACCGCCGGGGTGAACAGATAATCGGCCACCCCAAGCTGCGTCAGGCCGACCTGGCCGGTGTTAGGCCACTGCTGAATCCGCAGATTGCTGGCTGTATTGGCACCGACCGCCAGATAGCCGCTGCTGACGTTTCCGGTGGCTTCCACAATGCACTCGAAGGTGCCGTCCCCGGTCACGCCGCCAAAATCAAAGGGGATGCCGCCGCTGCCCAGGAAAGTGGCGGCATCCGTCAGGCGGGCGGTGGGATCCAGCCCGGCGGCGGCATCCGCAGCCACGGCGGCATCATATTCCGTCAGTCCGGCACGGGCCGGCAGGTGGGCAAAGGGCAGCAGAAAGCAGAGAGAAGCCATCCACCCCCCCTGACGGAAGCGGATTTTCCGGACGGAGGACAGAGTGCCGGACTTGGCCGGACAGGGAATCAGGGGGAGGGACACGGGATTGGAATCGGAGGGAAGCTGCCGGAAAGCATGCATCCAGCCAAATGGGGTGCATGGATAGGGTTCTCCTGACCGGATACGCGGCGGATGTTCCCGATCCTTTCCGTTCAGGTGCCGGCCTGCCGGTGTCGCTGGCGCGGTTATCAAATGGCCCGCGGAGGTTCAGCCTTGAATCACGGAGGGGCGGGGCGGGGGCGGCATGGAAAGCCGGAACTAAAAATGAGGAACCGCCCGCAGGCTGCGGACGGATCCCCACTCACTTATATATTTAATGGAAAATTCAGTTTTCCGGCACGGAAGTCAATGTTTTACTTCAGCGGGGAAAATAATCCGTGTTACCGGATTTTTATGATTTCCGGCGGCGGACCAGGCATGCCCCCATCACCGTCAGCCCCATGAGGGCGGTGGAGCCGGCCTCGGGCACAGGGGCGGCAAAAGCCGCGTAGTGGGCCGAAATATCCCCCGCGCTCAATGAACTGTCGTAGCTGGCAAAACCCAGAATGCTGCCCTGCAGGGGATCCACATAGGCTCCCCCGTTGAAGGCTCCGCCCAGCCCCTGCATTCCGGTAAGGGCCAGGGCGACATCCCCGTTTGCCGCACTTTTGATGGTGGTTTGGAAAACGCCGTTCACATACAGGTCTGTCTTGGTGCCATTGAAGGTGAACACCACATGGGTGTCCACACCCGAGGGAGCCGCCACAGTGGTGTAAAAGTCCTCCACCCCGAAGCTGGTCACGCCAAAATTGCCTGTCGCGTTCCATTGATCAAACTTCAATGCCTGCTTGCCGCCGGCATCCTCGAACGTGCCCAGAAGCGCGGAGGAGGGTGTGGCTTTGGATGTCGCGTTGATCACAAATTCGAAGGCGCGGTCACCGGCCAGGGTGCCCACATCCACCTGCGTGCCGGTGGAAACAGTGGTGAAATGGGTGGAGGCGGTGGCCGGTCCGGCGGTCACGGCATCCTGCCACTGGGTCAGGGCCGCAGTGGCGTTCAGGGAGGCCGCGGCGGTGACCGCGGCGGCGGCAAGGATTTTGGCAGTATGGCGGATTTTCATAGATGAGGTATCGCGGTATGGGAGTGTGTTTGGGCAGGGGGGAAGCATGGGGGCATCAGTTTTTGACGACGCGGAAGAAGAGGCGGGCCGCTCCCGCCACCGGGGGGGCAAAGGTGGCGGTGGTGGAGGTCCCGGCGGAGGCGGGGACGCTGGCCACCGCGGTGCCGGTGAAGTCGGCAGTGCTGGTGCCATATTTGATGGAGAAGGTCTCGCCCGCCGCGGACGGCCAGGTGAGGGTGATGGCTCCGGTGGCGGCATCGCGGCTGAAGGCGGTGATCTGGAAGCTGCCGGAGGGCACCACTGCGGAGCCTTCCGTCAGGGCTTTGTAGTGGGCCGCCAGCACCGCCGGCGTAAGGGCATCGGCATAGCTGGCGAATCCGAGAATGTGCCCGTCCAGGACATCGAAGTAAGTGGCTCCCAGCACAGGCAGCCCTGCGGCGGTCGCCAGGCCCTGCAGTCCGGTGCCCGTGAGCGGCGCGCCTGTGAAGGTGTGCTGCAGAACCCCGTCCACATAGAGCGTGGTGTCCGTGCCGTCGGAGGTGTAAACGATGTGGGTGTCCACGCTGTCGGGCGAGGCGGCCGGCGAGGTGTAGTCGGCCACGCCGTAGTTGGTCATGCCGATCATGCCGGTGTCGTTCCACTGCTCGTATTTCAGCGCCTGGGCATTGCCGCCCAGAAGCGTGCCATTGGCGGTGGAGATGCCGGAGTTGACCACAAATTCAAAGGTCCGGTCCCCTGTCAGCGGCCCCACATCCACCGTCACGCCGTCCGCGCCGGCCGCCGGCTCCCTGCGGGTGGCGGTGGGCGAGGCAGCGGCCACGGCGGTCTGCCAGGCGGTGAAGTTCCCGGCCCCGGCGTCAGCCGCGAATCCGGTGTAATGCGCGGTCACCTCCGCCTCGGTCAGAGCCCGGTCGTAGCTGGCGAAACGCAGCACCTGGCCCTCCAGCGGATCCCGGAAGACGATCTCGCCCCCCGCCTCCGTGATGTTGCCTGCCGCGCCCAACCCCTGGTAGCCGGTAAGGCTGAGCGGCGCACCCTCAAAGGTATACTGCAGCTCCCCATTGAGGTAGAGGTCGGTATTGGTCCCATCCGACACATAGGCCACCTGCGCCACCGTCAGAAAGGGGGAGGCGATACCGGAGTCGTAGTCGGCAACACCGAAAGTGGTGAGTCCCACCGTGCCCAAGTTGTTCCACTGCTCAAATTTCAGGCCTTGAAAACCACCCCGTCCCATCAATGCCCCCGAGGCTCCGGCATCACCCGCATAGGTGATGAACTCAAACGTCCTCGGCCCGTCCAGCTCCCCGACATTCAGCAGCGCCGGGGCCATGCCGGAGACCGTCTGGAAAAGCGTCTGCGCCGGAGTCACGGGCCCTGCTCCCACCGCTGCCTGCCAGGCCGCCAGGTAAACCGGTTTGCGGTCCTTGATCAGGGCCTGATAATGCGCCGTGATCTGTGCCGGGGTGAGCACGCTGGCATAGCTGGTGAATCCGAGGATGTGGCCATCCAACCGGTCGCCGATGCCAGCGCCGGCATCGTCCATCGTGGCACCCAGGCCGACGGTGCCGGTAAGCTGCAGGGGCACTCCCGTGAAGGTGTGGGCCAGCTCGCCGTTCACATAAAGCAGAGTGTCGGCACCGTCGCTGGTGAACACCAGCTGGGCCTCCTCATTCAAAGGGGAGGGGGCTGTGGAAAGGTGGTCCGCCACACCGTAGTTGGTGATGCCGATCACGCCGGTGCTGTCATACTGCTCAAACTTCAGCGCCTGAAGCCCGGACAGGCCCAGCACCGCGGAGGAGGTGCCGGCGTTTCCGGCATTGACGATGAACTCGAACGACCGGCTGCCGTCAAAGTTGCCGATGAAGAAGGCTTGGGGCGCAGCTCCGGAAACCGCCGATACGGAGTCCTCAAGAAAATAGGTCGCCGCAGGAGTGGCTCCGGTGGTGGCGGCAGTCTGCCAGTCCGATATCGAAGCCTGAAGGGAAACTCCGGAAAGCAGAGTGAGGGCGGCAGTGCCGGCAATGGTTTTTCTCATACGGGGGGGTGGTTTGGATTCTTGGTTGAAGGCGCCGTCACAGTCGAAGAATCGGGCATGGTTGCGCCTGTGGGAGGAATAAGCCCGGAGTTCCCCGCCGCCGGTGACGGCCTTGGGAAAACAGAGCTGGGTGACTGGCAGTCACAGCACAGGCCGGGCCATGGGACTGGCTGACCGGCTCGATTGCATGAAAATTAGGTGATTTCGAGGAAAAAACTGAAACTGTTGCTTGGAAGTGCCAAATTCAAGAACATTTTTGCCGCATTGGGAAAATATGAGTCGGATGCCCGCGCCGGCTTTCCGGCCCGCATATCCGGCTGTGAAAAAACTTGCACGCGGATGGTGTTTAACGGAGATTTCACCGTTCTTAACTCAACCAAGGAGACCCTATGTATGAGATATCCGGGCTGCACCGTCGAATCGAGTCACTGGAATATGAACTCCGCCACGCCCTTGAGCGTGTGGACCGTTTGGAGGCCCTGATCCGCGAGGAGGACCACAAGGTGAACCGCCTGCAGCATTCCTTCGATCAGGATCACAAAATTCTGGAGCGCCATGAGCACGGGCAGCACCCGATGCCCATCGGCCTCTGACAAAAGTGGCCGGTAAATCCGGCACGCGTCTGAAACCCTGCTTCCCGGCGGCTTTCTGGGAAGCCATGGCCGCCGGGGAGATGCATAGACAGTAAGAAGGGGTGGAACTGATACTATTACAATAAATCCTGATCCAGAGTGAAACCCTCTTCAAAGGCGGTTTCCGCCAGCCTCTGAATGTAGTGCCGAATGTCCCCGGGCCAAGGCTGAATGCCGTTGAAAAAGTCGGAACTGTGGCCCGCGAAGAGCGCCCGGATGGCCTCCTCGTAACCGGGCAGATTGCCGGCCATGGTGGTCATGAAGCGGTAGGTGGCTTCACGCGCTTTCCGTTGACGGTCCGCGCCGGCGTTCACGCTGGCCAGACGGGCGGTCTCCACCAGGCGGCGGATCACCACGGAGGCCCCGCCGGGCTGCTCCGCCAGCCACTCCCAGTGCCGGGGCAGCAGTGTTATTTCCCGGGCCGTCACGCCGAGTTTGGGGCGTCCCCGGCCGCGTGCCGCCGCTGAGGTGGACGGGATGGATGGGGTGTCATTTTTTGTCAGGGAAAGCCTGGCCAGCACATCCTGCACAGTGCCGCGCAGGTCGAGGTCCACCGTCCGGCCGGTGGCGTCTTCGAATACCAGCAAGCCCTCCGCCTTGCCGTGATCGGTGGCGGTTTTTACAGCCGCCGCCACTTGGTCCGGGCTGCCGGTGGCGAAAAGCCGGTCCGCCTGAAACGCGGTCCAGTTTGGTAATGCGGGTGTGGGTGCAGATACGCGATTTTGAGTGGGAAAGTCCATGGAGGAATTATTTACCCGGATAAAAATAAGTGTCAAATTTTATCCGGGTGAAATCTTTGATTGCGAGTGCGCTGCTTTGTCCGCGCTGTTCAAAAGAGGCGTCGCAGATCAAATCCGCTGGGGAGGCGGCCAAACGCCTTGGCGCTTCGCTTGTCTTTAGGTTCCGGCGGAACTAGTTTTTGCCCGGATGAGCCTTCTTGAATCCATCGTTCAGGACCTGCGGGAACTGCCGCCCCGCATGCTTGTGGAAATCTCCCGTCCCATCCGCCGGCTGTAGCCTTCGGATGCAGAGGCTTCCCTGCGCCGTCGGGCCGCTCTGCGCGCCACTGCGGGCTGCATGTCCGGAGAGGAGGGAGCGGATTTTGAGCGTGCTGTGCGGGGAGCCGCTGACCACACCGATCCAAATTATTGACGGTGCATGGTCAGCTGGACAGCATCGGTGTTCGTCGGAAATATTGTTATCAAAACGCAACCGCTGCCCGGATAGGAATTTTTGTCAAACTCTCTCTGTCCAGTATTGGGGGAAGAGCCGCTTCGCCAGCCGGCGGAAGCCGGTGCGAACCAAATTCGCTCCTTTCACAGTATTTCTAACTGCACTGTGTAATCAATATAATTTTATGAAAATTTCCTAATTCAATCTCCATGGAGTTGCCCATAAAAAAGGCGCGACCTCCAAAAGCCCAAATTAATCCAATGGAGTGATCGGTGTCAAACTGAGCCAGCATTGAAAAATCAGCAGCGTCTACGGGGCTCTGTATATGATTTGGATACCCGCCAAGTCTGTGTTGAGGGCACCCTCTGAAATAAGCCGTGTATGGTCCCGCGCCTAATCCGCAGCCATAAAGTATTTTATGGTCGGGAATCCAATCCTCATGAAATTCCATTCTGTGTTCAGGTAGCACGATCCCTGTATTTTCATCAACACCTAAATCAGCAAATCGACTTGCTTCAATAAACTTAAGGCTTGGAATAGGGGGTGAGGCTCTGACTAATTTTTCGTGATCACTTGATGAAAATACATGCCAATCCTCGCCGAAACAACCCGTTAATGGAAAATCTATTTTTTGAACAGCCGCAAAAAAATAAATCAGTCCACTGCTGGGTAGTTTTAGTCCATCTGGAACGAATGGTAGTTCAGAAAGATTGATTTGAGCTATAAAACGCATGGGGCCAGGCTCATACTGGTATTGTGGATAACTGGTTCCCAATTCTTCATTTTCCGGCCCGGATTCCGGCCAGACGATTCCATCAGGCAAGTCAGGGCAGCCTCCGAATTTTGACGTGCCGACCGCGGGGGCCACATCCTTCGAAGGCCGAAGCAAAAGCGTCCGGCGGGCGCTTTGGGCCACCTCCGCCGCCAAATGCCCGAAACCATGCTGATGGGCGGCGTTTATAATGTCTTCAACGGATTTCATCATCGAAACAAGGTTCAGTGCTTGGTTTATTTGATTGCCGGATTGTCTTCCACGCAGGTGACAGGCATAGCGGCCCTCATGCACCGTAATCCGGATCTGAGCCAGGATCAATGAGGTCCGGACCGAACTGTGAAATGGATCGTTCCTGCCAGCCTTGGCACGGCGCAGGCGCAGTGGATATGCCCGGCGGGCTCCGGAAAAATGGCTGTGGGGTGGTGAATTGAAACTTGGCCGCCCCTGCGGGATTTTTCGCCGCGTCCGCAAAAAGGGCCGGCTCCGAAGCGACCCGCCGTTTGCATTTTGGCGGGGGCGGGGGTACGGCGCGGTTTAGGCTGCGCTGCGTTCTGCTCCGCCGCGTGGCCGCTTTCCCTTTTCCCGACTTATTCCGATCCCCAAACCATCCTGACATTTATGGCCAAAAAAAGTATCCGTGACATTGATCCTGCCGGCAAGCGCTGCCTGGTGCGCGTGGATTTCAACGTGCCGCTGGAGGAGAAGGACGGCGCCATGGTCATTACGGACGCCACCCGCATCGAGGAGACCCTGCCAACGCTGAAATACCTCATCGGCAAAGGCGCCAAGGTGATCCTGTGCAGCCACCTCGGCCGCCCGAAGGGCAAGGTGGATCCGAAGCAGAGTCTGGCCCCGGTGGCCGGAGCCCTCAGCAGCCTGCTGGGCGTGCCGGTGGAGTTCTCCTCCGAGAGCACGGGACCCGAGGCGGAGGCCAAGGCCAAAGCGCTGCCCGACGGCGGCGTGCTGCTGCTGGAGAATGTGCGCTTCCACGCCGGCGAGGAGCAGAACGACGCCGAACTGGCCAAACAGTTCGCCGCCTTGGCGGAGATTTACGTGAATGACGCCTTCGGCAGCGCCCACCGCGCCCACAGCTCCACGGCGGGCGTGGCCGCCTGCCTGCCCGCCGTCAGCGGCCTGCTGATGGAGAAGGAGCTGACCTACATGCACGACGAGCTGCAGAATCCGGAGCGCCCCTTCGTGGTGATCCTTGGCGGTGCCAAGGTCAGCGATAAGATCAACGTCATCAACGCCCTGCTGGAGAAGGCGGACACCGTCATCATCGGCGGCGGCATGGCCTACACCTTCCGCAAGCTGGTGCAGGGCATCACGCTTGGGAACAGCCTCTACAAGCCGGAGTGGGAGCCCATCGCCGCCGCGGCGCTGGACAAGGCCAAGGCCCGCGGGGTGAAGTTCCTGATCCCGGTGGACGCGCTGATCACCGACAGCTTCGATTTTGACACGAAAACCGTCGGCACCACGAAATACACCCAGCCCGGCGAAAACATTCCTGACGGCTGGGAGGGCGTGGATATCGGCCCGGAATCCGTCAAGCTTTTTAACGAGGAGATCGCCAAGGCCAAAACCATCCTGTGGAACGGTCCCATGGGGGTGTTCGAGATCAAATCCTGCGCCAAGGGCACCTTTGACGTCGCCGAGGCCATCGCCGCCAATCAGGGCGCGAAAAGCATCATCGGCGGCGGTGACAGCGTGAAGGCCGTCAAGAAGGCCGGTGTCGGTGACAAGGTGACCTTCATCTCCACCGGTGGCGGAGCCAGTCTGGAGCTGCTGGAGGGCAAGGAGCTTCCCGGTGTG
This sequence comes from Verrucomicrobiales bacterium, assembly GCA_028293125.1. Taxonomy (GTDB): domain Bacteria; phylum Verrucomicrobiota; class Verrucomicrobiia; order Verrucomicrobiales; family V1-33; genus CAIZWU01. Next base: position 33,546 of record JAQGPJ010000065.1, on the reverse strand, counting down.
GCCGCACTGGCGGAGAAATAACAAGATTTATTCATTCATTCAGGAACGGAGTGGGGCAGCCTGCAGGCGCTGTCCCACTCCAGCCTTTCAGCGGCGAATACTTGGCTTCGCCAGGACAACACCGCTGGAGAGAAGTTTTCAATTCTCAGTTTTCAGCTGCCCGGCTGAGGACGGTCAGTGTTCGAGGAGGCGTTCCAAGGCGTCCGGTTTGTTATGGACTCCCGGTTTGTACCACGAGGGTGGCGCTGGCCTCGTTGAGGCCGAGCACCGTCCGATCATGACGCAGCCGGCCATGCCGCCGAAGCAGCCGCTGACGATGTTGGCCAGCCCCTGGCCGGCACACTCCCGGTTTTTGTTGCTCGGGGTCTCGGTCATGTCATCGACGATGGAGGCCGTCATCAGGGATTCAAGCAGCCCCACCGCGGCCAGGGCCACGGAGGTGGGCAGGATGATTTTCAGGGTCTCCAGATTCCACGGCACGTCCGGCCAGGAAAAGAAGGGCAGGGCGGAGGGCAGTTCTCCCAGATCCGCCACGCGGGAGTGAGCCGCCGCCCGGTCCCGGTGCACCCGTGAGACGGAGACTCCGCGCATCCGGCGGGGCATGGCTCAGGGCTCATAAAACCAGTAGGGACGGTCGCTGGTCTGAAGCGTCAGCCGCATAAAGCCACTGGCGGATCCGCTGAAAGGCAGCTCCGCGCGGAGGAGATCTTTGGCTACCCTGCGGGAGCTGGAGCCACCATGGCTGTCAGGCCAGGACCAGCCGGGATGCAGGGAGGGCCGTAGGAAGGAGGGGCGCAGCTCCCAGTAAGTGCCTTCGCCGTTTTGCACGTTGGCGGCGGAGAGCCGGTACTCCAGCCGCAGGCCGGATGGGTCCGCGGTGAGACGGGGGGCGCGTTCGCCGCGTGGATCTGGTTTGCCGGGACCGCTAGGCAACAGGGGATCGGTGCCGCACAGGAACTCCACGGCGTTGATGAATCCGTCGTGGTCCGCATCGGCATCGAATTCGCCCTCCGCGCCGGCCAGCGGCGGATATCCGGCCCGCCACAGGGTGTAGGCGTCCCGCGCGCCGGGCGTGATGGTGATGACTGGCAGGGCCGGGGCGGGGGGGGCGGGCGCCGCCGCGAGGAAAGACCAGGGTCCGGCCCCGGCAATGGTCCGATTTCCTGCTTGGTCCAGAAGATAGCAGTTCATAGGATAGATGCCGGGCCGGCCGGCGGAGCGCAGATCCACAGTCCCCTCCCAGACCCCGGCGGTTCCTGTGCCCTGGATTTTTTGCAGGAGAGTGCTCCCCGGGTTCCATTCGGTGTAAAAGCCGGCGCCGCAGCTGGTGATGCCCATGTCATCCTCCGCCTCCACCCGGATGGTGATTTTGTCAGGCACCGCATCCGCCGCGAATCTCAGGGCGGAGGCCGTGGCGGATTTCACCACCGGTTTCACGGTGTCGAAGGCGCCGGTGTTGGTCAGCGTGACCTTTCCCTGCACGCCTGCGGGCAGGGGCATTCCGCTCCGGGTGGAATAATACACGCCCCGGCTGGCGAGGTCGCTGATCGAATACTCCAGCTGATATTCACCCGGAGCCAGCAGGGCGGGCACCGTGAAGGTGCCCCGCCACACGCCCTGTTGCGGGCTGCCGGAGACCTGGCTGAATTCATTGACGTGGATCGCGGCTCCGGTGACGGGATTGACGAGCGTGACACTGAAGCTGCCCATTGCCCGGTCATCGGACGCGGCCATCTCCAGTGTCAGCGTCCGCAGCACCCCTCCGATATCCAATGTGTCCGGCGTGACGGTGGCCGAGGTGAGAACCGGGTTGTTAGTGTCCTCGGACCCGGTGACGGTCAGATGTGTGGTGCTCCCTGCGGGCAGGGGGGGATCGCCAAGGCCGCCATAGGCGGTGGTCTCCCCGTAGTCATCCGTCAGCAGCACCTGAATTTTCCACTCCCCGGCGAGCACGGAGGGGCCGCCGGCGGGTCCAAGGACGCTGGTGGAGAAGACGTTCAGATCGTTGTAAACTTTCGTGGCAGGATCTCCCGGAGCAGAGGCGGGCTCCCGGCCGGCGAGGTCAAACCGGGTACTCCCTCCCTGCGGTCCTGTCAAAAGCAGGACGGCCTTCCGCAATCCGTCCGGAGCCTGAATGCCGGTGCTGGAGGCGATCATGTAACTGCCGAGGGAATTCTCCGCGCTCACGGAATCGGGAGTTAGTTTCAGGCTTTTGACCGTGGCCGGCTGCGGGGCGGTGCCGGCTTGGATCCGGAGCGCGGCGGTGCCGGGGTCCTGCAGCCAGCTCAGCACCTGGATGCGGTATTCCGTGCCTTCCGCCGCGTTGAACCGCAGACGGCTCTGGCGGGTGCCCATGGCGTCGTCGTTGTATTTAACCGGAGTGAGACTGGTCAGGGCGGCACCGGTGTGGACCGCCAGTTCCGTGTCATAGCCGCTGCCCAGAGTGTCGATCTCCACCCAGCCCGATGAGGGAGCTATCCAGCGCCACCAGAGGGAGGCGCGGCCATAACCGTCAGGACTGCCGGGCTCCCCCGACTGAAGAGTGGCGCCCGCATTCGTGCCCTCCGCCGTGGCCGGCAGGCCCGCAAGAGGGAGGGCTGCTTCAAAATCATCATTCACCGGCGCGGCGGCGGCCCGGGAAACCATTCCGCCGCAGCATAAAAGCGGCAAAATCCATCCTGACGAATATCGGAAAAGATTAAAACATGAATAAACACCGGCGGGCAGAGAATAAGGGGAGTTCATGTCCAGCCATGGTGAATACAAAAATCTCTCCCAAGGCAAGAAGATTTCATTTTTAAATTCAGTCAGAGGTCATTGAAGTATTACCTGTTCCCGGCCTTGGTCGGCGTCAGGAGTCAGGAGCCAGGAGCCAGGAGTTATGCAGAAATTAACAGCGCTGTCTTTATTGATTATAGATGCTCCGGGTTCCGGAGGATGTACTGAGTGGACGCTGACTTGTTGGCGGAGCGGGAGGATGTTGCTCCAAAGTTCTGGTCCTGAATCTTTTAACCTCTTTCAGAACTGAGGGTTATGGATCGGTTCCAGCCCAGTCCACTCGGTCCACTCAGCAGCTTTTTCATCTGAACCCTGAACCCTTTAACCTTCGAACGACAAAGCTTGTGAACCCACCGCGTCTCTGCTAAACCCTCCCCATGCGCTTTAATCCGATTTTCAGCATTTCCCTGGCGGCATTTCTTGTTGGCGCTCCCGGGGCGCTGCGGGCGGACGGGGTGGTGATCTCGGAATACCTGACGGACAACGTTGGCGGGGCAGTGGACGATGATGATGATTCCCCGGACTGGATCGAGCTCCTGAACACCTCCGCCGCGCCCGTGGATCTGGACGGTTATTATCTTTCGGACGAGCCCGGGGTGAACAAAAGGAAGTGGCGTTTTCCGGCGGTCACGATCCCGGCGGGTGGTTATCTGACGGTGTGGGCCAGCAACAAGGACCGGCGGGTGGCAGGGAAACCCCTGCACGCGAACTTCCAGCTCAATGATGATGAGGACCTGGCCCTGACCGCGCCGGACGGGGTCACGGTGGTGCACGGCTACACATCGCCCCTGACCGCGCCGCCACCGGGCATGGAGTTGCTGCCCCACCGTTATCCGCAGGAGACGAATGTCTCCTACGGCCTGAAGACCGGCACCCAGGAAACCGCCTATTTCAAAACCCCCACGCAGGGCCGGGTCAACAACAGCAACACAGCCACCGCTCCGGCCGGCCCGGTCATCACCAAGGAGACACATCCGGCGGAGCCCCCCCCGCCCGGCATGGAAATAAAGGTGACCGCCCTCATCCGGGCAGAGCAGGGGGAACCGGCACCCGGCGGCGGAGGCGGGGAAGAGGAAAACCGGATAGCAGAGGCCACCCTGGCCTGGCGGGTCATGTATCAGCCGGAGACCACCGTGCCCATGCACGATGACGGGCTGAATGGCGATGCCGCCGCCGGCGACCGCATTTTCACCGGCACCATCCCCTCCTCCCACGGCGCAACGGCGGGGCAGATGATCGGGTGGTCCATCACCGCCAAAACCACCCGTGGCTCCACCCGCCGCGCGCCGCAGCGTCTGCTGGCCGCGGGCCCCGAATACTTCGGCACTGTCATCGCCGACCCCTCAGTGTCCACGCCGTTGCCGGTGTTTCAGCGGTTCATCCAGACCGTCTCCCAGGCGGACACCGAGAGCGGCGGCTACTGCAGTATTTTTTACAACGGGGAATTCCATGACCACTGCCGCATCCGCATCCGGGGCAACACCTCGCGCGGATTTCCAAAGAAGAGCCATAAGATCGATCTGCCGCCGGGCCGCCGCGTGCCCCTCAGGCCGGCCCTGCCGGGAGAGGCGGAGGCCCCGCGGGTGAGCGAGCTGAACCTGAACACCACCTACACGGACAAGAGTTATCTGCGCGCCTTCATGGCTTTTGAAATGCATGCGCTGAGCGGCATCGCGTCGCCGGAAATATTCCACATCCACCAGCGTCAGAACGGGGCCTTTTACAGTGTGGCGCTGTGTGTGGAGAATGTGGATGGTTTCTTTCTGGACCGGCACGGGATCGACCCCAACGGGTCGTTCTACAAGGCCGTGGGGGATGGGGCACTCTGTGACTTCACCTCCGCGGCGGCTTTTGAAAAGAAGAACCGGGTATCGGAGGGGCGGACGGATCTGCAGAGCGTGGTGACCAGTCTGGGCCTGTCCGGCGCCGCGTTGGAAACGTGGCTGTTTGACAACGTGGACCTGCCCTCGTGGGTGAACTGGCACGCAGGCAGCGTGATCAGCCAGAATATCGACGCCTCCAACAAAAATTACTATATCCACCGGGACACCCGGGGATCGCGGGAGTGGTCGGTGCTGCCGTGGGATGTGGACCTCACATTCGGGCCCGACGCGCTGAACACCGACACCATGGTTTACAACCGCAGCGCCCCCTCCGCCCCCGCCTGCGCCAGCCATCCCCTCATCGGCGCGCGCCCCTGGCAGCTGCACGCCGGCAAGTTCAACCGGATGATCGAGGCCTTGGCCAAAACGCCGCGCACCCGGCAAATGATCGCGCGGCGCATCCGCTCGCTGAATGACCAATTTCTGGCCACGGGCTGGTTCGGCAGCCGCATGGACGCCATGGCTCCGGTGATCGCCGCCGATGTTGAGGCGGATCACGCCAAGTGGCGCGGCAATTCGCACTTTTCATGGACCGGAGGCACCGCCTACACGCTCGCCCAAAGCATCAACCGCATCAAAACTCTCCACTTGGCCAACCGGTCCACTTATCTCACGGGCACCACCGGCACTGGCCACGGCGCGCCGTATTCCCTGAACTTCACCACCGGGGCCGGATCGCTCGGGGTGCCGGCTCCGCAGGCGGCTGACGCGGCCATGGCATTCGGCGCGGTGGAATCCAACCCCGCCGGCGGCAATCAGGATCAGGAGTATATCGAGCTGCGGAACCCCAACGCTTTTGACGCCGATCTCAGCGGCTGGACGCTGGCGGGCGGCGTGAGCTTCACCTTTGCGGGCGGCACCGTGCTGCCCGCCGGCCAAAGCCTGTATGTCACCCCTGACCGTTACGCCTTCCGGCAGCGGACCGTCAGCCCGCGCGGCGGTGAGCGCCTGTTGGTGACCGGTCCCTATCAGGGGCACCTCAACAATCTGGGCGAGGTCCTGACCTTGAAAAACAGCGCGGGCATTGTGGTGGCCACGATGACCACCACCGCCGCGCCCAGCGACGCGCAGCGGTTCCTGGCCATGAGCGCCATTTATTACAATCCGCCCGGGGCCGGGGACGAAACCGAGTTTCTGGAGTTTGTGAATGTCAGCGGGGACACGGCGCTGGATCTCACCGGCGTGAAAATCACCAAGGGCCTCACCGGCACGGATGCCCTGGGCGCGCCGGTTTATTTCACCTTCGCCACCGGGACCAGCCTTCCGCCCGGCGGGCGCCTGCTGGTGGTGCGCAGCCTGCCGGCTTTCCAGGCGGCATGGCCGGCGGTGCCGGCGGAGCGCATTGCGGGCACGTTCCCGGAAGGCACCGCGCTGGACAATGCCGGTGAGAAACTGAAAGTGGAGGACGCCACCGGGAGCACCGTCGTGGAGTTCAGCTATGGCGACATCTTCCCCTGGTCCACGCTGGCGGACGGGGACGGCCACAGCCTGGTCCACATGAATCCCGCTGCCGGTGACGCCCATCATGCCGACCCCGCCCACTGGCGTCCCGGCACTGTCCCCGCCCTCGACGGCAGTCCCGGCACCAGCGATGCCCTGCCTGCCCCGGCCAATCCCGGCGGCGACGATGACGGGGACAGCCTCAGCAACCTGATGGAATATGTGATGGGCGAAAACGCCGCCCTGACCGCCGTCATGCAGCCCGGAGGCGGCGGCGTGCGCCTGTCGTGGACGCGCCGCCCCGGCGCCGATGCCGGGCGCGTGGTGATCGAAACCTCCGCCGATCTCGTGACATGGGAACCGCTGGGGGGAAGCGTGGCCGGAACGGAGATCCTGACAGGGGGGCTGCTGCATTACGCACTGACCGATCCCGTGCCGCGGGGGCGGCAGTACTACCGCGTCCATGTGATGCCCTGATGCGGCGCATATTATGCATAGTTTCAGCGGCCCGGGTAGAACAGGCGTCCCGCCTGTCCCGCCGGGCATCCTGCCCGGTGCCGCTGCCTTGGCGAGTGATATTTCCGTATTTGATATAACTGAATTTATCAGATTATTACTGAAAACCCCAAGTGATATCTGATCAGAATGTGATATGTGTATATGGTATGGATGCGAATTAGGGGGGCTGAAAAACCAATGCTCCGGCACCGGGCAGGATGCCCGCCGGGACAGACGGGACGCCTGTTCTACCCGGTTGCTGAACCCGGACGGATAATTTCATGACAGATTTACTGCGCAATAACTGAATGTGGTTTGATTCAGAAAGGGGCCTTGGTGAATGTGAGGATAGCAGACAGTGCGGCGATGTTTTTTTGAATCATGATTTCAATGCCCCGTCTCCCGGTGCTCCTCCTCCTCGTCGGTTTTCCCGCCCGTCCTGATTCCCATCATACCACCACCGCCTCCTCCTTGCTCTCCTCCTGCTCCGCCCCCTCCCCCTCCCCCTCCGCCGCCGCCCCCACCACCTTTACCGCCTCTGTCTCCGCCGCCGGAACGGCTGCCTCCTCCTCCCCCGCCGCCCGACGGCCTCGCCGGGCCTTGGAGGGGAACCTTCACATCGGCGGGGATGGGATCCAGATCCAGCGCCCTGCGGATAAAGTCCCGCAGGGAGACCACCAGCTCCGCCGTGTGGATGGGGCGGCCCTCCACCATTTCGGCCACTGCATTGGCCGCCAGGCGCACCTGCTCCTCCGTGCCCAGCAGCAGGATGTCGGACAACGCAGCCTCCACCGCGTCCCGAATGCGCCGGGACCGTTCGGAGCCGGCGCCATCCCCTGTTACGTCTGTCCCGCCGGAGCCGATGCCGGAGCCGGGCAGGGTGATTCCCTGCAAATCCGCCCCCCCGCCGCCCTCCAGGTCAGGCTGCCGGGACTGGGACTGGGACCGCAGCCGGATTTCCCGCAGGTGCGACGGATCCACCGCCAGATTCCCGGTGAACGACCCGCCGAGGACCTTGTAGGCCGCCATCAGGGTTTTCAGCCGCTCATTGATCTGGCGGTTGGCCCGCTCCCGCCGCTGCTGCACGGTCATGGTCAGCAGCACCCGGATGCCAACCCCCATCAGCGCGAAAAGCGCCAGGCCCAGCAAACTCGACAGGACGCCCTGCCACGAACTCAAATCCAAGGATCTCATGCCGCTGACTGTCTGGCGGAATGCGCCATTTTCCAATATGATCCATGCGGGGCGGCAAGGTCTGCGGAGCGGCCCCGTATTCCTTCTCAAATTCCATGACCACCAGACTGACCACCAGACGGAGCGTCCTCAAACACAGCCTGCTGCTTCCCGCCGCCTCCGCGCTGCTGTGCGGCGGAGCCACGGCGGCAGCGGCACCGGCCAAACCGCTGAAAATTTTCATCCTCGCCGGCCAGTCGAACATGGAGGGGCATGCGGAGATCCGCACGTTTGATTACATCGGCGACGACCCCGCGACCGCGCCGCTGCTGCGGCAAATGCGTGGCGCGGACGGAAAGCCGGCGGTCTGCCGCCAGGTGTGGATTTCCTATCTGACCGGCATTGGAGAGGAGAACGGCGAGGGCTTCGGGAAACTCACCGCGGGATACGGCTCGCGGGACAATCCGGCGGAGGACGGCGGCAAAATCGGACCGGAGTTCACCTTCGGCCTCACCATGGAGGCCGCGCTTGGCGAGCCGGTGCTCATCATCAAGACCGCGTGGGGCGGCAAAAGCCTGCACACGGATTTCCGACCGCCGTCCGCCGGGCCCTATGTGCCGACGGCGGAGGATCTCAAAAGATGGAAAGAGAAACCGGAGGAGGAAAAGGAGCAGGCCAAAGCCACGGGCGCTTATTACCGGCTGATGACCGCGCATGTGAAACGTGTGACCGCTGACATCCGGCGCGTGTGCCCTGAGTACGACGAAAAGCAGGGGTGGGAGATAGCGGGCTTCGTCTGGCTGCAGGGTTTCAATGATCTGGTGGCTGGCAATGTTTACCCGCCGAAGCCCGGGGAGCAGGTGAATGATTACGCCCAGTACAGCGCATGGCTGGCGGATTTGATCCGTGATGTGCGCAAGGAGTTCGCCACTCCGCGAATGCCCTTTGTCATCGGGGTGCTGGGCGTGGACGGCGCGCGGGCGGACGACAATATCAAGGCTTTCCGCCGGGCCATGGCTGCCCCCGCCCTGCTGCCGGAATTCGCGGGCACGGTCGCCGCCGTGGAGACCGCCCCGTTCTGGTCGGAGGAACTCGGAGCCATCGCCGCCAAAAAGGAGAAGGTGAGTCAGATGGCGTGGTATCTGGATACAAAGCACAAGGACCACGCCAACGCCGACGGGACCATGACCGATGAGCGGAAGCGTGAATATCTGAAGGAGTTCGAGGCCACGGTCATCACCCCCGCCGAGGCCGCGCTGTGGGAGCGAGGGGCCTCCAACGCCGGCTACCACTACCTCGGCTGCGCCAAAACCTTCGCCCTCATGGGCAAGGCATTCGCGGAGTCGGCCCTCGGCATGATGCGGAAACGCTCACAGCCCTGATCATGACGATGATGACGACGACGACGATTCAGCACCCTATGTTCCTCAAACACCTCCATACCACCACCACCACGATCCTCCTCACCACCCTGCTGGCTGTGACACCCCACATCCTCACTCACGCCCAGCCTGACGCCGCTGCCGGCACGGCCACGGCCATAGCCACAGCGGCCACGGACAGGCTGAAGGAACTCACCGCCAAAGCCGGGCAGGGCGACACCGCCGCGCAGCTGGAGCTGGCGGTGATGCTCCGGGACGGAAAGGGAGTGCCCAAAGACGATGCCGAAGCTCTGCGCTGGGCGCACCGCGCGGCGGATGCCGGCAATGAGGACGCCATGGATTTCATCGGCGCGGCCTACCTGCGGGGCAGCGCCCTCCAGGGCAATCCTGTGATCGCCTTCGGTTATTTCAAAGCGGCGGCGGAGAAATCCGCCCAGGCCGCCTTCAATCTCGGCCAGTGTTATTTCGGAGCACAGGGCACGGAGCAGGACATCCCGCGCGCGCTGGACTGGTGGAAAAAAGCGGCGGTGTCCGGCCACGGGCGGGCGGCGGCCTGCGCGGCCATGGCGTATTATTCCGGTGAGGGCGTGCCGTCCGACCCTGCGGAGGCCCGCCGCCTGGCGGAGCGCGCCGCGGAGCTGAACGACCCCTCGGGCCTCGTGGTGCTGGGGGAAATGCAGTTCCAGGCCGGGGACCTGGAGGCGGCCAAAGCCACTTGGACCAAAGCTTCCGCGCTCCGCCCCATCGGTCCCACCGGCCACCCCGCGCAGCCCTCCGCCAACGCCTCCGCGCAGATGGGCGCGGACCTCCTGAAGCTCATCGACTATCGGAAGCGCAAAGGGGAGCCGGGACGGTTCGCCTTCGTGGAGATGCCGCATGTGCATCAGGGCTATAACAACTGCGGGGCCAGCGCCTGCGCCGCCTTCGCAAGGTTCCAAGGGGCCACCGTCGGCGGGTGGGACTACAAAAAACTCTGCCCCTCCCCGCTGGGCACCGGCACCGACTGGGGCCATCTGCTCGACGCCTCCAGCAAAATCGGCCAGAAGTGGAAACTCCTCACCTTCACGCCCGACGACGCCGGTTTCAGCGAGGCCACCGCCTTTCTGAAAAGCGAGCTCGACGCCGGCCGCCCCGTGGTCGTGGACTTCAAATACATCGGCCCGCAATACCCCGGCGGCAGCGCCGGCCACACCCTCAATGTCTGCGGCTATATTGCGGCGGAGGACCTCTACATCCTCTGCAACCCCGCCGTGGCCACCCCGGGTCTGCAGCTCATCACCGCCGCCGATCTGAAGGACTTCTGGCGCTCCGACCACTACGGCGAGCTCTCCCACGGCGTGCTGTCCCGGCCGGCCTTCGCGGTGGCGCGGTGAAAGCGTGGTGTCATTCATGGCGCGGCTGACAGGCCGCCATCGCCGCCGCACGGCGCGCGGGTGTGCAGATCAACCATGGCATGGGTGAAGCGGCGGCGTCGGCGGCCTCGGCGTTCCCCGGCGGTCACAACCCTGCCACCCGGCCGGGTCCGCCTGGTCGCAGTCATTTCAACTTGAGGGAATTCATCAGCGTCTGAGTCTGCTCCATCAGATCCGGCAATTCCGTTTTGGAGACAGCAGGTCTTTTGGGTGTTATTTTTAACACCCAAACATTTGATGGCCGGTGTCACCCAACCCATGATCACTCCATGTCCCTTGCGGATTCCATGAAAGTGCCGTTTCCCAGCCGTGAGGAGCTGCTGGCGGGAAGCATGCGGCGGGAGGCGGTGGAGGAGCTGTATGACCTCTGGCAGGCGGCCCATGCGGATGCGATGGCGCTTGCCGTGCGTCTGCCGGAGGTTTTCGGGGACCCCCTGCGGCCCCGTATAACCCTGCACGTGGCCCGCGGTTATGATGATGAGTGGTTCCTGTCCGATGAGCGGGTGGCCGAGCTGACGGCGCTCGATCCGGAGCAGCACTGGTGGGAGGTTCCGGCGGAGGCGCAGCAGTTCCAGGAGTATTTCACCTTTTCAGATGCCGAGGGCTGGCGGTTTTATCTTCCGGCCTTTCTGCGGCATTATTTGGCGGAGTTTCCGTTTGGCGGCTGGAAGGCGGTGCATGCGGTCTGTCAGACCAAGGAGCGCTTTGACCTGATCACCCCGCCTCAGATTGAATTCATTGATGAGTTTCTGGACCTGTGCCGGAAGTGGCAGGCTGCAGGCAATGATAGGGATTGAAGTCCGGAATTCCAATATCAGGATAAAGCATGTTGGCAAACACCTTGAAAAAAAGACTCGTCATTGCAGCCTTGGGCGTGGTCCTGGTGTTTGTCTCCTGTGTGTATGCCCTCCTGCGGTCCACGCCAGCCGACCGTTTCAGCCACGCTCTCAACGCGGCGGTGGAGGAGCATCGCGATTCCGGAGGCATTCAGCTCCGCCGGCTCACGGAGATCCCTTGGGAGCGCCTGCACATCTTCGGGCCCTATACCAGCCCGGAGCAGGTGAATGCCGCGCTGGGCTTTCCATGGCGGGACAGGCACCTAACGAAAATCGGGATGATGGATGACCGCAACCTGCTGGTGTTCACCGCCGGCGGAAAGGTGGTCCTGTCCGTGCTCCATCCCCGGCACGAGGCCGATTTCTCCCAGGAGGCCCTGAATCGTTCCTTCACTCCGGAGGATGCCGTTCTCACCGCCGACCACCTGCCGGATGGAAGGATGGAACTGCGTCCCGCCGCCAAATAAACAGGTGCCGACCGCCGGCGCACCATGGGCGTCGGCATTGGAATCCCGGTGTCAGTCCCACGATTTCACGTTGTCTCCCCAAGTCTCCCACTTGCCATCTTTCCCGGCACTCCAGACGATGGCCCAAGTGGACAGCCTCAGACGTCCGGCAGCCGCCTCATCCGGGTTGGGATTGGCCACTTCGCCATCGCGGTTGGAGTCCATGCGGATGCGGTAGTAACCGCCCCACCCATCCACCGCCTCCGGCGCGCTGTCATCGACGACCAACCCGCTCACCCATTTATTGCTGCCTTTGGCCTCCGCCTGGCGGATGCCGGTGCGGGCTTTGGCGGCCTTCATGCCTTCGAGGTAGTTGGTGTTTCGGGAATTCCGCATCGTGTCCTTGCCGGTCAGGATTCTGATCATGCCTGCGGCGGCGGAGGTGTCCGTGTCCGTGTCCTCCCCGGCTGTGCGGGTGGGAGACCAGGGCAGTCTGTTGTAATCCCCGTAAAACTGCGTTACGGCTTCCTGGATCCCCTTGCACAGAACCCGGGTGTCTGTTTTACGCGCATTTTCAGGGATCCGCGAATATGGTGAATTAGCGGCAATAATCAGGATTCCCAGCAGCAGCAGCGGAGGAAGGAGAAGCATCAGCCACCCCGCAACGGACCGGTGTCCGTGTGACGAAGGATGCGGAGGAGTCTCCGGTCCGGGGGAGTCATTGGAATGAGTCATGTGTCAGTTATAGCAAATTTCTCCGGTGTGCGTGAAGTTCAAAGTGAGGCCCCGGCTGTTCCAGCGGCATGACCCTCCTTCGATGCTGAACCGCCATGACTTGCTTGGAATCGAATGGAGGGTTGACTGTGCCGGAAACCACGGCTGTAAGTGCACTTTGACAACACCATGGGCTGAATGGAAAAAGTAATTTATTTGCACATAAGCGGGTCTCCAAGCCAGTGGGGGCCAGTGATTCTTGATCAGCAGCGCTGCGAACGCATCCTCGCTATCGCCGTGGAGACTGGGCTGGCACCGCCCGGCAAGGCCTTCTCATCCACCATAAACAACCGGGAAGACCATCCCGGATGGGAGCCGCTCTTCAGCGCATTAAAGGAGGAGGGCTGGACGCCCTACTACGGATATGCCCCGCCGCATCTGTTGGAGACCCATTTCAATGTGCGGACCGTGGTGAAGTGGAGCCGGACCGAGCTGGACGCTGCGGAGCTGCTGCGGCTTGGGGATGGCTGGGGGCGCTGGCACATCACCGGCTTTGCCGGAAGGAATGGAAAACGATGGGTGGGGTATGCGCAGGGTGTGGGCAAATCCACGCGGCAATACTGGCAGCAGTCGCATGGAGTAGTGGATGGATGGCACAATTACTTCATCCATCCCAAAGTGCGGGCGTATTTTGAAAATCAGGGGCTGGAGCTTGATTATCATCCGCTGGAATGGGATCACCCCGAGCGGGCCCGCGGGGCTTTCTGGGAGATCGACACCCCCCACGTCATGCCTCCCTGTCTCCTGCCTGTGGTGCAGGATGAGATGGGCACACGCTTTTACGAGGACCGGGGATACGATCCGCCCGAACTCCGGTTTCCACGCTGCGAAGTTGAGGCTATGGGCTCCTTCGATGCCGCGTGGACGCGCGAGGAAATTGGAGTGCCCGGCCCCCGTGATAGCGGGCATCTGCTGGTGGTTTCCCAGCGGTTCCGCTGGGCCTGCTTGGAATATGGTCTGAAAAACGTGCCCCTTTATCCGGTGAGGCTGGTGTGAAGGAGGAGGGGAGAGGTTAAAGGGTCAGGGTTCAGGGTTCAGGAAGTGATTATTAATTATTAGTTATCAGGTGCCGGGCTCGTGGATTCATGGGGTTTGGAAGCTTGGGACCGTGTCTTTCTGCTTCGGGCGGCTTTCAGTTTGTCCACTTCGTCCATCCAGTCCACCCAGTCCACCCAGTCCATTCAGCAGCTTTGCTTCAGAAATCCGCCTCACGGTCCGGCAATGCACCCGGAAGAGTCCGGTATCATCCGGCACCCTGCGCCGCCGGACCTACCGCAGTCACTTGAGTTCAGGCGGCCCGGTCCTATTCTTGGAACCATGGATTCCTCACAAAGCCTGCTTGGCGGCGCCTTCACCTTTCCCGGCACTCCGTACTCTGTCCGCCGGATGGGCTATGGCGCCATGCAGCTGGCCGGACCCGGTGTCTTCGGCCCGCCGCGCGACCGCGCCGGCTGTGTGGCCGTGCTGCGCGAAGCCATCGCGCGCGGGGTGAACCACATTGACACCTCCGACTTCTATGGCCCGCACGTGACCAATGAAATCATCCGGGAGGCCCTGCATCCCTATCCGGAGGACTTGGTGCTGGTCACCAAGGTCGGAGTCCTCCGCGGCGGTGACGCCTCCTGGAAACCCGCACTGCGGCCGGAGGATCTGCGCCGGGCGGTGCATGACAATCTGGGCCGCCTGGGACTGGAGGCGCTCCCGGTGGTGAACCTCCGGGTGGGCGGCCTCGCCGCGCCTGACCATTCCTCCATCGCCGAGCCCTTTGGGGTCCTGGCGGATCTGCAAAAAGAGGGACTCATCCGCCACCTCGGTCTCAGCAATGTCAGCCCCGTCCAACTGGCCGAAGTCCGGGGCATCGCGCCCGTGGTGTGCATTCAGAATTTTTACAACATCGCCCACCGGGCCGATGATGCCTTCATTGATGATCTCACGGGGCAGGGCATCGCCTACGTCCCCTTCTTCCCGCTTGGCGGGTTCTCGCCGCTGCAGTCCCGGACGCTGAGCGATGTGGCCTCATGGCTGGGCCTCACCTCCAGGCAGCTGGCTCTTGCCTGGCTGCTGCAGCAGTCCCCGAACATTCTCCTGATTCCGGGCACCTCCTCCCTGGCCCACCTGACTGAAAACCTGGCCGCGGCCGGGGCGGTCCTGCCGCCGGCCGCGGTGGCGGAGCTGGATCAGGTGGCGCAGGACGCGGGGAGGGCGGATTCCACGTCTTGAGCTGGCGGGGAGAAGGTTGAAGGGTTCAGGGTTCAGGGTTCAGGGTTCAGGGTTCAGGAAGCGATAGCAAAATCCTCCAGCTTCAGGAAACAGTTTCAGCGGCTGGCTGGAAATTTCCGTTCAGGGAGCCAGCTTCGCCAATCTTATGAAAAGCTTTTTGGCGTTTCCCGAATAGGTGTGACTGCCGGCAGCCGAAATGGGGTTTCCAACATCCGACCAGCCTGAGAGGTCCGCCGACTGCTGAAGGATCCAGCCTTTGGCAGCGTCATCCCAAATGGCCATCGCACCGTCCGGCGTGTGGATCACGGCCAGTCCGGGGCCGTTGCCGGGAGCGGATGATCCCTCAATGATGTCCCCGAGGCTCTTGCGGGACGCCTCCCAATCGTCGGGGTTCATGCTCCAGCTGGGAGCCACGTTGGCATAATAGCTCGGATCGTTGGGATCGGTGATAGGCAGTTCCCACATGGCTTTGGGGACCATCCGCTGGACCAGGGCGGCGACTGCCGCCGCATCTTTGGCGCCTGCCAGCGCCAGATAGTCCACATCCTGGATTCCCCGTCTCCAATGCTTCAGGCGCAGGCTGGCCAGAGGACCATCGACCCCATAGGATGAGGCTGGGAAGACAAGGTCCGTTCCAGGGTAAAAAAGCACGCCGTCGCCGTTGCTGGCATTTCCTCCCTGCAATCCGTAGGACGAATGCCGGGTTTTACCCACTCCGATGGTTTTGGCCTGGTTGAAAACATCCGTCTCCCCCTGGCCATATTGGAAATCATTGTAATAAGTGGCTTCCCAGAAAAACCACCGGTCGATTCCTTTCTTGTGCTGGCCCCACGGAATTTCACGCAGATCCACCCCGTCACACTCTGTGGAGAAGGCCCCCTGACCCGGTCGTTTGCCATTGTACAGCATGACTTTCCTCCCCGCGGCCCTGAGGGCATCCACGGCGTTCTGCCACTCCTCCGTCACCCCACTGCCAAAGGTGCTGGCGGCAATGGTGAGCGAGGGGATTTGGGATGCGGCCGCAGGGGCGCTCACCGTCGCCATGGATGCCAGATTCCTTCCAATCCCGGAATTTGTTTTCATCCAGTTGGCCCAGGTCTCCGTTTCGGCATAATTGGTTGATTCATCGATCAGGTAAAGAAACCGCTCCGTGGCCGGGAAATTGGTCTGGAACCAGGTTTCCCATTGATCCGTATGGCTTCGGATGGCGGTTTGCGTGACTCCCCATTCGCCTGCCCAGCTCCTGTAGGTTCCTATGGAATAAATGCCGTTGCCCACCCCGGTTCCCGGTCCCGCATATCCATTGGCTGCCGTGAAGGCGTCCCCGGAAAGAAACGGACGGTAGGCATCACCCGGCTGATCACTTCCCGGATTCCGGGTCGCATCATCCCCGATAAGGGAAATTTTATGCCGGTGGGCCATCAGCCTTTGATGGTGAAGCACCTGCAGGGTCCGGGTATCCTCCGGAGTTCCCCTTTCCGGGAAAGTCACTCCGGTGTATCGGCGCGACACCGTTCCATACCCCGTGAACAGCATGGTTTTGGAGCTGGGGACATCGGGCAGCTCAAAATTCCTCACTGTCAGGGCCACGGGGATTTTCCGCAGCAGGCCGCCGTTAGCGGAAAGGCTGAAACTGCCGGTGTGAAGCCCGGCGGCGGCTGTTTTGGGAATATAAATATCGGCCCACACACTCTGACTGCTCCCGGCCGGAATGCTGAAAACCGGAGCCAGTTCCATGGGGACCGCAATATCCGGATAAAACTTGTCGTGATGGGGACGGTCGGACCACCCTCCCGTGTAATTCCCATTCACCAACGGAAGGCGGAGCTTTTCGGGAATTTGAGGCTCACTGCCGCTATACAAACCATATCCGAAGGCGCTGAGCCCCTTTATCTCCAGATAACGGACCAGGAAGAGCTCGCACTCAGTGCCGGTCCAGGTGAAAAGGGCATGGGCCGGGCGCGGGGCGGAGCGGATCACGGATCCTCCCGGACCGGTCAGGTCCGACAGGCCCACGCTGAGATCCGCCGCCGGGGTGATGGCCGCCTCAATGATGAAGTTGATCGAAACCACTTCATTCCGCGCTCCAAACTGCCGGGCCACCGTCCCATCCCAGACGCTGTTTCCGACTCCGGCGGGGTTGGTGGTGGCGCGGATTTCATCACGGACCACTTTGTCCGCGCCGTCGTTTGCCCAGACTGCCGTGATGCCGGCGGAACCGGTGGTGGGGGATGCTGAAAAGACGACGCTGCAGTCCGCGGTGATGGGTCCGGTGGTGTAAACATTCCCGGTGAAACTTCCCGCGGGGGCGGAACCTCCGACGGCTGAGCGGGTGTATCCGGGATCCGCCACCACGGTGAACGAAACCGGATCACCGGAGGCCACGCGCTGGGGGGAATCCGGGCTGAAGGTGACATGCGACCCCGCGGGGCTGACGAGGAACGTGGCGGGCAGGGAGGTGGTCGCCGTGGCATTGAAGAGACGGCTGCCGGGCACCGGGTGAACAGGAAGCGCGCTGAGTGACACCGGGTAGGAAACAGCGGTGCCGGCCGTGGTGTGGAAGGCGGTGCCGTTCTTCAGATAATTCACACCGCTGTCAGAGACCGAAAATGAGAAAACATCCCCGACCGCATAGGTCGTCTCACCCTTGTAAGTGCCGGATTCCCAAACCTCCGCGCTGGATCCGCCATTCAGATCGATGGCGAACGGCATCTGCGCGCGGGTCGCGGCGGCCACACCGTTTGTCAGGCCGGCGGTGACATGGTGGCTCTGCGCGAAGACGGTGAACTGAAAGGACCCCGCACCGTCGGCGATGATGGTCTGGCTTGAACGGGCGGCCGCGTTGAAGTCATCCGCGATCAGGGTGTTCCCCTCCGCATGCGCACCGCTGATATCCATCCAGTCAACGGGAACCGTTTGGGCGGTCAGTGTGGTCCTGCATATCAAAACAGGCAGCAATGGCATCAGCCGTCGGCCTGTAAAATTTAATGTGAATTTCATCGACCCCTATAATGGACAAATTAAAGTTGTCCAAAATTTTCTTATGAATCTGCAAGAATTTCTAAAATTGCTCCCTTTTATGCGAGGCATGCAGTCCATTTGAGCTTTTCCAACAACCGGTATGCCCAGCCATTCATCAGGCCTGAACAGCGGCAGGCCGCCGTCCGTGGACCGGTAATTTTTTTGGCAAGATTCAGGGCTTAGAGTTTAGGGAGTGGTTATTTGTTACTGGTTATTGGGTGTCAGGGACGTGGGTTCGCAGAGCTTGGAAGCCTGGAGCCGTGTCCTCCTGCTGCGCGAGGCTTTCACTTTGCCTATTCAATCCACTCAGTCCATCCTGCAGCCTTTTCTCCTGACCCCTGAACTTTTTAACATCTCCCCTCATGCGCCGTCCGCATTCTCAATCCCACGATTTTAAGTTGTCCCCCCACGTCTCCCATTTGCCATCCTTTCCGGCGCTCCAGACGATGGCCCGGTGAGCCAGCTTCAGGCGGCCGTCGGCCACCTCATCCGTATTGGGGTTGGCGACTTCGCCGTCATTATTGGAGTCCAGACGGATGAGGAAATAGTTTCCCCAGCCATCAACCGCTTCCGGACTGCCTTCCTCTATCACCAGACCGCTTACCCACTTGTCACTCCCGGCCACTTCCGCCTTGCGGATACCGGTGCGGGTCTTGGCGGCCTTCATGCCTTCGAGGTAGTTGGTTTTCCGGGAATTCTGCACGGTGGCCGCTTCCCCCACCTCCTCCTTTCCCGTCAGGATTCTGATCAGGCCCTCCGCGGCGGAGGTGTCAGTGTCGGCATCATGGTCCGCACCGGCGTTGGCGCTGACGCTGGCGGGCCGGGGCAGCCGGTTGTAGTCTGCGGAATACTGCGTGATGGCGTTCGCGATGTCCTTGCTCAGAGCCCGTGAATCGACTCTGTTCCCCTTGGGAAAATACTTGTCGTAAAGCAGTGGCACGATCATGAATGCCGAAATCAGCGGCACCAGTAGCAGCCATTTCATGGGCCCTGCCATGCCGTCCGATGACGGCACCGGGGATGAAGCACGGCGGGAGGCATTCTCTGTATTCATGGTGTTTATATGATGATGAACATACAGGGTCATAAATTCCCCGCCTGTGAACGGGAAATCACATCCTCAGTCCCACGATTTCACATTGTCATCCCAAGTCTCCCATTTGCCGTCCTTGCCGGCGCTCCAGACGATGGCCTGAACGGACAGCTTTGGCCGACCGGCAGCGGCCTCCTCCAAGTTGGGATTGACCACCTCCCGATCGCCATCGGTATCCAGCCGGATGCGGAAATAACCGCCCCAGCCATCCACCGCCTCCAGCCGGCCCCGGTCGTCTACGAGTCCGCTCACCCATCGGTCGCTTCCTTTGGCTTCAGCTTGGCGGGGACCGGTGCTGCGGAATTTGGCGGACTTCATGCCTTCGAGGTGGTTGATCCCGCGGTGCGGGCTCATGGGGCCGGGCTCCGGCTCCCGGCCGACCAGTATTCTGATGAGCCCCTCCTCATCGGATGTGTCGGTTTCCGTGTCGGTGCCCATGCCCTTTGCCGTGCCGGACATGGGCGGCCCTGGAAAATGGGCTTGGTCCGCATAATATTCCATAACCGCGTCCGCGATGCCTTTGCCACAAACGCGGGTATCCACCCTGCGGACGTTCTCAATGAACCTCTGCTTTTGGTGAAAAGAGGCTGCCGCGATCAATCCAACCAGAAGCATCAGGCACAGCAGCAGCGCCAGACATCCATTCACAGGCCGGCGCGGGGGCGGTGAATGGGGTTGCGGCACCGGGGATGGATCAAGGCGGGAGGTTTCCTCTGTGCTCATAACATCTTCAGTTTAGCAAATTTCCATGCGCCTGTTAATTGCTTCCCTTTGCCTCAGTCCCACGATTTCACATTGTCATCCCAAGTCTCCCACTTGCCATCCTTCCCGGCACCCCAGATAATGACCCGGTTGGGCAGCTTCTGGCGACCTTCGCCCACTTCCTTGGTGTTGGGATTGACCATTTCGCCGTCGTAGTTGGAGTCCATGCGGATGCGGTAGTAGCCGCCCCAGCCATCCACCGCCTCCAGCGTGCCTTCGTCCATCACCAGCCCGCTCACCCATTTGTCACTGCCTTTGGCCTCCGCCTGGCGGACGCCGGTGCGGGCTTTGGCGGCCTTCATGCCTTCGAGGTAGTTGGTTTTGCGGGAGTTCTGCACAGTGACTGATTCCCCCGGCTCCTTTCCGGTCAGGATCCGGATCATGCCCTCCGCGGTGGAGGTGTCAGTATCGGCGTCCTTACCGGCGGTGGCGCTGGCGGGGCGGGGCAGCCGGTTGTAGTCTCCGTAGTACTGCGTGATGGCGTCCGCAATGCCCTTGCCCAGCACCCGGGAGTCGCTGCTTTTGCGGTCAGGCTGCCGTCGATTCAGGAAAAATGGCATTACGAAAAGCCCCACCAAAATCAGGAGTAGCAGCAGCCATTTGAGGGGGCTTTCTCTGTCATCAACGGGCGGGGGCGGGGGCACCCGCTCGGGTCTTGTAGGCGGGGGCGGGGTTGTTGGGGGAAGCTCTTTGGAGGTATTTTGTGCATCCATAGTATTTACATGGTACTCGAATACTGTTGTGCCTGTGAAATGAAAAAGCATTAACTTTCAATCCCAAGATTTGGGATTGTCCTCCCAAGTCTCCCATTTGCCGTCCTTCCCGGCGGGGACCGGTGGCGCGGATCTTGGCGGACTTCATGCCGTCCAAGTGGTTGATTCCCCGGTGCGGGCTTATGGGGCTGGGCTCCGGCTCCCTGCCGATCAATATTCGGATGAGGCCCTCCTCATCGGAGGTGTCGGTATCCGTGTCGGTGTTGGTGTCAGTGTTCTCCACCGTGCCGGGTGCGGGCGGCTAGGGATAATGGCCCTGATCCGCCCGATACTGCACCAGAGCCTCCGCGATGCCTTTGGCCAAAACGCGGGTATCCGTCCTGCGGGCGTTCTCAACAATCCCCTGTTGCTGGTGAAAAGCGGTTGCGGCGATGAATCCAATCAGGAGCATCAGGGACAGCAGCAGCGCCCAACATCCATTCACCGGGCGGCGTGGGTTCTGTAGCTGCGGCTGTGGGGACTGTGTGTGCTCGTCATGAGCCGTTCTTAACAAATTTCCCTGCGTGGGTGAAGCTTGAAATGGGAATTCCCCGCTCTGTGGCACTGCGCTCCGCCGGGCAAGGCGTATCGTTGAAAACGGGTCCGGAGTCTCAGAGCGCTCTGCGGACTGGCCAGCTGCTTTAAAGATCAAACCCGTGTTTTTTCGCTTTCACCTCCATGGGAATGGCGTCCATTCCCACTGCTGACAGTCACCGGTGGTCAAAGCTGGCAGGCCTTGATGCGCCAAGCTTCAAACGCTCATCCTTTCATCATCCGTGAAAACCGCTGCTGAGAATATATTTGGCATATTATCGATCATTTTTTTGATGCGCGATTTTAATGTGGTTAAATTGCAGGGGAATTTCTGGACTGCGCTGGTCATAGTTTATGTAGCGGCGGGCCTGATCATTGTGTTTTGGAATCGGGCAGTCAAATGGGGGAGGAAATCCTGAAAGGAGCTGAAGCGCTCAGAATGGACTGAGAGGGCGAACTGGATCGGACGGACGGAGTGGACAAACTGAAAGCTGCCCTGCTCCCTGAGTGGAGAGGCGTGGCTCCAGACTTCCAGGCTCCATGAATCCATGAGACCGGCCCAGTATCTATTAACCGATAACCACCCCCTGAACTCTGAACCCTGAACCTTCAATCTCCCCCTCTGGCTCAGCCCGCCGGATTCCTCACATTCCCCGGCTCCGTGCCCCATTCCTTGGAATAGACATTGACGGTTTTGCCGTTTTTCTCGCCGGTGATAGTCAGGTCCCGGCTCAGTGGCTGCGCTCTCGCCGAGCCTCCGACGGTGACCCATACGCCATTTTCCCCGCCGAAAACACCGCCCTTTTGGGTCCGGTTCTTGGCATAGACTCCGATGGTTTCCGAGAAGGCGTTCCCCAGCAACGGCAGCGTGGGATCCGACCGGGGCGTCAGCCCGGTCACGTAGGCCCACGAGCATTCACCCGGCATCAGCGCCTGGGCGAAGTCCGGTTCCTCCCCGATGTCGTTGTCCGGCTTTTTATTGCCTCCCGGCGCGTGGTTCAGCCAGGCGTCCCCCGGGATGGCGAAGCCCTGCTCATCGTCAAGGTATTTTTTCACAAAAAGCTGGCGGAAGGCGGTGTTGGAAAAGTCCGGAGCCTCGGGAAATTTGCCGTTATGCTCAATGGCGTATGCCTGCAGCCAGGTGTGAATGGCTTTTCCCGTTTTGGCGGCGCTATTGATGCGTCTCGATGCAGGGATGCGGTAGCCGGGAGGCCAGCCAGCAAACAAGGCCGCTGCAACCACTAGCAGCACGAGGGTGAACAGAAGCTCCCGGCGGGTGAAGGCTTGGGTCCGGCGGCGCGTTTTGGGGAGGGGATGAGCGGCGGATTTCATAGGAAAAAAAAGGTTAAAAGATTCAGGGTGGACTGGATCGACTGGATGGACAAACTGAAATCTGACCGGAGTGAAAATGTGTGGTCCCAAGCTTCCGCGCTCCATGAATCCATCAGCCTGGCCCAATAACTAGTAACTAATAACCATGCCCCCTGAACCCTGAACCCTTTAACCTCCCGCCGGATTCCTCACATTCCCCGGCGCCGTGCCCCATTCCTTGGAATAGACATTGACGGTTTTGCCGTCCTTTTCCTCCGTGACGGTCAGATCCTTCCCCAGGTCAACCACCCGCGCTGTGCCGCCGACACTGATCCAGATCGCTTTTTCTCCTTTGAAGACACCGCCCTTTTTGTTCTGGTTCTTTGCATAGACTCCGATGGTTTCCGAGAAGGCGTTGCCCAGCAACGGCAGCGTGGGATCCGACCGGGGCGTCAGCCCGGTCACGTAGGCCCACGAGCATTCACCCGGTGCCAGCGCCTGGGCGAAGTCCGGTCCATTCCCGATGTCATTGTCCGGCTTTTTATTGCCCCCCGGCGCTTGGTTCAGCCAGGCGTCCATGGGAATGGCGAAGCCCTGCTCATCGTCGAGGTATTTGGCCACAAAGAGCTGGCGGAAGGCGGTGTTGGAGAAATCCGGAGCCTCGGGGAATTTCCCGTTGTTGTCATTGGCGTAGGCCTGCATCCAGGTGTAAATGGCTTTGCCGGTTCTGGAGGCGGAGTTGACACGCATCGCCGGCGTGATGGGGTGGCCCTTGCCAAAGGGAAGCATAACCCAAACCGCCAACATCATGACCAGCGTGATGACGGTGTTCAGTTCCGAGCGGGTGAAGCCCGCATTCCCAAGAAAGATTCCTAGGCGGGAACGGTGCGGCCTATCGGGAAAGTGCGCTGACAGTTTCATAGGACAGAGACAGGGGCGAGCACAGGATGCGGGCAGGCCTGGGGATGGGGATGCGGTTTTCCCGCTTAGGATAACCAATCCGCGGCGCGTTGACCAGCATTTCCACAGCCCTGTGGCTGCAAGGATGGGAAAGGAGCCGGAGCAGGAGCCCGGGAAAAGTGTGCTCCACAGGGAGTCCTTCATGCCCGCCCGCCCCGTATGCTGTGTTATCGATAATGAATAAACCCGCCAACCGAAAGCGATGGATGCATGGCATCATCCGCATCCTCTTCCTTGCCGGCAATCTGCTGGCAGGAACCGGCCATGCCGCCTTCACGGTGCCGGCCCCTGCAAGTCTGAGCCCCGCCAACAACAACAACACTACCGCCACTGCCACTGCCACTACCGCGATCGTCCCTCGCTACAGCGTGACCGGGGGCTCCTGGACTTTTTACCGGATCGCGGATGACGGCACCTCCGTGCCGCACCGGAACGAGGCCATGTACTCCAACCTTCTTCCCGACGGAAACGAGATGGATGACTCTTTCGCGGGGGACTTCCCGTGGAGCCCTGATGACAGGGAGGGTGGGAACCACCCCTCCTACCGGACCAGCAATGGAATCCTGACCTCGCGGGGGGAATGGTATGAGGGGAAACCCCGCCCCGCCGCCGTGGCTTTCCAGCCAACAGATGCTGGACTCTACTCATGGAGCGGCAGGATCCTCTGCGGCGACCCGGCGGCCTGGCACACCGCCACCGTCCTGATTTTCGGCAGGCTGTCTCCGGATGGTCACTGGGTGGACCAGTGGGAGACCAAAGTGGCCCATGGGGCCACCCTCGACTTGGCGACAGTGCCCGGGCTGCGGTCCATGCCGGTGAAAAACGGGGAAAGGATGGTAATGGTGGTCATGCCTGCCGCCTCATCCGGATCCGGCGATGCGCACCTGACCGTGCCCGGCCATGAGTTGACCATCACCCGCGTGGGACCGGTGAATGCGGTTCCTGATTTTTCCAGTGTGGGAAGCAACCCCAATCACCAGTCCCCGGAGGGGGAATGGTCCCTCAGGGAAATCACGGAGGAGCACACTGGATCCGCGGCCAACTTCCAAAATTACCGGCTGATGAAATGGAATGACGTCGGTGCCTGCTGGCAGGGCGGGGAGCCGTTGAATCAGGGGGCACACCCCGGCTACCGCCCCGGCTCATCGGCGCTGTCCGCGGCGGGCCCGGAATCAACCCCCGCCCATGAGCGGAGATCGGCCATGGTCTTCAAAAGCTGGAGGCCGGGTTTCTATGAAATGACAGGGATCCTGGAATGCGGGAATGGGAATGGGAATAGGGACGGCGGCGGCGGGGGCAGTGGCGGCGGCGGCGGTGCGCAGGCCACGCGGATCACCATGATCAGGTTCACCCAGGAAGAGCCGGGCACCTACATCCCGGATGAGCTCTATCAGGAGGACGTCTTGGAAACCCTGCCCACGCGCAGCGGGATTGATTTGGGGACCAAATCACCGCTGAGGGCCATCCTCCTCAACAGCGGCGATATGCTGGCCATTGTGGTGTCCTCCCCGGCGGGTGCCGCCCGTGCGGCCTATTTCAATCCGGTGGCGGGGAATCCGGTCTCCATCGACCGCCTGCCCGCGTCGCACAATGTGTTCACGGACACGCCCGGCGAAGGCGGGGACAATCCGGCGGAGGACACCGCCGGCAACCAATGGGAGGCGGGGCAGCTGCCCGCGCTGCCCGCCACTGCCGCAGGCTTTTACCATCCCATGACTTGGAACCCGGCCATCAACGGATACCGGGGAGGCACCCTCATCAACAACACGCCCTCCTGGCACCAATCCACAGCGGTGCTGACCTCCTCCCGCAGCGCCGGGGCCGTTGGGATGCCCTACCTGCGTTTCACGCCGGCGAGGGCCGGAGTCTATTCATGGAGCGGCCAGTTCCAGATCGACAACCGCCTCCCGCCCTCCCGTCCGCCCGGCGGTTACGTGGCCTTCGGCCGGATTGACAACAGCGGCACCCGGTATCAGGAGATCGCCCGGTGGACCTTCAGCGGCGCGGTGGCGGCCGATGCGGCGAGCATCGCCGGCCTGGATCAAATCACCCTCATGGCCGGGGATTCCCTGACGCTGCATGTGGTGCCCGGCGACAACACCTCCTTTGGGCTCAGGATGCGCTCCCCGCTGGGCAATGTGATGATCCAGCCCGGAGCCCGCAACCGGCCGGGATCCACGGTGATCGATGTCCCGCACGGCATGCCGGCGGCGGAGACCACCACCGGCACCGTGAATCCCAGCCAGGACGAGGAGGGCAACCAGTGGCAGGTCTATCAGATTCCGGGAGGGGACCCCGCAGCGGTGTCCTCCTATGTGCCTATGGTGTGGGACAGCGCCGCCCACCACTCCGGCCAGGGACGGTGGAGGGGCACGGCCATGACCGCCGGCGGTCCCGGCTGGTATTCCGCGGACTTTGCGCTGAACTCCGCCCGGGACGGGATGTCTTCTCCCGGGGGCGTGGCTTCGCTGGTGTTCACTCCGGCGAAGGCAGGCACTTACTCTTGGAAAGGGCTGGTCCAAATTGCCGACTGGGGCCGGTCCGGAGTCGGCGGCAAAGGGAATATCCGCTTCGGCAAAATCTCCGGCACCGCCTATACCGGCCTGCACACGAAGGACTTCACCCCTGCTCAGGCGGCGCAGGAGTTCGATTTGGGCGGCATCCCCGCCCTGCAGGGCGTGGCTCTGGCCGCCAGGGAGTCGCTGGCCATCAGTCTGCATCCCGGAACCAACAGCTCGCCCGCCCTGTGCCTGAATCCGCCCCGCGTTAAAAACAACCGGCTCTTCATCCGGTCGGTGGTGGACGGCGCCACCACGCTGCTTCCTGTCTCCACGCGGATGCCGGATGAGTCCGGCCTCAATCCGCGCCCGGGACCGGTGGCCGGAGAGGAATGGTGGGCGTTCAAAGTGAGGGACTGCACCACGGACCCTGTGGCCGCCATCGCGGACCCCCCCCAATATGAGGGCCTCACCTGGAACCGCGCCGCCCGCCGGTGGACCACTGCCACCAACGCCGTGGCCGGTCCGTATCCCATCTGGTGGCCTCTGGAGGACATGATGGGGGCCGCGCGGTCCACGACGTCGCGCTATTACGGAATATCCGGCCTGTCCTTCAAAGCCGGTGCGGCCGGCGTTTATGCGTGGGAGGGAAAAATCAAACTGAACAACTGGGGCGGATTCAGCAACACGGCCTGTCTCGTGTTCGGAAAAGTGACCGCATCCGGAAGCTGCACCGTGCTGGGGAATCAGCGGTGCCCCATGGCTCCGCATGGATCCACCACGGTGGACATGCAGGAGCTGAGCTTCCTCACGCCGGTCACACTGCGGAAGGATGATGGCCTGATTCTGGCCTTGGCTCCGGGAGACGAGGCATGGGCCCCTGGTCAAACCGACCGCGTGGTGGCGGCCGAGCTTTCCGCGGACACCGGTCCCCGTCCTTTGCTCATTGAAAAAATACGCAACGCCTCGCCGGTGGACTCCTCGGATCTGAGCCGTCCACACCTGATCGACGTCAGCGCCGAAGGCGTGCCATTCGACAAGCGGCTGCTGGGCCAGGCGGGCGGTCTGAAAAGGCTTCCCAAACCCGGCGAGACTCCGGGCGGTGCCCCTTCATTCGCCCCGGGAATCCTCGTGCGCGGACCGGTGGCCGCCGCCGAAAGCTGGTTCACCCAGGCTGCACCGGCCACGCCGTCCCATCCAGCTATATCGCCCACGGTCACCACGTGGAAGTCCGGTCTGAATCCGGATCCCGCCAAACCGGGATACTACTGGGCCAGAACCGTCCTCAACTTCATGCGGAATCTGAAGGCCGCGGGTTGTGTGCCCCTGCTGGGAGTGGATGCCGGACGCCTTCATTATCCGCTCCTGACGGAACCCAGCCAAGTGCTCAGTCAGGACAATATACGGGAACTGGCGGAGCTGGCAGGGGATTATGTCAGGTATGTGAACTATACGATCCGTCACTTCACGGTCGAAAATCCGCCCACCCTGATGGCCGATCCCAAAGATTACAATCTCCTGCAGACCATGGCGGGCGGCCTTGAGGACAAGCTTCCACGGGCATCGGATACCGTGACCGACTGCGCCACTTACTGGGAGGTGGGCAATGAGCCCGATCACCGGACGGCTGTGAACTATAACTACGGGGAGGCCTACCGGGCCATCGAGGCCCGCATGCGGGCAGTGAACGCTGAAATCAAAGGGCTGGACCCGTCGATTCCCGACCTTAAAATCGGACCTGCTCTGGGCAGCGGGGAATTCTGGAGCCTCCGTCCCCGGACCATGGAGATTTTCAAGCCCGGCTACGCGGGCCAAACCGACTTCATTGCCATCCATCCCTACGACTCCCTGCAAAAGGTTCTGGTGCCCTGGCGCCATCTGGTGCTCGCCTCCCCTCCGGCAAGCCCGCTCCAGTTCTGGAATGCCGGCCGGGAGATGGAGGCGGGTCTGCGGTCCCTGAGAAGCCCCGCCGGGGCGCTGTTCAGCCTCAGGGAAGGCTTGGTTGACGAGTATATCACCCGCATGGGAAGAGCCCGCAAAAACCTGGAGATCTTCGCCAGCGAGTACGATCCCATGAGCCATGCCCAGATCTGGGCTCCCGCGGGGAGGCTGGCCGGCCAGCTGCCTCAAATGACCTTGTATGGCGTCCTGGCGAACATGGAAACCCTGTTTATTCTGCGGGACCGGGGATACAACGGCGCCTGCTGGTGGTATCATGATGTGAATATGCCGGTCACGGGCGACGCCACGGGTGCCCGGGATACGGCGGTGGCCTCGCTGAAGCTGTATCAAAAGCTGAACGCCCATCTTGGAGACAAAGTCATCTATCAATATGCCCCGGTGGCCTACCACGGAGGTGACGGCGGCGACGGGGTGCGCATTTACGCCACCCGGGACACCGCCACCGGCAAACTGTCCATCTGGTGCGGCAATCTGTGGCAGGAGCGTCCCGCCCGGGTGCGTCTGGGAATCCGCGGTCCCGCCGCCACCGCCTCCTCGGCCACCGTGGAGCGCTTGGCGGCCGTGGGCACCACCGGTCTGGGCTCCCGGTTCCTGACTTGGAACACGGCGTCCCAGCCTAATGCGGTTGATTGGAGTGAGCCGCAGCCCGTCCCCATCCAGGAACTGTCGGACTTTGAACTGGATCTGCCCCCGGCCACTATCACGCTGCTGCTGGTGAATCCTTGACTGCGCAGCGCAGCGGGCATGGACCGGCAGGCTCCACCCCTCAATAGTTCATGGAAGCGGTGCCTGTGCGGCCACTTCAGCTCCGCCGGTGCCGGCAATAAACACCAAGCCGCCGCACTGGCGGGAACCCATGCGGCGGCGGGATGAAATAAAACAAAATGGAACGGGCAAACGGCGTGAGGCCGGATGCCGCACCCATCACTTCCGCCGGCGGCGGCCCATGGCGGCCAGACCGGTCAGCAGCAGGGCGGAGGAAACGGAGGCCTCGGGCACCGGCACCACGGTCACGGCGGAGGCGATGCTCAGCACGGCGGGGCTGCCCGGGGCCCCGATGGCTCCAGTGGCGGTGGCGGCTCCGGTTTGGAGGTTCACACTGTAAAGATCATTGCCGGCGGACAGCCAAGCGATGCCATCGCTGCCGATGTCAAAACCGGCGACGGGGCCGGGATCCACCCCCAGAGAGCCGACCACGGTGACGGTGCTGAAGGCCGCGCCGTTGTCGTGGCGGATCAGGCTGTTGGAGGTGTTGTCGATGCTGTAGAGCGTGGTCACCGCCGTGCCGTCCACGGGATTGGTGTAGGCGCTGCCGACGAGGGAGACACCCGGATTGGAGAAGGTGCCGTCATTGGTCACCACGCCCGCCGTCAGGCCGGGGTTGTTGTAGGCGCTGGCATCCGGAGTCAGACGGTAATTCTGATCGCCCTCGGAAAACACCCGCACGCGGTCGGCGGCGGGATTGAAATCAATATCCGTCACCGTGCCCATGCTGGAGGCGGGGGTGACGACCAGGGCGGCGGCTCCCGTGAAAATGTTGATGGTGTAAAGGCTGCCATCCGCCGTGGCCCCGTAAAGAGCGCCGTTTACCGGAGAGAAGTCGATATCCACAATCCCGGGCTGGGAAATGGTCCCCACGTGCACCGCGGCGGCGGGACTGGCGGAGTTGAAGATAAACAGGCCATTCAGCTCATCCAAGCCGTAAAGCAGGCCGGCGGATCCGGTGGAGACGCTGGAGGCCAGCGCCAGAAGGAGGGCAGGAAATGTTTTCATTGATGGGGGGTAGAGGGGTAGGGGTGGGACATGGACATGAGGGGATTGTCCGCCTGACAGTGCCAAGCCCCGTTGCAACGAGAGGCGGCGCGGCGTGGGTGCATGCATTTCCACTGTTCTTCCAGAGATGTCTATCTTTTATCCATTCATTTCCAAGAAAAAGGTCATGTGGGATAGACGGTGCCGCATTGGTTACAAAAAGTTATATTAAAAAGCTGGCGTTTTCCGGTACTGAATGGGATAGGCAGTTTTCAATTTTCAGAAAGGAGAGGTTGGCGGGCCCTGAAAGGACCGGTGGACTCAGTAAAACCTGCCCGCAGCGAGAGGACACAGTGTCCAACTGTTGAAAACTGAAAACTGAAACTTCCTTCCCCCCTTGCCGTTTTTGTCTTTGCGGCGATTCCGTTATCCCATGAAACACATCCTGCCCGGGTCTGTGGCCATGCTGAAGTTTGCGCCGCTCCCGCTGGCGACCGCAGTTGCGGTTCTGATGACGGCTGCGGTTGGCGTGCCCGCCGCGCGGGCCTGCCTGTGGGACTCGGAGACCATGGCCACGGAGAGTGAGAAGGAGACAATCGCCACCGAGAAAGGCCGCTTTCCGGAGGCGCTGCAGGTGCTGACGGGCGGTTTTCCCCGGCACTCCGCCTTGTTCCACGAATGGCGGGCCGCCAAATGCCTGAAGGCGCTGAAGGGCAATCCCGGCCAGCCCGCGCTGTATGACGACCTCGCCGTCTCCCAGCACAAGCTGGGCCGGCACCGCGAGGCCGTCGCCACCATGCGGCAAAAGGAGAGCGTGGCCCCCGGCCTCTATGAGACGTGGTCGAATCTGGGCACCTTTTATATTTACACCGGGGAACTCAAGGAGGCTGTGGCCTGCATCGACAAGGCGCTGGGGATTAATCCCAACGCCCACTTTGGCCGGGAGAAATACCAGCGCTGGCTGGTGCTGTGGCTGATGGAGCGGCAGGCGGCCGCGGCGGGGCGGGAGCCCCCCGCCCGGGAGTCCGCAGGAAAGGAGGGGGAGGAGCCGCCGTGCGGATTCGCCCGGTTTGTCCTGAATCAGCAAACGCCGGCGGGTGTCCGGTGGACGGAGGAGGACCGGGCACCGGCCATCAAAGGCATCCTGGGCATGATGCGCTTCGCTGATTTCGACAATCCCCTGCTGCAGGAGGCCCTGGGCGATGTGCTCATCTCTGGCGACTGGGAGCGGAACTCCGCGGTCAACGCCGCCTTCGCCTACTGCATCGCCTCCACCAAAGCCGCGGAGGCGGCGGAGAATCGGCGGCTGTTTGGCAGATTTGCCGTGGCCGTGATGCCCCTGGGTGAAAAATGGACTCCCAAACGGGTGGGTAAGGACGTGAGAGCCCTGCTCGCCAAAGGCACCGCCCTGGAGGCCAAAGTCCGCCGGGACGAGGCCGCCTGGCTGGCGGCGGGGAAGGACCTGTCGGTGGAGTTCGCCCGAAAATACCTGACATCCGGCGGGGCCGGGAAATGATTCCCCATGGATGGCTTATGGCCGCTTGCAGAAGCCCAAGCGTTTGTTTTTCCCCCTTCATTCCAACGTGCCATGGCCGCATGGCTGCCAGTGCGCCAGCGGCCCGAATGATGGCCCTCAGCCCCAGCCCCCGTCCGCGTCCGTCAATGCCGGCAGGCCTTTCCCCGGCCCATTTGAGATTATGGCACCTTCACCATCCATGAGAAACGCGTTCGGTTTTGTATTTGGCACCTTGCTGTTGGCTTCAGTGGTGTTTGATCAGGGATTGATCGAAATCAGCAAAGCCGCCCGGAATCATCTGGCCTTGGCCAATGCGGTGTTCGGAGTCGTATTTCTTTATCTTGAATTCAAGGCCCGGCGGAATTCCCGAAGAGGTTGAAGGAATCCGTGGTTCAGGGTTCAAGGGGGGGGTGGTTATTGGTTATTAGTTATTGGATGCGGGCTCTTCAATTCATGGGCGCGGAAGCTTGGAAGAGCACCTTTACAGTCGGGCAGCTTTCAGTTTGTCCATTCAGTGCATCCTAAACCCTGAACCCTTGAACCTTTCCTAGGGCTTCAGCGACAGCACCAGTTGTCCGAACCGGCGCAGGGCCGGGCCGGTGGCGGCATCGCGGAAAACAAACCGGTAATAGCCGTTGTCCAAGGCCTGACTGACGGCGGGGGTAGGCACGGTTTCAGGCAGGGTGGCGGCGGGCACGCCGCCGAAGCGGGCGTGGACATCGAGTTCCGCGGCCATGGGGGCCAGCACCTCCAGAGTGATTTCCAAAGGCCCGGCGGCGGCTCCTCCTCCCCCGCCCGCTGCCGCCGATGGCACGGCATAGTTCTGGGCGTCAGCCGTGAGCGGGTGGGTGCCGCGTCCATACTCCACCATGTTGGCCATGCCGTCGCCGTCGGGGTCGTCCGCGGGGCCGGTCAGGGCGGTTCCGGCACCGGCGAAGCACCGGGCCTGCCAGGCGGCGAAGCTGCTGTCGAGCACATACAGGGTGAGCACGCTGTTGGCGGACAGATAGCCGGGATAGCCCAGGGTGACCTCCATGTCATAGCGCCCGGCCTGCGCCACGGATCCGGACAGGACCCCGGTGGCGGGGTTGAAGACCAGTCCCGGAGGAGGACTGGCGATGGAGATGGCGGCCCCCGGCCACGAGGTGACAGTGCGGGAGAAGGGGGTCGAAACGCGCCCGCTGGCGGTGGACGGCGAGGTCATCTCCGGCCCCCGCAGCAGCACGGAGAAAAATGTTCCGCCGGCGATGGCCGCCACCCCGCGGTTGATGAGAGGCCGGGAGATGACGCCGGGGGGGCTGCCACCCCAGACGGCCACGGTGCCGTCACGCCTCAGCGCCAGGCAGTGCTCCTCACCCATGGCGATGGCCGCCACATCCGTGAGTCCTGCGGGAACGTTGAGCTGCCCCGTGAGATTTTGCCCCCAGGCCACCACGGTGCCGTCCCGCTTCAGGGCCAGACTCGCATTGCCTCCCGCGGCGATGGCGGTGACATCCGTCAGGCCCGCGGGCATGTTGGTCTGGCCCCAGGAGTTGTTGCCCCAGACCACCACGGTGCCGTCCTGCCGGAGGGCGACGGCATGCTGCCCGCCGCCCGCAATGGCTTTCACGCCTGAAAGGCCGGCCGGCACTTCGCCGGGGCTGTAAGCCGGAGAGCCCGGCGGCCAGCCGGCCACCGTTCCGTCGTCCTTCAGCGCCAATGAATAGGACATTCCCGCCGCCGCCGCCACCGCCCCCGTGAGCCCCGCGGGCACATCGGTCACCCCTTCAATATTTTCGCCCCAGGCGGTGATGGTGCCATCCTCCCGCACCGCCAGGGAATGATAGGATCCCGCCGCGATGGCCTTCACCTTCACTCCGTCAAGGCTGGAGGGAACCCCCAGCTGGAATCCGGGGCGGCTCCATGAAAACACCGCGCCGTCGCTGCTCAGCGCCACCGTATGGCCCCTGCCGGCCGCGACGGCCACCGCGCAGGATATTCCCGCCGGCACATGGCCGGTGGTGTTTTTGATGTCCGGAGGATAGATGAGGGAGGTGTTGCCCGGCCCCCACATGTGAATATTGGACACTCCGATCTCCATGGTTTTGACGGTGGTGCCCAGGGGGTTGGTGAGGGAGAAGGTGACGGAGTAGAGACCGGGCAGGGACGGCGCGCCGGTGATGGCGCCGGTGGCGGGGTCGATCCCTGTGCCCGACGGCAGGCCGGTGGCGGAGAACACCGCATCCCCGCTCGCCAGGACCCGCCCGGGATTGGGCAGGCCCACGGTCCAGTTTTCCCGCAGTCCTCCCTCCACCCAGGCCGGCTTGCCGGTCACCGTCAGGATCAGTTCCCGCTGGTCGGTGCCGTGGGCGTTGGTGGCGGACAGAATCACGGAATACCGCCCCGGCTGGGTGGCGGTGCCGGTGATGATGCCGGCGGCGGTGTCCAGCGCCAGTCCCGGCGGCAGGCCCGCGGCGGCGAAGGAGACCGCCGGGCTGGCGGTGGCGATGCGGTAGCGGAAGGACCCGTAGCCCCCGGTGGCCAGCGCCCGCATGGAGCCCAGA
>JAQGPJ010000053.1 GCA_028293125.1 Verrucomicrobiales bacterium | reverse complement strand
GCGCCAGTCCCGGCGGCAGGCCCGCGGCGGCGAAGGAGACCGCCGGGCTGGCGGTGGCGATGCGGTAGCGGAAGGACCCGTAGCCCCCGGTGGCCAGCGCCCGCATGGAGCCCAGAATGGCCGGCGGCCGGCCGGGAGTGCTCAGCAGGGCCACGGTGCCGTGTTTGTTGGCGGAGACCGCCGCCACCTCCGGGACTCCGGCGGCGGGAATGTCCCCGGCATTCCCCCAGACGGCCAGCGTGCGGTCACTTTTCAGCGCCAGCGAGTAGTTTGCTCCCGTGGCGACCTCCACCACGCCGGCGAGACCGGCGGGCACCTGGCACTCACCGTAAAAATTCCCTCCCCAAGCGGTCACGGTCCCATCGCTTTTCAATGCCAGTGCATGCCATGCTCCGGCGGCCACCGCCGTCACCCCGGTGGGAATCACTGGCGGGCTGGACATGTGATACTGGTCATAATCCTCACTCCAGAAGACGAGGGTGCCATCACTTTTCAGCGCGGCTGAGGTTACCCCATCCGCCGCAATGGCCACCACGCCGCAGAGACCGGCCGGCACCCGGCAATGATAGCCCCAGGCGGCCACCGTGCCATCCTCCTTCAGGGCCAGCGAATGAATATCCCCCGCCGCGATGGCCACCACGCCAGTCAGGCCGGCGGGGACGGTGCTTTCGCCGGAAGCGCGGTTTGGCCCCCAGGCCGTCACGGTCCCGTCGCTTTTCAGGACCAGCGAGTGATCGTAACCTGCGGCCACCGCCACCACCCCTGACATGCCGGCGGTGATGGTGGACACCGGAACCGGGATGCCGCTGACCACATTCATGCCTGAACCGGTCACCGTGCCATCCCTCCTCACCACCAGCATATGCCCGCTGCCCAGGGCGGCGCCCACCACCTCCCCCGGCTCCGCGGGCGGAGGGAGCTTGGAATTCCAGACCTTGAGAGTCTGCGCCCTGAGGGGCGGAACGATGCCCGCCCAACAAAAGCCGCAGCAGCCAATCAGAACCGGCGCCAGCCGGCGGGCGGCTCCTCCCGCCCGGGGTGTGCGGAAAGCATGCGCCGGGCCGGGCCGGGTTTTGGAGTGGGGGAAGGGGAGCTTCATAGAGGGGGGAGGGAAAGGAGGATAGGCGGGACCGGAAAAACCAGCCTGCGCCCGCCGGCCTCAATAACAGAAATTCCTGAAAACACAATATGAAACGGATAGGGCGGATGGACGGCTGCCGAATAGGGAAAATCCCTGGCGGCACATGGATCATGCAGCGGCGCGGATGCCGGGCGGTGGATGAGGTATATGAAATAAAATAAAATAAAATCACGCCTGGAGGCTGTTTTCGAAATTGTCATGTTGTCAGGCCGGGCTCGATCGGACCGGTCCGGCTTTCCCGCCGCCGGGTTATTCGCACGCCAGCCCGGCGCTTTTATCTATCATCTCCGCAGGCCGTCACTTCAGAAGACGGGCGGGATGTCCGGCGGTTACAGGAGCCTATGCTTATCGCGGACCCTGAAAGCGGGCGTCTCCGGAGGCTGGCCAGCCGCCGCTTTGAAAAACTAAACGCCTGTTTTCCGCCTTCATCCGCTGCCCCGCGGCCTCCACTCACACCATTGACCAGCTTTGGTGGTCAGTGTCGGCAAGCCTTGGAAAACGGATTGATGGTCTTTTGGTGAATGAGCTCATGCCTCAAGCTCCGGGGCGCGATGGATCAGAGTGGTTCATTGATACCGGACACTCCCGAATTCGCAATCACCCGGGCACTTACTTCCTGTACCGTGCCTTCCGCGGCAATCTCCACCAGACGGCCTGTCCCGCGGTAGAAGCCCAGGAGAGGACCGATCATCTCATGAAACAATGCAATCCGCCGCCGGATGGTGGCGGGTTCGTCATCCGCGCGCCGCAGCAGTTCAGCACCGCACGCATCGCACACGCCGGGCCGGGCAGGCGGTTTCGATGTTTCGTGGAAGGTCCGCCCGCACATCCCGCACGTCCATCGGCCCGAAAGCCGCCGCACGATTTCATCGCTGGAAATGACCAGGTAAAGCGCCCCGGTGACGGCATAACCGGCCGCCGCCGCGATTTCCTCCAAGGCTTCGGCCTGTGCGAGCGAGCGGGGGTAGCCATCCAAAACGACACCCTTGGCGGCCGGACACCCGCGGAACAGGGTCCGCATCAATTCAGTTACTAATTCATCCGGGACCAGTTGTCCGTTTTCAATGAATTTGCTGGCTTGGCGGCCCAATGGCGTTCCGCGGCGGATGTGATCGCGGAAATGGCCGCCTGCGGAAACATGCTCATACCCGAGGGCCGATGCCAGCGCCTGCCCATGGGTGCCCTTTCCCGATCCGGGTCCTCCAAGGAGCACGACGATGGGCGTTGAAGGAGGAGTTTGAGGTTTGGGGGCTTGAGGCATGGTGGGTTGTCCGCGCCGCCAGGCTACAGGATGGCGGCGTGTCCGCCAAGCATGAATGCGGGGCGGCGGGGCGTCTGGCGGCGGTGCGACCGATGAATGCGGAGGTTCGCATCGGTCATATGGATTTGAAAATAGCCGATCCTCCGCGTTCCACCGCGACGCGCCCTCTCAGTCTTGACAACCTGCCGGCGGAGGCGGAGGCTTGCGCCGGTGACCGCCATACGCGCATCATGAACGTCAACTCCATGGGCATCAGCGATCGGGCCGCGGGCGCGGTGATGGGAGCTTTGATCGGTGACGCCCTCGGCGTCGGCCCGCACTGGTATTACGATCTCGACGAGCAGCACCGCGATTACGGCGACTGGATCACCGGCTACACCGAGCCCAGGCCGCACCGTTACCACGCGGGGTTGAAAGCCGGGCAGCCTTCTCAGGCGGGCATCATCACGGCAATGCTGCTGCGCTCCACGGTGGAGAAGGGCCATTACGACGAGGAGGACTTCTGCCGCCGCCTGGATGAGGAACTCTTTCCACAGCTCGACGGCACGCCCAGGAACGGCCCCGGCGGATACACCAGTCAGTCGATCCGCGAGGCGTGGAGCCGCCGGGTGCGGGAGAAAAAGTCGTGGAAGGAAACGGGCGGCCATGCCGACACCACCGAAGCCGCCGAGCGCGCGCTGGTGCTGGCGGCGCGCTATGCGGCCACTCCCGCGAAAGTGGCGGAGACGGCCAGCGCGAACTGCCTCCTGACGCAGTCCGATGAGGCGGTCGTGGCCATGACCACGGCGTACTGCTGCGTGCTCGCGCTTCTCGTGCGCGGCGCTAAGCTGGATCCCTTCCTCTCTGACAAACTCATGAAACTGGTGAAGTCCGGCGAGTTGCCCTTTCACGCTGTCACGTCCGGGAAACTCCAGCCCCCGGAACCGGGCGGTCCCGATCCTCCACGGGCGGGCCGCTTTTCCTCGCCCGACGCGCTCCTGACCCCGTCCTACATGGCCGAAGCGGCGCTCGATCCCGGCATCAGAATTGAGCCGGCATGGAAGGTGTCGATTGTTTACGGCATGCCGTGCGCGGTCTACCACCAGCTGCCCGCCGCCTACTATCTGGCTGCCCGCTTTGCCGACGACTTCGAGTCCGCCGTGCTGCACGCGCTCAATGGGGGAGGCCAGAATCAGGCCCGCTGCATCCTCACGGGAGCGCTGGTCGGTGCTCAGGTTGGCCTTTCGGGGATTCCGCAGCGCTTCCTTGATGGACTCGAAAACGCATCGGAACTGACGGTGCTTGCGCGGCTGCTTGGCGAACAGGCAGGATGTCCGAAATCATAAACCCGCCGCTGACGTGAACCACGGCTTCCCCTGGCTCAGCGGCGCGGCACGTCCGGTGATCAAAGATGCCATCATGATGGGCGCGGCGCTGATGACGATGGCGGATTCGGCGAATGCCTGTCTTCGTAAACGAAGCAATTTTTGAGAGTCCCGCCGCTCCCGCCGCCCCCGCGGACGCGCCTCCCCCAAAAACCTCAACACCCCGATGCATGACAGACCAGAAGCGCATTGACTGGGCCGCGGACATCAATGCGCGCTGGATTTGCCACGGTCATCTTCCGGAAACCGCCGCGCGCTGGATGGAGCATCTGCGTTCCACCTCGCCCATGCGGCTCGCGGCGTCCGCCCGGCATGCTTGGGACCTCGTGAAGGCGGCCGGTGATGCCTGCGATCCGAAACCGTGGTTCTACGCGGGATTGTTCAGTCTCGCAACGGCGGAGGAACAGGAGGTCTGGCTGTCCGGCCATCCATTCACCGCAGCAGCCGTGGGCGGGCGCGGATTGACGTTGCAGCCGGGCCGCGTGAGAGAGGATACCGCCAGGCTTCTAACCCGGATCCAGTCCGCTTTGGGGGCAATGACAGTCCCGCAGCCAACGTCCCCGCCGTCATTTCATCCTGAACGGCGTCCCCCTGCCGCCCTCCGGGAACCTGAATCCATGGAAACGCAGCCCGGCTTTTCCTGAGGGCTCCATTTCCCGGCATTTGCGCCGCTGGCGCGTCATCACGATTTCATGGCCGCCGCCGTTGGTGGTGGTGGCGGTGGCAGCTGAATATCGGGTATGGGAATGATGGCGGATCGCCCGGTCCCGTGATGCGGGGTGGCCTCCGGAGGGACCGTGCCAATGAGAACGATAACGTCCGTCATGCGGATGGCTTCGTAGTGGCTTCACAGTATGTGCGTTCAATGACGCCTAATACCATTTCCAAAAATATTTTTGTTAACTCGCAGGCGAGTTCTCCGCACGGATTTCAGCGGCCCGGGTAGAACAGCCGTCCCGGCTGTCCCGCCGGGCATCCTGCCCGGTGCCACTGCCCTGGCGATTGCCATTTCCGCTTTTTACAGATTCAAAGCCGCCTTTCAAGGAGGGGATTTACCCTGTAATCCTTTGGCTGTGAATGCGCAATATGATGAGTTGCGCTGAAGCGGGATGGCTGGCGCCGGCATTCCGGAAAACTGAAAAAACCTATGCTCCGGCACCGGGCAGGATGCCCGGCGGGACAGGCGGGACGCCTGTTCTACCCGGCTGTCCAGCCGGCTTCAGCCGGCATTTTTATAAATGCCTAATGGAAATGGTATAACGTCAAAGGTCCAAAGGTCAGCGGTGGGCGGAGCGGGTTGGCTGCACCGCCTGGCCCGGCCCGGTCTTTTTTGACCAGAGCTCCACTGGACCCTCGTCATCGGTGCCGACTCCGGAAAACGAAAACCCTGCTTTTTGCAGCACTCTTCGGGAAGGCTCATTGGTGGGCGAGACTTCCGCGTAAATTTCATCGACCAGGCCGTTGAGGAATGCCGCTTCGGTCAGCAATTTCACTCCTAGGGTGGCGTATCCACGGCAGCGTCGAAAGGGTGATACACCGTAACCAATTTCGACGCGGCGGTCCTTTGGCTCGGACTTGAATCCGCCGGAGCCGACAATTTCCCGGCTTTCCTCATCGAAATACATGCGCGGCATGCACCAACTCCCCGCAGGCGCGGCAATGGCACGTTGAAACATGACCGGCGGAGGCAGGGAACCATCGCAAACAGGGCAGCCCCGAAATTGATGCGGTTTATCGAGCAAATTCAGCGCCTCCTCCAAGGTGGGAATGCAAAGTGTCATTTTGCCGGGCATAGTAAGTATGATACGACGGCTGCATTTTCCCGAAAATTACGGCTGCGGCCTAATTCTGAGCCCTACAGGAAATCTTTGGAAAAATAAAGCTCCATTTATGGATTTTAGGTGCTGGGTGTTGAGGCTGGATGCTGATTGTTGAGGCTGGATGCTGATTGCTGGGTCCGAATGGTTTCCCGGCTTCCTTGATTCAGTAACCAGTAACCAATAACTAATAACCCCCGCTCACCCTCACCCGGAAGAATCCCGCCGCGACCGCCGCCGGAGCGGGGAAGGGGAAGGGCACGCTGACCACTTCGTAGACCCCGTCCTCCGCCAGCACCTTTGGAGTGGCGGTGATGGCTGTCCAAGCGGCGGCGGCGGGATCGGGGGTGAACTGCGGGGTGTAGTCCAGCCCGGCCTGCGCCTGGTCCTTCCGCCGGATGAAGAGGGCGGTGAAGGCACCGTCCTCCAGGCGTGCCAGCACGGGCTGGCCGGTGGAGATCAGGGTGCCGCCGCCTTCTGTCAGGGAGCCGGAATACCGCAGCGCGTCCGGTCCGGAATTCACGCCGCCTCCGCCGGCCCCGCCATCAACGGAGCGGCCGCCGGTGGGGTGGGTGCCGAAGGCGAACTCCAGGAGGTTGACCACGCCGTCGGAGTCGAAGTCCCCAAGGTGGCCGGTGCCCGCCGCGGCGTTGCCGAAATACTGCGCGCGCCAGGCGGCGAACACTGTGTCCCCGCCGCCGTCCGGTTCCACGCCCATGCCCTGAATGGCGAATTGATAGTCAGATTCATCGCGGTCATCATTGGGGATGCGCACCACGGCCTTCCGCAGGCCGGAGGCGGAGGGCTTGAAGGTGATGCTGAACTCCGCCGCGCCGCCCGCCGCCGCCACGGTGCCGGAGGCGGGCAGGGCGGAGACGCTGACCGTGAAGTCCGCCGCGTCCGGTCCTTCCAAAGTCACCAGCGGGGTGCCGGTCAGGTGCAGGGGCTCCATGCCGGTGTTGAGGATGGTGAAGACGCGCTCCACACTGTCCCGCTCGGCGGCGGCCTCACCGAAATCGGTGCCGTTGCCCGTCTCCGGCACGGTCTGGCCGTGGGGGACGGGAGCGGTGCCGGCACCGGTCCCTGTCCAAGTGCCGGCGCGCACGGCCATCTCCGGCACGGTGCCGAAAAAGCTCAGCCGCCCGGTGACCGTGTTTCCCACCAGCAGGCGGGAGCCGGACTTATCGTCATAAGTGAACCATGTGCCAGGCTGAAGATCCGTGCCCGCCGGGAAAACGATGCTGACGGCGTCCGTCACGGTGCCGCGCGTGCCTGACCATCCGTCTCCCGGAATGAGCTGTTTTAGAAAGGACGGAGCCGTGGTGCCGTCCACCAGATAGTTACCGTCGCTGAAAGTCACGATCCTCACCGCGTTGCTGCCCGGAATGTCAAGGCCGGTCAGAGAGTTGTCCATGGAAACCTCTCCCCGCATGCCGGCGATCCCGCTGCCCCAGGTCACCGCGCCGCGGCCGCCGTTCCACCAAGGGCTTTGAACCACGTAGTTGCCGTTGGCCAGCAGGGTGATCCCCGGTTTGCCAAGGACATCCGCGCCCACCCGGTCCGCCGCCTGAGCGCCGGTCAGGGAATTGGTCAGGGTCACAGGCCCCATAGTTCCCTGCGCCCCATGACCTAGGGTGACGGCTCCCCGGGCTCCCTGCCAGTTGGGGCTTTTCACCAGATAGTTTCCGTTGGGCAGGGCGGTGACCCCGTTTTCGCCCACCAAATCATAGAAATCGGTTCCCACCAGGGAGTTTTCCGGAGAGACGGTGCCGGTGATCTCCGCCGTGCCGCCGCACCAGGTCACCGCTCCCTGGGCATTGCCCCACCAAGGGGTGCACACCGTGAAGCCGCCAGTGGCGAGAGCCGTTATGCCGCCGCTTCCCAGCCCTTCCTGGGACCTGGTCCCAAGCAGGGAATTCCCCGCCGACACGGCGCCCGTCCGGCCCTCCGCGCCGCTGCACCATGTCACGGCTCCGACTGATTCCAGCGATTCATTGTACCATTTGGGATTGCACACCACATAGTTTCCGTTGGCCAAGGGGGTGACAAGGCTGCCGTACGGCCATTCAAATGGATTGGGCGACGGGCGGCCCGTCAGGGAATTGGCGGATGAAACCGGGCCCGACACCCCCTTCTCCGCGCCGCCCCAGGTCACCGCGCCGGCGCGGTTGCCCCACTGGGTGCTGTTGACCACATAATGGCCGTTGGCCAGCACGGTGATGCCGCCGTTCCCCACCGCGTCCTGCGGCGAGGAGCCCACCAGCGAGATGTCCGGGGAGACCACCCCCCGGGTGCCTGCCGCGCCATGGCCCCACGTCACCGCCCCGCGATACTCATTCCAGCCGGGCATGACCACCAGGTAATACCGGCCGTCCGGCGGGGCGGTCACGATGAAGGCTGTGGACCCGTCCCCGGGATGGCTTCCCACCACCGAATTCAGCTCCGACACCTCCCCTGTCACTCCCGCCGTGCCGCTGCCCCAGGTGACCGCGCCCTCCTGGGTGAAATAGCCCGGCCCCCGGCCCCATGTGCGGCTCCGCACCAGGTAGTTCCCATTGCCCAGGACCACAACGCCGTAGTCCCCCACATTGTCCGCCGGCGAGTCCCCCACCAGGGAGTTCGCCGCAGTGATCTCGCCGGACACTCCGGCGGTGCCACTGCCCCAGGTGACGGCCCCGCGCGAGTCATGCCAGTAAGGGCTGCCGACCACGTAGTTCCCCCCGCCCACGCCGGTGGTGACCGTTGTCTCCGGCCGTGTGTCCACCAGGGAATTGGCCGCCGAGACCTCCCCGGTGATACCGCTGCTGCCGCTGCACCAGGTGACGGCCCCGCGTCGCCTGCCCCATTCCGGGCTGCGCACCAGGTAGTTGCCATTCCCCAGCCGGACAATCGCGGGCCTGGACCATTCGCTGCCGCCCACCCGGTCCTGAAAGGCGGTCCCGGTCAGGGAATTGGCGGTGGAAACCGGCCCGGTGCGGCCCTGCGCGCCGCTGCACCAGGTGACCGCCCCGGCGTCGTCCACCGTTCCGTTATTCCACCGGGGGCTGATCACCACGTAGTTTCCATGGTCCAAGGGGATGACGCCGTTGCTGTCCAGGCCCCTGCCCACCCGGTCGTCCTCGGTGCCGCCCACCAGGGAATTCGCCGCCGACACCACGCCTGTGCGTCCCGTGGCACCGCTGCACCAGGTGACCGCCCCGGCGTCCCGGATCCCTTCATGGTCCCAGGCGGGGCTGTTGACCACATAGTTGCCGTTGGCCAGAACCACCGTGTCCCCCATGGACAAAGTCCCGCCGACCCCATCCTCCGGGGAGCTTCCCACCAATGAATTAAGGGGTGAGACCAGACCCCTCACGCCGGTTTCCCCGTTGCCAAAGGTGACGGCTCCGGCATTCCCCGCCGCCCCATGGTCCCACAAGGGGTTGGGCACCACATAGTTTCCATTCCCCAGAACCTTGACGGGGTAGTATCCCACCCTGTCCTCCGCGCTCCCGCCCACCAGGGAATTGTCAGGGGATATGGCCGCCGGCAGGGGGCCGGTGCCCGCGCACCAGGTGACGGCGCCCGCGTTCTTTGCCGGCCCGTTGCCCCACAGCGGACTGAGGATCAGAAAGCCGCCATGGGGCAGGGGCACGATGCCTCCGAAGCCCACATGGTCGCCCGCCGCGCCGCCGGTCAGTATTCCCAGCGGCTGCAATGTGGAGCCATCATACAGATACACCGCCCCCGCGCCCTCCAGAGTCTCCGACCCGGGCCCCGGTCCCGGCATGGCGCTTTCCGGATCCAGCACCACGATATTGCCGTTGGGCAGAAACTGCATGGTCATCCCGTTATGGGAAGCGGACGGCAGGAGCGTGATATCCCTCTGTCCGGCCCGTGCGGGCTCCGCGCCCGGAAAAGCCAGGGCCAGCAGCGGGAACAGGAGCCGGAGCGAAAGAGCAGAGATGAGCCGGGCAGGCGGATGCATGGGGGAGGGGGTGTTGGTTATTGGGTGCTGGGTGCTGGGTGCTGTCTCCATAGAGGACGGCTGATTTTTCTGAGTTCAACCATCAATAACCAATAACTAATAACCAATAACCCATTTCCTCTCTCCCCTCTCATAGCTGCCTGAGGTCCAGTTTGATCCGGAAAAAGCCCTTGGCCGCTCCCGGCACCGAAGGGAAAGGCACGCTGACCACCTCGTGCAGCCCATCCTCCGCCAGCACTTTTGGAGTGGCGTTGATGGCTGTCCAGGCAGCGGCGGCGGCAGGATCGGGGGTGAACTGCGGGGTGTAGTCCAGCCCCGCCAGCGCCCGGTCCTTGCGGCGGATGAAGAGGGCGGTGAAGGTGCCGTCCTCCGGACGCGCCAGCACGGGCTGGCCGGTGGAGACGAGGGTGCCGCCGCCGCCACAGTGCCGGAGGCGGGCAGGGCGGTGACGTTGACGGTGAAATCCGCCGCGTCCGGCCCTTCCACGGCTACCGCCGGAGTGCCGGTCAGATGCAGGGGTTCCATGCCGGTGTTGAGGATGGTGAAGGCGCGCTCCACGCTGTCCCGCGCGGCTGCGGCGGTGCCAAAATCCGTGCCGTTGCCCGCCTCCGGCACGGTCTGGCCGTCGGGGACGGGGACATTGCCGGCACTGGTTCCTGCCCAAGTGCCGGACCGCACAGACATCTTTGGGAAATGACCAAACAGAATCACCCGGCCGGTGTCGATGATATTCCAAACCAGCAGGCGGGAATTCGGGGCATCCCCGGCGCTGGCCCAGCGGTTCAGCGGCAGGTCCCCGTCGGCGGGTAAGAGCAGGCTGCTCTCCACCGTCACCGCGCCGCGCGTCCCTGACTGTCCATCCCCCAGGATAAACTTTTGAGGATAATCAGGAGCGTGGGCAGTCTGATCCCCACTATATAGCCGCTGTCGGCGAGAAGGCTGACCCAGCCTCCGCCGAAGAAAGCCGGAGGGCTCAGCCCCACGGGGGAATTGCCCTCCGGGATTTCCCCCCGCACACCCGCGGCCGTGCTGCCCCACGTCGCCGCGCCGCGGCCCTCGTTCCAGAAGGGGCTGTGCGCCGCATAGTTGCCGTTGGCCAGCGGAACGGCGCTGAGCCCGCTGCCGGGAAATAAGGGCCGACCAAGGCATTTTGCGCCGAAAACCGATCCCTGAGGCCGGACGAACTGCGCGGTTCGACTCAGGACGTGGTGGATATTCGAGCCGTGGCAAGAGATTCTGTGGAATTGAAAGCCATGCACAAATGTCGGGAAAGTTTACACTTTTAACCCTGTGAGCTGACCGTGAAGTATGACCTCGAAAATTTAATAATTCGTAATCAACTGA
This sequence comes from Verrucomicrobiales bacterium, assembly GCA_028293125.1. Classification (GTDB taxonomy): domain Bacteria; phylum Verrucomicrobiota; class Verrucomicrobiia; order Verrucomicrobiales; family V1-33; genus CAIZWU01. Next base: position 3,988 of record JAQGPJ010000053.1, on the reverse strand, counting down.
TTGTGAAAGTTTTATGAATTATGAAGATCTTAATACTGAAACTTGGCTTGGACTATGCTCAGATGATTCATACGGAGCGTGCAGCGCTCTTTATGTTACCTAACCACACATGAAAAAATTAATCAAAAACTTGATCCTTCTCGTCTGTCTCGGGGGAGCCTCAGTCTCCCAAGCCGTTCAGATTTTCTCAGACAATTTTGACTCTGAGAATGGTGGCAATCCGGCCCTCAACTTCAACAGTTTTTCCCAGTGGACCGTTGATTCCGGCTCAGTCGACCTTATTGGCAATGGTTATTTTGACTTCCTTCCCGGCAACGGCCTCTACCTGGATTTAGACGGAAGCACGGGCGCAGCGGGCACTATCACCAGCAGTTCCTTCTTCCTCGCTCCTGGTGACTATGTCCTGAATTTCGATCTCGCAGGCAGCCAGCGTGGTGACAGTGACACAGCCAACGTGGCAGTGAATGTGGGATTGGCCTTTCAGCAGTATACTCTCGCCTCGAGCGTTGGGTTCACCCCAACCAGTCTGCAGTTCACAGTCGCATCCGGCCAATCCGCCTCCATCTCCTTCTCCGGTTTGGGTGGGGACAACATTGGCCTTCTGCTCGACAATGTGTCTCTCAGTTCCGTCGACAACAATGTCCCCGATGGTGGATTTACCCTTGCCCTCCTCGGTGGCACCTTGTCCCTGCTGGGCATTGGACGCCGGTTTGTGAAAGCCTGAGGTTTTACTTCAGAAGCCTGTCGTCGGAAGTTCATGCTTCAGACGACAGGTTTTTTTCGTTTGTTTGAGGCTGGAGTGTTGGCCCGCTGGTTTTATGGAATGGCAACCGGCGAGGGGGGGCTGGAAGGCTCACAATTTCAAAATCCAGTCAGTCGGAGGAGGGGCCGGGCTGGCGGAGCAGTTTGAGACGGCGGGCACACGGGCCGCCCCCGGCGCACGTGGAAAATAAATATGGATGAATGTTTTGTCTGCTGGTTAGTGTATCCCGGCTCCATTCCACTTCCTGCCATGAAATCCGATTCACCTCTTATAATCCTGAAAATCGCGGCCGTCAGTCTGCTGCTCCAATCCTGCCGCCCGGCGGAACCTCCTCCGGAAAAAACCCGAGGGAACTCCGAAAACCCACGCAGCGTAAGGGACTTTCAATTTGATGGCGGGCAGCCTCGTCATTTTGTTGAGGCCCTCGATAAGGACTTTGGCTCCACCATTGGAAAAATGGTCAACATTTCCGACCGCGCCGCATACCTGCCCCTCCCGTCATTCCAGGTCAGAACGGCTGATCCCATTGGGGCCATCATTGCTCTGCAAAAGTTTTCCGCAGGCAATGGCGGCAGATTCGGGAACTGGCAGGTGACTACCGCTGACGGTTCCTCAACCTCCCAGCTTGAATCCACATCGTCAATTCTGGTGACTGCGGGAGATTTCCCATCCGAGGATTTCAGGGTCAAAAACTTTCAATTCGGAGGCGGGACGCCTCGTCAGTTTATTGAGGCCCTTGATAAGGACTTTGGCTTCGACATTGGAAAAATGGTCAACATTTCCCCCGCCGCCGAATCCCTGTCCCTCCCATCATTCCAGGTCAGAACGGCTGATCCCATTGGAGCCATCATCGCTCTGCAAAGGTTTTCCGCAGGCAGCGGCGGCGGATTCGGGAACTGGCAGGTGATGACCGCTGACGGTTCCCCAGCCTCCCGGTTTCAATCCGCATCCTCAATTCTGGTGACTCCCGGGGATTTCCCATCCGGGGATGGCCACCGTTGATGGGGTGACCTCTCAGACTCCGCGGACCGGGAAACGTGGCATGGAGGCCGGGATTCTGGATCTCCGCCTGGAGGTTGCGGCGTTGAGGCGCATCCTTGACGGACGCCAACAGGCTTCGGGGTTCAAACAGCCCGGACATGTGGCTCCGCCGCTCCAGACGCCGGAAGTCCAGTCCCCGCCTGCGGGGACTGCACAGCCTTCAGGGAGGGCGGAATAATTTCCTGACAAATAAGAGGGAGCCTCATGGCCCGCCGTTTTTCACCGCCTTTGGGGTCCTGAACGGCACCGGGATGGGCCGGATTTCTGAACCAATAAAATACATTATTGTGCCAGCTGCCTGACGGAGAAAGCGGGGCAGGGCAGGGAGCGTGTTCGGAGGCGGGCAGGTCATTTAATCCGGGAAATTCCGGGCCCAATGATTCGGGAATCAACAACTGGGACCCGTATGGCCGCGCCAGCGGAACCAAGCACCGCGGCCGCGGTGCTAAAAGCCACCAGCGCCGTCCGCCTCAAGGAAAGTGAGGCAGGTCAGGCGGTTCCTCGCGGGTGGTTATGACCCGCATCCGCACTTATCCTTTTATGGGTTTTCCCGCTATTGACTCCCCTTTGTTTTCCTCGACTTTCCGCTCCCCCATGCCTCACTCAATCCGCACGAAGGAAAATTCCGCCCCCGCGGCCCCTGGCCCCCGCAGCGCGGTCTTTTTACTTCTTCTCCTTTTCCTCAGCTTGGCGGCGGACGCGAAGGCCGAGCGATTCGGCGATTTTTCGTATTCCAGCAACAGCTCGACTGTCACCATTACCCGCTATTCCGGTTCCGGAGCCCGGGTGACGATTCCCGGTAAAATCGGAGATCTGCCGGTCACCTCCATAGGCTCCCGCTCCTTCTACCGCTGCACCGGCCTGACCGGCGTCACCATTCCCGGCAGCGTCACCTCCATCGGAGCGGAAGCCTTTTCCCGTTGCGCCGGCCTGAGCGGCGTCATCATTCCCGGCAGCGTCACCTCCATCGGCGTCCGCTCCTTCCTCGGCTGCACCGGCCTGACCGGCGTCACCCTTCCCGGCGGCGTCACCTCCATCGAAGATGAAGCCTTCTCCGGCTGCACCGGCCTGACCGGCGTCATCATTCCCGGCAGCGTCACCTCCATCGGCGTCCGCTCCTTCTTCGGCTGCACCGGCCTGACCAGTGTCACCCTTCCCGGCAGCGTCACCGCCATCGAAGATGAAGCCTTCTCCGGCTGCACCGGCCTGACCAGGGTCACCATTCCCGGCAGCGTCACCTCCATAGGCCACTACTCTTTCCTCGGCTGCACCGGCCTGACCAGTGTCACCATTCCCGACAGCCTCACCTCCATTGGAATGGGAGCCTTCTACGGCTGCGCCGGCCTGACCAGTGTCACCATTCCCGACAGCCTCACCGCCATCGGAATGGGAGCCTTCTCCGGCTGCGCCGCTTTGTTGAATATGTACGTGGCCCCGGGCAACCCAGCTTACAAAAGTGTTGGAGGTGTGTTGTTCAACTCGGGAGAAACCACCCTCCTGCAGTATCCTGAAGGTAGAACGGGGCCTTACCTCATCCCCGCCAGTGTCAGGGACATTGGAGTCTATGCGTTCTCCCGCTGCACCGGCCTGACCGACATCACCATTCCTGCAAGCGTCACCTCCATCAGCAACTACACCTTCTCCTACTGCACCGGTCTGACCAACATCACCATTCCCCCAAGCGTGACCTCCATCGGAAATACAGCCTTCTCCGGCTGCACCCGCCTGACCAGTATCACCATTCCCGGCAGCGTCACGTCCATCGGAGATGAAGCCTTTCAACTCTGCACCGGTCTGACCAGCCTCACCATTCCTGACGGCGTCACCTCCATCGGAGATGCAGCCTTCCAACTCTGCACCGGCCTGACCAGCATTATCATTCCCGACAGCCTCACCTCCATCGGCACCGGCTCCTTCTCCGGCTGCACCGGCCTGACCGGCGTCACCATTCCCGGCAGCCTCACCTCCATCGGCGATTCCTCATTCTCCGGCTGCACCGGCCTGACCAGGGTCACCATTCCCGGCAGCGTCACCTCCATAGGCCACTACTCTTTCCTCGGCTGCACCGGCCTGACCAGTGTCACCATTCCCGGCAGCGTCAACTCCATCGGCAACTATGCTTTTTCCAGCTGCGAAAATCTGCAAAATGTTATTTTCAAAGGAAATGCGCCTTCCGTGGGAAGG
>JAQGPJ010000052.1 GCA_028293125.1 Verrucomicrobiales bacterium | reverse complement strand
GGGGGGGGGGGGGGGGGGGGGGGGGGTGTTGGGGGTGTGGGGGTCTTGGGGGGGGGGGGTGGGGGTGGGGGGGGGGATTTGACTGAATCAGCCGTTTCAGTCGCTGTAAGTCGCTTTAAGTCGCTTTCAGCCGTTTTAAGTCCTTTAAGTCGTTCTTTGCGCGCTTGGTAGGTCCGGCGGTTCCGCTCAGCGCGGGAGCCTCTCACGGCGGCGGGCCGGATGCTGACGGAACCGTCCGCGGCAATGTCCACACTGCCCCCGGCTTGGATAATGGTGATGATGTCAGCAGCGGTGAGGCTCATTGGAAAAGCAGAGGTAAGGGGATCTGGAAATCCGGCCGCGGTTTTGCTGGAGGGTTCAGAATCTCCTGCTCCAGCTCGGCAAAGCGGAAGGTCCAGTGCGGATGCAGGAGGTAGAGGCCGGGCACAGTGACCTTGCCGCGCCGGATGCAGTAACCGGCCTCGTTCGGTCCACCCTGCCCCAGGAACGCTTCGCGCTCGGCGCACGCTGAGTTGTAGCCTTGGCGCAGGCGGCGGCGGACGTAGTGGATGGCCCATGCGCGGGCCTGGCGCTTGTTGGGAACTTCCATTTCATGGTTCGGTGTAAAAGTTGATGATGGCTTTGATCGCCTCCGTCAGATCCCGCGCCACCAGCACCTGAAAGCCGGCCTCCCGCAGTGAGGCATGGACCTTGTGCTGGGCCTCGCTCACGGTGCCAGAGGTGCCCAGCTTGACCTCCAGCCAGAGGACGGTTGCCCCGCCCTTCCAGAACAGGAGATCCGGCATTCCGGCCCTGACGCCCTCCGCTTTGAGATGGGCTCCGGCGATGGCGCGGGATCTGGCATCCGCGCCGCGGGTCCCGCCGTTGGGGATCGCGGCAAACCGGTCGCGCACGTAGCCGAAGCCGATGCCCCGGCACCAAGTGGCGATGGCGGACTGAAGACTGTGCTCGGACTTGGCCGGCTTCCGCCGGATCCGGGCCAGGTAGGCCTTGCCGGCGGAGATGCCCTTCGCGGGGGATGTGCGTTTGGCGCTCATCCCTCACCTCCCTCTTCTTCGCCCGGAGGCGGGAACTCATGGCATGAGACATCCATGGAGAAGCACATGGGGCACTGATAAACCGTGAATGGCTTCAGTAGCCGAGCGCCGATCCAGAGGCACTCCCTGCATTTGGGGCGGTATGTCCAGTCTCCCGCGTTGGCGATCTCCAGCAAAAACGCCGCATGGCAGTGATCCGGCTGCCCCTCCGCCGGCAGCGGGCACCAGCAGGCCAGGTTTTTCCCGCCCAGCTCCTCACGGATTTCCTGAATTGTCAGGATTGGATGGGGTTGATCCGGATTGAGGATGTCCTCCCGAAACAGGCGGGCCGCATCCGCCCGTGACAGGTGAGGCGTCCCGGCGACCCGGTAGGGGTTCCCCCATTTGGTGCTCCGGTCCACCTTGACGGTGCCCTCCGGCATCCGCCAGCCCCGCTTGCGGCTCAGCTGGATCCGCTGCGGCGCACTCACTGCGCGCCTCCTTCCACACTGAACAGTTCCGGCCCGATGGCGGGGAGGAGGAGGTCCCAGGCGTGCGGGCTGTTCGCGCCGTAAAAGTAGCCATCCGGCGTGACCCATTCCGGATTGAGCCCGTCGGCGTCGTCATCATCCATGGGGATGTAGCGGACCGGGTATGGATCGGCCGGATTCTCCGTCTCGATTTTGTCGACCCTCGCGATTCGGCCGCTCCGCATCCGGTAGGTTTTTCCGACTTCGAATTGTGTTTTCATAAATGGTATGCCGGGATTCCGCCCGGCCGGTCGGTTAATTGTTGCGGCCCACGGTCACTTCGAGGCCTGGAATCTCCGGCGTCTCTTCCCGTTCCTGGAAATGAGTCTCGCCCCGCACTTTGCGGCGTATGCCAACAGCCGCCTCCAGCTGCCAGCTGGGCGGAGCGATCGACAGATCGAGGATGAGGTTCACGGCCACGGTGACCTTCGGCTTTTTCTCGCTGTCCTGCGTCTCCTCAAGCACCGCGGCGGCGGCATCAAGGATGTGCTGATGGAGTTCGCCGATGATGACCGGGAAATCCTCTTTGGAGTCGGCGATGATGGTATCGAGTTGTTCCGGGGACATGGGTATGATAGGTTGGTTATGAGTTGAAAACAGAGGCGGTCGGCTTGACCTGAAGCCGGGGGATGGTCTCCACTCGGGCCTTGCCGTAGCGGATCAGGAACTCGTCCAGCGCCGCAGAAACCAGCTGTGTGAACCCGTCGCGCTCGACGGGGATGTGCAGCGGCTGCCAGCCGGGGAAGTAACAGAAGAGGTGCCAGACCGGGAGTTTGGTGATGGCCAGGCAGCCATGGACCTGGACTTTGACATCGTCCGGCAGAACACCTTTTCGAATGTAGCCCACATGGACGTGGGGCGACTTGCTTTTGATTTCGAGGCCGGCGGCGTACCGGCCGTCCGGGCCCCGGATCAGGCCGTCAGGACTGCACCCGGCCACATAGTCATCGCGGGTGACAAATCCCACGGTCTCCACCCGGAGCCCGGTCATTTGCTCGAATGCGGCCCGCCCCTGCGGCTCCAGCGCGGTTCCCCGGCCGGTCCACTTGGTGCCCATGAACTCCTCATGCTCGGGCATGAATCCGGAGCCGATCAGGTAATCAATATAATCCTCGCTCTGGGCGGACAGTTTCCCCTTGGGGGTGATGATCCGGTGGAACGCCGAGGCGGTGGCCCGGCCCGCGCGCATCCTGTGCCACTCGATACTTCCCTGCTCGACCTCGGCGAAGACTTTCATTGGTCGTTCCCCTCCATTTCCGCTTCGACCTCGTTCCAACGGTCAATCGCCTCCTGACATGCAGTGGCGCTCATCATGGCCAGCGACGGCGCGGAGGTGATGCCGAGACCCTTCGCGATCCGGAGCACACTGCCCGTCTGGAAGTCGCAGCTGGTGATAAGATCCCGCAGTGCGGTGTGCGCCGGGCTCTCAGGGCCCGGCTGTGGCTGTGTCGGCTCCGTGGTGGCTTCAGACGTCGCAGCGGCCCCGGCGGGCGCAGTGAACGGGTCCACTGATTCAGAGCTGGCTCCCTGCAGCTTTGGAAACCACTCCTCCGGACTGCTCATTCCGTCCTTCAGGGAGGACATAATCTTCCGCAGGGCAATCACCTGAGCAGCCGTGATGGAGTCCATCCGGCGCTGAATGCGGGCCTCCAGCTGCTCCTTGGTGACGCCATATTTCCCAAAGGCGGCGACGATCTTTTGCTGCGCCTCCGGGGAAGTGTCAGCGTTGGCCGCCATCGTGGTCTCGCACTGCGCTAGGGCGGCCTCCACCACGTCGCCGGGGATCACCCCCAGAATGCACGCCCGGAGACGGCGCGCGCCATTGTTCGCCACCAGCTCGTAAATGTCGCGTGGGTCATTGAGCTGCTTGGAGCCGTTCCGGGTGTAGCGGAGGTGCTGCACTTGGAACGTCTTGGTCTGCCGGGTGTTGGTCTGCAAATCCCAGGCGAAGGCCTCCGCGGTGGACTCTCCGTCGCGGGACTCCAGCTCGCGGATGCCAAATTGGAGATTGCCCCAGTTCTGGGCGATGGCCTCCGCCAGCCGGATGGACGGGCCGGTGATGTCCGTGCCGCCCCTGGAGTATTGATAGACGGCGGAGTTCGCCAGCGCGGGGCGTGTGCAGGCGTTGATGATGCGGTCCACGGCGGCCACCTCGTCCCGTGGAAACCGCTTGGCGACGATCATGGCCGCTTGGACCTCCTGCACCGCGCGGCTGCTCTCGATGGCGGTCATGGCCCCATAGGTCGGAGGGATGGATAGAGCGTCCATTATTCGGCCCTCCCTTCCGCTTTGGCGATGGCGGCGCGGGCACGGGACGCGACAAGGTCTTGAAATCCCTCAGGATTCCAGTCCCGCTCCTCTGCCAAAGCCAGGATTTCGCGCATTTCCTCCAACAGCTCCGGCGCGGCGGCGATCAGCCGGCCATTGCCGCAGAAGGGGTCTGTTTTATCCTGTCGGCATCGGTCCATTTCCAGGTGCGGCACCAGCCGCCCGGCTCTGGCGCAGGCGACGATGTTGCCGGCCTTGTCTCTTACGACTCCCCAATCGTCCAGAGAGTGGGGCCTGTAGCTCCAAGGGCCGGGGGTGTGCTGTGTTTTATCTTCGGTCGTGAACATGGCTCTGACTTTTGTTATTGGTTTTGAACAGGGTTAATCCGCCCGGCGGGCGGGGAGATAGGTCCGTGTCCCGGACCCGTAAGTTTCAGGCGGCGTCATCCAGGCGGGAGCCCCAATAGTCAGCGCAGGGCTCGTGGTCGGGCTGGGCGTTGAGGACATCGTTCACCTCATCCAGCAGCTCCGCCGGGTCCTCGTCAGGGTAATAATAATTGTGCGCCTCGCAGGCCATTTCCCAGCACAGTTCGACGTGCGCGTTATCGGGGCCGTGCATCGTGCGCGGGACCGTGTTCCGGGGCAGCATCCGGCGGTAAAACTTTTGGGCCAAGGCGTTTGTCTTTTTGACGATCTCCTCGGCGGCTTGGAATTCTTCGGTGTTCATGGCGGTTGTTTGGGTTAGGCGTTGGGAATGTTCGCAATGCGGGCCAGCTCATCGGCCAGCTCTCGCGCGGCTCTGTTTGTCGGTAGGTCTTTGATCACCTCAATGTCCCCTCCCCTGAGGCTGATCCGGACATGTGGGCCAGTGATTGCCCAAGTGTCTGGATGCACCTTCTTCAGGACGGGCTCGATACGGGTGACCCCCGAAAGGTCGAGGTGGATGCCGTTGGGCAGTTTGTGGAGCATCGCGAAAAGCTTCCGGCGGTAGCCGCCGCCGGTCGGGGTATGGTGATGGTGGGTTTCTGGTCCGGCAGGGGCTTGCGCCGGAAATTGGTTCAGGGCTTCACGGTGACGGTCACCGTCGCGGCGCGGAATCCTGTCGGCGTCGTCAGGATGGTTACCGACAGCTCCGGCGCGGGGTCGCTTTCGAGTGCCGCCGCGCTGTAGGCGGTGACGGTGTAGGTGGCGGTTCCTGCTGGAACGTTCTTGACCGCGAACCCGAGGGAGGCGGTTGTCCCCAGCAGCTTCCACACGGGCACGGACACGGGGGCCGGAGTGGTGCCCTCGCGCCGGTAAATCCGGTATCCCATGATGTCGGGTTCCGGGTTGCGGTCCCATTCCAGATTCACGGTCGCGGCTTGGGAGATCGTGGAGAGCAGCGCGAGGGCGGCGGTGATAAGAGGCAGTTTCATGGCTGGCGTTGGTTGGAAAATGACCGGTCCGTGGTTCAGCGGCCCGCCGGTCCGGGCCTATGAGTCAGGGCATCCCCTAAGATCCTGATGCTGATGCGGGCACTCACGGCTTGCCGCGTCTGTCCCCGGCTTCTGCTCCGGGGGAGATTGGTTATCTGACGCGCCTTTGGGCGGCAGTGAGGTCCTGACTCACAAAGACCGGCCTGCCCTCGCTGTCCCGCCCCTCGCGCCGGACGTAGATGTGCCCGCCGGGGCGGACCGTGGCCTGCACAAAATCAGGCGCGTGGATCTCTTTCCCGCAGTCCGGGCCTCCGAGGAGGGCGCAGGGATGGGCGGTCATGTCGGGCTTGGTGGTCATTGGCGGTCCCTCCAATCGTCAAACTCCCGCTGAGCCCTGCGGTCCACCAAGATGATGGAGCCGATCAGGAGAGCGGCCGCAATGGCGAGCGCGATCCAGTTATCAATGTTCATGACTGGTCGCCTCCCTCGTTGTTGTCGTAGGGCGCGGTCCGGATCTGGCCGGCCAGCCAGAGGATGCCGGCGATCCAGAGCAGGCCCGCGATGATGATGCCGGCGAGGGTCATGCTGCCTCCCTTCCATCCACGTGCTTGGCGCGCATGGCTGCCACAAACCGTTCAGCCAAACCAGCTTTGAAAATGACGCCCACGCCAGGGATTTTCTCGCGGGCCTGATTCAGGCGGAGCGTCCCGGCCTTCGCGTGACGGACCACCTGCCGCTCACTGATGCCGCAGGCGGCGGCCAGTGTCTTCACGGTGTAAACTGCCGGAGCGCTCATGCGGACTGCCCTCCCCTCGCCATGGCGAGCGACCGGCAGGAGCCGCTGAGGGTTTCTTCTTCCCCGGTTGACGCGCAATTAATCCCGTCTTCATTTCCACATGAATCCAGACCAGAGGCAAAAGATTCAGAATACCCTGGCTGAGGCCGTGGTGCAGTTTGGTCAGGCTCACAAACTTGCGTCAGAGGGCCTGCAATCCCATGCGAGTTATTCGCTCGCCGAGATGGCAAAGGGCCTGATCCTGCTGACTGAGGCAGTTCAGAGGATTGTTGATTCAGGCCAAGCTTGCGGCGGAGAGCGTGGTTCTGGAAACGGAGAACGCGGCTTTTGAGGCTGAGAACGGCAAGATCAAACAGGAGTCGCGGGATGCCCCTCTCTCCTGCAGCCTGTGACGGAAGGACAGGGTAGTTCATGCTGTCCTCCTTTCCCGCTCCGTCAATTTCCGGGCGATGAACTCCACTCCCGCCGGCGTCACTTTGATCTGGACCGACACCCGGCTTTCACCGGTGGACTTCAGCTCGTAGGGCGATTCCACTCCTTTGAAATACCCGCGCTCGATATACGGACGGAAGGCGAGAACGTGCCCCTTGGCGTCCCGGTAGAGGATCCGCTCCTCGATCAGGATCTTGACCAGGTTGTTGCCGCCAATGCCCTTTTCGGGGAAGTGGGAGGCGACCTCCCGGAAGTTGAACAGGCCATCGCCGTTCATGCACCGGTCGTAGGTCAGGAGCTTGGGGGCGGCGTCGGCCAGTTCCACCTTGGCCGCCTCCAGTTGGTCCATAGTGTCGGCGGCGAGGCGGAGGGCTTCGGCCATGGTGGCGGGAAGATCGAACTTCGGCGCGGCCTTTTCGGCCTCAAGTTCATGCCACCGCTTGATGATGGTAGCCCGGTATTTGACGGAGTAGCCGGAAACCACAAGGTCCAGCTCGAATTTCGGGAGGTGGTAGCAGGGACGCTCCTTGTTTTGGGAGTCAGTGTAGGTGCCCTCAAATTTGAGGGCACCGATTCCCGCCTCCTCCAAGGTGTTTTTGATGTCCCGGAGGACATTGTAGTGCTCTTTGTTGGTAAGCACTGCAATGTCCACGGAGGACATGGCGGGAACTGTCCCGGCAGGCGGGGCAAGGAGGGAGAGGCTCATGCTGCCACCTCTTTCTTATTGCCGACTGGACGGGTTGATTGAGGCGCGCGGATCACGATTCCGTCGTCGCTCTCGATTTGATCCAGTCCGGCGCTGATAAAAGCTTTGGCGAGATCGGTTTCAGAGAATCCGGTTTTTTTGGCCGCGTTTCCTAAGCGGCCCCGGATGGCGTCTTGAATGAGGAGGGTCAGTCGGGACATACAATCATGTGCTTGTGGGGTGACTTTGGCACCATTCGTCACCACGCGCAAGGAAAAAAGTTGCTCTTTTGGTGACGTTGTGCAATTAAGTCACCATGTCAGATTCAACGACATCAAAACAAACTAAGGAATCAAGGATCTCAGTGAAAGTTGAGCCCGATCTCAAAGCCCGCTTGGAGGCTGCTGTTGAGAATACAGGGATAGGCGAAGCGTCGCTGGTGCGAGCCTGCGTGGTTGCTCTCTGTGACTATATCGAGGCAAACAGGGAGGTTACGATCCCATTTGCCGTGCTGCCAAAGCACCAACTCGATATGCTCAGGAAAGCCGCAAAAGGTTGAGAGGCTACCTGATTCCGTCACTCCGTGTGCGGCCGAAAGACCGCACCCTTTTACGTGCCCCGATCCAGGGTCTGCAGGCCAGTTCCCACACCCCACGTCATCGACGCTCGGGGCAGCACAATTTCCGGCGATTTAAGAGCGATCCGGGAGGGGGCAGAGTGTGGCTGCATGGGGGGCGGTAATTGTGTTAAGCGATAGGGTTTCGATGCGCTGAATCTCTATTCCAGTAACCCGACCCAAGCAATAATTTTCAGTGAAAATTATTGCGCTGAAATTGCATAAGTTGTAAATGCAAGTGCAAAAACTGGAAAAAGTGAGGCTTGATGGACGATTAGGAAAAGGATAAGGCGGCGCATGTCCACGCCGCCGTTATTTTACCTGTCCCGTGGAGGGGAATCAATCACAGGCCCCCATGCGGCGGGGTATTTGCGCCAAGGGTTGGCAAGTGGAAGGCTTACCTTGGATACCCCCACCTGCCTTGAAGGGACGCAGGACTGGCTGCCGATGAACGAATTTTTCGCGGAGATCGGAATTCCTAAACCTCAGCCGGAGCAGGTCGCCGCGCCCAGCCGCAAAGGCCCGTGGCTGGCGGGCGCGGCATTGGTCCTGCTTTTTGCCGGCGTCATTGCATTTACGCCCAAGGAATCCAAGGAGGCCAAGAGCCGCAGGGCCGCCGCGGAGAATCTTGCGAGGATGCAGAAAGATCTGGAGGCTTCAAAGATCGCCGCCGATATCGACCGCAAGGTGCGCGAATACGCGGAGTCCAGAAGGCTTGAGCAGCTCAAGGTCCGGACCAAGAAAAAAGAGGAGGTCCAGAATGAGTACAGCAAGAAAAGAATCAACTTCGCGGAGAAGGAGATGCTTCTGAAGACCATTGATCAGGACGAGGAAAAGGATGAGCAGAAAATCCTTGAGCTCGCCGAGATGGACCGGGCGGAACTGAACAGAAAGGAGGAGGAGAAGAAGAGGACGATTGAGCAGTGGAACAAGGAGCATGCGGATTTTATCAGGACCTATCCCTGACCTTTCATCGGAACACGCTGCACGTCCCGCCGCCCTTGGCCGGAGTGGCCATGATTACGCCCGCAGGCTCTGACTGGCAGCTCTGCTGAAAGTCCGAGCTTGCTGGATGATTGGAAAAGCGATAACGCGCCGGCAATAGACTCCGAAACGCCCCGAACTCGTGCTCGCCATATTGGCCATCATGATTGTTGTCCTGGTGGTCAAATGGCTGATGGACATGCAACCGGAGGTGCCTCAGCCCAGCCTGAAGGACAGCTTCCCTCCGTGTGGCGGATGGTGCGGCCATCCCCGCGGCGGTGCTGAGGCAATCGGCGGGAATGTGAGGGACGTCATCGCTGCCTGGGTGGGAGTAATTCAATAAAATTGATCGAATAATTTCCATAAAAGTAAAAGTAGGTGTTCACCCCATCGCCAATAAGCGGAGTCTGGACTATTTTTATAAAAGGCAATCTGGCCCCGTCGTCGCCAGCCTCTTGAATTCCTTCTTAGACTGCTTCCATCCGAAGGCGTTTAACTGAAAAACAATCATGGGACAAACCGGCCCGAAGCACATTGCTTGGGAGACTGTCGGCGCGGCAGACTGGGCGCGGGGCTGCTTTCATGTGGCGAGGCTGATGGGCGTGACCCCGTCAGCGGTCAAGGCGGCCCGTAAACGGCTGTCCATCCCGTTGCAGCCCGGGGCCTGTCCACGCTTGGTGCCCGAAGGACTGCAGCCCACGGATTCCCCGTCGGCGGTGGCAAGGAGGCGCGGGGTTTGCGTCACCACGGCCTCAAAGTGGCTCGCCTCGGTGGGCCGTCCTCCTGCCATGCGGGGACGTCCACGGTGTGACTGAACCAGCCACCGGTCAGCGTCTCCTCAGACCACTTCCCGGAGCCGGGCTGCACGTATGATGCCGGAGAACCATCCGGTGTCTCATGCTGTCTCCAGCAAATTTAGAAAGTCAGTCAGACCAATTCAAGCGGGGTCGGACGCCCGGCTGAACTCCATGAAATGCAAATCAATAAAATTGATCGAATAATTTCCATAAATGTAAAAGTAGGTGTTCACCCCATCGCCAATAAGCGGAGTCTGGACTATTTGAATTCCATGAAATGCATTTCGGTCCGGCAGCCGTCAACCCGTTACAATTTCTTTCAAACGGCCTCCATCCGAAGGGCCTCACCCTAAAAATCGCAGTCAACCCACCCCTCATTTTAAAATTATTCAAAATTCAAATCCCAACTATTCAGCTGCCCGATATGCCGAAAAAAACCATGTTCTGCTTGGCGGGTTCCCGGAATCTCGCTGAGCTTATCGTAGATGGGCTGAAATGCCGCGGATTCACCGACCAGGACGTCTCCGCTCTGTATCTGGATAATGATCGGAATACAAAGCGGGCTCATCATTTCACCTATGCCGGGCCCGAGCCGGCGGAAAATAATCCGGCAGCCCCGACGGATATGGCCGGGAGTGTTGGCGGCGCCTTAGGGTGGATCGCCGGGATCAGGGTTTTCACGGTGCCTGAAACCGGTTTGTTCATTGCTGCCGGTGTCTGCATGGCTCCATTTTTCAGCCATGGCCCGGTGAACGATGCGTGCGGAATCGTGGATGGCCTGATCCGCATGGGGGTTTCCGAAACCCAGGCCAGGTATTACGGACTGAAGGTCAGACTGGGGAATATCCTGATTGCCGCGCATACGGAATGCATCCTGAAAGCGAAGGAGGCCAGAGTCGTTTTTCTCGGAGCCCGTGCCTGCAATATCTGCTTCACGGATGACGCCCTCCACCGGCAGCCCGTGGACTCATTGCCCGGCAGCGCCGTTGGCATCGTCTCCGCAGACCGTCAATTGTCGTTGCTGGCAAACTGGCTTCGGTCCTCTGCGCTCCCGAAACAAGCGCCCAAGGCTGCGGTTATGGTGCCGCACTGAGCATGCCGGCGGGGAACTTTCCCGTATCGCGGCACCAGTGCCCGGAAGGCTGTTCAGGATTTGATGCCGCCCTAAGCGTTCATTATTTAAAATGAGTGTGCCGGGTCCTTCCAGACAGAGCGGAGTTTTGAATTGCAACCTGGAGGGCGCGGATCTGATCCACCGTGCCGGCCAAGGCGATGCTGACGCTTTTGCGGCGCTTTACGATCTGTATTCCACCCCGCTTTACTCGCTGGCTTTTTATATTCTGAAGGACGGCGGGGAGGCTGGGATTATTTTGAAGGAGGTATTTCTCAGCGTCGGGCGGGATGCTGCGGCTTTTGACCGGTCACCGCTGGGGGCTTACGCCTGGCTTGCCCTGAAAATCCAGTGTCAGTGTGCGGAGCTTCTTTAAACATCCAAAATGTCCCCGCAGCATGACCCTTTCCAAATTTGAAGGATATTCAGGAAGCCGGTTCAAACCGCCGGCGCGGGTCTTTGCCTTTGGCCCCAGAGGCGGTTTTTCAGGCGGACAGCATGGGACAAGGGAACCCTTCCGCCCGGCCGGCAAACACTTGGGCGCCGGTTCCTGTTCCCTGCGCCGGAGAGTGAAACCGGCTGACTCCATAATCCCCTCATTGTCCGATTTTTCCGTCCAGCCCGGTGGCCCGTCAGGAATTTCATTTTTGAGCCCGGTCACCGTCAGCCGCACCCGCTTAACAGAATGCACCCCTACAAAATGATAAATGAAGCCCTGACCCACAAGCTGCCCATGATAGCCTTCCTCTGGGATGAACTCGCGCGCTCCGGTTCCGCACCCCTCTTCCATGAGCGGTTTATGGAGGAGTTTGACGCCCTGAAGCGCTTTCAGAAGTCTTTCCCCCAAGGTGATCCGGCTCCGCTTGCCAATCTTCTGGAGGCCAAAGTCATGCGGGAATTTAGGCTGAGGTTTTCCAATAAGGAGATTCAACAACTCCGCGCCCAGCTTAACCGGATGAACTGAGGGGAAAGCGCTGGAATTGCCCTAGCCGGGCACGCCGGGCGAGGGCGGACGTCCGTTTTTCACTGAGAGTCCACATTGCCGGCACATGGCGTCCGGACGGGCGGGCTCCAATCGCTTGCAGCAGGCGCACCGTCGCCCGCCGTCCCGTGCCGGAGGCCGGCATCAGGCTTTCAAGCCTGTCACGCCTTGCCGTCCTGTTCCCGGGACTTTCTGGTTTGAACAGCAGCAGGAGCCTTTTGAGAAGGGAGGGCATGGCGGGTGCGGATAGTGCCGCGGCCTTGGGGGTGGCCTCCAGTCCTGTAAAGCTGCTTAAGATTTCAGGCTAAAAAATTTATAAAACGGGTCTTTGCCCGCATGCTTCTCCATAATGCCACTCCCTAGGCGCCACGGACTTTCTCCCGGACATTGAAAATCAATCCAAATGTTTGTGTGGATTCTTTAATTGCTGCTATGGTTCGGTCAGGAAGGACCGGCGGATTTCCCGCTAGAAACCGTCCGGGTTACTGAGCGCGGGTTTCCCAGCCTTGAATCCCAAACCCCAAACCCCAAACCCCGCCATGGACCATGACCTTCCCTCCCGAATCAAAAAAGCCAGACAGGAACTGAAGCTGAACCAGACTGAGGCCTCCGTGGAGTGGGGGATGCGCTTGAGCACTCAGGCTTCATGGGAGAACAACCGGCGCAGGCCCTGCGTTTCCGCCCTCCCGGAACTCAACCGCATACTGGACAGCATCCTCGGCGCGCCATCCGGGGAGCCGGCGGGCGAGCCCCCCCCCCGAGCTCCGGAGCCTTTTGCGGAAACCGTTCTCCGGCACGCCGAGGAGGGGCGGCGAGTGATCATTCCCCGCAGGGTCTGTCCTCCGGCGGCTGATCAAGCGGAGTTCCACCGAGGAACCGGGGTGGCCTCCAGTTTTTCCGCCGCCGACTCCACATGCAGGCCTGTAGCCAGCTTGTTCATGACGGCTTGGATGAAAGCCCGCAGACACTCCTCGAAGCACTCCTTCATATCCCCACCGGCTGGAATAATGCGTCCTTCAGGCTGGCTTTTGGTGAGACTGAGATAGATTTCCCTGATCACCGTCAGGGCAGCTTGGTCCTCAAATAGGTTTGGCTTGTCACCCCGGTTCCGGATCCGGGTCAGCCCGCAGCCCGGATCCACATCCAGCACTAGGACGATGTCCGGCACCGGGGCAAAGCTGGCATGGGACTACATGATTTTGGCCACATCCGCCCCGCGGGCACCTTGATAAGCCGCCGTGCTCCAGTAATATCGATCAAGGATCACGATGCCGCCCGCATCGAGCGCAGGTTGAATGGCGCGGGAGATGTGCTCCCGGCGGTCCAGTTCAAAAAGCCGGAGTTCCTCCTCCATCGTCAGGCGGCCCTCCTTCGCGGAACGGCGCAGTTCCTGACCCCATTTGAGCCCTGTAGGCTCTTTGGAGTACGTGCAGGCAATCCCGCGCTCACCGCACCACTGGGCGAGCAGGGCGCTGACGGAGGTTTTACCCGCCCCGTCTATACCTTCCACCGCCACAAGCAGACCATTTGGAATCAGAAATTTCACGCGCCGGGCATAGTCGCCTTCCCGGCGGCCCTCAAGGCAAAAGCTGGAAAAACGACTAGCTCCCCATCATCAAATCCGGATGCGTTGATGCGTTTTCCGGACGACAGTGAACTGTTCTTCAGGGCAGTTGTTTGCACCCCCATGCGGCGGATTTTCCGGACATGCGGAAGCAAGTGTGCCCGTAAACGGGGCCGTATTCAGAAATAAACTTTGGTATTCAACGGGTTACCAAAGCTCCCAGAGGACTCAAAATCCGTTGCCCTTTAAAGGCGTGTAGGTTCGAGTCCTATCGCCGGTACTTTTTTCAAATAAATCCTCATAAATAAAAATGCCAGGACCGCCAAGGGTCCATGCCTCAGGGAGGGAAAGCGTGCTGACCGAAAAAGGCTGCCGCTCAGGGCTGTGCTGACCGACTGGCCTGTGCCTGGGCCACAGCCCATGGAGCGGTGGTAGAGGGAATGGCGCCCACGGCAGTCCGGGTCTCACCAAAGGTGAAGACCGGAACACGCACCGGTGTGCGGACCACAGAGGCAGCCGGGGAAGCAGGCTGATTTTTAGTTGCAATGGAGGCCCAGGTTTCAACCATCGCGCATCCAATGAGAATGGCCGGGGTGAGAGCGATAAAAAGCTTCATGTCGGGAAAGATGTGGATGCCTTCTGCGTGAAGTGTGCCGCAGAGGTGCGGACTCGATTTTCCCGAAGAAATCAGGTCGGCAGCCGCTTGAACGCCAGCATTCTGTCGCGGAATGCAAACCGGACAGGCATCCAGCTTTTGCGCTTTGCAAGACAGACCGATATCTCCTTCACATCCAGCCATCCAAAAAGCGGGCACCCCCTCCCTCCCCGGCCTCCTTTTCCCTTTCCTTTAAAAACGCGGGCGGCACCGGAATCCGGAACCGCCCGCGTGGGTTTGGGTTGCTGCAGGATTGGCTGGGCAGGGTCCGGCCAGGAGGCTAAAGCAGCATGGCTGGGAAAAGCCCCGGCCTGCCGTGCCATCCGCCCCTGATGGCGGCTCAGGCGTGCGGAATGGTGAAGCCGGCGCGGTATTCCTCGCTGTTGAACTTGTTGGCCATCGCCGCGTTCTCACCAGTGTAGATCTCCTTTACGGGATCCATGCTCAGGAAAGCTCCGAGCACAGGTTTGACTCCGGCAAGGTCGATTTTGTTATCCGTGAGGTGGGTGAGCAGGCGGTCGAAGGTTTCCGAGAAAAGGGCGTTGCCGCCGATTTTGGCTTTGATGTCGGCAATGCTCGTTTCCGCACCGCAGCGGTGGCTATGGTTGGCCATGTGGGCCAGACCGGCGGAAAGGTGGCCCGTGAGGGCATTGTGGGTGGCGGCGGATTTGCCCTCGCGGAGGGCCTTGAGGAAACGGTCCTGGTGCTCGGCACCGTCGTTTTTCTCAAACTTGGCCATCTCCCTGCCATCCTTGTCATAGGCTTTGCTCTCCACGATGGAGCCGCCCTCGCACTCGAAGATATTGATGGCTCCGCCGGTTTTGCCCCGGAAGGTGGAGACCCGGCCCCGGAAGTTCATGTCCTTATCCGGCAGCCCCCGGACCTCGAAGATCACTGGCACGGGCTTGAAGTCGTAGAAGGCGATCTGGGTGTTGGCGGTGGTGGCGTCATCGTCGTAGCCGAAGCGGCCGCCGATGCTGAGGACATTATCCGGGCACGCCTGGGGATCGCCGATCAGCCAGCGGGCGACGTCCAACTGGTGCGGCCCCTGATTGCCAATGTCGCCGTTGCCGTATTCCCACTGCCAGTGCCAGTCGTAGTGGAAGCGCTTGCGGTGCACCGGCAGCTCCGGACGTGTGCCGCTCCAGAGATTGTAGTCCACCGTGGAGGGAGGGGCTACCGGGGTGCCCACCTTGCCAATGGTGTCGCGCAGCTTGTAGCAGAGGCCGCGGGAGACCACCGGTTTGCCGAGGGCACCGGTTTTGACGTAGGCCATGATCTCCTCCCACGCATGGTCGGACCGGCGCTGCATGCCGTGCTGGACGATTAGATGGGGATATTTGGCGGCGTGCTCCACCAGTTTGCGGCCTTCCCAAAGGTTGTGGGACACCGGCTTCTCCACGTAAACATGCTTGCCCGCCTGCAGGGCGGCGATGGAGATGAGGGTGTGGGTATGGTTCGGCGTGGCGATGACCACGGCATCAATATCCTTGTTCTCCAGCAGCTTCCGGTAGTCCTGGTAATACTGGACATCGGGATTTTTGAGCTTGCCCTTCACGATATCAAGGACAGCGGAGTCGGCATCGCAGACGCCCACCACGCGGCAGCCTTTTTTCTCACCGAATTCCTTGAGATGGTTGGAGCCGCGGCCATTGGCGTTTTCCCCGATGCCGATGATGCCGAGCCGGATGTCACCGTTGGCTCCCGGGGCCTGCGCCCAAAGACGCGGCGAGACAGCCAAGGTTGCGGCTCCGGCAAGACTTCCCTGGAGGAAACGCCGGCGATTGGAATGTTGGGCGGTGGACATGGGTGGCGGTGTGGGTTGCCCGCGCCTGGGAAAGGACACGGAGAAATGTCAGGGTAATAAAAAACGCCTCCGCCGCACAGGCTTATTCAGCCTCCATCCGGACGTGTTCGCGTAGCTTTCCAAGCCTTTTCCATCGGTGGGGAAACCGGACCCCTGGCAGAGTGGAGTGTGCCATCCATAAACCTGCTCCAGTCCGCCCGGATGCCGTATGCCTGGCGATCCGGCTTTCAGACCCTTCCCTTCCCTGCCCCGCCGAATCGGGAACGGTTTCACAGCCCGTGCGCAGGCCGGTATCAACGGCTCATCTTTTGCCGCCAGCCGGTCTGGTTCCCGCAGGCACTGCGGGGACCGCCGCCGCGGCTTCGGCTTTCATGCGCTCAATGGTTTGCTGGCCGGCGGCCACCTCGCCGCGCAGGAAGGTGACGAGATGCTCCAGTTCCGTGATGCGGGCCGCGGACTGAGTGCTGGCCGACGCAAAGTCCGCCTCGGCTTTGGCCAGACCGGCCTTGATCTGCGCCAGATTGCCCAACTCGAGGGCGGCGGCGGATTCGCGGGAGGTGGCGGCGCGCTGCGCCTTCGTGAGCGAGACGGTTTCACTTTTCAAAGCGGCGATCTCCTGCCGTTGCCGGAGAATCACCCAGAAAAAGGCGGCCACAGCCACCACGGCGGCCACAATCACGGGAACGGCTGCGGGCGGCAGGCGGAGAGAGGGGGCGGGAGAGGCTTGACTGGGCATCGGGACAGCTTTCCGGTGGAATGGTTTTCCATCATGGCGGGCCTCCGGGCCATCACCAGTATTTTGTTTGCTCCCGGCGCGCCGAAGGTGAAAGGTGCCTTTTTCCCCAAAACATTTTCCCTCTTTCTTTTCTGTTCCTTTTTCCATGAAAACCAGCACGTCCCCGCCTTCCCGCCTGTTCCTTGCGGTGGAGGAGGCCTTTGCCCGCATGAAGTGGTCCGGCCGCCAGGTGCCCGGCCGGGAAGTGCTGGAGGCGGACTTTGAAACCCATCACACCCGTGTGCGGCTGCATGTGCAGGCCTTTCCAGAAATCCAAGCCGTCAGCGTGGCCACCACCCTGGGCCACACGGTGCCGGCCAGCCGCATGGGCATCGTCAGCGAGCTCCTGATGCGGTCCAATCTGGAGTTGACCATCGGAGCCTTCGAACTGGACTACGATGCCGGGCGCGTGATGTTCCGGGCCTCGAATGTGTTTCCCGAGCATATCATCCCCACCGCCATCATCGGCAGCCTGGTGCACAGCGCCCTGGCGGAGACCGACCGTCTGACGCCGTTTTTGACCCTGATCCTGCGCATGCCGCCGGAGGAGCTGGGGCGGGTGAACATGAAGCTCTTCATTCAGCGGGAGGACCTGCTGCCACCGGTGCCGGATACGGACGACGGCCCCTCCCTGCTGCCGTGAGCGCGGAATACCTCATCCATTTTTCCGACGGCTCCACCGACGGTCCCTACACCGAGGAGGATCTCCTGGACATGGTGGACGCCGACGAATTGAGCGCCGGGGCCATCTGCGAGGACACCGCCACTGGAAAGAGGATGCGGGTGCGTCAGCTGTTCCAAGTGATCCCGCCGGCTCCGGTCTCCGGCAAAAACGCGGCTGCCGGCCTTGAATCTCCGCCTCCCGCTGCGGCTCCAGCCAAATGGATTCCCGCTCCCCTGCCCGAGGAGCCTGTCACGCCGGTGCCGGCCCCTCCCCGGGCGCGCACATGGTATAAAGGGCATCCCAGTCTTTTAAATTATCCGATCAGCCTTCTGCTTTCCGCTGCTCTGGCCGCGGCCGGCTGGTATGCGGGGCGCTGGGATGGAACGTATCTGGCGACCGGCTGGATCGCCGGATGCGCTGTGCTGGCGGTGATGCTGCTGATCCGCTCGTCATCGGAATACTCCGTGACCAACCGGCGGGTGGAGGCCCGCAACGGCCTGCTGTCCAAAAGCTCGAAGGAGATCCGCATGGCGGATATCCGCTCCATCAATGTGGGCAAAACCGGTCTGAAGGGACTGCTGGGCGTCGGCACTGTCATCTTCTCCTCCTCCGGCGGCACGGAGGAGGATGTGGTCTTCCATCAAATTCCCCGTGCCCACGCGGTGAAGGGCCTCGTCCGCTCTCTTCAGGACCGTCCGGAGTGACAAGCCGGATCAGGGCCTCCCCACCGGGGCGATGCTGATGATCTGCCAGGCGTGGTCATGTCCCAACGGTGTGCCTTTCCACGCCTGAAGCGGAATCAGGTCCTTCGACATCCAGACATGATCGATCGCCAACAGTGGCAGCCCGATCGGCCACATCGCCGGGCCCGGAGTGACGGACGCCTGACTGAGCCCGTGGTGGAAATCCCTCCGCCAGCTGTCAAAGGCACAGGAATCGTAAGGGGTGTTGAAGTCCCCCAGGATCAGCGTGCGGGGACCGTTTCCGGCAAGCTTTCGGAGCTGATCCGTGCGGTCGGTCCGGGGAGTCAGCGGCATGGGAGGAAGATCAGCCAGCAGGAGCGTCCACGGCTCCTCCCTCCCTGCCAGCCGGATCTCCAGTAAATGAGCGCGGGTGCCGGCCATAACCCGGAATGGCGGTCTCACGGTGGCCTGCCCCCGCAGAGCCACCTGAAGGCTGTCCCTGAAGGATTCGATCCTGTAGCCGGGATGCCGTTGCACAAACGACGCACGCTCCTCCGCACGGATGTTCTCAGCCTCCGCCACCGCCAGAATGTCAGGCTGGAATCTGTCCGCCAGTTCATGCAGCTCCGCCGGCAACGAGGAGCGGTGGCCGATGTTCCAGAACATCACTTTCACCGGCATGCCCGGAGTCCCCTCCATCCGCACCGGCGGAGGCCCGGGTCCCAGCATCCAGCCCGCCACGGTGACTGCCAGCCCCGCCGCTGCCAGCGGCAGCGCTCCTCTTTTGCCGCGCCGCCACCATCCCAGCACCGGCCACGCCAGGAGCATGACAGGCCATGGGGCAATGTAAAACAGTGCCGCCGACCACACAAAGGCATCACGCACGGTGAGCCGGACCATCAGCGAGGCCATGGTCAGGATCAGCAGGGCCTCCGGCAGGACCCTCCACATCCATCGGAGAAGAGAGAATATTTTCCGGGATGTTTTCTGACTGGATGCCGGCATCATGCGAAAGGATTTGAAATGCATGATGTCCGCCATCAAACCTCCGGAACATTGAATGTCATGATCGCGGCCAGAGCCCGGCATCGTCCGGATCCCCGCTTTCCGATCTCTTCCGCGCGGCGCGGATCCACCTGCATCCTCTCAGCCCCGGATCATGCCGGCGGCCACGGTCTCATTGGTGCCGGCGTCGATGAGGATGAAGCTGCCGGTGATGCGGTTTTTGCTGTAGGAGTCAAAAATCACGGGCGCGCTGGTCCGCAGGGAGATGCGGCCAATGTCGTTCATGTGGAATTCCAAGTCGTCCTCGATCTTGTGCAGGTTGTTGATGTTGACCTTGTATTTCACATCCCGGATCACAGCTTGCACCTCGCGGGTGGTGTGACGGAGAATGAAGCGGCCGCGCGGGGAGAGGGGCTTCTCCCCGAACCAGCAGATCATGGCCTCGATATCCTGCCCCACCTCCGGCAGGTTGTTGATTTTGACGATCATGTCGCCGCGGCTGGTGTCGATCTCATCCTCCAGCAGCAGGGTGACGGAAAGCGGGCTGTAGGCCTCATCCAGCGGACCGTCCGCGGTGTGGATCTCCTTGATCTTTGACCGGAAGCCGCTGGGGAGCACGGTCACCTCGTCGCCGGGCTTGAACACCCCGCCGGCCACGCGGCCGCTGAAGCCGCGGAAGTCGTGCCATTCATCGCTCTGCGGACGGATCACCCACTGCACGGGGAACCGGGCCTCAACGTGGTTTTCCGTGGTGCCGACGTAAACAGTCTCCAAATGATAGAGCAGCGTGGGCCCCTGATACCACGGCATGGCGGCGGACTTGTCCACCACGTTGTCGCCCTTGAGCGCGCTGATGGGGATGAAGGTCATCTCCACCAAATTGTCGAGACGGCTGGCGAAGGATGTGAAGGACTCCTTGATCTCCTCGAACCGGTCCTCGGAGTAATCCACAAGGTCCATCTTGTTCACCGCGATGACCACATGCTGAATGCGCAGCAGATTGGCCAGAAAGGCATGACGGCAGGTCTGCTCGATGACGCCTTTGCGGGCGTCGATGAGAATGATGGCCAGATTGGCGGTGCTGGCCCCGGTGACCATGTTCCGCGTATATTGAATATGGCCAGGCGTGTCCGCGATGATAAACTTGCGGCGCGGGGTGGCGAAGTAGCGGTAGGCGACGTCAATGGTGATGCCCTGCTCCCGCTCCGCCCGCAGACCATCGGTCAGCAGCGCCAGATCGACATGTTCATCCCCGCGCTTTTTCGAGAACCGCTCCACCGCTGCGAGCTGATCCTCGAAGATGGACTTGGAATCGTAAAGCAGTCGGCCTATCAGGGTCGATTTTCCGTCATCGACGGAACCGGCAGTGGTGAAGCGCAGCAAATCCATGAGTGAGGAAGAAGGAGTTGAAAGTGGGGAAAAAAGCGGAAACCGCCAAGTGTGGCAGGAAGAAGGAACTGGAAATACCCCGGCACCGGCACCGGCCGCCAATGCCTGGTGTCAGGGTCAATCAATTGATCTTTTCGCGGATGGATTCCTGAAGCGAATCCTCGAAGTCATCTGGAAAATCCGGCAGGCTGCCGGCGAGATCCATAATGATGGACCGCCACTCCTCCTGGGAAACCACGACTGGCCTGTCCAATGCGCTGGGAGCCATTTGATAAATCAGGAACCTTACACCGTCCTCCAGCTCAGCGCGTTTTTCCGCGTCCAGCTGGCTCAGGGCCTCCTCAAGTTGCAGGGCGAGGGTATTCATTGGAAAAGGAAATTGGATTTCTTCAAAAGTATCCCTCTTTCTTCCGGTCCTCCATCGCGCTTTCACTGCGCTGGTCGTCGGCCCGGGTGCCGCGCTCGGTCTGACGGGCGGCGGCCACCTCGGCGATGATGTCATCAAGAGTGGCGGCGGGGGATTCCACCGCGCCGGTGCACGTCACGTCGCCGATGGTGCGGAAGCGCATGGTCTTCTCCAGGATGGTCTCCTCCGGCTGCGGCTGGGCGAAGCCCGTCTCCGCATCCAGCCAGGAACCGTCCCGGAGGAACACCCGGCGCTGGTGGCTGAAGTAGAGGCTGGGCAGCGGGATCTGCTCCTGACGCAGGTAGAGCCACACGTCCATTTCCGTCCAGTTCGACAGCGGGAAGACACGGAAGTGCTCCCCCTCGTGCATGCGGCCGTTGAAAAGGTTCCACAGTTCGGGGCGCTGGTTTTTCGGATCCCACTGGCCGAAGTCGTTGCGGTGGCTGAAGAAGCGCTCCTTGGCCCGGGCTTTTTCCTCATCCCGGCGCCCCCCGCCGAGACAGGCATCAAATTTGTGATCCGCGATGGCGTCCAGCAGGCTCACCGTCTGGAGTTTGTTGCGGCTGGCGCGATAACCTTTCTCCTCCACCGCCCGGCCCTGGTCGATGCTGTCCTGCACTTTGGCCACCAGCAGGCGGGCGCCGATTTTCTCCACGAACTCATCGCGGTAAGTCAGCGTCTCGGGGAAATTGTGGCCGGTGTCCACATGCAGCAGGGTGAAGGGGATGCGCGCCGGATGGAACGCTTTCCGGGCCAGCCAGGCCATGACGATCGAGTCCTTGCCGCCGGAGAAAAGCAGCGCGGGGTTACGGAACTGGGCGGCGGTTTCCCGGAGGACATAGATGGCCTCGGATTCCAGCTGCTGCAGAAGACTGACGTTGTAGGAACGGATGGCGGACATGGTGGCGGGCGGAAGCTTATAAAAGACTCCATCGGAGATTCAAGCGAATTCTCCTTATTCCCTGTAGGTTTTTAGGCTAATCCCAAATTTTTCCCGATTCCGGGCTTGGCAAGTTTTCAAAAATGCGCCTATCTCCACCCCCCTATGGCTTCCACTCCGGTAATCAATCTTCGCAAAGGACACGCCGTCCGTTATAATGGCGACGTCTGTCTCGTCACGGGCACGGAACTTAAGACACCGCCCCGCATGGCCTCCTACGTGCAGATGTCCATCAAGAGCATCGGCAGCGGCCGCGTGCACAATCTGCGCATGACCTCCAACGAGTCCCTGGACTCCGTCAATCTCACCAAGGAGGATTACGAATACAGCTACAAGGACAGCGGCGGTTATCATTTCCTGCACATGCAGACCTATGATGACGTGGTGCTGAGCAATGCCTTGGTTTCGGACGTGAAGGACTACCTCATCGAAGGCCAAAAGTATCTGGTGGTGTTCACGGACGACGTTCCCGCCACCATCGAACTGCCGGCCTCCATGATCATGAAAGTGGTCGAGGCTCCGGAGGGCGTGAAGGGTGACTCCGCCAACAACGTCTATAAGTCCGCCATCCTGGAAACCGGCCTCACGGTCAATGTGCCACTCTTCATCAATCCCGGGGAGAAAATCAGTGTGAAGACCGAGGACGGCAGCTATCTCGGGCGCGCCAACTGATTTCCCGGTTGGGTTTTTCTGTTTGTCACAGGTGGCCGCCACCGACGCATCAGGAGCTGCGGTTCGGAAGCGGTTGTCGCGTTGCTCCATTTCATTTTTCACCGCCGGCGGAATCTCCGTCAGGCGGCCCGGTTTACCCCCTGCGCTCCGGAGTGGACGCAGGGGGAATTTTTTTGCCTCCAACAGACGGGTTGCCGTGGCTCGGGTGCCGCCAAAACCGCCGGCTTTCCCAAAGTCATTTTGTGCCGGGCAACACTCCGCCCTTCCCCATGCCGCCGAATCCTATGACAGCCAGTCCAGCCGGACGCGCGGATAAAGGCGGCGCAGCAGCGCCAGGGAGCAAAGAGTCAGGGCCCTGGCGCACTCCCTGGTGACATCCGCCATGTCCGGCTCCTTGACTCCAGCGTGCTTCCAGATGTGGTTGAAGTGACGACGGTGATCGTGCACCACCTCATGCACCAGCCCGCGCCAGAGTTCGGGGTGGACGCTGTCCTGCCACTCCCCGCGGCCGCGGCCGTAGTGGGCCACCGCCAGATAGCACAGCAGGGAGATCTCCGCTTGGGCGGCGAAATGCTCCTCCGTCCAGCGCACCGAGTGATCGTCGCCGCGGGAAAGGTTGAATCCCTTGGCCAGCAGATAGCTGCCGGTGCCGCCCAGCAGAATACCGGTCAGCGCCCCGCCCCCCATCAGCAGGCCGCCGGTTTTGAGTTCCGCCGCGATTCCGCCCACCGCGCCTGTGAGGGCGCCGCCCACGGCGGACCACAGGGATTCATTGATGCGGACGGGAACCCCGAAGGCCGCCTCCCCGGAGGAATGGATCTGTTTGGCGCTGCGCCCCTCCAATCCATGGAGCACGATCATGCGGTCCATGGCGGCCACGGAGCGGACGGAAAGCCGGCCGCTCAATCCCTCCCGGGCCGACTCCATGGAGTCGTTAAGCTCCTTGCGGTTCACCCCCAGCCTCTGAAGAACCGACTCCCGCGTCACGGGAACGCGGTCGGCGGCATTGCCCGCCAGCTGCTCCCCCAGAGCCTGCATGCTCTGGTGAAAAACATCCAGATGCTGCTTTTCCCAGACCCGGCGCAGAGTGGTGAAAATCCGGCGCTTGGGCTCCGGCAGCAGCGGTCCGATCAGATCCATCAGTTCCCCCTCCTGCACCCAGCAGCGGGCGAAGGCGTCCATGCCGATCACAGCTTTCACGACCGGAAAACGCTGGAGATGCAGGCGCCAGTCCGACTCCTCCTGTTCGTCATCCGTTGCCGGGCGCGGCGGTCCGGTCTGATTCAGCAGCACCATCACCGGCTTGCCGATCCATTCCAGAATCTCCATCTCCATCGTCACATACGCGGCGGCGTCCGGCTTTTCGGAGGCATTGACCAGATAGAGCACCACATCCGCCTCGTCCTGCACATTGCACACCGCCTGCTGGCTGCACCACAGCGGCCGGTCGCGGAAGCGGTCCCACATCTGCGACACCATCCAGCGGATCGGCTGGCCGGAGGTCCTCAGCCGTTTGAGCAGCCGGGCGGTGTCACCGAATCCCGGCGTGTCCCACAGCAGCAGACGCGCGCCGTCGGCCTCGATCATGGGATAGGCCTCGGCCACATCCGTGACGTGCGACTGGTCGAGCGCATCCCCCACATCCCGCCGCAGGAGCGTGCGCGCCAGCGTGGTCTTGCCCACATTCGTATGGGAGATCAGGCTGAAGGTCACCGTGTCCACCGTACCGGGCTCCGGCGGGGCGGCTTTGTGGCGCGGAGTGAAAAGGGAAGGCATAGCCAAGGACAACAATGAACGCTCAATGGGCAGTCGTCCAGGGGCGAACGGGATCGCGGGCCTGGGCCACTGAAGCTGCGGCCTCGCCGGGTGAGCGGCGCGCGGCCTCATCGAGTATCAGCACCGGAAAGGCGCTGCCCAGCACTTTTTCCCACGCGGCCCGGCGCTCAGCCATCCGGCGCGGACGCTCGGGCATGCCCTGCAGCCGGGCTTCGAAGGCGGTGGCATCCAGCACCGTCAAAGCCCGCAGCGGCTCGGGATGCGCCATGACCTTCTGCTGAAGCCCGTGCGCCAGCAGACCGTGAACCTCATGCTCAGGCGTCACCGACATGGGAAGCATCAGCACCAGGTGGGTGGGCAGATCCGTCAGGGCCTCCAGACACTCATCCTCCTCCCCATACTCCACGCCCGGCTGAAAATCGACGATCACCTGCCCCCCCCACAAATGCTGCAGAATGGCCCGCAGGCTGTCCCGCAGCGGGGAATCCGGCTGGCACTGCACCGGCAGCACGCGGGCCACCAGCGGCTGGCCGGCGGCCATCTGGCGGGCCATGGTTTCATATCGCGTGAATACCGCGCGCCAGTCAGGGGCCGTTTTCCGGATTTCCTGAATGCCCCCCGACACCAGCAGCAGGCGCGGCACCACGATCAACAGGGCCGCCGAGGCCGCCCAGAGGTGAATCCACGGGGCCGCCGGTGACAGACCACCCTGCGGTGGCACCTCCGGCACCGGGATGCGGGTCAGGATCGAAGCCGGCCCCAGCACCGCCCGGGCCAGTTCGGACACCTGCGGCTGCGTCAGAAAGGTGCTTTCCCAGCCCGCCTCATAGGCCCGGACCAAACCCCGCGCATACATCCCGGCCACCACTCCCGCCGTCAGCAGAATCGCGGACACATGGAAAAGCAGCTTCCCCCGGGCCACATCGCCCGGAGCCCGCAGGCCGGCCCATTCGCGCTCCGCCCGGATTTGCGCCGCGTCCAGCCAGGCATCGCCCGAAGGTTGGGGCGGGGGGGCGGAGAACAGGGCGAACCGAAAACCCGCGCCCTCGCCCTTCTTCTTTTTCCGGAGCCCTGAAACCAGTGAGGCCACCACGACAGCCAGATTCCACAGGATCAGCCCCAGCAGGGGGAAAGCCAGCAGGCTCACTCTGCGGTCCGCCCCCAGTTCATTGGTGAACCAGCCCACCGCGAAAGCCAGAGCCGGCACCAGCACCGGGAGCCACCGGGGCCAGGGAGCCACAGGATACTGGAATTTCGCCACCGCCGCCTTCAGGGTGTCCGGTGCGCGGGCAAGAATGCGCTCACCCCTCAGTTTAAGAAAATCCGCGCCGCTTTCCTCCAGAAAAGCACGCCCCGCGGCGGAACGCTCCGTCAGGGAAATGCGGTCTCCCGATGCGTCAGCCTCCTCCGCGGCCCTCAAAAACAGCAACTGCCTCGCCTCCGGCGTCGTCAGCGGGCGGGTGCGGGTGGCGGAATCCATGACAGGCAGGGAAGGTCACCCCTTAAGCAAGCCGGAACCCGCTCACTCGTGATCCTGGCCCCCGCGCAGCATAAAATAGAACGCAACACAGCCCAGCGCCAAAAACAGGATGGCGAAGGCAATACCGAGAGAGATGTGAGGGACCATATCACCCGAAGTTAAAACCTCCCGCCGTATACCGCCAGGGAAAAAATCAGTGGTTCCTCACTTCGCCCCCGCTTGCCGGCCGCGCTGAATCCGGTATCCGGTGTCTCCTCTCCCTTTTTCAGGAATCGGTCTCCTGCTGGCCGCCATGCCCCTTTCCAGAATCCGGAACGTGCTTCTCCAAAGCCTTCAGGCGTCTGAAAATATCCTCTATTTTGCGGATTTGCACCATTTGCCGGCGCATTTCCGTGACTGGTGCGGCGGGAAAGCCCATATACTGACCTTTCTCCAGCAGGGATTTAGTGACTCCGGCCTTGGCCAAAACCACCACCCCCCGGCCGATCTCCAAGTGTCCAGCCACTCCCGCCTGCGCCGCGATAACTGCATAATCCCCCACCCTCGTGCTGCCGGCGATTCCCGCCTGCGCCACCAGAATGGCGTGCCGGCCAATGACACAGTTGTGGGCGATCTGCACCTGATTGTCGATCTTCACCCCCTCCTGAATCCAGGTCCGCCCGAAACGCGCACGGTCAATGGTGGTGTTCGCGCCCACCTCCACATCATTGTCAATATGCACCGTGCCCACCTGATCTATCTTGCGGTGGCGCCCCTCCACAAACTCATAACCAAATCCATCCGCCCCCACCACCGCACCGGAATGCAGGGCCACATTGTCCCCCAGTTGGCAGTGATGGTAAACCGTCACCCGGGGATGCAGCAGGCAGTTCCTGCCAATCTTTACCCCTTCCCCCACGAAGCATCCCGCTCCGATGGTCGTACCGTCTCCCAGCACCACTCCGGCCTCAATCACCGCCAAAGGTCCAACGGCCACTTTTCCGGGATCCATCACCACTGAGGGATCAATCACCGCTGAAGGATGAATCCCCGGTTTGAAAACCCGCTGGGGCGGCGAGAAACGCTGCACCACCGCGGCAAAGGCGGCGGAGGGGTTATCCACCCGCACCAGCACCACGCCCTCCACGGTCTCCTGGAAGCTCCGCGGCACCAGCACCGCGGAAGCCTTGGTGCGCCGCAGATCCGCCAGATAACGCTCGTTTCCAAAAAAACTGAAATCACCCGGACCGGCGTCCCCCAAAGCCGCAAAACCGGTGAGAGGGGCACAGTCGTCCTGCTCCGGAAAGCTTCCCTGCACCAAGGCGGCTAATTGGGCCAGTGTCAGTTCCACGTCTCCTGAATCAGCAAAATCACTTGGATAAAAAAAGCCGTGCCACCGGAGCCAGCGGCATCCGGTGGCGCGGCAGTCGGGCAAATCACTTGCCCTTCGCGGGAGCAGGAGCCGCCGGAGCCGCGGCCGGCTCGGGATCAAGGGAGCCCGCGGGAGCGTTTTTATTCAGCTCGGAGATCACCTCGGTGCTGAAATCCACGGCATCCTTGCTGTGAAGCAGGAAAGGCACCCCGCTGGGGGACATGCCGCTCTTATCGAAGACGAGATCGTAGTTGTCGCGCTTGGCCTTTTCCTCAACCGTGCTTTTGATGGTCTCCAGGAGCCCTTTGCGCATGCGCATCACCTGCTCCTGCAGCTGGGCCTCCCGCCGGCGTTTGAATTCCTCCATGTCACGCTCCAGCGCGCGGGCCTCGGAGATCACATCCTGGGCCTCCTTCTGCTTCTGGGCCTTCATCTGCTCGTTGACCAGCTTGTCCTTGAGCACCTTGTCAATCTCGTTCCAGCGTCCGATGAGGTCCTTGTATTTGGTGCCGCGCTCGTCCAGTTCCTTTTTGGCCTTGGATTTGTCCTCGTTGACCTTCTTTTCCGCATCCTTGGTTTTCCAGTATTCCTGGAAGACACGCTTCATGTCCACGATTCCCACCTTCATTTCCGTCCCCTGGGCCATGGCCGGGGCGGCAAGGGAAAGGCTGGAGGCGGCGATGGCCGCCAGAAAGAGGCTGCGGATGGTCATAGGAGTCTTTTTAAGTTGGAAGATCGGTGGGCCGGGGCTTGCGGCCTGCTGGACGGGGAACCCGACAAAAGCAGTCCCGCGGAAAATAAGCAAGGTGAAATCAGTCCGCAGCCGCCGGGCTGACAGGAGCGCGAGCGCCCTGTTCCCCGTTTATTTTTTAACTGTTTTCCCAAAAAAGGATTGTCCATCCGGGCTTGAAGGGAGAAAAAGTGGCGCGCGGCACTGAAACGAAAAAAGGTTGTTGCCCCCCGCCCGCTTTCTCTAGTAATTCTCCCCACTTCAATTTTTGGACTTTGCCACTCTGCCATGACCGAAGCCGTCACCACCGCCGCCGATCTTTCGCCCTCCCACCGCAGTCTCTTTGATAAAGCGGTCTCCTCTGTAAGAATGCAGAACGCCAGCTACGCGGTGCAGCTGCTGCTGCCCGTAGTGAAGGACGTCCCCAGCTTCCTGGAGGGCCGCAAAACGCTCCGCCAGGCCGCCGCCCTCGTCAATGCGGGCAAGAAAAAGCTCATCGACACCTCCTCGCTGTCGGTGATGAAGCTGAAGTCCAAAGTTGACAAGGACCCGGTGGGCGTGCTTTACGACATTGAGGAGATTCTCGCCACGGATCCCTTCAGCGTCGCCGCCAACCAGCTGCTTTTCGACGCCGCCAATGCCGCGAAGATGCCGCAGACCGCCGCCTTCGCCCTGGAGATGATCATGAAGGGGCATCCCACCAATATCAAGGTGATGCACAAACTGGCGGAGTTCTATCTCTCCCAGGATGATCCCGAAGGGGCCATCACGGTTTACAACAACATCCTCAAGGTGGACAACTCCGACGGCGACGCCCGCAAAGGCGTGACCAACGCCAATGCCCGGCTGTCCATGAAGAAGCAGAAATGGGAGGGCGGCGACGGCGGCAACTTCCGTGACCTCATCAAGAACAAGGACAAAGCCAAGCAGCTGGAGGACCTTGCCCGCGTCGGTGCCACCAAGGAGCAGATGCAGGAACAGCTGGCCTATCTGGGCGCTGAATACGAGGCGGATCCCAACAACGTGGACAATTCCCGCCGCATCGGCGAGCTCTACGAGCGCATGGATGACTACGCCAGCGCCCTCTCCTACTTCCAGTGGGCTCTCCAGCTGAGCAACGGGGACGCCTCCCTGGAAACCAAGGTGCACAAGCTGCAGGACAGAATGGACGAGCAGACCATCGCCACCCTCCAGGCCACCATCGACGCCGATCCCACGGCGGAGTCCGCCGAGGCCGCCCGCGAGCAGCTCAAGGAACTCCAGCACGCCCGCATCGAGAAACTGGTGATCAGCTCCCGGGAACGCGTGGAGCGCAACCCCACCGATCCGCAGCTGCGCTTCGAACTGGGCACCAACCTCTTCAATGCCGGGCATCCCACCGAGGCCATCCCGGAACTCCAGCGCGCCAAGGGCAACCCCGCCATCCGCACCAAGGCCATGCTGGCCCTGGCCCGCTGCTACGAGGCCAAAAACATGCTCGACCTCGGAGTGCGCCAGCTGCAGGAGGCCGCCGGCGAAATTCCCACCATGGATATCGTCAAGAAGGAGGTCCTCTACGTTCTCGGCAACATTCTGGAGAAAATGGGCCGCAAGGATGAGTTCCTCGATGCCTTCAAGCAGATCTACGAAGTTGATTACGGCTACAGGGATGTGGCCAGCCGTGTTGAGGGCTCCTACTGATCCTGCCCTGACCTTCCGACTCCTTTTCCACGGCAGCCGGGCTGCACAGCGCCGTTCCGCGGTCTGTGGGGCCCGGCTGCTTCTTTTTTTTCCTGGTTTCCGGATGGTGGCACCGTAAAAACATCAGGTGGCAGGGTTGCCAGAGGAAATCTCCCCCGCTATAGTCGGCAAAGATTCTAAACTGTTCATTATTCCATGAACCCTTCGGATGCCTCTGTTTCCCCAGCCTCCCGCCGCCGTGTGCAGCGCTCCCTGGCTTTGGGATCACTGACCGCTTTGACAGCGGCGGGCACCGTTTTTCTTTTTCACCGCCATGGGCTGGAGGCCGGCTGGGGGCTGATGCCCCTGATCCTCAAAATGCTGCCGGCGGTTCCCGTGGCCCAGGCACCCGTTTGGGTGGAGTTCGGCGCGGCATTCGCCTGTGGTCTGGCCGCCGCCTGGGTGGGCAGCGTGGTGCAGCCCCGCCGCATCGCGTGGGGACTGGTGGCCGCAGGGGTGCTGCTCACGGTGACCCAATCGATGCTGCTGGTGATGCGCCACACGGTTTGGGAGCCCCTGCCCGCCATTCTGGCCATGGTGGGGGGCTGTCTCGCGGCCTCCTGGCGGAATGCCCTGCCGACGGGAGCCACTCCTTGGTTCAAGGGGCGGGTGTCACCGGCTCTTCTGGACCGGCTGTCCCAAGTCAGTGATCTGGATTTCCTTTCCCCCGCCCAACGCCCCGGCACGGTGCTGACCTGCCGGCTGTTGAATGAGGGCGCACTGCGGGAAATCCTGCCCGCTCCGGATTTTCTGAAGCTCTGTGAGAATTTCCGGGCCAAAGCCGCCGAAGTCCTCCTGCCCCACGGAGCCTGTCTGGATCCCACGGAATCCACCGGGGTCCGCGCCTTTTTCGGTCTGCCTTTGGCATCGGATTCGGCGGCGGATGATGCGGTGAGGGCGGCGCTCGCCCTGGAGAAGGCCTTTCAATTCCCCGAAACCCCAGGCGCATCCGGAGAATCCCCCCAACAGCCGGTCTGCGGCACGGGAATCGCCACCGGCACCTTCACGGCGGGCCTCACCGGCAACACCTATTCGGTGCTCGGGGACGCCGTGGAGATCAGCCGCTGGCTGGCCTCCCTGAATTCCAATTACCGGACGGGCACCCTGCTGGATGCCGCCACCCATCTGCGCGCCGGCGAAATCGAGGACCGCCCGCTGGAGGTGCTGAATCCTCCCGAAGGCGCGGCCATGGAGATTTTCCATCTTCTGGGCACCACCGGCAGCGTGCCCATGGATGAACTGGCGCGGCGCGACGCCTTCCGCGACGCCATCATCCTCCTGCGCGCGGGCCATGCCGGCGACGCCATGAAGCGTTTCGCCGATGCGGGAGAGGGTCTGACGAAGCCGGATCCCGCTTTGGAGCAGTTCCTCGCGCAGGCCGCTGACCAGGCCCGCCGGGACGCTCCCGCCAGCCCGCCGGCAGGAGGTCCCTTCATACCTCTTCCCCTGCCTCCGCGCCGCCGGCTGCCCTTTCCCCGGAAACTCCCCCGCCCGTGATCCCCGCCGTTGGTTACCCTGATGAAATCCGTGCGCTTATCGCGCAGCTCAAACGTCTGCCCGGAGTCGGCCCCCGCAGCGCGGAACGCATTGCCCTGTGGCTCCTGCGCTCCCGGCAGACCCCCTCCACGGATCTGGCCACGGCCCTGAATCAGGCTCAGGCGGAGATTGAGCTCTGTCCGGTGTGCGGGTTTTTCGCCAGCCGCACCGCCGGCTGCACGCTCTGCGGCAATTCGGACCGCGATGTCACGCAACTCTGCGTGGTCGAGCAGGCCACGGATGTTCTGCCGCTGGAGCGCACGGGCGCCTTCCGCGGGCACTATCATGCGCTGCACGGACGGCTGAGCCCGCTGGACAATATCGGCCCGGAGGACCTCCGCATCGACACTCTCATGCAGCGTCTGCGGGAGGGATTCATCACCGAGGTGATCCTGGCCACCGGCTCCGATGTGGAGGGTGAGGCGACCGCCAACTATCTCGCCGGAGCCCTGGGCGCCTCTTTCCCCGGTCTCACGGTCACCCGTCTCGCCCAGGGACTTCCCGCCGGCGGCGGGCTGGATTCCGCGGATGACCTGACGCTCCTCCGGGCGCTCAGCGGCCGCCGCCGTCTGGCCGCGCATTGAGACACGGATTCGTCTTTTTTATCCTTATACCATTTCCAAAGATATTTTTGTTAATTCGCAGGCGAGTTCCCCACACGGATTTCAGCGGCCCGGGTAGAACAGCCGTCCCGGCTGTCCCGCCGGGCATCCTGCCCGGTGCCACTGTCCCGGCGATTGCCATTTCTGCTTTTTACAGATTCAAAGCCGCCTTTCAAGGAGGGAATTTATCCTGTAATCCTTTGACTTTGAATGAACAATATGATGAGTTCCCCTGAAGCGGGATGACTGGTGCCGGCATTCCGGAAAACTGAAAAAACCTATGCTCCGGCACCGGGCAGGATGCCCGGCGGGACAGGCGGCACGCCTGTTCCACCCGGCTGTCCAGCCGGCTTCCGCCGGCATTTCTATAAATGACTAATGGAAATGGTATTATATTCCGACGGGGTTTCCGGATTTGAATCCCGCCGGTGGTTTTCAAAACCTCCAGCCCCCTCTTTGACCTTCTTTTCCGGCTCCGGTTCCTGCGGATTGCCGGATGTGCCCGGATATGATTGAATTGCATGGAAAAGGCCTGCTCCCGCACGCCGTTCTCCTCTCCACCCGCATGGCTTTTCGTTTCCCGCAATTCCAGTTCCCCGCCCTCGTGGCGCTGGGGCTCAATCTGATCACGGCGGCTCTGGCCACCGCCAGGCCCTCCCCGGTGGAGTTCAACCGCGACATCCGGCCCATCCTGAACAACCAGTGCTTCAAATGCCACGGCGGAGTGAAGGAGGCCGGCGGACTGAACCTGCAGTTCCGCGACCTGGCGCTGAAAGCCGGCGAATCCGGCAAAACCGCCATTGTTCCCGGCAAGCCGGAGGAGAGCGAATTTCTCCACCGCCTGGTCACGGACGACAGTGAGGAGCGCATGCCCAAAAAAGGCCCGCCGCTGACGCCGGAGCAGACGGCCCTCATCAGGCAATGGATCGCCGAGGGTGCCCACTGGCAGGAGCACTGGGCCTACACGCCTCCGCAGGCCACCGTGGACGGCAATGGCATCGACCCCGCGGTGGAGGCCCGTCTGAAAAAGGAGAGCCTGACCTTTTCCCCGGAGGCAGAGCCCCGCATCCTCGCCCGCCGCGCGGCTTTCGATGTTACCGGTCTGCCCCCCTCCCCGGAGGAGATGGAGGTCTTTCTGAAGGACCAAAGCCCGGATGCCTGGCCCCGTTACATCGACCGCCTCCTGGCCTCCCCAACCTACGGCGAGCGCTGGGCCACCGTGTGGCTGGATCTGGCGCGCTACGCGGACAGCAAGGGCTATGAAAGCGACGGCCTGCGCGATATGTGGCGCTACCGCGACTGGGTGGTCGATTCCCTGAACGCCGATCTGCCCTACAGCGCCTTTGTCACCGATCAGCTGGCCGGCGATCTCCTGCCGGACGCCACACCGGAGACCGTCATCGCCACCGCCTTCCACCGGAACACGCAGACCAACGACGAGGGCGGCACGGACGACGAGGAGTTCCGCACCTACGCCGTCATCGACCGCGTCAACACCACCTTCGACGCCCTGCAGGGCACCACCTACGGCTGCATCCAGTGCCACGGGCATCCCTACGATCCGTTCGTCCACAGGGAATACTATCAAATGTATGCCTTCCTGAACAACACGGCGGACGCCGACCGGGGCGATGACGAGCCAAAGCAGACGTTCAACGCTGCGAAGGACGGTCCCGCCGCCGCCAAGCTCAAAACGGATCTGGCTGCCGCCCGGACGGCGCTGTCACAGGCTCTCGCCAAAGCCGGCGGGCAGGAGGCCCTGCTGGCGTGGCTGAAATCGGAAAAACCCGTGCCGGCGGTTCCCGATGATCTGCAAGTCCTGGCCAAACAGGAGCTCCACTCCTGGAAAGCCCCGGAGCGTGAAAAACTGGAGCGTGTGTTTTACAGCGCCCGGTCGCCGGAGGCCGGCGGAGCCTATGCGGAGGTGGACCGGCTCCAGGCCTGGCAGGCCTCCCTGCCCGTCTGCCATCTGCCGGTGATGAGGGAACTGCCCGCTGACAAATCCCGCCCCAGCTTTGTTTTTGTGCGGGGCAACTGGATGGATCACGGTGAGGAGGTGCAGCCGGCCACGCCGAAGATTCTGAATCCCTGGCATCCGGACTACCCCCGCAACCGCCTCGGCCTGGCCAAATGGCTGACCAACGGTGAGAATCCGCTTACCGCCCGCGTGCAGGTGAACCGCGTGTGGGAGCAGCTTTTCGGAGTCGGCCTCGTGGAGACCTCGGAGGACTTCGGCACCCAGGGCGAGCGCCCGCCCTATCAGGAGATTCTGGACACCCTGGCGGTGCGGTTCCAGACCGGCATGGGCTGGAGCCAGAAGCGGCTGCTGCGGGAAATCCTGCTCAGCCGGGTGTACCGGCAGTCCTCCAAAGCCACCCCGGAGTCGCTGAGGCTCGACCCCGCCAACCGTCTGCTGGCCCGCGGCCCGCGCTTCCGCCTGAGCAGCGAGCAGCTGCGGGATCAGGCGCTCCGGATCGGTGGCCTGCTCAGTCTGAAAAGGGGTGGACCGCCCGTGATGCCCTGGCAGCCGCCCGGCACCTGGCTGGCCCCCTACAGCGGTCAGGACTGGAAGAATGCCGAGGGCGAGGATGCCCGCCGCCGCGGTCTCTACACCTTCATCCGCCGCAGTTCCGCCTATCCCAGCATGCTGACCTTCGATGCGCCGAACCGGGAATACTGTGTCGTGCGCCGCCTGCGCACCAACACCCCGCTGCAGTCGCTCGATTTGCTCAACAGTCCGGTTTTCCTGGAGGCTGCCCAAGGACTGGCCAAACGCATGGCCGAAGCCGGCAGCGATCCGGAGGCCCAAATCGTCCGGGGCTTCTCGCTGGCTGCTTTCCGCGCTCCGGACTGGCACGAACTCTGGACTCTGCGCAAGCTGCACGCCCGCGTCGGCGGCAATCTCACCCTCGTGGCCAACACCCTTCTCAACATGGACGAGGTGCTCAGCAAGAACTGATCCCCGCGGCTCCGGCCCGTCATCCCCGCCAAACTCCGGAAGCCCGGAATCCCCTCTCCTTTTCCATGAATTTCCACGACCACCTGCGCCGCGAACAGGTCACCGGCATCACCCGCCGCTTTTTTCTGAAGCAGAGCACGGCCTGCCTCGGAGGCATGGCTCTGGGGCTTCTGTCAGGGTCGGCCAAAGCCTCGGAGGCGGCCATCAGGCCGAAGGCCAAGCGCGTCATCTACATCCACCTCGCCGGCGCGCCCTCGCATCTCGATCTCTATGACTATAAGCCGGAGCTGGCCAAGCTCGACGGCCAGCTGTGTCCGGATTCATTCCTCAAAGGCAAGCGCTTCGCCTTCATCAAAGGCGTGCCCAAAATGCTGGGACCGCAATACCCCTTCGCGCAGTATGGTCAGGGCGGCGCCTGGCTGGGCGAGCCCCTCGTGAACCTGCGCACCGTCGCGGACGACATCTGTTTCGTGAAGAGTTTTTACACGGACCAGTTCAACCACGCTCCCGCCCAGCTCATGCTCCAGACCGGCAGCCAGATCAAAGGCCGCCCCTGCTTCGGCTCCTGGGTGTCCTACGGTCTGGGGTCGGAGAACGCCGACCTGCCCTCCTTCATGGTCCTGACCAGCGGCGGACGGAATCCCGATGCCGGCAAAACCGTGTGGGGCAGCGGCTTCCTGCCCAGCATCCATCAGGGCGTGCAGTGCCAGGGCCATGGCGAGCCCATTCTTTTCGCCGGCAACCCCGAGGGGGTAAGCCGCGATGAGCGCCGCGCCACGCTGGATGCCATCAATGACCTCAACCGCCGGACCGAGAAGGAGTTCGGAGACCCGGAAACCCTGACCCGCATCTCCCAGTATGAACTGGCCTTCCGCATGCAGATGAGCGTGCCCGAGGCCACGGATGTGGAGAGCGAGCCCGCCCACATCCACGAAATGTACGGCACCGAGCGCGGCAAAAACAGCTTCGCCAACAATTGCCTGCTGGCCCGCCGTCTCTGCGAGCGCGGCGTGCGCTTTGTCCAGCTTTACGACTGGGGCTGGGACGCCCATGGCGACAATGAGTCCAACAGCCTGCACGGCGGCACCCTGCGGAAAACCAAAGTCATGGACAAAGCGGTGACCGCCCTGCTGAAGGATCTGAAGCAACGCGGCCTGCTGGACGACACCTTGGTCGTCTGCGGCGCGGAGTTCGGCCGCACCCCCATGAAGGAGAACCGCGGCGGCACCGACAACGCCTTTGCCGGCCGCGACCACAGCCCCGGCGGCTTCACCATCTGGATGGCCGGCGGCGGCTCCAAAGGCGGCTACAGCCACGGCGCCACCGACGAATTCGGCTACCAGGCCGCCGTGGACAAAGTCCACGTCCACGACCTCAACGCCACCCTGCTGCACCTCCTCGGCTTTGACCACGAGAAGCTCACTTGGTTCTTCCAGGGCCGCAACTACCGCCTCACTGACGTCCACGGCAAAGTGGTACAAGCGCTTGTGGCCTGACCAGCCGGGGCACAGCGATGTTCACACTCAATCATCATTCCGTTCAGAGGGAGTTTCCGAGCTGCGGCCCCCGCAAGGACAGGATTTCCCGATCAAGGTCTTTGCAGGGATGACAGCGCCATGGAATACAGGCGCAATCCCGGTTCGGCACCACTGGCAACGGTGAGCCGACCGTCCGGGTATTCCGGGTGTTCCGGTTTTGCAGGCACCCTGAGGGGTTGATTCACTGCGCGTGAGCCGTAGCCCGCGGGCAGCAGCGAAAAATAATATTACTTGCAGCCAAAATTCGGTAAGTTTTCCCCGTGTGAATTACCGGATTTTCTCAAAAAGTGGTATAAGGTCCATCCCCGCGTGGGCGGGGAAAACGAGCCAGCTGAAATCGACATCCTCGTCCATGGCGGTCCATCCCCGCGTGGGCGGGGAAAACTCGCGGGCTCCCTCAAACTCCACAGGGACCCGCGGTCCATCCCCGCGTGGGCGGGGAAAACCAGGCGGACGGGCCAGTTGATGACATAGGGCGCGGTCCATCCCCGCGTGGGCGGGGAAAACGGTCATGGCTGCACCTCCTCTATGGCCGGAAGCGGTCCATCCCCGCGTGGGCGGGGAAAACTACACGCTGCGGTATGACAACGTGGACCCCAACGGTCCATCCCCGCGTGGGCGGGGAAAACGGGCATGACCGGGATTGGCTGGGTTTGGCGGGCGGTCCATCCCCGCGTGGGCGGGGAAAACCGCGACGCCAAAGCGAAGGAGCGCCGCGCCGCCGGTCCATCCCCGCGTGGGCGGGGAAAACGCCTGAAGTTTGAGGCTGCCCTCGGCAATCTCCGGTCCATCCCCGCGTGGGCGGGGAAAACGCAGCCCGCCCGCCGCCGTCCCCGACGAACCCCGGTCCATCCCCGCGTGGGCGGGGAAAACCACTGGCTAAAGTCAAGGAAGCGGAAGCCGCCCGGTCCATCCCCGCGTGGGCGGGGAAAACCCAGCGGAGGTTTCCCCGCGCATAAACCGCGCCGGTCCATCCCCGCGTGGGCGGGGAAAACAGACGTCCCCCCCGGCTCTGTTTTCAGCAGGGCGGTCCATCCCCGCGTGGGCGGGGAAAACAAATCTCCGGCCGTGCTCCCTGAGCGGGCGAGCGGTCCATCCCCGCGTGGGCGGGGAAAACTCAGATACTACATTTCCACGCAGGACGGGAGCCGGTCCATCCCCGCGTGGGCGGGGAAAACGAACCGGCGATGGTCTGCAGGAGGGTGGTTTGCGGTCCATCCCCGCGTGGGCGGGGAAAATACCGCAAACGCCGCCCTGACCCCCGGTTTTGTCGGTCCATCCCCGCGTGGGCGGGGAAAACCCGCTGAGGTGGTGTCCTATGAACTGGAAATGCGGTCCATCCCCGCGTGGGCGGGGAAAACTCGTGCAGGTTGGCGATGTGATCCAGCCGGCGCGGTCCATCCCCGCGTGGGCGGGGAAAACGCTATCTGGGCTGCCCATTGGCGTTGCAAATGCGGTCCATCCCCGCGTGGGCGGGGAAAACGGACCCGTGCGGGGTTCGTTCACGGTTAAATCCGGTCCATCCCCGCGTGGGCGGGGAAAACGGAGTGGTCCCTGAAAAACACCCAGCCCGCCACGGTCCATCCCCGCGTGGGCGGGGAAAACCCGCGAGAAGATGAACGCCATGGGCATCAGCAAGGTCCATCCCCGCGTGGGCGGGGAAAACCTGCGCTCCGTGACCTCACGGGCGGTCATCTGCGGTCCATCCCCGCGTGGGCGGGGAAAACACCAGCCGGCGCGCAGGCCCATGCCGAACAATCGGTCCATCCCCGCGTGGGCGGGGAAAACGCCGCACAGGTGGGCGTGCCACAGAATCCGGCCGGTCCATCCCCGCGTGGGCGGGGAAAACCTCCAATGGTTCCAGAATGAAGCGCCGGAAGGCGGTCCATCCCCGCGTGGGCGGGGAAAACCCGTAAACCTGGTTCCCCTCGCCCGTGCCAATCGGTCCATCCCCGCGTGGGCGGGGAAAACCGGACTCATGCGGAGCGACCGGAACAGCAAAACGGTCCATCCCCGCGTGGGCGGGGAAAACTCGACGCCCCGCTTGTGATGGTGCAGCAGCTGCGGTCCATCCCCGCGTGGGCGGGGAAAACGACAGCGGGGTCATCACGGACATGGACGGCGGCGGTCCATCCCCGCGTGGGCGGGGAAAACAGTGCCTCGTCCAGGTTTTCATCGTGGACCACCGGTCCATCCCCGCGTGGGCGGGGAAAACATACTGGAGCTTTGGGCCGAAGTGCGGGGAGGCGGTCCATCCCCGCGTGGGCGGGGAAAACGCATCCTCACGCGGATAGATGAAATGCAGGAACGGTCCATCCCCGCGTGGGCGGGGAAAACTCCGTCCACTGCCGGCGGAGCGTGTCCAGCGCCGGTCCATCCCCGCGTGGGCGGGGAAAACAACCCGCCCCGCCTCT
The DNA here is from genome assembly GCA_028293125.1 of Verrucomicrobiales bacterium. Lineage (GTDB taxonomy): Bacteria > Verrucomicrobiota > Verrucomicrobiia > Verrucomicrobiales > V1-33 > CAIZWU01. The sequence goes on along the minus strand of JAQGPJ010000052.1, from coordinate 166,296 downwards.
GCCTCCGGCATGCGTAAGGTCCATCCCCGCGTGGGCGGGGAAAACACCTTCAGCGCCGCCGGATCCGCCGTGCCGGCCGGTCCATCCCCGCGTGGGCGGGGAAAACACGGTCGTAAACCTCCCGCGCGTGGGATTTGGCGGTCCATCCCCGCGTGGGCGGGGAAAACAACTGTCGGCGGAGATGGAAACCACCATCACGCGGTCCATCCCCGCGTGGGCGGGGAAAACATTTGCCCCGACTACCAAGTAAAAGACATCGCCGGTCCATCCCCGCGTGGGCGGGGAAAACGCGGCAGCGTGCTGACGATGCTGGCGATATAATGGTCCATCCCCGCGTGGGCGGGGAAAACTTGGCGTCGGCTTTGTCCAAGATTCCGAGGACCGGTCCATCCCCGCGTGGGCGGGGAAAACGGAGCGCAGCAGGATTTCGAGAATGCGGGCGGCGGTCCATCCCCGCGTGGGCGGGGAAAACGTGGAAGCCGCCATCGGCATCAAAAAACATGCCGGTCCATCCCCGCGTGGGCGGGGAAAACCCTCTCCGGCTCCGCCCATCCTGCGCGTGGGCCGGTCCATCCCCGCGTGGGCGGGGAAAACGGCGCATTGGGGACGTAGGCATAGCCGCCGGCCGGTCCATCCCCGCGTGGGCGGGGAAAACATCGGTGTAGCGGAGTTGAGTGCCGTAGGCTGCGGTCCATCCCCGCGTGGGCGGGGAAAACTGTTGAGGGCGGTGTTGAGATATGTCAGCAGACGGTCCATCCCCGCGTGGGCGGGGAAAACGCACCCGCGGGCGGCCGCTGACAGGTCCCGGCCGGTCCATCCCCGCGTGGGCGGGGAAAACGTATCGTTTCCCCAATCACCCGGCAAGGTGAACGGTCCATCCCCGCGTGGGCGGGGAAAACCGGTCACCTGTTCGCCCAGCGTCTGAATTCCGCGGTCCATCCCCGCGTGGGCGGGGAAAACTACAATGCGGTAGCTGACAGGCAGCTGCATAACGGTCCATCCCCGCGTGGGCGGGGAAAACATGAATCGACTCCTGACAAGTTTATGCGAATACGGTCCATCCCCGCGTGGGCGGGGAAAACCACCGCGCACACAGCGCCATCAGATTGGTGTGCGGTCCATCCCCGCGTGGGCGGGGAAAACAGTTCGTTCATGCGGTGAGCGCGGGGGATGCTCGGTCCATCCCCGCGTGGGCGGGGAAAACGTGGGGCCGGCCTCCTGCGGCTGCTCCACGGGCGGTCCATCCCCGCGTGGGCGGGGAAAACGGCGGACAGATGGGTTTCAATGCCGGAGCGCACGGTCCATCCCCGCGTGGGCGGGGAAAACGGTCACCACCGCTTTCAGCCACTCCACATGGGCGGTCCATCCCTGCGTGGGCGGGGAAAACAATCCCCGGAGGCTGTTGGATGGGACGGCGGGCGGTCCATCCCCGCGTGGGCGGGGAAAACAGGTGCAGGGTGAGCGTGAGGTTGACTTTCACCGGTCCATCCCCGCGTGGGCGGGGAAAACCGCCGGGAGGGGCAGGCCGGGCGCAAGGGAGGCGGTCCATCCCCGCGTGGGCGGGGAAAACCCCTCCTGAGAAACTCAAAGCCGCATGGTTTCCGGTCCATCCCCGCGTGGGCGGGGAAAACGTGGGGAAAGCGGATTGGGCGGCGGGCTCCAGCGGTCCATCCCCGCGTGGGCGGGGAAAACCGGAGCTCTCCCAGCACGGTGCGCACGTCCTCCGGTCCATCCCCGCGTGGGCGGGGAAAACTCTCAAACTTCAACAAGTTATGACTTTAATTTCCATAAAATCAACTGTTTCCGAGATCAGAAAGGAGCGTTTTCGGGGTCCACCTCCAAAACTTCCGGGATGTCCTCCCAGGATTCCGCAACGAGAGGAATACCGGAGATTTCAACAGGGTCGCGGCCGGTGCAGCCGCAGGGGCCGATCCGTTCCAGCGTGTAGCCTTGGCAGTTCAGGGCACTGGTGACAATCAGCAGGCCGAAATCCGCCGGAGCGTTTCGAAGAACGTAATCCATGACTTTACGGTGGGTCCTGGGATTCAGAGTGCCCACAAAAATGTTGGGGCGGGGCTCTATGAACCACCGTTTGAGCAGCCCCCGGATGGCGGGGGGCGTGTCGTTGGCTAGGAGACAGGTCATGGGCAATTCAGTTTCAACTGTTCGGAATCCAGTTTTGCGGAGGGCGGAGTTCAGGCAAAAAGTTTGGTCAGATCGCGGGGAATGCGCTGAAGAAGTTTGGTTTCCTCCACTTTCTCCTTTAGAAATTTGCGGGCGAGGGTTCCATCGTCCTGCGGTTTCTGCGAAATGGCCTGAAAGGCGGCGGGCCATGAGGTCTCGTGTTTGTAAAGGTCAGCGATGTCATAAATGAAAGGCAGAGTGCCGGCATCATGCACAAATCCCAGTTGTGGAATGAAGCCCATGGTGTGGCAAACCGCGGCGCAGAGGGCATAAAGGCTGGCGTTGGCGGCGGACAGGGCTTTGTTGATGCCGTCGGCAAGGTCCCAGTTCTGGGCGTTGTAGTCGCGGCCCTTCCAAGTGACCCCGTACTGAATACCCAGCTTGGCGTATTCAACTTTGACCCGTTTTCCCTCCATGCCCCGAAGCTGCTGGACAGTGGCGGAGTCAACCTCGACATTTTCAAAGCGGAAGAGGAACATGGCCCTCGCGATGGCCTCACGCCTCCGTTTGTCGCCCCAGGCGGTGGCGTGAAGCCGGGCCATGGAGTTGTCATGGTTTGGCTGAAGACCGGCAGCGTAAAAACGCATCCCCTCCTCCCCCATCCAGATCACGGGAGTATTGGAATCCGCGCAGGCCTTCATGGCGGCGTGGGTCAGGGTGGTTCCGGGGCCCAGAATGAGGGCGCTGACGGTGGCCACAGGTATCCTGCAGACCAGTTTCTGGGAACTGATCCACTTTACGGAGGAATCATCCACCTCCAGACGGCCGTGCTCCAAATAGAGCGGTGTCCAACGGTCCCGCGCCATGGACAGGGTTTCCAAGGGTGGTTTTTCGAAAATGGGCATGGCTGGCGGCGGCGGCGGAGCTAAATGGCATCAAACATGTTGGCGGCAGCCACTCCTGGCTTGGCTCCCCGGACATAACGGACTGGTCTGGACAGGTGGGACCGTCCGCCGAAACTTTGCGGCTGATCCGGCTGGTGAAATAAATCGGCCGATGTGTCCCCTTTGCAGGGCTGCGTCTGACGGTCAAACAATTCCAGCCGTGCGGCGGGAAGACTCAGCCTGAGCCTGAGGCTGTCAAAAGCCTGCTGGGCGGAGGGTCCAATGGTTGGCGCAAAGGGACGGGCCGGGATGCAGGCTTTTCTTCCCAGCCAGCCCCCCCACACGGGATCGAGGAGAGCGGCGGCGGCGGTTTCAAGCACGGTGCCCTGACCCTCAAGGATGGCGATGAATGCGGAGCCGGTGAGATAGATGCGGCGGGTGATGACCGTGCCGAACGCACCGCCTCCGGCTTTCTCCGGCGTGCTTTGCCTTTGCCACGGAACACCGACATCATAACCGCCGCCGATGGTGTGAAAATCGCTCAGTCTGCCGCCCGGACGGGCCTGATCAAGGGCGGCGCGGACCACGGTGAGATTCAAGGCCGCATAGGGAGCGAGGCGGTCCGCCTCATCGGACGCGTGTTTGTCGATGCCGAGTGCGGCGGCAAGCAGGCCGATAATGGCGCTTTTGGTGGGGAAGGCGGACGTGTCCCGCTGCTGGTATCGGGAATCGACGCCCCATGATTGCAGCGGGCCATCCAGCACAAAGGCCAGGGCGGCGGAATCAGACATGGCTCAGGAGGGTTTTAAGGAAGCCGTCCACGTTGGTTTCCGGCAGCCAGACTTCCGCTGTGGGAGTGAGTCCCCATGTCTCATTCAATTCCCCATAATGCGCCTTCATTCGTTCAGCGGAGGCGTCAGCAAGGCCGCCCTGTTTGGCGCTGACCGGTTTTTCAAAGGCATTGATGAGCTGCAGGGGTTGGCCTTTTTCCTTCACCACGCCCAGCGCGGTGTGCGGCAGGGTGGCGGCATTCATGGAATTTTGGCGCGCCCCCGGCACAGCCAGCAGGATGGCCCGGAGAAAAGCCTCCACCACTTGCCTGCGCTCCTCCTTGGCCAGGAGGCCAAGGTGAGACTCTTTCTCCAGAAGGCTCAGATTCACCGCACAGTAGCGGTAATAAGTGGCGGAACTGAACTCCAGGGTGCCGATCATGCCGGCACCGGCATCCGCAGCATCGGTTTTCCGGTCATCCACGGCGGAGAAAAAATCCACCTCGTTCGCTGTCTGATGTGTGGAGAGCGCATGGGAGAACAGAGCGGCCCCCTCGACATTCAAAGTCGGATCATTGGCGATCATCCGGCCGAACAGGGCAATGTCGGCGGCATCCAGCCGGGTGGCCTTTTTGGCGGCTTTTTTGGGATCATCGCCTCCGGCGACCGCGGCCGCGATCTGTTCAATTTCACTTGGAGAAAGGAAGACGGCGGTGGTCACGTCGCTGTCGGTCTCCTTCTTTTTGACCTCCAGTTTGCTGAGAGTTTCAGCGATGGATTTGGCTTTTTCGGCCACTTGGTCAGGAGTGAGTCCATGTCCGGTCAGCGCCGTGGAGAACGCCTCCAGCAGGAAGCGGCTGCGGATGCCCTGAAAGCGTTCCGGCTCCCCGTGCTCCCTGGCGTGGACCCGCGCCGCGCGCTTTAGACACTGACTGGAAAGACGGGCGCGGTTCACCCCGCCGAAAAGGGCTGTTTTGGGTGATCCCACATCATCGCGGTTAAGGCAGGAGACGGGAAAGGACTGGAGGATGTGGAGTTCGATGAGTTTCATGGATCGTTTGGATCGTGGGCGGAAAGGGAAAGTCCGGTTGAATTCACAGCGGGATCGCTATGTTGCGGGGCATGAGTGCCGTGGAGGAAATAAAACAGGCCTGCGCCACCCGGCTGACGGTGGCCGAGCGCTCGGAGCTGACCTCCTGGCTGCGGGATTTCGACGACGACTGGGACCGCCAGATTGAGGCGGATGTGACGGCCGGAAAGCTGGACAAACTGTTTGCTGAAGCTGATGCGGAATTTGAAGCGGGACGTTGCCGGGAATTATGAGGCATTTCACAACGCCTCAATACTGGAAGTTTTATGGCGCGCTCACCGGGCCTGTGAGGCAAAATGCCGACAAGGCGTTTGCTCTGCTGAAGGAGAACCCCTCGCATCCGTCCCTGCATTTTGAACGGAAGGGCAAGGGCTGGTCGGTCAGAATTTCCGGTGGTTACCGGGCGCTGGCGAAGGAAAGACCTGAAGGGCTGCTGTGGGTCTGGATAGGCGCTCATGATGAGTATGAAAGGCTGATCCAATCACTTTGAGGGAGCAAGGCACAGCATTCCAAAACCAAAGGCGCGGGCGGAGCCAATGCCGCCCGTGAAGGCGTGGCGGAAGGCGGTGGGATCAGTCACCTGCAGAAGGCCCTGGAATTCCGTGGCGGCGTGGAGGCCGGGCTGGTTTTTTTTCAGAAAATAGCGGCGGGGACGCGGGATGGTGCTCACCCTGCCGGGCTGCGGAAGACTGAAGCCGTGCTGTCCCCCCTGGCGAATGAGCCATGAAAGCAATCCCGCCTGCGGCTTTCCGTCCACTTCCTGGTCCTCCCGGTGGACAATGGCCACGCGGCGGCTGTTGTTAAGAAGCTCACCTTTGGTGTTGCTCCGCACTTTCCGCGCGGGATTCGCCACCAGGGAAAATTCGTAACGGGGATGGCTGAGAAAAGATTCAGGTATCGTCTTGGTTTGCCAATTGGGCTCGGGGCACCAGTCAGGCCTCACGGGCGGGTGTGCCGAAAGGATGAGGAGACGGAATCCGTCCGCCCTGTCATCCAGCCTTGTCAGGAAATCACGCGGAGCGTCCCCACGGCCCGGAAAGGTATCCCAGACGCGCTGGTGCCAGGCATAGCTGTCCGCAAATCCGCGGCCGCAATCCCAGCGGGCTGCAATATCATAGGGCACCAGGGCCTGAGTCAGTAACAGCGGAATCATAGGGGTTCAGAGACAGGGTCGGTGTTTATTGCCTCCGCCGGAGCCTGCCAAAAATCCTGGGCCCACCTGGTTTTCACATCGTCCCATCCGTGCTCCTGATAATATGCCTGGTGGGCTGGATAGTCTTTCCAAGCCCAAAGATCCTTGAGCAGGCGCAGGTAATTCACCGGCAACCCGGCCCCTTCGCGCGAGGCCCGGCGGATTGCCCGATGAACCGGCGCGGCAAGATCGTCCAGGCTGTCACAGGCCAGCAGGCGCCGGAAATGGCTTTCGTAGTTTTCAATTTCGCCTCCGGCGAGGCGCAAACAGGTCTGACCGAAACTGCGGGCGGAGTCACTGTGATAAGGATGCTCAGCAAACAGAGCCGCCACCAGCGCACGGGGCTCATTCCCTATGGCCCGGAGCCTGCCAAGAACGGGATAGGCATCGTGCCTGGTGGCATCGCTCCAATAACGGCGGAGCGCGGCCCGCTGGCCACGGTCGCCGCAGACACCAATCAAGGCATCCAGGAATTTACGGTTCTCCGCTCCCTGAGCGGTTGGGAAGCGTGCTGGGATTTCACTCATGGGAAAATTCAGGTTCAGGCGGAACGGCTTTTGCCAGTTTCATGGTGGGCTTTTTTTTGGCGGTGGCGCTTTTTGGTTTGGGAAAAAGGACCCTCAGACCCTCGATGTAAGCTTTGTGCTGACGCGGGGTCAGCCGCTGGCAGATGGCGTCATACGCGGCCCGCGCGGCATGGCGGACAATCCGGCCCCAAATACTGTCAGCGGCTTCGATCTGTTTGCCGTCAAGAAGGCCGGGGTCACCGATCAGGCTCAGGAGCAATGATGATTCCTGATCGAGGGTATTCCAGTAGTGGCGGGATGCCGCCTCGTGCGGAGCTGACTCGTGCTTCATGCCGGCGGCGTAATTTTTCACCGCTCCATAAAGCTGCTGGGACTGCGTCTGTGCGGCGGCCACTCCATTCTCATACATTGCCCGGCCCTCCTCCTTGAAAAGGGCATACGGCACGGTGAAGCTGGATTCGGCCGTGTCGAGGATCTTGGCCTTCAGATCGGTCACCAATCCACCCACCCATAAATGCCCCTCTTTTTTTTCAAACGCGTGGATGTGCGATTGAAGTGTCAGCGGAGCCTGCTGGGTTTGCTGCCGGGAGGTCCGCAATACGGCGATGCTGTCCAGATCCCGCCACAATCCGCGACCCTGCCGGAGCGGGAGCAGTCTTCTTTCCTCCCCCGTGGTTTTAAGAGTAACCTTGACGGTGGCGGAGGGTTCCCGGGCCTCCTCGAAATTGGGATACTGAAGACTCTCATTAGAAAGATTGAAAGCTTTGCCGTCGTCATGGAGCCAGAGGTTCCGGTGCCGGGGCACAAGGCGCCCAAGATAGGACCTGGTGGCGCTTTGTTGCGCCGCCACCGTGGCGGCACCGGTCTCCCACAGGGGACGGCCCATGCCGGCCACCTTATAAAACTCAGCTATGGTATCCGCATCCAATGCATTGAGCAGGATGGTTTCCGAAAGGTTTCCACCATGGAGAAGGGTATGGGCCATATTGCTGTCCGCACAGGGACCCTTACCCTTGTGACCCGCGCCATAGAGAGGGTAAAAATTTTGGAAAGTCAGTAAAGCCAGCGCCAGTTTGGAAGGTGAAAATGAGCGGTCCGTGCCTCCCGCATGATCAAAAAGCGTGGGATTATTGCCAGTGGCCAAATGGGGCATGAGCTTGCTGGCGGGCACCGGCTCCTCACGGGCCGGCACTTCCACCTGAAGAAACCGCGGGCCGGGACCAAACAATTCAAAATGCGGATGAATGTCGGCGCGTGCCAGATAGGCGGGCACCTTCGTGGACATGTCCGCGCCAAAACCGGGCCAGCCATAACATTCGTTCGGCGCGCCAAGTGCGGCCTGGGCGAGGCAGACCAGCAGGCGCATCAGGGAAACCCGCTCATGCGGCGCGGCATCAAGTCCGGCGATAGCCGCCGACCGCGCGAAGAGATCGTTCAAAGATAACAAGTCTGATGATCCGTCCAGCCAGCGGACAGGAACCCATGGATCGTCAGCAAGATTGAAAGCGATCACTTTTTTCACATTTTGTAATTTTAGCAGCCCCGGCGGAAGTTGAGCTCCCATCATTCCGAATGGGAGGTCTGCATGTTTTGCCTTTAAACTGCCGGGCCATTCGAGTCCGGGGGGAGAACAGCTTTCGGGTTCATCCCCTCTTAAACTTACAAAATAAAGTGTGCAACAAAAAAGAAGCGCAGAGCGAAAACAAAAATCAACAGAACTCAAAACTTAGTTGCACCACTGAAGACCAATGGCACTGTTGAGTTCCCCACTCGTATGATGGGGATGACCCGCGCAGCGCGAAGACAAACCATTGTGGAGCAACGGTTCCCCACCTTCGTGGGGCGGGTTCAAAACCATCCGTCCTCCTCAAAGGCGGAAAGATCCGCGGAGGCGGATGATTTTTCCGGTTTTGTGTAGGTAAGCCCGGTGTCCGGATGGTATTGGAGGAAAGCCATATTGTCCGAAGCTTCCGGGATGAGGCAACTTGATGTTTCGGGAGGGCAGACGGCGAGGACGGCGTCGTTGATATGAAATTTGAACCAGGGCTTTTGCCGCGCCAAAGCCGGAGCGATAAGATAACGGGGCACCCGGACGGCATGGAGGTGCAGCGCCTGGGCCAGGTCCATGTGGAAGCGCGAGGTATCCGCATGCAGCGTGGATCCCCCGTGCAGTGTGACCGTGATGCGCGACGAACCACTTTCCACCGGAGCTGCGGGCAACAGCACCACCAGAGCGGTGTCCTGCTCAATCCAGCGGGTTTCAGCTCCTTCCCGGTCCGCTGTGGCCACTGCGGTGAAGACTCCCCGAGACGCGGCGGTGCCCACCATTTTTTCGACTTTGGAAGCCAGTTCCCGATGCAGCCCCGACACTCCGACGGGCAAATCCGCGGCATCGGCATAGGTGGCCTCCAACAGCGGTCGGATATCTCCGGGCAATGAAACAGTCTCCCGTTCCCGCCAAAGAGCCTGAGCCCGGTAAAGCGCATAGGGCGGATAGACATAGCCATGCGGCGAAAGTTCCCTTCGGATAACTTTCGCATCGGCCGACCAATCCACCCGCGGATAAAGAATGAGACATCGCGGCTCCGCAAATCCGTCCGGGCGCGACCGGTCATGACGATGCAGGCGGCCTATGCGCTGCAGCAGCAGATCCGTCGGCGCGAGATCCGTGATGAGCAGATCGGAATCAATATCCACGGACTGCTCCACCACTTGGGTGGCGACAAGAACACAGCCGCGCGGACGTCCTTCCTGATGGTTTCCCAGAAGCGTCGTCCATTTCTTTTCCTGCTCATCCCGCTGCCACTGGGGAAAGCGGCTGTGGAGCAGACCCACCTGAAAGGCGTCGCCGCACCGCGCCGATTTGATAAGGCGATAGGTTTCCTGCGCAAGGGCGACGGTGTTCCGGATAATCAGCACGCAGGCTCCGCGCGCGGCCGCCTCCACCGCCCGCTCCTGGATGTCAGGGTCTCCGGCTGGCAGATGCTTCAGGCTCACTGTCAGCCGCCGCGGGACTTCTCCATCGACGGGAATATGGACCGCCTCCTGGCTGCCGCTGCTGACTTTGGTGATCAGTGGATAATCCTTGGAAAATCCATTTTCCACCGCTCCGGCGGCTGCTACCAGAGCAGCCCGCCGGGCGGCTGTCAGGGTGGCGGAAAGAACGAGCACGCTGCATCCCGCATGAAGCAGCCATTGGATAGCGCGGTCCACCAACGCGGAGGTGTAGGGATCGTAGGAATGAACCTCATCCAAAACAATTACTTTTCCGGCGAGGGCGAAAAAACGCAGCGCGGCGTGTTTGGCCGGAAGAACGGAAAGCAGAGCCTGATCAATCGTGCCCGTGCCGAAAGGAGCCAGCAGCGCCCTCCGCGTGGTGGAGGCGAACCACCCGTGGGCATCAGCCGCGCCCTGGTCCTCATGGGAATCATTGGTGGGCGATAGCTGAAGCACCCGGTCAGCGCTCAACCACGCATTTCCATGCACCAGGGTCAGCGTCGCTTTATCAGAAATAATATTTTTGAGAAACGCCGCGACGCGCTGATGAATGCGCTGGCTGGTAAGCTGCGTGGGCAATGCGAAATAAAGACCGCGTTCCGCATCCGCCGTGGTCCATCTGGCATAGGCCGCGGCCAAAGCGGCCTCCGTTTTTCCCATGCCCATGGGCGCCTCCACAATATAAAGACCGGGCGCGTCCATCGCTGCCATGAGCGTGCTCTGCAGCGGCCGCGGGCTGAATACAGTGCCACTGTCATCCGCAAACAGTTCGGCAAAACCCATGCCGGCAGTAACCTCCCGCTGGTGCGAACCGATCGCGGCAAGCGAACCAGCGGCTGCTTTCCTGCTTGCCGGAAGGGTGGCGGGACAGGCGGGAGGAAACTCCGCACTGAGGGGAAACGTTTTCTCATCCGAGCCCAACCAGTCGCAGAAAGTGGTGAAACCCGTCAGAAGATGCACCCGGGCTGAAGTTCGAATGTCCCCATGGCGGAGGAAAACAAGCTCCGCAGGCGGAGATCCGAAAAGTTCAATCAATTCAGCCAGCAACTCCCGACGCAGAGTCAGAGGCCAATCTGATTGTGCAAACTCCCGGATGCCGGGAAGATCCGCTTTGGAGGAAGGATAACGCCCATGATGTCCGCCCGCCGCCAGCAGCCAGTCCGTGGGCCGCCCGCGCGGGTCCCTCATTTCCGGTAATCCTGCCAGAAACCACTGACTGACTCTGGCGTGATCTGTTTCGCCCTGAGTGGCGGAGCGGGGTTCGTGGCATTTCCAGAATTCGCATTTCCGCAAAAAACCGGGCGTGATTTTTCCGATGTCGTGCACTGCAACAAGCAAATGCGCTCCTGGAGGAAGCGTTTCACGGACTGGCCTGGGCAGTTTCCCAAGTAATTCGACAGCCACGGCCCCCACATTTAAACAATGGTCATAAACTGTAAGACCGGGCCTTCCATTCAGAGGCCCGTCCGTCCAGGTTTTCGCCCAGCAATCAACAAGATTAATGTTGGAGGATGTGAGGACTGGAGTCATGGAAAATTAAAATTTAACATTGATGATAGCTGTCAGGAAGTCAATGCCCGGAATTTATTAAAATTGCGGGCCTCGCCCCGTGGCCTGAGGGTGTCTGCCCAATTTGACACGGAAAAACTGGGGCGCTGCCCCGGGCTGCCCGAATGCGCCTTTTCAGGGCTGAGGAGGCCGGTGCATCGGCGGGCCGGAGCCGGCCCCTGACAACTCGGATCCGCATGGTGAATGGTATCCATAATAGCATTTTTTAAACTCAGATTCCCCAACCTTCCGGAGGTTCCCACACGGACTATTTTCACCGTAATAAAAGGCTTCATTTCCCTTGAAATGCCTTGCCTTGAGCGACTTTCCGTGCGTTATTTGGAATCGCTGAACCACCGGTGTTCAGCGTAAGTAATTTTTTGCTATCATGGCATGGTTTTTCCAGCTGCGGCGGCACGCCTTTCCGTCCACCGCCGGAAAGCGGATCTGGAACGGCGCGCGGCGGCCTGACGCCGGACAGCGCTGCCGCGATGGGGGATCCGGTCCGGTTCCATCCTCCCCTGACGCCGGCCTCCGGCCGACCGGTGACACCCATGTCACCGGTGACATGCAAACTTTTTTCCAAAATTCCGCTGGGGGGGTGACCCCCATGTCACCGGAGGGGTGGCGCGGAGGTCACCGGGGGGTGACGCCGGCGTCCCTGCGGGAGTTGCGTCCCTGCCACCGCAGCCCGCTATTCTACAATCATCCTCAAGGGGATGGACTGACGAGAGCCTTTTCAGAAACCGGAAAGAGGAAAAGCCGGTATCCGGCGGGCGGATCCCGGCAATGCGGAAAGGGACCCATGCCTTCTGAAAAAGGCAGGCCACGCCGCCAACCGGGAACCCGCCACCGGGCCGCAAGGCTGGGGGCAACCGCCCGGACTCCGGAAAACCCGGAGGGGACAGCCGCGTTATCGCAGGGACCCGGTGAATTGCCTCACCGGATCCCTCACGAAAAGCGATCCATGGCCGGCGGCTGGCGGTTGGCGGCACCAAAAGCCCGTCGCCTGAAATCATCCGGCGGTCAGCACCTCGGCGCAGCGTCCGCAGAGATCAGGGTGCGCGGCATTCACGCCCACATCCGGCAGGTGGCGCCAGCAGCGGAGGCATTTGCGGTGCGCGGTGCGGGCGACGGTCGCGGTGGGAGCGGCGGCGGTCGGGCTGGCCTCGAATTTGAAGTCGCTGAGGATGAGGAATTCCGCAGCCTCGCGGCCATCGCCCAGAGCGGCGGCGGCCGGGCCGTCGGCGGGAATGATCAGGGAGACAGCGGCCTCCAGGCTGCCGGCGATGAGTTTTTCCTTCCGTGCCTTGTCCACCTCCTGAAAGATGACATCGCGCAGCTTCTGGAGCTCCGCGATGCGGTCGGTGGCGGCGGTGCCGGCGAACGCGGGATCGGGCACGGGGAAGTCCTGCTCGTGCACGCTGTCGCGGTGGCCGGCGAATTCCCAGGCCTCGTCGGCGGTGAACGCCAGGATCGGCGCCAGCAGGCGGGTCAGGCTGTCCAGCACCCGGTGCATGGCGGTCTGCGAACTGCGGCGGCGCAGGCTGGCGGGGCTGTCGCAGTACAGACGATCCTTGGTGAGATCGATGTACAGCGCGCTGAGATCCACGGCGCAGAACTGGTTCAGGGTGATGAACACCTTGCGGAAATCATACTCGGCATAAGCCGCGAGGCACTCCGCCGTGACCGTGTGCAGGCGCTCCAGGATCCAGCGGTCCACCAGCGTCAGGGACGCATCGGGGACCGACTGCGTGGCGGCGTCGAAGCCGCCCAGATTCGCCAGAAGAATGCGCAGGGTGTTGCGGAAGCGGCGGTAAACCTCGCCGTTCTGCTCGAAGAGCTCCTGGCTGAAGGGGACATCCTTCTGCCAATCCACGCTGGCCACCCACAGCCGCACCAGATCCGCGCCATACTTGTTATAGTAGTGGTCGGCGGTCATGGGCTTGCCGGCAGGCTTCTTCGCGGCCTTGGGATCCTTGCCCTCCTTGCCTTCCTCGGCGGAGGTGTCCTGATCACTTTTGGAAACCTTTTTGCCGCTGGTGTCAGTCACAAAGCCATGGGTCATCACGGCCTTGTAAGGGGCTTTGCCGCGGTGGATCACGGAGCACATGAGGCTGCTCTGGAACCAGCCCCGGTGCTGGTCGGTGGCTTCAATATAGAGATCGGCGATACCGCCGCTGCCGGCGAATTCCGGGCGCGTCTCGGTGACGGCGATGCTGCTGCAGCCGGAGTCGATCCACACATCCAGGGTGTCCTTCCCTTTCCTCCATGTCTCCGGAAGACCCAGCAGGGCGCAGAGCTCGGCGTCGGTTTTCTCAAACCAGACGTTGGTGCCGTGCTGCTCCACCAGGGCGGCGGCTTTCCGCGCCATTTCGGCGTCGATGACGGCCTCGCCGTTCTCCTTGTAAAACACGGGAAGCGGCACGCCCCAGGTGCGCTGGCGGCTGATGCACCAGTCCGGACGGCTTTCCACAGTGCCGAAGATGCGGTTCCGGCCCCACGGCGGCAGCCACTGGGCGTTGTCGATCTCCGCCATGGCCTGCTGGCGCACGGCGTCGATGCTCAGGAAGAACTGCGGCACGGAGCGGAAGATGATCGGCAGCTTGCTGCGCCAGCAGAAGGGATACTGATGCACATACTTCTCGCGGCCCAGCAGGTGGCCGCTCTCCGCCAGCAGGGCGATGATGGGATCGTTGGCGGCGAACACGTTTTTCCCCACCAGATCCGGCAGGCCGGCCTCAGCGGTGAAATTCCCGTCGTCATCCACGGGCGAGATCAGGCCCAGTCCGTGCTCGCGTCCGGCGATGTAGTCCTCCATGCCATGTCCGGGCGCGGTGTGCACCTGTCCGGTCCCGGTGTCATCGGTGACAAAGGCGGTGGCGATGACCTTGCTTTCGCGGTCCAGAAACGGATGCCGCGCGGTGGAGGCGGCGAGTTCGGAGCCGGCGATCTCCCGCACGCTGGCGGGATCGAGGGCAAAACCGGTCTTGTTGGAAAAGGCCTCCACCAGAGCGGCGGCGATCACCAGGGTTTCCTGACGGCCTTCGGCATTCGTGAAATTCCCCAATACATAGGTGAAGCCGGGGCTGACCATGATGCCGAGGTTCGCCGGCAGCGTCCATGGGGTGGTCGTCCAGATCACAAACGAGCCGCCGGCCTCCGCCACCGGACCGGTGAGGGCCTGAAATTTGACGAAGATGGCGGGCGAGACTTTCTCCTTGTACTCCACCTCGGCCTCGGCCAGCGCGGTTTTGGCTCCGTAGCTCCACTGCACCGGGCGCTGGCTGCGGTAAACCAGGTTCTTCTCCACGGCGGTGGCGAAGAAGCGCATGATGGTGGCCTCGTAACCGGCGGAGAGGGTCAGGTAGGGGTTTTCCCAATCCCCCAGAACCCCCAGACGGCGGAAGGAGGCCTTCTGCACCTCGATCCAGCGGCGGGCGAACTCCTCCGAGCGGCGGCGGATCTCCGGCGCGGTGAGGCCGGAGGTCTCCTTGACGACCTTGAACTCGATGGGCAGGCCATGGCAGTCCCAGCCGGGCACGTAGGGCGTTTCAAAGCCCGCCATGGTCTTCGATTTAAGCACAAGATCCTTGATGACCTTGTTCAGCGCCGTGCCCATGTGGACATCGCCGTTGGCGAAAGGCGGGCCGTCGTGCAGCAGGAAGCGCGGGGCCTGCTGAGCCTGACGCCGCGCCTGGATGCGGCGGTAAAGCCCCCCGGTCTCCCAAATGGCCAGACGCGCGGGCTCGCGGGTCACGAGATCCGCCTTCATGGGGAAATCGGTTTTTGGCAGGGTGACGGTATCCTTGTAGTTCTGTCCTTCGGAGCTCATGAGACTGGGGGAAAAAGAACCCGCACCCTACCGGCCTTTGCGCGGGGCGAAAGAGGAAATCACAGGCGGGGGCGCAGCCCGCTTTTATCCCGCGCTCCTGGCAAACGAGGGTTCCGGACGCCCTGCCCTCTTTTGCCGACTGCGATTCCGACTGCGATTCCGATTCCGATTCCGATTCCGATTCCGACTCCGGCCCCGGGCCGCTCAGTGGGCGGGCCCGCTGTGCTCCTGGATGTATTCCTGTTTCAGGCCCAGCTTTTCCGGAGCGTGCAGGACGAGCATCTTCATGCGGATGTCGGACGGAATGCTCCGACGCGTGGCCTTGGAGACCACGACCATGAGGATGATGGCCAGCGGCACGGCCCACAGAGCGGGCTGCTCGGCCAGGATGCGGAGCAGCGGGTGAGCTTTCCAGAAATCGTTCAATCCCGCGAAGCCGGCGAACACTTTGCCCATGGGTCCCTTGTCCAAGGCGAGGCTGCTGGCATTGGTCAGCGCCACCGCGACCAGCGCCAGCAGGCCACCGGAAAGCATGCCCACCGCCGCGCCGGCCATGGTCATGCCGCGCCACCAGACGCTCATGAACAGCAGCGGGAAGTAGCTGGCGGCGGCGATGGCAAAGGCCTGACCGACCATGAAGCTGATCTCCAGCGGCTCCACCAGGCAGCCCAGCAGCACGGACACGGCCCCCACCAGCACCGCGCAGAATTTGAACATGCGCATGCGCTGCTCCGGCGAGGAATGCGGGCGCAGCATGCGTCCATACACATCGTGGGCCAGGGCACTGGACATGGAGACCAGCAGGCCGGAGAAGGTGCTCATGAAAGCGGCGAAAGCCCCGGCGCAGGTGACCCCGCTGAGAATGGAGCCCAGCACGCCGTATTTCTCGCGGATAAGGGTGGGCAGTTTCAGCACCACCTGATCGGTGCCCTTCATACCGGTGAGCCCGGTGTAGAGCTCCGGCAGGAAGTTCCGCCCCAGCACGCCGAAAACCGGCGGAAACACATAAAAGACTCCGATGAGGATCATCACCCACATGGTCGTCCTTTTGGCCGCCACGCCGTCGGGATTGGTATAGAACCGCACCAGGATATGGGGAAGCCCGGCGGTGCCGCAGACGAGGGCGACGATAAGCGAGAAGGTGTAAAGCAGCGAGTAGGGTTTGGCCTGCTCCGCATTCAGCCCGGCGGCTTTCGCGGCCTTGGTCGTCAGAGGACCGAAGGGTGCCACCCAATCCTCATCCTTCGGAGCTTTCTCCGGCATGGCCAGGCGCTGTGCTTCCGGATTCCCGTATTCCACCGTTTGCACCACCGCCGGCGGCGGAGTGCTGTCATAGCCCGAGTGGTTCAGGGAAAGATTCCGGCCATAGCCGCCATAAACGGCCATGAGCACAAAGACCGGCACCGAGATGGCGAACATCTTGATCCAGTACTGCACCGCCTGCACCAGCGTGATGCCCTTCATGCCGCCCAGCGCCACATTCAGCGTGATCACCGCGCCCACCACGGCCACACCGACCCAATACGGCAGGCCTGGGAAGATATAGGCAAGGGTGGTGCCCGCCCCCTTCATCTGCGGCATGGTGTAGAAGAAGCCGATGAAGAGCACGAAGCAGACGGCGATCTTCCGGAAGACCGGCGAATCATACCGCCCTTCGGCGAAGTCCGGAATGGTGTAGGCCCCGAAGCGCCGCAGCGGCCCCGCGATGAACAGCAGCAGGAACAGATAACCGCACGCGTAACACACCGGATACCACAGCGCATCATAGCCGGAGGACATGACCATGCCGGCGACCCCCATGAAGCTGGCGGCGCTGAGGTATTCCCCGGAGATGGCGGACGCATTCCAGCCCACGGAGACCGAGCGTCCGGCCACAAAGAAGTCCGAGGCGGATTTCGACGTTTTGGCGGAGCGGAATCCCATCCAGACCGTGATGATGACGGTGATGGCGGAGAAGGTCAGGATCCAGTAATCGATTTGGTCTTGCATGGGACGGAAAGGGGGGGGAGCCGGCGAAAGCGGAATGAGCTTCAATCCGGACAGGTCAGGTCAGATCGGATCAGGCCCGCATCACGCTTCAGGCTTCAGGCTTGGAGACCGGCGCGGCGGCGTTCCTCACCTCCGATTCCTCCAGAGCGATGGAGCGGGTGATGAAGACGCGGGCGATGATCCAGACGAAGGGAAAGAAAAGCACCCCCAGCACCAGCCAAGTGAGGGTGAAGCCGCCCACGCGTTGGGCCATGAAGTCCGGAGCGAAGTAATTCGCCAGCGGCACTCCAATCAGCACCACCAGGAAGGCCACGGCGCAGGAGGCCGACAGCCGCAGCTGCCGCCGCATGAGTTCATGCAGGAATTCCTCGCTGTGGATGCGCTGGGAATCAGGTGTCGGCGTCGGCGTGTCGGACATACGGGTGCTGGACTATCAGAGCAGCCCGGCGGCGGGCAATGAGTTTCCACTTAAAAAATTGCCTCGGGCGGCTGGGCTTTGAAGGAACACCAGCCATTGCGGCGCGTGGTGAATTCCACCTGAATCCGGAGACTTCCCCCGTGGCAAAGTCAGCATAATCCATCGTAAAAGTTGCGCTGACGCCGCTTCCGCATTCCCGTTCCCCTTCAGACTAGAAAGAGCCCATTATCCCCAACCGCCTCCACCCCATGCTTTCCGGACTTTCCTATATTGGCTATCAGCGCGCGGCCTCCGGCGGCGCCACCTTCACCGGCAAACAGGCCTCCACCGGCGCCGATCTGCCGGGGACCTTCCACAGCGCCTCCCCGGATGACGTGGAGGCCGCCGCCCGGCTGGCCGGGCAGGCCTTTCCCGCCTTCCGCGATCTGCCGGGACAGGTGCGCGGAGCCTTTCTGCGGACCATCGCCGCCAATATTGAAGCCCTGGGCCAAACCCTGACCGACCGCGCCATGGCGGAGACCGGCCTGCCGGAGGCCCGCATCAAAGGCGAAACCGCCCGCACCTGCGGCCAGCTGCGCCTGTTCGCAGGGATGGTGGAGGAGGGATCGTGGGTGGATGCCCGCATCGATCATGCGGATCCCGCCCGCACGCCGCTTCCCAAGCCGGACACCCGCTCCATGCTGCGCCCGCTGGGGCCGGTGGTGGTGTTCGGAGCCAGCAATTTTCCCCTCGCCTACTCCACCGCCGGCGGCGACACCGCCTCCGCCCTCGCGGCGGGCTGCCCGGTCATTGTCAAAGCCCACGCCGCCCATCCCGGCACTGCCGGCCTGGTGGCCGGAGCCGTGGTTGAGGCGGCCCGCAGCCACAACCTTCCGGAGGGTGTGTTCTCCATGCTCTATGATGCCGGGCTGGAGGTGGGCACCGCTCTCGTGCGGCACCCGCTGGTGCAGGCGGTTGGCTTCACCGGCTCCCGCGCCGGTGGCACCGCCCTGGCCAAAGCCGCGGCGGAGCGCCCGCAGCCCATCCCGGTCTATGCGGAGATGAGCAGTGTGAATCCTGTCTTTGTGCTCTCCGGTGCCTTGGCGGAACGCGGTGCCGCTTTAGGCAGCGCTCTTGCCGCCTCCGTGACGGCGGGCGTCGGGCAATTCTGCACCTGTCCCGGACTGGTGATTTATGACCGGAATTCAGATATCCAGCCGTTTCAGGAAGCCCTGCAGTCGGCGCTTGCCGCTGCCCTGCCCGGCACCATGCTGAATGCCGGTATCCATACCAATTACCTTTCCAAACGAGCCGCCTTGGCAGGACATGAAGGGGTTTCCACCTTACTCGAACTGGAATCCCCCGGCAGCTCCGGCGGAGCCGGCCTCTATGCCACCACCGTCAAAGCGGTGCTGGCCGATGCCGGCCTGACCGGCGAGGTCTTCGGTCCCGCCACCCTGCTCATCGCCGCCAATGGCCCCAATGAAATCTTGGAGGTGGCGCGCTCCATGGAGGGGCAGCTCACTGCCACCGTGCATGGCGCAGCTTCTGATGTCCCCCTGCAAAAGGACCTGATGGCTATCCTCGAAACCAAAGCTGGCCGCCTCCTGGGAGCCGGAGTGCCCACTGGCTTGGAGGTCAACCAGAGCATTGTCCATGGCGGTCCTTGGCCTGCCACTTCCGACGGACGCACCACCAGCGTGGGCGGTGCCGCCATTCTCCGCTTCACCCGCCACGTCTGCTGGCAGGACTGCGGCGACGCTCTGCTTCCTCCGGCCCTTCAGGAGTCCAATCCTCTGAAACTATCCCGGCTGGTGAATGGTGTGCGGCAGGGATAAATAACAGCCCACGACGGGAAATCCCTTATAAAGGAGCAATTTTGTTTTTTAAGCGGTACTGAATATTAAAGAATACTTATAACTTTAAAAGATTTTTTTCGCCCGCTCTTTTTCACCGGCTCTTGATAGGCAGGCCTTATTTTGGCCAAAAAAGAGCGGGAATAATTCAGGATTTCCTGAACTATTCCCGCTCCGGGTATTAACTGGATGTCAGCTCAAAGCCGCAATTAGCGGCGGCGGCGGCGCAGACTCAGCGCACCAACAGCCATCAGGCTGAGGGCGGCGGTTCCGGCTTCGGGGACAAAAGCGAAGTTGTCCACCAGAATGTAGTTGGAGCCGGCGTTCGCAGGATTAGGATCGGTAGTGTCAAAAGTCACTCCGAAGCTGGTCAGCTGGGAAGTGGCCGCACCGGCGAGGGTACCAGTGAAAGTGCCGGTGGTGCTCCCGATGACCTGAGCCACATAGTTCAGATCCGCACCGCTGGCGGTGAAGGAAATGCTCAGCGTGTAGGAACCCGCATCAGTGGCGTCGTTGGTTAGGATACCTCCGGTGTCCGTGCTGTTCGTCGACAGAATTTCCCGGATGTTCTCCGTGGCGCTCGGAATCAGCGTCAAGGTGTAGTTGAGCCCCTCTGTACCGGACAGATTGATGCTGAAGGAGTCATCCTCATTGAAGAAGTTGCCCGGATCAGTGCTGTCTCTGTTGATCAGCGCGAAATCGACCGAAAAGGTGCCGCCGTCCAGCGTTTCACCAGCTGTATGCGTCAGATTCACCGCACCCACTGATGGAGCGGACAGATAGCCGCCCAGAGCCACAGCATTGTCTCCGGGGGCGGTCTCCACCAGGAAACTCAGGTCCTCAGTGCTGTCATTGATGGACCAACCATCCTGGGGAGCGAAATTGGCCGTGCCACCGTTGGGGGTGGCACTGTTGAAATTATAGAGGAAGTCAGCCTTGCTGACCGCCGGAAGGGCGAAGAGCGAGCAGAGCACGCCAAGGGACAGAATTTTTTTCATTTATAAGTGGGTGGTTTTATTGAGGATGGGGGTGCGCAAAAGGAGTCTGACCCACGGATCAGGCCCAACAGCCCGAGGATTACGGGTTGCTGATGAAGGGCTTTTCGACTTTGATCAAGATCGGGGCCACACTGGTCCTGCGGTTGCCGGCTTGGGCGGAGGTGCTGAGGGTGACGGAAACCACACCCAAAACGAGCAAGGCGAGTATTGAACGGTGACAAGTTTTAGTTTTCATGCAAGGCGATAATAATGTCGGGCTTATCGGAGTCAACCCAATTATCCATTTTTAGAGGGTCCCCCACGTTGATTCCAGCACCATTCATGCCATGGTAATAATATCACTGCCGCCTCCGGTATAAAATCGTTGAAGCCGAACTGATTACGCGAACAGATACAGCGAATTTACGAAA
The DNA here is from genome assembly GCA_028293125.1 of Verrucomicrobiales bacterium. Taxonomy (GTDB): domain Bacteria; phylum Verrucomicrobiota; class Verrucomicrobiia; order Verrucomicrobiales; family V1-33; genus CAIZWU01. Next base: position 145,679 of record JAQGPJ010000052.1, on the reverse strand, counting down.
ATTTCGGTATGGACGGAACATGGCTCACAGCAGGAAAAAGGAGCTTGCTGACCCGGCTTTTGCAGCCTTGAGCTCAACGCCATTCCGTATACCGCAGACCTGCTCAGGGGCGTTTCGGTTTGGTTATGAGCAGACCCCACCCCATTTCCTGGAAATTACGCCATGCCGTGCAGAGCGGGCATCTTCCCGCATTCCACCCATCTGTCGAACAGCTTAGCTGCATAAAGGATGTTTAAAACAAAAGCCCTTAAAAATCCAGCTGAACGGCAGCAGACCCGTTGATTTCATGGAGAAATTATGATGATTCCACCGGACTGCGAGCTGGACTTTTGAATTTTATTAAGAATAACAGGTTATATTTGAACACCTGTTCGCATGTCAATGGCTGGCAACGCCACCGTTCCCTGCTTATTCACGCTTATCTATCCCCGCTAATTGACTGATTTTTAAAACAGTAAAACCATCCTTTTTCCCAAGCAATGCCGCATTTGACACCATCCTCCAGCCTTTAGATCCCCCGCCACTGGCCCTTCGGGCCAATTGTGGAAGGCGAAGCTCCTAAAAAGCAAAAAATCAAGCTCCGTTTCCCCGGAGGCTGCCCTGCAGTGGGATATTCCACAGATAAGGCTTCTTCCTATGACCAACCGGAACTGTAAGGAAACCCTGCAAAAAATATCGGTTGTGCCCCATCGCGTTCAGATATAACCAGTTACCAGCTATGCCTTCACGTTTCTCCCCTTCCACTGCCCGCCCGGACGGCGGGCGGTCTGATTTTAGCCCCAGGCGGAAATTCGGTTCCCTGTCCACGGGCATGGTCCGACTGGGCTGTCTTTCCATGGCTTTCTCTCCCATGGCCGCCCTCCATGGCCAGATGGTGCTCACGGATCCGTCCAAGCCAGCCGAAATCTCCACGGACTCCCTGGCGGTGGATGCGGTGGACAATACCGGCAATGACGCCCAATCCTCAAGGGCCTCAACAGCGGATTCCGGCCTGGGGGCAGCGGAGGTTGCCTCCGAGGTTGCCGATATCGCCACTGAGGGTGCCGGGGAGGTGGCAACCGAATCCCTAAAGAACAGCGAGCCGGAAAAAGGAGGATTGGTTTTCAAAGGAGCGGTGGCCGGCATTTTTGACGATAATATTTTTCTGCTGGACAGTGAAAAGTCGGACGACATCATCATGATGGCCCGGCTGGGAGTGGAATTTGCGCCCGTTGAAAGTGGCGACGGATCCTTTTACGCTGCCTACGGGGCCACCGGATTCAAATACCTTGATCACTCGGATCTGGATGGGGTGAATCACGCCGCACGCCTCGGGATGGCCTTGGATCTTCCCAGCACCCGGCTGGGTCTGGCCGCCTTTTATGCGCACCTCTCCGGAGGCGCCGAAGGTCTCCTGGGACAGTTCTCAGGCTCGGGAGCCCAGCGCACCTCCGCCGCCGAGCGTGAGGGGGTGCAGTATGCCCAACGGGATCTGATCTCCGCCTCCGCCACCGCCTCCCATGATCTGGGCTCCAAAACCATCCTTACATCGGTGCTGCGTTACCAGGGCGTGTTTTACGAGTCGGGGCTTCGCAATTCTCAAAATTTTTACGGCCGCCTGGGGCTTGGCTACAAGGCCACTGAGAGGACCATTTTGGGGGTTGCCGGGGGATACGGATATCTGGACTCGGACAACAATCCCACGCAGAAATATCAGGAGGCACTGCTCACGCTGAGATACGAAGCCACCGAAAAACTGAAACTCTCCGCCGATGGCGGGGTGGAGTTCCGTCAATATGACGGCGCATCCTCCGAGGGTGACGCCGTGAATCCCAGCTTCAACATTGAAGCTGAGTATCAGATGCGCGAGCGCACGGTTCTGAAACTGGATACCGGCCGGATGGTGGACACCTCCGCCGTCTCCGCGGAAACCTCGATCGAACGGAATTATGTGAACCTGGGGATTGAACAGTCCCTCGGGGAAAAATTCCTGTTTTCTCTGAACTGCGGATACGAGCGCGCGTCCTACGAGGCCACAGGTGCCTCTGGAGTCAGCCGGGATGAGAATTACTGGTACACCCGCACTGCTTTCAACTATCTGCCCAATTCCCGGACCACCCTTGGAGTGTTTTACGAGCACCGGGACAATGATTCCGATGGCGAAAACGGCCGCACCTACGTTGGAAACCAGATTGGCATCCAAGTTGCGTTATCTTTTTAAATTCACGGGATTCCCTCATGAAAAACCAATCTTCTCGCACCCTCCCATTCATTTTGCTGCTCCTTGCGATGGCTTTTCCGGCACTGCTGGCAGCCCAGAATCAGGCGGAGCATATCCTGACGGCCAGCGACACCATCGAGGTGAAGGTCTTTCAGGAGCCGGATTTGGATGCCAAGGCCACCATCAGCAAGGATGGCAAAGTGGCCCTCCCCCTCATTGGCCAGGTGCCTGTTGCCGGGCTCACCACGGAGGGGGCAGCCAGACTGATCTCCCTGAAATACCAGGATGGATACTTGGTCAAACCCAGCGTCACCGTAGGGGTGGCACAGTACGCCAGACTGCGTTTTACGATTCTGGGCGAGGTCACAAGACCCAACAGCTATTATTTTCCGGAGGGTGAAAAGCAAATTACCCTGTTGCAGGCCATCGGCCTGTCCGGAGGCTACACCCGCGGAGCCAATCAGTCCAAAATCACCATCAAGCGCGGCAATACCCTCATCAAGGTGGATGGCAGCAAACTTTCGGACGAGGGAGCTTCCGCCTATCCGGTTTTGCCCGGGGATGTTGTCACTGTGGGACGATCCTTCCTCTGATTTTGAATGCCGCCTGGCTGCTTTAAATGCTTCCCTCCTCCCCTCTGATTTTCAGCGCATGAATCCACTTCATTATTTATACCTGTTCCTCCGTTACTCGTGGCTGATCATTCTGATTGTGGCCATCATGATGGGAGGGGCATGGGCATGGCTTTCCAAGCAGTCCCCGGTCTACGCCTCCCGCGCGGTGCTTCAGGTGGATATGGATGAGGGCAAGCTCGTCAATATTGAAGGCTTGGATTCCACTCCGATCAAAGGAACGGATCAACTGAACACTGTGGTGCAGAGCGTTACCAGCAATAAAGTGCTGCTGGCAGTGGCCAATCACACGAATTATGGCAAGGAGATTGTGGAAAGCCAAAAAAGCAAAGGCCAGGCGGGCCGGGACATGGACAGTGTCATCGTTGACACGCTGAACGGGAAGTTGAAAGTCACCCTGCGCCGCAATACCCGGCTGATTGATATTGTCGCCGAGGAGAACAATCCCAAAAAAGCCCAGGCTCTGGCCAATGAGGTGGTGAATCAGTTTTTTCTGCTCCAAGGCACGGACAGATCCGGAGTTTCCAAGGATGCCTTCGTGGCCCTCAAGGGCCAGGAGGAGGACCTGAGAAAAAAGATGGCCGAGTCCGACAATGCCTTGGCGGAATACCGGCAAAAGTATAAAGCGGTGTCCCTCGATGAGAAATCGAACGTTTTGGCCGACCGTGTGAAGGATCTCAACAACCAGGTCGGCGCGGCCACCAATCAAAGAACCGCCATTGAATCCGATTTGGCCGCCCTGAAGCAAATTCCGATCGAAAATGTGGACGAACTGCTCAAACTGAACAGCCTCTCAGTTCTGCCGGACGTGCTCCGGGCCCGCACCGCCGTCATGGATAAAGAAGCCGCTTTTGCCGGTGTATTGGAGCGCTACAAATCCAAACACCCCAAATACGGTGAGGCCCAGGCCCAGCTGGGTGAGGTCAAATCCAAATTGAGAACCGCCGTGGCCAATGCCGGGGACGCTCTGCGCCAGCAATACCGTAGTCTGACGGAAACGGAGCAAAAACTCACGGAGCAGCTGAAAAAGGCCGAAGCCGACGCCCTCAATTTTGATAAAATCGCCTATCCCTACAACGCGTTGAAACGGGATGCGGAGACCAACCGCTCGCTCCACGACTCCATCATGACCCGCATGAAGGAGATCGACATCACCTCCACCCTCGCCAAATCCCCCTACAAGGTGATTGAGGAGCCGCTGGTCAATTCCATTCCGGTCCGTCCCAATCCCAAAAAGATCATGGCCATCGCGGGCTTATTAGCCCTTATGCTCGGCTCCGGCCTGGTGCTGCTGATGGACCGGTTGGATTCCTCCATCCGCACCGTGGATGAGGCGGAGAATATTCTGGAGCTGGGCGTGCTGGCTGCGGTGCCTGATGGCGATGCCTCCAAAATTCCCAAAGGCGGCACCGTGATGACCGACGATGCCAACAGCTCCCAGGCGGAGGCCTACCGCACCCTGCGGGCCTCTCTTTCCCTCCTGGGGGAAGAGTCCCAGCGGCGGGTGCTGCTGGTCACCAGCGCGGTTCCGGCGGAGGGCAAAACCTTCACGGCCACCAATCTCGCCGCCGCGCTGGCCACCCAGGGACTCAGCACCCTGCTCATTGATGCCGACCTCCGGCGTCCGGCCCTCAGCGCCACCATGCTGGAGCGCGATGTGCGGCAGAATGAGGAATTCCGCGGCCTGACGGATGTGCTCAGTGGACTGTGCACCGCGGATGAGGCCATCCGCGCCACAGCCGTGCAGAATCTTTCCCTCATTCCCTCCGGCCGGCGCGCGCCCAATCCAGCGGAACTGCTGGCCCAGGGAGGGGTGGAGAAACTGATTCCACAGCTCCTTGCCAAGTATGACCGGATCGTTTTTGACAGCGCCCCCGTCAATGCCGTGAGCGATACCCTCTCCATTGCTCCGCTGGCGAATGCGGTTTGCATCGTGCTGCGGTATGGCAAAACCCCGCGCCGCGCCATTCTCCGGGCTGTGGGCCTGCTGAGAAAATCCAACGCACGCCTGGCGGGTGTGGTCATGAACCGCATGCCGGCACGCCGCGGAGCCGCCTATTACTACTACTACTACGGTGATCCCTACGTGAAGGACGGCGTTTACGGCAGCTCCGTCAATCCCAAGAAAAAGCGCAGTAAAAAGTCCAACGATGAGGATGCCGCGTGGCCTGAATCTACTCCAGCTGTTTCCCCATCTCAAACTTCCCGGGTCAAAGAATAATGAAATGGTGCTGTGGAAAACCCATGCCGGTCTGAGGATTCAAACCGAGGCGGAGTTTCGGGAGCTGCTGGCGCAAGATCTGAAAACCGGTACTGAGTGTGCTCTGAAGGAGAACTTTGAACGGGTCCGGGATTACACCTCCAAGACTTGGGTGGTAAAATTTCTTTGGAACTAGTGGCTTATTCCTTGAGGGTTGATGGGTAGAGGCCCTTGAGTTTTGTCCTGGCGGGTGCGACCGCAGCTTGATGTACATTTTGCAGGCTGAACAAATTTCGGTTTGGACCGGAGGGACTTCCGTGCCAGAGACGGGAATGATCAGCCTCAGCGGGCGAAGTGTGATCCGGACCCGGAGCGGTCGCATCCGCCTCACCTTCACCATCGAACTGCCCGCGCAGGATGAGATCGGAGGAGCGCGGCAGGCGGAGATGGGTGTTCAGGCGGCGCTCCATGAGGCCGGAAGGGAGGTCATGGAGCATCTGCCGGCGCTGTACGACACCGGCGGGGAGCCTCTTGAGCAGGGCAGAGCCCGTCTGACCGGCAAGGGCCGGCAGGAGTAGACTTGGCAGAGTCTTTTCGGGTCGGTGCGGGTGGCGCGGCAGGTTTATTAGAGCGCACTTGGTGCCCGCTGGAGGAGTGCGCGCGCATCCTGGAGAACGCCACCTGCCCGTTCGCCGCCGTCATCGCCGCAAAATACAGCGCGCGGAGCAGCAACGCCGTGCGGCGGGACCTTGAGGAGAGCCTTCAGCGCCATGTCTCCCTGGATTATATCCAGACGGTGGCCGCGCACGCCGGCGGGGTGGCCATGCGCCGTGGAATTACAGCCCGCAGGCGGATCCCGGAGAGGTGGCCGCCATCGCCGTGGGCATCGACGAGACCTGCGCGGCGCTTTGTGACGAGGGATACAAACAGGCCATGACCGGAGGCCTTGATCTGCTTGATGTCAAAGGGGAGCGGCTGGAGACCGTTTATATAGCTAACGCCCTGGAGGAAGGCAAAAATACCTTTCTCCCCCCCATGGAGCGCGAGCTTGACTGACTCAAAGCCCACTTTCCGGAGACGCCGGTGGCCGGCATCAGCGACGGGGCGAAGGATCTCCGTAAGCGTTTGATGCTTGCTTCCAATTACCCACAAGTTTCGGTCTGAAAAACCGGCGATCCCTGCTGAATTGTCTGTACAACGTGATACGTTTTTGCTCAGAAGTTGTGCATGACCGTCGGAAAGCAGCGCGGAAAAGCACCGGAAAATCCCCGGATCAATGAGGTTACCGATATGTTCCCGATGGAGGGGGAAACGGCTGAAGGAGGCTTTGGAGACGCGCGACTGGACCGGCGATTTAAAACGCTGCTGGACAGTCTCTTCCGCCGCATCGGCGGCAGCATTCCGTTTGCCTGTCAGGACTGGGCGGCCACGAAGGCTTTTGATTACCCACAACTTCAGAGTGAAAAAATTGTGTCTCTTGAAAATTGGCTGTGCAAAGTAAAGTCAATTTGTTGAAAACGCGGGATGAAGAACCAAAAACCAGACCGGAATGACAGCAATCACGCACCTATTCTTCCGAAAAGCGGAGATCATGACGGCTGGGCTGATGAAGAGGCACGGGCGTCCACTTTCGCGGACGAACGGCTCCGGAAGCGGTTCCGCCGGCTGCTGGGTGAGGTTCATGACCACATCGGCGGCGGCATTCCGCGCGCCTGTCAGGACTGGGCCGCGGTGAAGGCGGACTATCGCTTCCTTTCCAATCCCAAAGTGAGTGAGTCCGGCATCCTGGCGGGCCATTTTGAAGCCACCCGCGCGCGGTTCCAGGCCGCGTCCGGCACGGTTCTGATTCTCTACGACACCACGGAGTTTGTGTTTCAGCGGGAGAGCGCCGCCAGTTTCGGGCTGCTCACCAAGGCCCGCTTGGGCGACGGACGGGAGATCATGGTGCGCGGACTGCTGATGCACTCTGGCATGGCACTGATACTGGACGGGGTGCCGCTGGGCCTGGCAGCCGTCCAATTGCGGAGCCGCCAGCGGTTCAAGGACGCCAACGCCCATGAACGCGGGGCCAATCCGACCCGCATTCCCATTGAGGAGAAGGAAAGCCACCGCTGGCTGGAGAACCTCCGGGAGTCAGGCAGCCTGCTGGGAAATCCGGAGCGGCAGGTGCATATCGGCGGCCGGGAAAGTGATATTTATGAGCTTTTTTGCACGGCGCAAAGTGAGCATATGCACTTTTTGGTGCGCACCTGTGTGGACCGTCTTGTGGGGGAGGGAGGGCGCACCGTGGCCGAAGCCATGGAAAAGCCTGATGGATCCGGTTCCCACACCCTGTTCTTTGACGGGGCAACGGCCGCGTGGAGGAGGCGTGGCTGGACGTCCGCTGGCGGCACCTGTGGATTCTGCCTCCCGTTGGCAAGCAGGCGCGATGGCCGGAGCTGGAGCTAACCGTGATCCACGCCACCGAGCGCAGCGCGCCGGCGGGGCGTGAGCCCATTGATTGGCAACTGCTCACCAGCCTGCCGGCCTCTACTCCTGGGGAGGCCGCCGGGAAAATGGACTGGTATGCCCTTCGATGGAAAATTGAAGTCTTTCATAAAATACTCAAATCCGGCTGCCGGGCGGAGGACTCCCAGCCGAGGACCTGGGAGCGGGTGGTCAAACGGATCGCTCTTTACTGCATTGTAAGCTGGCGTGTTTTCTGGATGACCATGCTCAACCGCGCAAGTCCGCTGGCGGAGGTTTCGCAGGTGCTGACACCGGAGGAGCAGGCGGCGCTGGACACCGTCATTCCGCCAAAACGCGGCCATCCGCCACACAGCACCCTTGGTGATTACCCCAAGGCACTGGCCAGGCTTGGAGGATGGCTGGCACGGGCTCATGACGGGCCACCGGGAAACATGGTCATCTGGCGCGGCTGGCGGCGGCTGGAGGATATAGTGTTGGGATTCAAAATCGCCAAAACTTATGGGTAATCAAAAGGCTAAACGCACCGCTTACCGAAAAACGAAGGCGGTGCCCGGACTTGTGAGGCCATGAAAAGCATCACCGCCACCCTGGCTCTGAACGGCCATCACGTGTCCGGTGCCCTTGCCGGCATGATCAGCGGCCGCCCATGCCGCAGGCTGTGGCCCGCTAATCAATTACGTCCCAATTAGACCCTTAACAACCTACAATGAATTCTCGTTTCGCGCGGAAAGGAAAATACACATTATTAGATCCGAAAAGGAACATTGTCATTTTTGCGCGATCAATCAAAAATGATGTTGCAAGGCATGCGCCGACGCAAAACACTGTTGCAGCGATTGAATTTAGAATTCCTGAAGGCTCTACTTTAAGTATTGATTTTGATAAAATTTTAAAAAGGCTTACATAAATAGCATGAAAAACTAAAATACCCATTGAATTTTTTCCCAACCAAGCAAAAAACCGAACCGCTAATGCTGATGGTTTTGCTTCGGATACGCCGCTTAAAAAGCAAAGCAGGGATACCGCCCATACTATCTGAGCCATCGAAAATGTAAATAGATCAGAACATGACAGTCCTGCCGTGATCATGGCACCTGCAAATCCCACCCAAATCCCGCCCCTGAACATCCCCCAGATATTCCCGAGGCAAAAACCAATCATGAAAAATGCAATTGTCCTAGGAAGTATAACATTATAATATATACATATAACCCAAATTAGTGATGAAAGTATAAAGTAAATTAATGGGTCATTATTTTTAAAAATTCTAATTGTTTTAGGAATTATCAAAGATATCTGAATTATCAATAGGGAGTGTAGGAACCAGTAGCCTCCGCGTGGATGAAGAAACAGGGTATCAAAAAAGCCCTGTGCTGATTGAGGGGCTACATTTGCAGTTGGCAATCCCATCGTGGACGCTACCCATAGGCCGCACAAATATAACGCCGCAAAAATTAAATATGGACGTAATATTTTTGATACAACATTCCCAATTAATATCTTCCCTTCAGAACGCAACTTGAATAAAAACCCAGAAATAAGTAAAAATAAGGGCATGTGAAATGAGTAAACCCATTTGACTGCTGCTTTTTGCTGCACCACTAGGCTGCCAGCATGGTCCAAATGTCCATAAACCATCAAAACAATTGCCAACCCTTTGACAAAATCTGGACCTGTCAGCCGCTTTTGTTCTGTCATACTCATGTTGGAGTCAGATCTATTTTCAGTTTTATAAGCGATAGAATATTCGTAAATGGATTGAAGGGGTTCATTAGCGGGCCGCTGGCTGTGGCATAGGGTCGCCCTTAATCATGCTTGCCAAGGCTCTGGACACCTGATGGCCGCGCAGAGATAAGGTGGCGGTGATGCTTTTCATGACCTCATAAGTCCCGGCTCCACACCCATTCTTCGAGCAATGCGGCACTTTGCGCGCAATCACGGCACTGTGCAGTCCGCGTTCTGCACAGTTGTTGCTGGGCTCAATTCTCCGGACGCTCCAGAAATTGCAGAACGCGTCCGTTGTCATGCTGAGGGCCGAACCGGTCCAGCAGGCGCTGATTGTCAGGGTTCCTGAGCCTGCGGTTCCGCAATTGGCAGCCGGGGCTTTTGCCTGACAAGGCGTCCCAGCTCTTGGTGGTCCCGCGTCCGCCCAGTACTTGTCTCCTCCACAGTGATGAGATTTTTGAGCAGAAGGCTCAGGCAGTTTTGTTGGCCGATGACGTCCAAGGCGTTTGCCTCATAGCTGAGCTTGGGTCAGGGCGCTTTGGCCCAAGGAGATGCGGGTGGCGGGCCCGAGATCACCGCCGGAACTTTGCACAGAGGAAGCCCATGGTGATGCGCTCTCTCGCAATGGGCATTCCAGAAGTACTCATAGTCCCCGAAACAATTTTCACCCGTTAATCAATTACCGCTCCACCACGCTCTTTAGTCTACTGCGCAGCTGCCTGCGCCGAGGCATGAACCCGCGCGTCTACCTGTACTGGCTCTTCGCCAAATTGCCCGCCAGCCAAGGCGGCAGGCTGGCTGCGGTCAACGGTCAACTCTTGCCGCACGGTCACGCGTCAAGACTTACACTTTCGCCCCACTACCGGCTTTTAGCCGCAAAAACGAAAACACCGCCTTTAAGGCGGTGGATCAATAATTGTATTAAATATATTTTACACAAGTATTTTTCCTAAAAAAACTGAATTATTAGTTCAATGTTTCAGGCAAACAAAAGCATCGTCCGGAGGATCCGACTTATCATTTACTAGAATGTGCACTCTCAATAAAAATGCACTTGCGTGATGTCCATAGCAGTTTGGGAAAGCGCCATGCGGCATCCAAATATCGCGCTCCAAAAAGCCGCGGGCTGGAAAAAATCCGCATTAGCCATCCCAAGTATAAACGGTCTGCCCAAGTAGGAATATTAGCTTGTGTTCCGGTAAGGAATGAAATAGCTCCTCCTGTGCACAGAATAACTGGCTTTCTTTTAAAAAGTTCAAATTGCTGCCTGATAAAATAGCCTATCTTTTCTTGGCGACCGCCACCAATGCACATAATAATCCAATCAGGAGCCACTCCCTTTGCTTTAATTAGCAGCTTCTGGTCAGCAAAATCATCTTCGGTTTTGTAAAACGGTGCCTCATAAAAATGCTGACGATTTAGATCAAAATTTCCTTGAAGCAAATAATTACGGATAGCATCCTCCTCCTTGGCGTTGGGTATAACCCACAAAATAGTGCGCTCCTCCATGGGAACTGCATGATCATGCCCCACCCCAATCAACTTCTGAAGTATTTGCAAACCAGAGATACGACGAATTGATTTGCCGAAACAAAACCTCAAAATAAGAGCCACATAACCGCCATCTACTACCGCCCAGTCCGAAGCACGATATGCGCGCGACAATGGAGCATCATTGTCCATAGCACCCAAGGAAGGTGCGGAAGGAACGGTAAAAAGGCCACCTTGCTGATCAGCTGAAATTAGCAAATTTTCAGTTTGTTCATTCCAAAAACGGATACCGAGAAAATATTTGTAGCTCATAAAACTGATATAACTGGGATTAGTGCCAGTAAATTGAAAATAACATTTAAGAAATACTGCCAGCTTTTTTGCTGCTGATTTTTTTCGCCAAGCGATGCCCCTTGAAGTTGAATGGTTTTTCAATGCAGTTATATCCAAACACTGCAATTAGCAAGCCCATCACCATCACCAACACAAAATGACTTATAGGATTGACGACGATATAAATTCCAACTAATAGAGCTACCGGATGGAAGAGGTACAACGAATAGGAAACCTCCCCCAATCCCCTCAATGGCTTAAACAGCGGGGAAGTCTGACTCTTTAATATTAATAGCATACCAATCAAAACAAATATAGGAAGAATAAAACGGATCGCCTGAAGTGAATAGGTCGGGGGCAAGAAAAGCAATGCTAAGGATCCTGCAATTGCGCACGCCATTACCCCTTGCCGCAACCGGTGGGATTTTATCAGCGGATGTCCTGTTTTTATAATCTCCGCCGCCCAAGCACCCAAGCACCAAGTCCACCAAGAAGTGGCGAATATCTTCTGCATTGTTACTCGCACCAAGCCAGCCTCAACGAAAGTGACGGATGCCACATACGTGATGGCACTCACGACGATGGAAATCACAACCATTCGGCGGGCAGCTTTCAAGCCATTGAAGTATTTCTGAAATATTGCGTAAAGGATATAAAAATGCGCCTCAACAACCACAGTCCACAGAACAGTGTTTATTGCATTTCGATTAGTTAATGAAAATGAACTTGTGAGCGAGAGGTGGGAGAAAACGGCTTCAATGCCTCCGTGATTTATATTATTAGACGTGTGGTAATTCGAAATGATTAAGCACACTATTAAACATACGACAAATGCGGGATAAATCCGGAAAATCCTTCTAACAAAGTATGATTTGATATTAAACGCGTTCCCGGAACTGCGGTTATTTATTTCAGACCAGTGGATACAGAACCCACTCAGGACGAAAAATATGGTTACTCCCCAACCACCCAGCCTTTCAAAAAAACTTAAGGCCGCGCTGCCGGGGTGGGGAAATTGTTGTGCATAGTGATGCAGGAAAACAGAAGCAGCAGCAATGCCCCTGACGATATCCAAATTTTCAAAAGCAATAGATTTTGAGACGCTTTTTATAGGAGTGGTCATGTTTATTTAAACTAATCGCCAAGCGATGATCATGCCCTGCATCGGATTAATAAAAAAAGCCATGACAAAAGTTAGTAAGCTGATTTTTGTCTAATTGATTAGCGGGGCACAGCCTGCGGTATGGGGTGACCGCCGCTAAGAGCCTGTTGAAAAAATTTCCCGGGAGGCAAAAGAGATAATAGGCGTTCAGACATTTAACTCAACACGCAAACCTTAAGATTGATGTTTTATTATAATCATACCCTAGTTTCAGATTGGCGATTTTCTAGTTCGCGCTGTTTTAAAACGATAAAGTATTCGTAAATGGATTGAAGCACGGCGTAGGTGCAGCCCGCCCTGCCGTCCAGAAAGGCACGGCGCAGGAAAAACATATAAAACAGCTTTATCAACGGTCGGAATGGTAGGCGGTAGAAAAGCTCTTTTTGATGAAATCTTTTTTCCGTGAAATCCGTCGCCGTGAAAGCCTTCATCAGTGAGAACGAGTCTTGTTTGGCTCGGTTTTCCATGATCGTTCTCGCCTCCAGGTCGGCGTATTTGATATGCCGCTCCAGCCAGAACCCGACGCCTTTGCTGAAGGGGTAGTGGTCGAGGAAGCCCTCGATGTTCCCGATGGGGCCGTCCACAATGGAGACCGGATTCACCAGGCGCTCATACCGCATTTTCGATGGGCGGAAGAGCCGTAGGTAAAAAGGAGAAATCTGGGCGTGCTTCAGCCAGACTCCGTTTCCATAAAAATCACGGCGCCGGAGGCGGAAAGCGCTTTCAGGGGCATCCGCTTTGGCGGCGGCAAGGGCATGGGTGCGGAGCCCTTCGGACACCCGCTCGTCAGCGTCAATGTACAGCACCCAGGGATGTTTGAAGGGGATGTTGGCCAGTCCCCAGTTCTGATGCGCTGACCAGTTGTCGAATTTCCGGGAGGTGATTTTTGCTCCGCCGTTCTCCGCGATCTCACAGGTGCGGTCGGTGCTGAGGGAATCGAATACATGGACATCGTCACACCACGCTACGGACTTCAGGCATCCCGGCAGGTCTTGCTCCTCGTTTTTTGTCAATATCAGGACAGAAAGGGACATATAAATCAGCTGGGCCGCCAGGTTCTGTTTTTCAAAGGCTTGCACGGGCATCCCCCGCAGACTGTCCAGGCGGGAATATTGCGGGTGACCACTGAACGGGCTCCGATCACCGCCCCCTCACCAATGTTGACCCCTGGATGCACAAAAACCTCAGCCGTGATCCAGGCATAGTCTCCAATGCGGATGGGCCGCGTGATCAGTGGCATGCCGGCCTGCTCGTAATCATGAGTGCCGGCGCAGAGATGCGCTCCCTGGGAAATGACCGCCCGCCGTCCGATGAAGATTTTTCCCTGATTGTAAAGAATGGCACCATTGGCAATGCCGGCCTCGGAACCCACCTCCAAATTCCATGGAGCCCAAATCCGGGCTCCGGGATAAATATGGGCACTTTTGCCGATCCGGGCTCCGAACCCTCTCAGGATGGCTGCTCTGATCCCGTGAAAAGGCCCGGGGATCAGGCGGAAGACAAACAGGTAAACCACATTCCAGACCAGCCTTTGCAGGCGGTTTGACAGGGAGAAGCTGGGGGCGGTGAAGGTGTCGACGGGATCGGCCTTGTCTGCCATTTTGTTAGGTGGATAATCAGGCGGGAAATTGATGATGCGGAAGATCCGGCATCATGGCGCGAAGGACGAGGGAAAGGGGAGTGGAGGCGCGCGGCGGGACTCGGAACCGGCGGGATTCAGAACCGCAGCCAGACGGCGGCCGGCACCCTCCACTCCGAAATTCTCCAAGTAGCATTCCATTGCCTGCCGGGGAAGCGCAGCCGATTTTTCAGGAGTGAGCGCCAAAAAGTCGCTAATCAGACGCCGGACGCCTGCCCCACTGTCCTCTGCGGCCCAGCCCGCCCCGCCGGCGGTGATTTCACGCCAGATATTGACCTTTTCCGATATCAGCACCGGCTTGCCACAGGCCTGCGCCTCCACCACGGCAATGCCGAAATTCTCCTGATGGCTGGGCAGCACGAAGGCCAGACATCCGTAAAACGCCCCCCATTTGGCATCTCCCTGAAGCATGCCGGGAAAGAAAATGCTGGGCTTAATTGAAGCCGAGGCTGGCGGGCACAGCCGCTCCGCCAGCTGTCTCATCTCCTCCGCATATGCTGTATCCAAAGGTCCGGCCACCACCAAGGATGGAAATCCCGCCCTTCCCGCGCCGGTGCCTTGAGCGGCCATCTCCGCCCAGGTTTGAATGAGGATATCAATTCCCTTCTTGGCATGGAGCCGGCTGAGAAAAAGCAAGTAGGGCCGCCCTGCCAGCTCAGCACACTTGACGGCGAAAGCGGACGCCATGGTGTCCGTGAACGGTGGAGGGAAATCCACCCCCAGGCCCACAATATGCTCACCGGCCGGCCGGTATGGCTGGAATGCCAATCGGGCGAGCCGCTTTTCCTCCTCACAGGTGAAGAGCAGCCCGTCGGCGTCATTGACGGTTTTCCGCTCGATCACTTTCCAGTAAATTTCATTCCGGACCGCCTTCAAGCGTCGTGAGGGATCCTTCTGAAAGTAGGGGTCCAGCATTCCGTGGGGCATCACCAGAAAGCGTGGCGCTTTTCCGCCGCGGACTCTGATACTCTGCACCGTCCGCCGCAGAGCGTATCCGTGATACAGCCAAAGACCATGGAGGATGACAGCGTCAAAACGCTCCAGATGGCTCTGAAGCCAGGACTTCAGCCCCCTCCCATACTGCCAGGGACCCGAGGCGGGCCCGAGCCGGGCGTGCGGGAAATGATCGCCGTCGTGGGACGGTCCAGCCGGATCATCCAGACTGGCCACCTCATTTTGAATGCCCAGTGGCTGAAGTCCTTGGATAATGGTTCTGACCGCCTGGCAGACGCCGCCATGACGTGGATCCATGCTGGCGATGACGTGCAGAACTGTCATAAATCAGGAAGAGAGGCCATGATCATCCAGTGTCTCAGGCTTTTGGAGAGCGTTTGCGGTATTCTCCAAACAGCCATCCCGCCGCTGGAACTAAGCGGGGGAGTGCCAGCGTGAGCATCATGGCCAGCCCAAAGATGACCGTGGTCACCGCCACTTTGGTCAATGCGTTGTAAACCACATGCCCGTGAGCGAATTTCGCGAAAGCAAATTCAAAAAATTCCTGGAAAATCACGTGACTGAGGTAAATACCGTAGGACAGCCCTAAAAATGGCGTAAAGCGGTTTGCCCGAAGCTGAAACAAATCAGAGGCTGCCAACATAAAAAATCCAATGCCCCCAAAAGGCAGCAGGAGGGGGCAGTCCAGCACCGTCAGCCGCCAGCCCTTGAAATTCATGGCCACGGCTGCAACCCAGATGGCAAGGCCAGCCAGACCCCACCCTTTGGCCATCCGGCCATTTTTCATCCGGGAGGCAAACAGAAAACCAGCTGACAAGTACATGGCCACTGCCAGGAAGTAGCCGGTGCTCCCCTTGTCGTAATATTTCCGGAAATACCCGCCCGAAAAAACAATCAATGCAATGACAAGAATAGCCACTCCCTGCCCCTTCAGCCTGCCCTGCCCCTTGCTAATAAGAATAAGGGAAAGCGCCAGCGCCTGAAAAATCAGGAGCATCGGCAAAAAATACAGGTGAACGGCTGAGGCGCCGTAAAAAAGTGCCGCCACCCACTCAATCTTCGGCGGATCATGGGTCAGAATTCCCTTCGCGAGTCTCAGCGCCAGATAGATAACGGTCCAACAAATGTAGGGGATCATCAGCCGCGCCCATTGCTTTTGCAGAAGCCCGGGGACATTGTCAAGCTTTACGGATTTTATAAAAAACACCAAGCCGGCGACGTAGAAAAATGGCACGCATGTTGGCCAGAAGATCTGATTGAAGGCCTTGGCCCCCCACGTTTCATACGGAACGTGAATGGCAATCACCCCCCACGCGGCGATGGTTCTCGCCGCATCCAAAAACAGATTGCGGCCCTTCTCAGCCTCCAGTGAAGTGGATGTAGGCTGATTCCTCATAAGGGAGCGTGTGCGGGGCGGTTGAAAATTTCCAAGTAAATGGATTCCATCCGGTCAATGGCTTTTCCGGGGTCGAAACGCTTTACATTTTCCCGCATGCGGAGCGCCAGCCGGGTCCGGTCTTCCGCGCTTATATCGACAGCCTGCGACAGGACTGCTGAAGCTTCCCGCGCCCAATCCGTGACTTCTTGGTCACCGGTCCCCGCAGAAGGGCGGCGCGGAATGAGAAAGCAGGCGTCTCCCCCCACTTCCGTCATTGGCGGCTCATTGGTGATGATTACCGGACATCCGGATGCCATCGCCTCGGCGATCGGCCAGCCAAAGCCCTCGGCCAGCGAAGGAAATAAAAATACCGAGGCTCCGGCATACGCGGCCCGCAGTGTGGTGTCATCCACACCTTGGCAAAAATGGATATCCTCCCGGAAAGCCGATGCCCCGCGGGCGGCCTCAAGTTCGGGAGGCGGAGGCGCGCCGATCATCACCAGCGGCAGATTCCCGCCGCCGGACCGCCAGGCATCGTATATCTCCACCACACCGGTGCGGTTCTTGTACCATTGGTTTCCTCCCACATGAAGGATAAAGCCCTGCCCCAAGTTCAACCCCAAAGCCCTGCCCGTCACCGCTCTCGCCTCCGGAGCCGGCAGGGGAGTGAAGTCCTGGTTCAGGCCATTGTAAACCACTTCCGAGCGCGAAGGCACACCACCAAAAAAATGATGCAGCTCCTCGCGGGTTTTTTTGGAGACCGAGATAAAATTCCGGCCCTTGCGGTATCCCCGCCGGATGTAGGCTTGGTACTGCCTGCCTGTGGAGGAAACAGGATTTTCCGGAATTTCCCCTGCAGCGGAGCGCTGGGCGAGAAAATCATGACAGTGGATGACATGCCGGCGGGACGCCACCAACGGCACCCATGGGCCCAAAGCCTGATCCGTGAAGGAAAACAAGGTCCCCTCGGCAAGTGAGCGGAGTCTGATTTTGACCTCCAGGGGGAAGATGAGGAACTGATCCACGTACCCCAGCCATTTTTTGATGAATGGCGAGCGCCCGAAACGGTGGAGCCGCTCCTTGGGAGCCCACATCTCCACCTCATATCCCTTCCGGGAAAAGGCCTCGGAAAGCATCCGCGCATAGCGGGGCATGCTCTGGTGGTTTTCAAAATCCGGGTGGCAGAAAAAAACGATCTTCAAGAAAGCAAAGGGGGAAAGAGATGCTTGTCAGTTTTTCCCGGCGGCCAGGAAATCCGCGGGTGAAACCCGGGGCATGCAGTCCATGATTCCGCCTTTGCACAGATTCTCCAGATGGATTCCCTGCGCGCGGTGGGTTTTCACGATTCCCTGCCAGGCCCACAGATTCTCCGTGGAGAGCATCAGTGATTTGACCATGGATTCAAAGTTTCTCATGGAGTGGTCCTTGTCCCCGGCGTAGAAATGGGACTGCATGTCCAGAATTTCCCGGAACAGGCCGTCGCCGTCCACACCCGCAATGCCCAGCCCGGTATAACCCATGGCGGTGGACAGGGAGATGATCGCGGACACCACGTTCAGCGCGTACAGAGGCTGGTCCAGACGGCGGCGGGGCTTCAGAAACGCGTGGGGAAACAACGCCGGGTAGATCCAGAAAATCCGCTCATTTTTCACATAGGGGGCGAACACGGGCAACTCCAGCCACCTCACATCCAGAAAGAGGGAGGTTTCCGGAAATGTGGCGAATATCTCATCAATCATCGTAACGGGCCAGATGCCCTCGGTGATTTTCCCGTCGATGATCACGTAGTGCTTCGGGTTCAGCTTGTCCCCTTGGGGGTGCTTGTAAAAATAATTGGCGGCGAAGGCCGGAGTGGAGCTGAAATCCTCAAAACTGAGCTCTCCCAGCGAAGGGCCATTTCCGCAAATCAGGCAGCTTCCCTTCCCTGATTTTCTCCATACGGCGTCCGTGCGGCGGAGGGCGGCTTTCTGGGCTCCGCTAAGCCTCAGCGCCTTGACGGTGCGCCACATATTCACCACCGACAGCAGGCGGTGATCCACCGTGAATTTCAGATCCAGCAGTTTGCCCATGGGTCAGAGTACAGGATAACCGTTTTTGACGAGCGATTCCACGACCTGAAACTGCGCGGGCCAGTCCACATCGAAACCTTCGAAGGTTTCACATTCGAAGAATGCCGGACTGTCGCCCAGCCGGTCACCCACCTTCCGAGCCAACTCCACCGGAATGGCGAACGCCGCGCTGTTGATCAGATAGACCGGCTCCAGAGTCTGGGTGAAGGGCCAGCGCAGTTTGGAGCGGTCATAATTCATAGGACCGCCCTTGGTCCACAGAAACTCGCGCAGCACATCCACCGCCACGAGGGAGTCCGCAGTCTCCGGGCGTTCATGATAAGCCGTCATAAAACGGCGGTAGCATTCCGCGGTGAAAAACGGCGAAGTCACATGGGTCCAAACCATATGGGTGGTCCGGACCTTGGTCACCAGATGGCGGATCAAATCATCCGTGGTGGCATCGCTGCCCGCCAGGCGGGGATCGCGCGGCTCGACCCGCACCCTGGGATCCGGGACTCCACCCGTAATATAATCCATCATTTCACCCATCTCCTCCAGATCCGTGTCCACCAGGATCTGATCGAATACCCCGGTCGCCAGCAGCTGCCGGAGTTTGATTTCCATCAGGCCGTAGCGGAACCCCGCCACCGGACGGATATTCTTGTGGATGATGCGCTGGCTGCCCTTGCGGACCGGCACTATGACTGTGGTGTCCCTGCTCATGTTACAGCACTTTGGAAAGGGGGGACTCATGGAGAATGAAGGAAGCGCCTGTGGTGGCATAGGCCGCTGCCACCGCCTTCAATTCCACCACAGCCTCATCATTGAGATGTTTCAGGATTCCATCCCCGGTGCCGTCTCCGGAGGTTCCCGGAACGGAGAACCCTTTCATGCCATAGACCTCCACGGTGCGGTACCCCGCCTCCAGCAGCAGCGCGAGGGCCCGGATGCCGCTGTTTTGAATGGAGATACCGGTTTTGGCCTCCATGGATGCGGCGTCAAGCACACGGCAGGAGGGCAGGCTGCGTTGGGTGTGACGGTTCCAAGCCAGCCACACTGGAACCTTGCCCGCAGTGTCGCCATTCTGCCACAGCCTGCGGAGACTCCCGAAGATTGCACCTGTCAGTTCAATGCCGGAAGGAATAGTGTTCACGCTGAAAATCGGCACTCCCGCCGGAATTTGAGGCGGCACCGCCCCAGGGCACAGCAGCACGGCGGATGCGCTGCCGGCGCAGGCCAGCGTTGACGGGGGCTCTCCGGCCACCGGCTCTGCTTTCGCGGCGGCAGCGGTGATCATTTCCTCCAGCAGAGCATCGGAGAACTGGTTTTTTCGCTCGCAGGGAATAGCCTCGATGACATGGAAAATCTCATCCAGCGCCAGACGGCGGGGACCGATCAGTGCGGAGGCGTAATTTGGGTGACAGCCCGCCATGCCGCTGATGACCTGCTCCAGGTCGTAGGAGAGGCCGAGCCTGGCACCGATACGGTCAAAGGTGGCGTCCGCAAAGCTGAGCAGTGGAAGGGGGTTGACTTTCGAACGGTCCTTCCGCGCCAGAATGGCGGCGATGACCTCGGAGCGCAGGTTTCCACCACCGCGGCCAATGCCCAGCAGGGAGGAGTCAATGATGGAGGCACCGGACTCAACAGCGGTCAGGGTATTGGCTACGGCCAGTTCCAGATTGTTGTGAGGGTGAAATCCCAGCGGCACCTCCGACACGGTGGAGAGGAGGTGGAAGACGCGCGCGGTCTCCTCCGGAGTCAGGGCACCAAAACTGTCCGCAAGATAGAAATAATCGCAGCGGCCCTGGGCCCGGTGTGCCTCCGTCGCCAAATGGACCAGATCCGCCTTGGAATAGGAGGTGATGCCCATGGCGTTGACGGTCACCGAAAACCCCTTCTGACGCAGGGCGAAAGCGAAGTCGGCGGCTTGGGTGAGGGTCTTTTTATGGGCGGTGACCCGGATCAGGCTGACGTATTCCGCAAGCTCGGCAGGCACCTCGTCCACGCAACAGGTGCCATAATCAAGCAGCAGGACGAGTTTGATCCTCAACGATCCGGCATCCAGCGCCTTGAGCGTTTCAATATCACAATGCTTCCAAAGGGTGCCGGCGTCTTTGGGGTTCCAGAAACCCACTTCCGCAAAATCGAAACCGGATTCATCCAGCACCCGCAGCAGGCGGTAAACAAACGGAAGGGTGAAATCCCAGTCATTAAGGTAGCCGCCGTCCCGGATGGTGCAATCCAGCAGCTTGGGGGTTGTGTTTTTCATCGGCAGTGTGTGGTGAACGGTTGAATGTTGAAGTAGGGGATTCCCGCCAGCCGGCAGAATTCGCCGTCAGTAGAGGGACTGTCCCCCACAAGAATGGATTTTTGAAGATCGACTCCATACTGCTCATGCAGCAGGTGCGCGGCTTTTATGGAGGGTTTTGGAAGCCCCACATCGTCGATCCCTAAAATTGCCTCAAAATGACCGGCTAAACCAAGCGCCCGCAGACCGGTTTTCACAGTGGCGTGCAGATTGTTGCTGATGATGAAAAGCCTCCGCGCGTCCTTGGGCGCGGCCAGATCCCTGACCAGACTGATGACCTCGGGCTGAGGGGTATGCTCCTCCATCTCGGAGCCCTCCAGTTGTCTGCGGAACTCAAAAATATCGTGGGCACGGTCCGGAAACTGGCCAATTGCCGCCGCCTCCATTTCATCCATACGCTCCGTTGTCCCGGTTGCAAATCCGGGAAATTTCTCCGTCAGCCACGCCCGGCAGCTCTCGCGGGCTGCCGGCCAGTCAATGGCCAGCGACATAATGGTCCGGTCATAATCGAACAGGACGACGGGGTAACTGAAAATAATTTCAAAAGGTGATTTTGAGTCTGACATCAAATAAATTAATAGCCAAATTTGCAATAGCCAAATTTCCCAAATCAGGCAGGTGAAATCTCCCCAATTTTAGGGCGGGACGGGTTGAAAGCCTCAGCCAGAACCGCCCGGCAGACATCCTCATTGCCCAGGTGCATGGCCCTGACACGCGCCATTCCTGCCAACCGGATTGATTCCCGTTTTGCGGAGTCCGCAACCAATTCCAAACATTTTTCTGCACACTCCTCCGCCGTGGACCAGAAAACAGCCTCCTCGTTCTCCTTGTACATCAGGCCATGCTCGGAGGTCCGTTCAGCACAAAACACGCCACCGGCAAAGGGAATCTCAACGGAGCGCCGGGTGTGCAGGTCCCGGTTGCCCTTGGAAAGAAGCCCGAGAGCCGCCTTGGCGCCGGCAACCGCATACACATAATCCCGACCGGAGGCTCTTTTACCTGTCCAGCATTCCGCCACCAAGGCTGTGTCTCCGCATTTGTTCCAGCGGTCGCCCCAGATTCGCACCTTCACCCCCGCATCCACCAAGTGACGGAGAAAAACATGCCGGTTTTCATGCCGCATCCAAGTCCCCACAAAGACAACATCCGCTTGGAAAATCCCATCCAGCTTCTCGCCGGATCCAGGAGGACTATGCAGCACCTCGTCATAACTCATCCAGACTCGGAGAGCGCGTGGCGCTCCTTGGGCCGCCATTTCCCTGACCGTGGAATGTCTCAAGGAAACACAAAGATCATATTCGGGCAGCGCCTTCAGTAATTGATGCCAGCAGCCCGGATCACGGCCTCCCGTGGGATCGTCATTGTTATAAAGAATGACAGGGACCTTCAGTCCCTTCAGCACCCGCACTGCGGCAGGTGAAAAAAACTGGCCGCTGTTGACCCAGACCGCATCCACTCCGGCTCCTGACTTCGGCAGAACGGTCTTTGCGAGCCATTGCTCAACCTTCGAAACCACCAGCCGGAACCCGGTCCGATAATGGAAATGTCCGAGCAAAGGGTTGCGGAAGCTCTGCTGGACAATGGTTCCTGGATCAT
Source organism: Verrucomicrobiales bacterium (assembly GCA_028293125.1). Taxonomy (GTDB): domain Bacteria; phylum Verrucomicrobiota; class Verrucomicrobiia; order Verrucomicrobiales; family V1-33; genus CAIZWU01. The sequence goes on along the minus strand of JAQGPJ010000052.1, from coordinate 123,541 downwards.
GCTGCACCACCGTGTGCCCAATGCGCTGAAGCGCCTGCGCCCGATGCAGGGAGGTGCTGGTGGATTTAACATCCCCCAAATAAAGAACTCTCATATAAAATAATTTAGCGCATCGTCGTTATCAAAAAGATCTAAAACTTTGTTTTTAAACAAAAGTGGATTATATATTTCTTTTTAAAAATCGGCAAAATTGATCCGATTCAAGATGATGGATTCGCGCAGCAAAGTACTACACCCCCATAGGTCCTCGAGCAACTGGCAACACTCCACTTTTGGAGGATGCCTTTCGGACTCCAAAAATGAAACTGGTCGCCCAAAAAATAATTAGATAAAGAATAATCCATTGCAGATAATTCCGAGCCAGCACCGACAACAGACCGGAATATGATTCCACTGAAGTGGTGGACGAGAGAATAGAAAAAATGGCATAGGACTGCAGAAGTCCCAAGGGGGAGAATTTCAATCCCTCTTCCCTGTCGTTCACATCGCCTGGCTGTGCCCCCCCCCCTATAACCAAGCAATCCATTTGAATAAACAACCCTCCAGCAAGCAAAGCGATCATCACTGGAAAGGCCAAACCAAATAAATTGTAAGCGGAGGAAATCAAATTTCCAGTTTTATAACTTCCCAAACCTGCATCCTGACCTAAAGTTTCATTGTAAAAAATATCCCCCATGGAACCTTTAAAATCTTCCTTTTTATCAACTTCAATACCAAAGAATTGAATCACGGGATTTGGCAAAATTGACCACGCTCTCAACGTTTCTATTTTGCGCAATTTGTCACGGGAATTGTCGTCAATGGATAAAGCAATACTGAAAGTATTGTCCATAAAACTCAGATTGGCAAACCGGCGCAGGAATTCATTTTCGACGTAAGTCTCAATCCATGCCCCCTCCTGCGCAGCCACTTTTGCTGAAACATTTTTGTAATTCTCCAAGATTTCCTCGCTGGAAAACGCTTCCACAAAATCCGAAAACGCTTCGCCAATACTGCGATCCCTCCCCTTGCCCGTACTGCCGGCATTTGCAGCTGTAAAGGCATCCCCCAAAGGGCCAGTAATCAAATACAATCCGATGCTGACCAGCAGAAGGTGCCTGAATTTGAAACGATTAGCGCGGATCACACCTGACCATACTCCCAGCCAGTAGGAGCATACCGCCGTCACCAATCCTACGACCGTGTAGCCCCGCGACCCTGTGGACATGGCAAGGCAAAACAAAACGACGGTGAAAATAATCAGCGCGGTTGCACTTTTTTTGATCTTATTGGTTCCCCCGATCATTTGAGGAACCAGAAGCAAAAATGGTGCAAAAGTAAAAATCCGGAAAGACTGAAAGAATTTCTCAAGTGTCTCTGAATCCGCTTCGTGTGTGCTGCTATGTCCCACCAGAAAACCGATCACTCCCACCATTCCCATTCCCCACAATTGAAGCTCCGAAGGAGTGGAGAAAAAGCCTAAAGGCTTTAGTACTTTGGAACTGATTCCTCTACGCAGACTGAGAATAGGTGAAAATCCAGCACATAATCGTTGCATCAGAATCAGACACACATAAACGGCTAACGCTGCTGTAAAGTCTTCCACTGGCACCACCAGTTTATTATAGACCGGGCTAAACTCAAAAGTGGTAAAAATGAGTGGCAGGTAAAAATAGGTGGATCCAAATCCCAAGAGCATCAGCATGGAAAAAGGACCTTTTCGAAATTTATCCCGCTGGAATTGCCAAGCAAACAAAAAAGTACCGACTATACAGAGCCCTAAGCATTCAAACATTAGGATGTCCGCCGAAAGGCACAACTGGATCATTACCGCCACCGCCGTTGTGATGCCGACCACTCTCCGGGCATAACGCCACGGATCGCTCTCCAGCAAAGAATCCGACACAGGCAATACGTTACTTCGAGGATGCATGTGGTTTGGAGGCTATCCGGAAGATGGAATTACACCATTTCCGGCAGAAATATGATTGAATTTTATTCAGCCAAAATCTTTTTATAAATGGCGCATATACGATCTCCGTAATGGTCCCAGGTGAATCCATCAGAAATTGTTTCTTGGGCGGCTTTCCCCATTTCTCCCCGAAGCTTTGAATCTTCATAAAGCTGCAGAATCGCGTTTTTGATCGCCTCTGTGGAGCCTGCGGGAATACAAATACCGCCTCCCCCGTTTTTCAAAAACTCACCTCCTCCTGAAGCGTCCGTGCAGATCAACGGCAGGCCGCACGCCATGGCCTGCGCCTGCACCATGGCCAACCCCTCCTCCAGGGATGGACAGCAGAAAATTGAACCCTGCGAGTACAGCTTGTGCAGGTCCCGCTCCGGATGCACGCCTTTGCAGATCACCCCGGGGGAAGAATAGCTGTTCAGGATGAAAGGAGTGTCCGCCGTCTCCCCGCCGATCAGCCACAGTTCGGAATTGGGGAGTTTCAGTTCACGGTAGGCCTGCAGCAGATAATGGACACCTTTCCGGACACTGAGTCCTCCACAGTAAATGATGCGGAATTTGCCGTCCTCCTTGGGGACCGGAAAAAAGTGCTGCAGGTTCACCCCTGTCGGGGTCACTACGATTTTCTCCGCAGAAACGCCATTCTCCACGAAGGTCTTCTTGACGAAATCAGTTTGATTGTAGATATAATCCGCCTCCCCATACTCCGCCTGCTCTATATCAATGGCGCTCTGAGGGGGAAGTTGGGGGCGCAGCCCCAATTTTTCATATTCACTTTTGAGCACATCCCGCTGGTGAAGGATATGTGTCGAACCCCTCACCACCAACGATTTGACGCCAAGGCTTTTGGCTCGCCGAATGCCCTTGAGCGCCCCCCCGGACCAGCCGACGAACAAGTCTGTGTCCCGTGGGAGCAGAGCGGCCGACAGGCCCAAAAATCCCTTCTTTTTGGCCACATTGCCAAAATGACGCGGCAGCCGCAGGGCGTGGGAGGTCCGGGCAAAAGCCTCCAGATACCAAAAAGAGGTGATTTTGTTTTTATCGATGCCGTACTTGGCAACCTCGAATTTAGGATAGGTCGTGATCAGCCGGTGCAGATGTCTTCTTTTTTGAAGCTGGGAAGCCAGATAAAAAGCGTGGAACTTGCCTGCGACTGAAACCGTGATCTTCATCAAGAATATATTTTGAATTTAGGCCAATTTTCATCAGCCCATCGACCACGGATCAGCCGCGGGCTGAGCCCAGGAGCTGATTGATCTTTTTTCCACCCCGCTTCTCAATGAATTCATACGTGACCGCTGAAAGCAGAAGCGTTATGATAATGATGCTCATTTTGATCGGGATACTGCCATCCAGTCGGTTGCCGTAAATCACGATGAAACCCCACATCACCGGCTTGTGAAGCATATAAATCGAGTAGGACCACCGGCCAAGCCATTGAAGCGGCGTGGTGGAGAGCAAGGATCTGGTCTGCGTTCCAAGCGTGATGAGCAGACAGGTCACCGGATAAAGCATGACCGCAAATCCCAGCCATTTATCCGCAAGCCCCAGAAGTGCCAGAAGTCCGATAAGCAGCGTGTAAAACACCATTTGCCGTCTCCTCTCAGGCATCACGGAGTGCCGGAAATGACTGTCATAAATGCGGTAAAGGAGCACTCCGCTGAAAAGACCCACAGCGGATCTCGCTATTTTCAAGCCGTCCTGCTTCATCACGGAAAGTAGCGTCAACCATATGCCCGCCGCGAGGAACACGGAGAAAACACCCCAGATCCCGGTTTTTCCCAAGCGTTTAATAAATGGATAAGAGATTAGGCACAAAAAAGGCACATACATCTCCAATGAGGCGCTCCAAGCGGGAGTATTAATGGAGTCAACACCAAAGAGGCTTTGGACAAACAGTAAATTCAGGCCAATCTTCTGCCAACTGAAATGGGCACCGCTCATCACCTGAAACCACAAGGCAATGGCCATTGCAAAAATGTGCAGAGGATACAGTCTGGCGACCCGCTTTTTGAAATACAGCGAGGAGGGCAACCTCTTTTCAAAGTAGGAAACCGCCAACACGAAGCCGCTCAGAATAAAAAAGACATCCACGCAAAAGGCCCAATATCCTTTACCCACCAGACCATGGGTCATTTGGCTGACAAGTGTGTTGACCCCGAAGTGGTATCCCATGACCATAAACGCGAGCACCCCCCGCAGACCATCAAGCTCTAGGTAATGATCCCGCTTGGCTAGATTGACGGAGGCACTAGGCATATTGGCGGGAATCATACACTTAATCTAATTTATCTAAAGCAGAACCGAATGAATATGACGTGCAATTCCGAGTGGCTTAACGGGCTGTAAATTGCAATAAACCCGCGCCGCTTCAAATCCTCAAGCGATTTTTATAACAATAAAATGTGCAAACGTTTTCTTACCCTCACTGGGTCGTACCCGCTTTTGCCGCTTTTAATCCCATTAAGCAATTAGCCATGGAGCCAATGACTGGCAGCTTTCCAAAAAGTTCCTTCGCCCGATTCACCGCCACACCCGGCAGGTTTTTCCAGTAAAGGACGATGTCATAAAGGATGGCCGGCACGTAGGCGGCGAATACCATCCATTTTTTGGAGGGCAGGCAGGCGATCAGAACCGTGGCCCCGATGCTGATCAGCACCCCCGCCGCCGCCAACCAAGCCAGTTTCGACGGCCATCTCAGGCCTTTGTCCGCCAGCCATCTTCGGGCTATGATTCTGAATCCCGTCGTGGAGACAAGCTCCGAACACAGAAGCGCGATGCCGGCACCCATGATGCCGAAATGCGGGACCAGGAGGAATGTCAAGGAAATCAGTGTGCCCGAAGCGTAAACGGAATTCATGAGCTGGGCACGAACCAGATTGTTGCCCACCACTACCGACGTGGCCGGCTGGGCGGCGGAAAACACCAGCACACTGGAAGAAATGATGGCGAAAAGTACCGGATTGAATGGCACCTTCCCATGCGTCCACCAATGGAACAAATCCACAATAAACAACTGCAGCACCACGACACCGGGTGCCATGGCCGCCACCACCACCATCCACACGGTGGCCATGGCGGCATCGCTGCGGGCTTGGTCCCGTTTGGCCAGAAACCTCATCAATTCCGGCATGAGGGGTGATGTGAGGGTGGCCAAGCCCTGCAGGGCCGCATTGGCTCCCGTCCTCATGGTGGCGAAGGCCGCCAGTTCCCTCATTCCCAACATGGGTGCCAGAATGAGTCTGATTCCCTGTCGGCGGAACATCTCCAGCGTGGATTTGAGGGAGAGCACCTGGGCACGCTTAAGCGCGTTCCAAGCCAAAATCCAATTTGGACGCGCTTCCGGATCCATGTGGATACGAACCACTTTTCTCATGTCCCAAAGCGTCATCTGGTGCAGCAGGATCAAGGTGCAGGAAAGGAAAATGGCGACTTTACCCATGCCCCAGCCCAGCGGGAGGACCAGCAACGGGGCCCCCACCTTCACCAGCGCATCCAGCACACCCCACCAAGCCCATCTTGAAAAATGCCCGACGGCACTTGCGCCCCGCACCCACATTCCTCCCCAATTCCACACCAAACCGGAACCCAAGGCTGTGAAAAAGAAGGCCTGTGCGGCATCCCGGATAAGCTCGGGACTGGCATCCCTGCCCAGAATAAGCGGCACCATCGTGAGGCTGATTATAAACGCGACACCAAGCTCGAACAACCCATACACTCCCCCCAAACGGACCGCTGACCGCAGATAAATTGAAAACTGAGTGCGGTCCTTCGCCGATTCCCGCATCATCTCATAACCGGAATAAGTTTGAAAGCTGGTGCCAGGTATCTGAAGCATATTCACCGCGGTCACGATTGCCAGCCATGCCCCGTAAGTCTCCGCCGACCAGTAATAGAGGTAGGCAGGCGTGGCGACGATCTGCGCCAGCACTGTGACCCCCAATTTCAGCCATGTGACCACCGTGCCCCGGACGATGCGATCAGCCGCTCCCTTGCTCATAGATGAAATTTAAACAATCCTGAATACCTCAAATTTTCCCAGGTTCGGCACTTGCCTCCACCGCGGCCATGCCGATTTCCCTGCCTTTTCGCAGCTTGGAAATCCACCTCCTGATTTTTTGTGTCCGTTTTTCAAAAACCCACCAGAAACCAGCCCCCACAAGAAAAACCCCTATCAGCCAGATCACAAAAATACCACATCCCAAGGAATCTGGCTGGAACTGGCGGCCTCTGTAAATAATTACCGCCCCACACATCATTATTGGAAAATGAACCACATAGAGTGAATAAGAAATCTCTGAAAGGAACTTCGAAGCCTGCTCCACACGCGGACCAAAAGGGAATGGAATGCCCCGGAGAACCGCCGCCAGAAAGGCAAAGGCCAGTCCAACTGCCAACTCACCGGTGAATCCTCTGAGAATATTGGCCTTCGCGGCCAGCAAGGCTGCCACAAAGCCCAAAAGTCCTGCAACACCCAGCATCACCGCTTTTTTTCCCTGAAGCCTCGGACAGAGGAACATCGCCACCCCCAGCAGCCAGATCAGGCCCCCGGTGAGAAGGCTGGGTGGCAGCAGTAACAGCAGCACCGCCAGAACCACAAACTGCCCTGTCCTGCGGAACTTTGAGAAGCCCCCCGCCCAGCCCAGCGCGCACATTAGTAGAGGGAAAAGCACATAGTACCAAAACTCGTAGGCGAGGCTCCACAGGGGACTATTGCTCCCAAAAACGGGCACTGCTATGGTGTGCAGGAAAAAAACGTTTCCCAACGCGGTCACCGGGCCGACGGACCAGAGCTCCTTGGTTCCACCCGGCCCGGAATTCCACGTCTGCTGCCAAGCGCCATACAAGGCCTCGGGAGCGAAGTGCCGGGTAATCAGGTCCATGCCCAATGTGAGAGCCAGCGCGGGAATCAGCACCACCCATAGGCGGGTCAGGCGCGCCTCCGCATAATCACCCCATTGAAAGCGTGAGCCGCGTCCAACCACGGAGCCGCCTACAAAATAACCGCTCAGAACGAAGAAAACCATAACCGCTTCATGCCCCAGGCCGGTAGCGGTGTAGAATAATTTCAATCCCGGCCACGGGTGCGTTACTTGGTTGTAATCGACCAGCAGCAAGTTGCGCAGGTGACCCGGCGCACACAGCAAGCGCGCTAAGCCCCCGAATAAGATCAAACCACAAATTCCTGCTGTCTGTTTTCACTCCCATAATATCCGTCAATCAGCCTGTGTGATCCGCCATTGCCCCGAAAACCGGAAGGCAACGTAATCCCCGCGGCCAAACCCGATCACCTTTGGGAGATTCCTTAGGATCTTCAAAATTTCACGTCGTGACCGTCTCCAGCCACTCCTTGTTGGCCACATACCAGGCAACCGTGCGCTCAAATCCCTCCTCCGGAGTGACCTGAGGGCTCCAGCCGAGCGTGTCCTTCGCCAAGGTGACATCGGCGGCAGTCTCCAGCATGTCGGCGGAGTGGAACGGCTTGTGATCGATGACCGCTTTTTTGCCCAGCGCCTTCTCGATGAAATGGATCATGTCGTTCAGCACAATGGGATCGCGCCCCCCGCCGATGTTCAGGATGCGGTATCCTCCGGGATTCAGCGCCGCCAGCACCACGCCGCGCGCCACGTCCTCCACATAGGTGAAATCCCGTGACTGGGTGCCATCCCCATACAGGGTGATGGGGGTGCCTTCCGCGATCCATTTCACAAACCGGAAGGGGCTCATGTCCGGCCGGCCTGCCGGTCCAAAGACGGTGAAAAACCGCTCCACGGTGATGTCCAGCCCGTAGAGGTGATGGTAGCTGTAGGCCATCATCTCCGCCCCTTTTTTGGAGGCGGCGTAGGGGGAGAGGGGGGTATTCACCGGCAGGTCCTCCCGGAAGGGCACCGGGCATCCGGCATACAGAGAGGAGGTGGACGCCAGCACCTGATGCTTCACGTCGTGCACCCGCTGGCATTCCAACAGATTCAGCGTGCCCACGGTGTTCGTGGACAGATAGACGTGGGGATTCTCCAGGCTGTAGCGCACCCCGGCGCGGGCGGCCAGATTGATGACTCCGTCAAAGGGGAATTCTGTGAACAGGGCTTCCAGCTTTTCCCGGTTCTCGATATCGAGATACTCAAAGGTGAACGGCCCGTTCACCTGCCTGCCGGCACCCAGATAGAGGGAGTGGGCGGCATTGTCCCCGATCCCCAAGGCTCCGGAGCCCAGCAGCTGGCTCAGCCGCCAGTCCTTCAGCCGGACATCGTAATAATCGTTCAGATTGTCGATGCCCACCACCTGATGTCCGAGGGCGATCAGCTGGCGGCAGACTTCGGCCCCGATAAAGCCGGCGGCACCGGTGACAAGGAAGCAGGACATAAGGTTTTTTGTGGAAAGCAGAAGGTGAACAGATGAACAGATAACGGATAAAATAGCGGTCGCGTCCGACCCGGCCCCGCCATGGCCCTTACTCCTTGGTTACCTCCACGGAAAATCCGTGGTTTTTGAGCAGCTTGTGCCGCTTGGCCTTGTCCAGATCGGAGGCCATCATCTCGGCGCACATTTCCTCCACGGTGATCTCCGGCACCCAGCCCAGCCTGGTTTTGGCCTTGGTGGCGTCGCCCAGCAGGGTCTCCACCTCCGCGGGGCGGAAGTAACGGGGATCGATTTTGATGATCACATCACCCACGGAGACATCGCTGGCCTTCTCCGGATCCGTGATGGCGCTGACGGTGCCGATCTCGTCCACGCCATTGCCGGTGAACTCCAGGGCGATGCCCGCCTGGGCGGCGCTCATGCGCACGAATTCCCGGACGGAGATCTGCTTGCCGGTGGCGATCACAAAGTCCTCCGCCTGCTCCTGCTGCAGCATCATCCACTGCATGCGCACGTAGTCCTTGGCATGGCCCCAGTCGCGCAGGGAATCCATGTTCCCCAGATACAGGCAGTCCTCCAAGCCCTGGGCGATATTGGAGATGCCGCGGGTGATCTTGCGGGTGACAAAGGTCTCGCCGCGGCGGGGGGACTCGTGGTTGAAGAGCACGCCATTGCAGGCATACATGCCGTAGGATTCCCGGTAGTTGACGGTGATCCAGTAGGCGTAGAGCTTGGCCACCGCGTAGGGGGAGCGGGGGTAGAAAGGGGTGGTCTCCTTCTGGGGGATCTCCTGCACCAAGCCGTAGAGCTCGGAGGTGGAGGCCTGGTAGAAGCGGGTCTTTTTGCTGAGGCCCAGCAGGCGGATGCCCTCCAGCAGGCGCAGGGCGCCCAGACCGTCGGCATCGCCGGTGTATTCCGGAGATTCAAAGGAGACGGCCACGTGGGACTGGGCTCCCAGGTTGTAAACCTCGTCCGGCTGGGTTTCGGCCAGGATGCGGTTCAGGTTGGAGGTGTCGGTCAGATCCCCGTAATGCAGATGAAAGCGCGCGCCCTCCACCTGCTCCTTCTGGTAGAGATGGTCCACCCGGTGGGTGTTGAACATGGAGGCGCGGCGTTTGATGCCGTGGACGGTGTATCCTTTGGCCAGCAGCAGCTCGGCAAGATAGGAGCCGTCCTGGCCAGTGACACCGGTGATAAGAGCAGAAGGCATGGATGGAGGAAGGAAAAGAAGTGGAGGATGGTTGGATTGATTCTGACGCGGCAGCCCGCGGTTCCCCGGGGAACCGCAGCCGGGATGCGGAACAGGAAGGCGGCAAACGCGCGAAAAGTGAATGGCTTTGCGGGATGCGCCACTGCTTTTTCGGGATTTGCCGCCCGGTGACCGGCTTTTTACGCGGCGGCGGAGGAGGGGGTGGCGGCGCGCTCCAGGAAGTCCTGGTAGGCGGCACCAATGCCCTCCGGCAGGGCGATGTCCGGCTTCCAGCCCAGCCCGAAGAGCCGGGCGCTGTCCATCAGCTTGCGGGGGGTGCCGTCGGGCTTGGAGGTGTCCCACAGGATCTCCCCCTGGTAGCCCACCACTTTGGCCACCAGGTGGGCAAGATCGTAAATGCTCAGATCGGAACCGCACCCGATGTTCACAATCCCGGGCGCGCTGTAGGTCTCCATCAGGAACACGCAGGCGCGGGCGAGATCATCGGCGTGCAGGAACTCGCGGAGCGCCTGGCCGGTGCCCCAGCAGGTGACGGTGGGGGCATTGCCCACTTTGGCCTCGTGGAAGCGGCGGATCATGGCCGGCAGCACGTGGGAGTTCTGGGGATGGTAGTTGTCGTTGGGGCCGTAGAGATTGGTCGGCATGGCGCTGATGAAGTCGCAGCCGTACTGCTTGCGGTAGGCCTGGCAGAGCTTGATGCCGGCGATTTTGGCGACCGCATACCACTCGTTGGTGGGCTCCAGCGGGCCGGTCAGCAGGGCGTCCTCGGGAATGGGCTGGGGAGCGTGCTTGGGGTAGATGCAGGAGCTGCCGAGGAAAAGCAGCTTTTTGACTCCGGACCGGTAGGCCCCGTCGATCAGGGCGGTCTGGATCTGGAGGTTGTCATAAAGAAACTCCGCCGGATAGGTGTCATTGGCATGGATGCCCCCCACCTTGGCGGCGGCAAAAAACACATACTCCGGACGGTGCTGGGCGTAAAAGGCGTCCACGGCGGGGCGGTGGCACAGGTCCATCTCCGCGCGCGTGCGGCCGATCAGGTTGGTGTAGCCGCGGCGCTCCAGTTCGCGCCAGAGAGCGCTGCCGACCATACCCCGGTGACCGGCGATATAAATAAGAGAATTTTTGTCCATGAAAGGTTGAAAGCGGTGTTCTCCGGCAAAGGCCAGTCTGAATCCGGATTGGGAATAAAGCAAAGGAGCGTCCGCCCCCGGCCATCAGCGGGGACAGGCGGGAAAATTTTCCAAATCACCCGCCAAGCCCGCGTCGGGATCAGGCCTTGCCGATAGCCTGCACTTTGAATCCGATTCCCCGCAATTTGGCGTGATCCAGAAGATTGCGGCCGTCAAAAAGGAAGGCGGGCTTGAACATGCGCTCATAAATGCCCGGCCAGTCAAAACCGCGGAACTCATCCCACTCGGTCAGCACCGCCAGCCCGTGGGCCTGATCCGCGGCGGTGTCCGGCTCGTCGGTGAATTCCAAATTCCGATCCATGGTCTCGCGCGGCACCCCCAGGTAGGCCAGATCCTCCCGGATCTGGGCCAGGGTGACCTGGGGATCGTGCACCACCACCCGCGCCTGCTCCATCAGCAGATCCCTCACCACATAAATGGCCGCGGACTCCCGGGTGTCGTTGGTGTCCTTCTTGAAGGCGAAGCCGTAAACGGCGATCTTCTTGCCGGAGACGGTGTTGAAAAGGGTCTGCACGATCTGGCGGCTGAAGCGGGTCTTTTGCCAGTCGTTCATTTTGATCACCTGATCCCAGTAGTGGGCCACCTCCGGCAGGCCGAAGTGCTCGCAGAGGTAGGTCAGATTGAGCACATCCTTCTGGAAGCAGGAGCCGCCGAACCCAACGGAGGCCTTCAGGAACTTGGGACCGATGCGGGAATCCGTGCCGATGGCGCGGGCGACCTCGTCCACATCGGCTCCGGTGCGCTCGCAGAGGGCGGAGATGGAATTGATGGAGGAGATGCGCTGGGCCAGAAAGGCATTGGCCACCAGTTTGGAGAGCTCGGAGGACCACAGATTGGTGGTCAGGATACGCTCCCGCGGCACCCAACGGTTGTAAATGGAGGCCAGTGTCTGCACGGCGGCGAGGCCCTCGGGCGTCTGTTCCCCGCCGATCAGGATGCGGTCCGGATTCTCCAGATCCGCCATTGCCGTCCCCTCGGCCAGAAACTCGGGATTGGAGAGCACTTGGAATTTTCCATTTTTGGAGTTGGCCCGCAGCACCGTCAGCAGCGCCTCCGCGGTTTTAACCGGGATGGTGCTTTTTTCGACCACGATTTTCGGCCCACTGGCCTCCTCCGCGATCATGCGCGCCGCCAGTTCGATGTATTTCAGGTCCGCCGCCCGTCCGGCGCCGGCCCCGTAGCTTTTGGTGGGAGTGCCGACGCTGACAAAAATGATGTCCGCTTCCCGGATCGCCGCCCGGGTGTCGGTGGTAAAAAACAAATTCCGCCCGCGGGCCGAGGACACGATCTCCGCAAGGCCGGGCTCATACACGGGCAGGGTGTCGGAATTCCAAGCCGTGATGCGGCTCTCATTCACATCCGCGACCGTGACTTTAATATCCGGACATTTGGCGGCGATCATGGCCATGGTGGGACCTCCCACATAGCCGGCTCCAAGGCAGCAAAGTTTCATAGTTGATTCAGTCGAATGAAGGGAAAAATGGCGGCGTGGCTCAGACCGCTGATTTCAGTTTGCGGCGGAAGTAATCAATGGTGAGCTCCAACCCCTCGTCCAGGGGAATGCGGGGCTCCCAATCCAGTTCCTTTCTGGCCAGCGAGATGTCGGGCTTCCGCTGCGTCGGATCATCGGCGGGAAGCGGGCGGAAGGTCAGCTTGGAGGGGCCTCCGATCTTTTTGAGGATCAATTCCGCCAGCTCCAGCATGGTGAACTCGCCGGGATTGCCGATATTGACCGGCCCCGTGAGGGTGTCGTGCTCCATCAGCCGCAAAAACCCCTCGATCAGATCATCCACATAACAGAAGCTGCGGGTCTGCGAGCCGCTGCCGTAAATGGTGAGATCCTCCCCCCGTAAAGCCTGCACGATAAAATTGGAGACCACCCGGCCATCATCCGGCAGCATGCGCGGGCCGTAGGTGTTGAAGATGCGGACCACCCGAATTTCGACTCCATTTTGGCGGTGGTAATCGAAAAACAGCGTCTCCGCGCATCGCTTGCCCTCATCGTAGCAGGAGCGGATGCCGACGGTGTTCACGCTGCCCCGGTAACTTTCCGGCTGGGGATGCACTTCGGGATCCCCGTAAACCTCCGAGGTGGAGGCCTGGAAAACCCGCGCCTTCACCCGCTTGGCCAGTCCCAGGCAGTGAATGGCCCCCAGGACCGAGGTTTTGACGGTCTTGATGGGATTGTGCTGGTAATGGACCGGGCTGGCGGGGCATGCGAGATTATAAATGCGGTCCACCTCCATGCGGAATGGCTCCGTGACATCGTGCCGCATCAGTTCAAAGCGGGGATTTCCGGTATGATGGGCGACATTTTCCTTTCTGCCGGTGAAAAAGTTATCCAAGCAGACAACCTCATGGCCCTGGGCCAACAATCGATCAATAAGATGGGACCCAAGAAATCCGGCTCCGCCGGTGACAAGAATGCGCTTCATTAGAGAAAAAGGACTCAACCGGGGGATTATTTCCTTTTCCGGCTTTAGGGGCGGGCAGCGGGAATCTGAGGGCGGTGACACCGGAATTTAGAAATCAGGGCTTGGCGCTCTGAAAAACTTTGTCAAACGACTGCCGCCTGGCCACTCCCAATTCAGACACGCTGCCGCCCTTGGTCGCCCTTTCGGGCCAATCGATAGATTCATGAATGTGGCCATAAGTCAAGGACTTATGCGTTTTTTTCAAGTTCAAAACTTGAAACAGCACTTCTTTTCAGGTTTGCGACCCCATGGTGAACTGCCAATTTAAACAGGCCAAAATTTCAAAAATAAGCTCTCAAGCCATCTTCACCGGAAGAACCGCATAAGAAATCCGGCCAAAGATTCCGAGCCGGAAATAAAGCTTAGGTTTGATGAATTCAAGAAATTAGATTGACAATTATTCACAGAAGATTAAAGCTATTGCACTGGATAAGGAACGGGAGATGCAATTCTCTTACCAGGAGCGAAAGTATTTTTCCTAATCCGTGCAATTTTTCGGGATGGCAACCGGAATCGAGTGGTGGAAGGTGATTTTTCCGAGGCGGATGACCGGATCCATAGCCATGGATCATACTCTGCTCATGCGGAAAGGGTTCATCCATTGCCCCATTGCTGTCCCTCAGCTGTGAAAACGGCGGGCCTGTTTTACTTCTGAAGTTCCGCACCATCCTGATACCAGGTTGGCGGCGCTGATTTGGCGGAGGCACTGGGAAGTCAAATCAGAATCCAATTCCAAAAGGCTGAATTTTTGATCCTGAAAAACCATCATTTTAATGAATTTGAACACAATTTTTAAATGAAATCTCCTGCTTGGTTCTAAAATACGCCAAACCTCCCCGTGGATTACCGCAACAAGGAATTTTGAGATCCCCTCCGGCCATCCTCGGTGAGCCGGCTCAAATTATTGAAAAATTTGGTGGGAAACAGCGGGCGATCCATCCCGCATGGTGCGGCGGCATGGCACAAGTCGGTTCCGGCAGATGCTCCGGAGTGTATTGTCACGCAATTGCCATATATCGAAGACGGTCGGCTATTGTTACATAATTGTCCCACATGTGGTTTCGCATTTGAGCAAATAATCGCCAGGGATTCACGGCGGAGGCTTGAAATGGCATTCCGCGAACCTGAAACCCGCTGTGAAACACGCTCTGAATATCCTTCCCCTGGGTCTGCTGGCCCTCATTGTCTGGCTGTTCGTCCGGAATGCCTCTGCTCCAACTCCGGAGGCAGTGGCGGAAACCAAGCCTGTTCCCGCCAAGGTGGCTCCTCCGGTTCCACCGGTGTCCCAAGTGGATCTGGAACGCTACACTCCCTTTGATTTCAGCGAGGTTTTCAAACTGCCGGCCGGACCGCAGGGATTTGAATACACAGACAAAATCAGCAGTCTGGCCGGGGGGCCTGTGCGCATGGAGGGATTCATGGTGCGGCATCTGCATGATGACGCCGAAGTTTTTCTCTTCGCCACCTTTCCCGTGCTGCTGAACCAGAAAGAGTACGGGCTGGCGGATGATCTGCCGGCCAATGCGGTGCACGTGCGGATGGAGGTGCCGAAGGGCCAAGCCCCCGCTTGGATGAAGGAAAAGCTGCTCGTCTGCGGTCAGCTCGCTATCGGCCCCCGGCAGGAACAGGACGGACGCATCTCCCACGTCAGACTGCAGGCGGAGATGATTCTGCGCGCCTCGGACCACACGCCGGTGGACCTGCTCCGCCCCATCGTCCTCCAGCCGGAGCGCGTGAATTCCAGCCTGAGTGCCTCCGCGGCCCAGTGAAGCCGCCCCGGGGCCGGACTCTTTTTTCTCCCGTTAATACATCCCACCTATCCAAATGAAATTAAAACCATTGCGCCTCCTGCCGCTTTCCTGCTGTGTGCTGACAGCCGGTATCATCGCCGCCTCCGCTGCTCCCGCAGTCACCCGGCTGAATCCTCCCAGCGCCCTGTTTACCTTCGGCGATCCCAGCCCTCCCTACATCGCCCGCTTCGCAGCCGGCCAGCGCTTTGACCTTCAGGCCACCCTCTCGGTGGATGAGGGCAAAAGCATCACCGCCGCCAGTTTCTCCCTTGATGGAGGCGCTGCCCTGCCCGGGACCGTCTCCATCACCGACCTCGGCTCCAACCGCTTCAGCGTGGCCCTCCGCGCCTTCTCCAGCACCGTTGCCGGTGTCCACACCTTCACCATCATCGCCGTGCAGAATGACGCCCAGACCGTGCAGGCCACGGGGAATCTGGAAATCGTGGGCTTCGCCACCGCCGGCAAAAAGGCCAAAAACATCATCTATCTCATCGGGGACGGCATGGGCATCGCCCACCGCACCGCTGCCCGCATCATCACCGGCAATGTGAAGATGGGCAAGGCGGAGTCCGGCCTGGCCATGGACCGGCTGCCGAACACCGCGCTTATCAGCGTGGCCTCGCTTAACTCCATCGTCACCGACTCCGCGCCCGGAGCCGCCTGCTACTCCACGGGCAACAAGAGCAACAACAACCAGGAGGGCGTCTTCCCTGACGACACCACCTCCGGCGCCCTGAATAAATGGGACAACCCCCGCGTGGAGCACATGGGCAGCTTTCTGGCCCGCACGCAGGGCAAGGCTCTCGGCATCGTCAGCACGGCGGATGTGGAGGATGCCACTCCGGCCTCGTTCGCGGTCCATGCCCAGGACCGCGGAGCAGGCACCGGCATCTGCGATATGTATCTGGATGAGGCTGTGGCCAAGGCCAATCTCCGCGTGCTCATGGGAGGCGGCCGCCGTTGGTTTCTCCCCCAGTCCACTCCCGGCAGCGGCCGTGTGGGCAGCACCACCTCCGGCGGAGCCGACTATCAGCTTCCGCCCGACATCGCCGCGGGCTGGGGCGTGCCGGAAGGCACCGTGGATCCGGAGCGGGATCTGATCCTCGCCTTCCAGAATCAAGGCTTCTTCTACGCCTCCAACCGCACCACTCTGAATGAGCTGCCTGCCAATGAGGACCGCCTGCTCGGTCTTTTTCACAGCGGGAATATGGACATCGCCATGGACAAGATCGCCTCCCGCCGCGGCGGCGCCAAAGTCGGCTCCGTGGCCGCATTCCCCGACCAGCCCATGCTGGATGAGATGACGGACAAGGCCCTGCAGGTGCTGTCGAAAAATCCGCTCGGCTTCGTGCTGATGATCGAGGGCGCGTCCATCGACAAGCAGGCGCACAACATGGACACCGAGCGCTGGATTCTTGACACTGTGGAGTTCGACAAGTCCATCGCGCGCGTCATGGCCTTCCAGGAGGCCAATCCGGACACCCTGATCATCGTCACCGCCGACCATGAGTGCGCGGGCATCAACCTCATCGGCAGCGCCAATGTGACCAATGCCACGCTGGTCACGCGCTCCACGCAGAAAGGCAATGACGGGGTGCAGGGAGTCACTTCCGGCACCGGTCCGGTTCCGGATGGCCAAACCACTCTCCGCAGTGCCGTGGGGATCTATGACGCGGCGGGCTTCCCGCAGTACACCCTGAACGGCGACGGTTATCCGACGACGATGGACGTGGACTTCAAACTGCTTATCGGTTATGCCGGGAGCGGTGACCGTTACGAGGACTGGCTGACCAATCCCGCCCCCAACGTGGCCGGGGTTTCCCGCGATGTGCAGGGCGACTTCTTCCTGCCTGGTCAGGCGACCGGCGCCGGCACCTCCAACGCCGTCCACACCGCTTCGGACATCCCCCTCTCGGCGGGCGGCCGCGGAGCTTCGCAGTTCACAGGCGTGATGGACAACACCGAAGTCTATTTCAAAGCCCTCCAGGCCGCCGTCGGCGGCGCCAAATAACGCTGGCTGAAAATACGCACAACATCACAGAATGAAACTTCTGCCTCACTTCATTGCCTGCCTGCTGCTGGGTCCCGCCGCACCCGCCCAGGCTCTCCTCATCGACTTCGACAATGGGGACACCACCACGGCCACCGGCGCTCCTCTCAGCGCTCTGTACAGCCTTGATTACGCTTATCTGGAGACGGAGGACGCCTTTGGCGATCCACTGCCTGTGCCCTCCTGGCGCCCTTACGACAGCGATCCCGCTGTCGTGGCGGACTCGGCCGCACTGGGGTATGGACCGCCCGTCTCCGGCCAGTTTGCCTTGGACGCCTTGAACACGGTGCTGATCTCCTTCAGCGCCCCCATCAGCATCGTGGACTTCTCAACCGTTCTGGACAACAGCACCTTCGGCAATCCCGGCTCTTCTCCGATCGAGTTCTTCGGTGCCGATGACCAGCTTCTGGCCTCCATCCCTGTGGATCAGTCCACGGCCGGCTTTCTGGCTGCGCTGGGCTCCACGGTGGGCAATGTCAGCAAGATTGTGCTGCCCGGCGGTGCCCTCTATGACAATCTGACCATCGTGGAGGTGCCGGAACCCGGTGCCACCGGTCTGCTCGCCGCCACCGGCCTGCTGGCGCTGCGCCGCCGCAGAAGCCGGAGCTCCGGAGTCTGATCCATTCGTTTGAGGGGCATTGCCGCCCTTTCTGCCAGTCCTGTGCGGCGCGTCATGAACCTACGCGTCCGCACAGGACTTCCTGTTTCTAAATCCAAAAATTTCCCCGGAACTTTGCCGGTCTGGAAGCTGTCAAGAAATCCGCACAAAATCCCAGAGATTCCCGTCAGCCGCCGGGAGAGACGAAAATTCCTATCCTCATCAAAATTTTAAGGTTTTCCCCGCGAACACTTTCTGATTCCCTGAGGCTCTGCCAGTGAACGCTTTGCTTGGTATTCCACATCCAAATTTTTGAAGACCTATGCGACGGGGACTTTCCTTTCCTTCCTGGACCACAGCGCTGCTGTCACTGCTCCCGCTCTCCGCCGGAGCCGTGAATATCGTGATCGATTACACCTACGATACGGCGAGCTTGTTCGACAGCACGGCCAAAGCCACCCTCGCCCAGGCTGCCAGTGATTTGAGCACCGCTCTTGGAAACACTCCCCTTGCGGCTCTCAGCACCAATTCCTACACAGGCACCACTCCGGGAGCCAGTGCCACAGCCATTTGGAACCTGACTTTCACCAATCCTTCAACCGGAACCACCATTTCCCTGCCTGCTCCGCAGACCTCGCCAGGGTTTCCGGTGAGCGAAATCCGGATCTATGCCGGCTGGCAGAATCTCACCGGCTCGGTGCTGGGCACAGGCTCTCCCGGCGGTGCTTCAGCTTCTCTTGGAGTCTCCTACACCAACGAAGCCGCGCTCCCGGTGGCAGTGAACAATCTGGAGAATATTTCCAACACCGCCATGGGCCGCGGGGATGGCCCGGTGATCGGTGCCATCAGCGGCGCCTTCAATGGCAACACCCAGCCGGATGTTCCATTTACTCTGGAATACGGAGCTTTTGTCGGCAGCCTCTGGTTTGACTCGGACACCAACAACGACAACGTCACCGACATGCCGGCGACTCTGGAAACCGCTTGGAATCTGGGCATGAACCAGCCATCCGCAGGCCAGTCCGACCTTTATTCCACTGCCTTGCATGAAATCATGCACGCTGTTGGATTCGGAACCTCCGACACATGGAGCACCCTTTCGGATCCCCGCATCGCCGGCAGCCACCTGGCTTCCGGCACCACCGGTGCCCGGCTGAGTGACGGTGTCATGCAGGAGGCCGTGATGACTTCCTCCGTAACCGTCGGCACCCGCAAGGAACTGACCACGGTCGATTTGGACTTTCTCGGCAAACTGGGCTACAACGTCGTCCCGGAACCCGCCGCCGCCGGCCTGCTGGCCATGGTGGGCAGCCTGCTGCTGATGCGCCGCCGACGTCGTTAAGCACCGGGCCTGCTCCGCACTCCGCCATCTGCTCCTGCGGATGCGGGATGGACCAAAAAACAGCAAAGCCAGGAAAATCCGGCTGCCTGCCCTGTCTCCAAGTTGATGAGGAAGGCAGGAAATCGAAATCGGGTAAATTCTCTATCGCCGTTCCAGCCGTGGGCGGGCCCGTGTCAGGGAACTCCTGCCCTGAACAATCACCGGCCCTCCCGGGCATCATTGAAGAAGCCGCACGCCAATCTGTCGGTTCTGTCACGCAGGGGATGTTGCCGTCGTCACGGGCCCGCTCATGTATGGGGTTTTACCGTGAACACCCCACAGGCCGCATCTGTTTCTCCACCCGATCAAGCCGCCGAGGATGACGATCCCCGGATTCTGCACGAAAAGTCCACCGGGGTGGATGCCCTGCTGGAGATGGTGCTCGATGGATTGTCCCACGCCTGTCTGCTGCTGGACGGGACGGACCGCATCCTCTTCAGCAATGAGGCCGCCAAGCTGCTTTTTATGCCCAAGGGCCGGCTGCTGGGGCGCAGGCTGGAGACCGTGCTGGCTGACCGTCAGCTGAGTCAACTGGTGACGGAATGTTTTCAAACCCGCCGTCCTGGCCATCTGGCCTGTGCGTTGCGCCTGCCCGGTGTGGCCTGGCGGGATGACCGCCACTTTCTGGTCGATGCCGTGCCCCTGAAGCTTACCGCGGACCGCTGGCTGGTGCGCCTGGCCCTGCGCCCGGACGAGGAGGCGGACGCCGCCGCCAAAGCCATGCCCAATCCCGCCGCGGATGTCCTGCTGCAGCTCCGCGGCCCCCTGACCATCGTGCAGGGCTATCTGGAAAACCTCCTGGACGGTCTTATCACCGACCCCGTGGCCCTGCGCCAGTCCCTTCTGACCATGCGCCGCAGCACCGTGCAGATCGAGCGCGTGCTGGAGGGTCTGCGCCAATAATGCCAGCGGAGTCCCCGACTCCTCCCGCAGGGCGGAGCCATGCCCTGCACCCCTCACGCCATGTGACGATTCTGTTCCAATAGATTCATTTCTTAACGCCGGTGCTGATGCAAAAATCAACACAAACCGCCATCCTGACAAATCTTTATCCATGTCCCCGCCCATTCAGCAAGCCGCACTCCTGACCGGAGCCGGCAGCCCTGTGCCCGGACTCCGGAGCGTGCTGATGCTTATGGCCCTGATAGCCGGTCACGCCTCCGCGCAGGAAGCCACGCAGGATCAGGGCTCACAGGAGAAGCCTTTCTATATCCGCCAGTATAAAGTCAAAGGGGCCTCCAAAATGAAGCGCATCGATGTGGAGGGCGCAGTCTACCCCTTCATGGGACCGGCCTGCACCACCGCCCAGGTGGACCAGGCGCGGACCGCACTGGAGAAAGCCTACCACGACGCGGGTTACAGTTATGTCACCGTGCTCATCCCGGCTCAGGATGCCAAATACGGGGTGGTGACGCTGGAGGTCACCGAAGCCAGAATCGGGCGCCTGCAGGTGAAGGGCGCCAAATATTTTCTGCCTGATAAAATCAGACAGCAGGCTCCCTCCCTGGCGGAGGGCCAGGTCCCCAACTTTGAGAACATCAAAAAGGACATTCTGGTTCTGAACCGCCACCCCGGCCGCCAGGTCACCCCCGACATCCGTCCCGGAGTGGTGCCCGGCACTCTGGATGTGGATCTCAACGTGAAGGATGAAAGTCCCCTGCATGGCAGTCTGGAGCTGAACAACCGCTACAGCCCGGACACCACGGAACTGCGCGTCAACGGTTCCCTCAGCTACTCCAATCTTTGGCAGGCGGGACACACTCTGGGCTTCAATTTCCAAGTGGCCCCGGAGCGCATTGAGGACGCGGCGGTTTTCTCCGGCTACTGTATGATGCCGCTGACGGACTCCACCAGCCTGCTGCTCACCGGCACCAAACAGGACAGCGATATCAACACTCTGGGCGGCTCGAGCGTCGGTGGAAAAGGCTACGTTCTTGGAGGCAGGCTGAACTTCACCCTGCCCAACGGACCTCCCTTTTCGGACAAGCCCGCCTGGTTTCACACGCTCAGCGCCGGCGTGGATTTCAAGCACTTCGACGAGGACGTGACATTCGGCGGCCAGACCCAGGCCACCCCTATCGAATATTACCCCTTATCCCTGGCCTACGGCGGCACGTGGGTGGCCAAAAGGCATTCCACGGACGTCAATGCCACCCTGGTTTACGGCCTGCGCGGCGCCGGCAGCGATCCCTACGAGTTCGACAACAAGCGCTATCTGGCGGGAGGCAATTTCCTCGCCGCCCGCACCGACCTGGCGCACACGCATGACCTGCCGGGAGGCATGGAGATTTTCGCGAAGGTCCAGGGACAGATCGCCAGCCAGCCGCTGATCAACAGCGAGCAGTTCAGCGGTGGTGGCCTGGGCAACGCCCGCGGATATCTCGAATCCACCGTGCTTGGCGACAACGCCCTCGCCGGCTCCCTGGAGCTGCGCAGCCCCACCCTCATCAACCGCCCCAAAGCCGCCTCCGCAGACAAGGACAAGCCAGCGGACACCGCCAATACCTCCCCTGAAAGCAGGGACGAGTGGCGGTTCTATCTTTTCGCCGATGCCGCCACCCTGACGCTGAACGATCCCCTTCCCGGCCAAACGGATCAGATTTCCCTGTTCAGCGTGGGAGCGGGCACGCGCATTTCCGTTCGCGACCACTTCCACGCCTCCGTGGATGCCGGCCTGCCCCTGCGGGAGGCCGGGATGGTGAACAACGGCGGCTGGCTCGTGACGTTCCGCCTCTGGACCGATTTCTGATTTTTTTCCCTTTATCCATGCTCCTCTTCCCGCCACGACTCCGCGCCCGGCGCACTGTCCTTTCCACACTTCTCCTGATGCTGGCCGGCATCACCGCCTCATGGGCGGAGGGCCCCGCCAACTGGTGGAAACCGGAATGGACCGCCCGCAAAAAAATCACTATCAACACTGGTGCCGAGGGCGTTGGCCTTCCCTCCCCTCCCGGCAGTCCCGCAGTTCTGGTCCGGCTCTCCTCGGATTTCGCCTTCGGCACCGCCAAGGAGGACGGCTCGGATCTGCGGTTTGTCAGTGGCGACAACAAAACCCTGCTGCCCTTTCACATCGAGCGCTGGGACAATCTGCTGAACGAGGCCGTGGCCTGGGTCAAGGTGCCCGATCTCAAAATCAATGCCGCCACTGACATCTGGCTCTACTACGGCAACCCCGCCGCTGAGCGCGCCAGCGATCCCAAGGCCACCTATGATGAAGACACTTTGGGGGTTTATCATTTTTCCGAAAACGGTGGTGCCCCCGCCGACTCCTCCCCGGCCGGCGTCAATGCCGAGGGCATCGCCGTGCCTGTCGCCACCGCACTCATCGGAGGCGGTGTCCGCTTCACCGGTCAGAACAGTCTGACCATTCCCGCCAATCCCGCCCTCGGATGGACTGCCGGCGGCGCGCTCACGGTCTCCATCTGGGTCAAGCCGGCCACGCTCGGTCCCAATGCCATCATACTCAGCCGCCGAGAAAACGGCCAGCACTTCCTGCTGGGCATGGATGCGGGCGCGCCATTCATGGCCGTCAAAGGAGCCAATGAGGAAATCCGCTCCCCCGGCAGCCCGGCCATGAGCACCGGCACCTGGCACCATCTGGCGGTCACCGCGCTGAACGGCACCTTCACTCTTTATGTGGACGGAGAATCCCGCGTCACCCTGACCTCCGCCCTGCCAGGACTGGCCGGCCCCATCTCCATTGGACGGGACGACATTTCCAGCGGCAATGTCGCCGGTTTCGCAGGGGAGCTGGATGAGCTGGAAATCTCCAAAATCACCCGCTCCGCTGGAGCCATCAAGCTCGCCGCCGTCAACCAGGGCGGCACCGTTGACGCCGCCAAACTGCTGACTGTGGCCGCCGAGGAGGCTTCCGGAGGCGGTGAGCACAGCGAGATCGCGGAGCACCTCAATCTCATCAGGGGCATCTCCAAATCCCTGACCTTTGACGGCTGGGTCGTCATCTGGCTTTGCACCATCCTCGCGGTGATAGGCTGGGCTGTCGCCATCGGCAAGGTTTTCTACCTCAACAGGATTGCCAAATCCTCCAAGGTGTTTCTCAAGCAGTGGAAAACCATCTCCAACGATATCACCGCCTTGGACCACACCGATGAGGACAGCGTGCGCAGCATGGGTGGAGGCACCAACAGCCAGGATCAGAGGGCCATGTGGGAATCACCGCTGTTCCATCTTTACCACTTGGGTTCCCAGGAAATCCAGCACCGCATCACCAATGCCCGCGGTGATTTCAAAGGTCTGTCCGAACGCTCCATCACCTCCATCCGCGCCCTGCTGGACGGCGGTGCCACAAGGGAAACCCAAAAGCTCCAAAGCAAGCTGGTGTTTCTCACCATCGGAATCGCCGGCGGTCCCTATTTGGGCCTGCTGGGCACGGTGATCGGGGTCATGATCACCTTTGCCGTCATCGCCAAGAGCGGTGAGGTGGACATCAACTCCATCGCTCCCGGCATCGCGGGCGCTTTGCTGGCCACCGTGGCCGGCCTCGCCGTCGCCATTCCCGCACTCTTTGCCTACAGCTACCTCGCCTCGCGGATCAAGGACTCCATCCTGTCCATGAACACCTTCATCGAGGAGTTCATCGCCCGCATCGCCGAGGCCTATCCCTCCAACGATTAGCAAATCATTACCTTCCAAATTCTATGCAGGCCGGCGAGGACAAATCCTTCGATGACATCAATGTCACGCCCATGGTGGACCTTTATCTGGTTCTCCTGCTGATCTTCATCATCATGACCACTGCCGGTGTGCAGGGCGTGAAGGTGAACCTGCCCAGGGCCAGCGCCGCGGCCGCGAAAAAAATCGATACTCCGAAGATGCAGGCGGTCACGGTCAACAGCGAGGGCAAAGTGGCACTGAACACCATTCCGGTCAGCCTCAGCGAACTGGAGACCAAGCTCGGCGCGGCCAAAACCGCCAACCCCGAAGTGCCCGTCGTAGTGCGTGGGGACCGGGCCACCCAGTACCAGGGCATCATGGATGTCCTTGATGTCCTCGGCCGGCTGAACATCACGCAGATCGGTCTTGTCACCGCTCCGCCGAAATAAACAAACCCTTGACCTGGCAATTCCCATGAGCACGCCTGTTCTTGAAAAAGACAAGCCGCGGAAGGATTCCGGCAATACCCGCCCGCAGCCCCCCGCCGCCTGGCGGACAGATGAAACCTACGACAACAGCGACGAGCTGCCGTTTTTCCGGCGCTACCGCGCGCCCATCATCATCGGGGTGCTGGCTGTCGGCGTGGCGCTTTACTTTAAGTTCAGCCCGCCCTCGGCTCCGGACACCACACCGGTGAGGAAAGCCGCGGTGCCTATCAACATTCAGCTTCCCCCTCCGCCTCCGCCGCCGCCCCCCCCTCCGCCTCCGCCGCCCCCCAAAGTGGAGCAGCCGAAAGAGGATCAGATGGAGGATCAGACTCGGGTGGTGGATGACACTCCACCGGAACCTGCGCCGGACAACAGCCCGCCGCCCATCGGCACCAACAATGTGGGCAATGGTCCCGCCGACGGTTTCGGCCTTGGCAAAAACACCGGGGGTGTCGGCAACGGCACCGGGCGCCGTGTCGGCGGCAGTGGCAGCAAGTATGGCTACTACGCCTCGCAGGTGCAGAACTCCATCAACGGCGCCCTGCGCCGGAACGGGAAAACCAAAGCCGCCGCCTTCAGTGTCACCGCCCGCATCTGGGCGGATGACACCGGCCGCATCACCCGCGCCGCCATCAGCGGGAGCAGCGGGGATCCCGCTGTGGATGCCGCTCTTCAGAATGAGGTTCTGACCGGTCTGCAGCTTTCCTCCCCCCCGCCGGCAGGCATGAAAATGCCCATCAATCTCCGGCTCGGGGCCCGCCCGTCCCGGTGACCGTCCCCCTTTTCCTCTCCGATTCCTCTCTTTTGAAAACCCGCACTCTGCCCTTCGTCATGCCCCTGCCCCGCGCGGCCGGCCTGGCTCTGTTGTTATCCGCCGCCACGGTTCCGGCCCAGCAGCCGGATACCGGCAGGGAGGCCCCTGCCGCCGCCGAAGTCCCGACCGGCCAGGATGCCCCTGATCCCTCCGGCATGAAGGAAAACACACCGTCCGCACCCACCAAGCCTGCGCGGCCCGGAGCGGCAGCTGCTGCCACGGATCCCAACGGTCCCACCGATCCGCCTCCTGCGACCGATCTTTTCCCTGCCGCCGGTGCTGAGGACGCCCCCCCGGACATGGCCCAGAACGTGACCATCAATCTGCTCCGGATCTTTGTGCAGAAAGGCTATCTGAGCCAGGCGGAGGCAGCCGGCCTGATCCGTCAGGCAGAGAATGAGGCCCTCGCCGCCCGGACCGCCGCACAGAAAAAGAAGGCTGCGGAGCCCGCCGAGGAGGACGAAGCCATGAAGGTCAGCTATGTGCCGGAAACGGTCCGCAAGGAGATGCGCGAGGAGATCCGCGCCCAGGTGCTCAAGGATCTCAACGCCTCCGCGCCCAGTGATAAAAATCCGGCCTACGTGAACATCCTGCCGAAGGAGGAGAACAATTTCGATATCTTCGGCGACATCCGCCTGCGCTATGAACTGGTGCAGTTTCCCTCCGGCAACGACAACACCGGCTCCTTTCCCAATTTCAACGCCATCAACACCGGCTCGCCCTTCGACACTGCGGGCACCGTCTTTTCCCCTCAGCGCAATGTGGATCAGGACCGCCAACGCTTCCGCATCCGGGTGCGCATCGGCGGCGAATGGCAGCTGCAGGACGGCTGGAGCGTCGGTGTCCGCGCCGCCACCGGTGAGAACAACAGCCCTGTCTCCACCAACCAGAGCCTGGGAGCAGGCGGCGGCAATTTCTCGAAGTACGCCATCTGGCTGGACCGCGCGTTCATCAAATACCAGACCGACTTCGGCGGCGGCAAAGCCAATCTGGAGGTGCTGGGCGGACGTTTTGACAATCCCTTCTTCGCCACGGAGACCATTTACGACGACGACCTCGGCTTTGACGGTGTGAGCCTGAAACTGAAGGGCAGCATCGGCGACCACTTCAGTCCGTTCCTGACCGCCGGCGCCTTCCCGATCTTCAACACGGACCTGAACTTTTCCAGCAACCAGCCCTCGAAATTCGACAGCACCGACAAATATCTCTTCGGCGTCCAAGGCGGAGCGGACATCAAGCTGACGGACACGCTGAAGCTGAAGCTGGGCGTGGCTTATTATGACTTCGACAAGGTGCAGGGCGAGCTTTCCGAGCCCTTCATTCCGCTCAACAGCAGCGACGCCGGCAACACCGACGGCACCCGTCCCTCCTTCGCCCAGTACGGCAACACCTACCGTCCGCTGCGCCAAATCATCCCGGATGCCACCAACAATTACGGCACCTCGAATCAGTATCAGTATTTCGGCCTGGCCAGCAAATTCACCCCTCTGGTCATCAGCGGCAAACTGGACTACACGGGCTTCGATCCCGCCCAGATCACGCTTTACGGCGAATACATCAAAAACACCTCCTTCGACCGCGATGCCATCAACTCCGTGGCCGTCAACAACCGCGGCCCCATCCGCACGGACTCCAGCGGAGCCGACCGCCTCGGTGATTTTGAAGGCGAGGACACCGCCTGGATGGCGGGTGTCAAATTCGGCAAAACCGCCATGGCCCAGCGCGGGGACTGGATGCTGGGCATGAACTACCGCTGGATCGGATCGGACGCCGTGGTGGACGGCTTCAACGACTCCGACTTCGGACTCGGCAGCACCAACATGAAGGGTTTTGCCATCACCGGCGGATACAGCATCACGCCGAACGCGTCCGTCAGTGTCCAATGGTTCAGCGCGGATCAAATCGCCGGCCCCCCGCTGAAGAGCGACATCCTAATGCTGGACTTCAAAATCAAATTCTGACATGAACCGCACTCTTTCCCCTGTCACGGCCCTCGCCGCCCTCGTCCTCATGGGCAGCGCCCTGCCCTCCGCCGCCCAGGCTCCGTCTCCCGCCGAGGAAAAACTCCGCGATGCCCTGAAGGGTGTCACCCTCCAGCTGCGCACCGCAGAATCCGAGAAAGCGGTGGCCGCCGCCGAGAAGGCCGCCGCCGACCAGAAGAACACGGAACTCACCGCGCAGGTCGAAAAGCTTTCCAAGCAGCTCACCTTGGTCAGCAGGGAGAAAGCCGATGAACAGGAAAAGGCCACCGCTGTCCGGAACAATCTTGAAGGCGTCCTCGCCAAAAAGCAGGAGGAGCTCACCGCCTATCAAAAATCACTCGACAAGTGGAAGGCCGCGCATTCTGAAATCTCGGATATCGCCAAAAAGAAAGAGGCCGCCCGTGCCGCCTTGGAGCGCAAAAGCGCCGCCTTGGAGCGCAATGTCACCGATCTGCGCTCGCGCAATCTGGCTCTCTTCGCCACCGCCAACGAAATTCTGGACCGCTACCGCAAATTTGGTCTCGGTCAGGCCATTTCCGCACGTGAACCCTTCACCGGCCTGACACGTGTCAAACTTCAGAACCAAGTGCAGGAGTACCATACCAAACTGCTCGATCAGACCGCCCCTGCCTCCACTCCCGCTCCCGCCCCCCAAAAACCATGAAATCCCTTTTCCCGACCCTGCTGCTTCTTTCCCTGCCCGCCCTGCTGACGGCGGCTCCCGCCCCTGACAAATCCAATGCCGGCTCCATTGCGACGGCGGACTCCAAGGAGGTGATCGCCCGCGTGGGAGGGCTGGACGTGAAGCTCGACGAGGTCAAAACCGCCATCGCCAAGCTGGACCAGCGCGAGCAAGAGGCCATCTCCCGCGATCCCGCACTGCTCAATCAGGTGGTGCGCCTGCTGCTGGTGCAGCGGCTGATGTTCAATGAGGCTGTGGCCAAAAAGTGGGACGACAAGCCACAGGTCAAAGCCGCCGTCGAACGGGCCCGCGAAACCGCCATCACCGAAAGCTATCTGAAGTCCATCTCCGAACCGCCGGCGGATTACCCCAGCGGGGCGGAGCTGCAGAACGCCTATGAGCTGGCCAAGCCCTCACTGGCCGTGGGCCGCCAGTGGAGGCTGGCCCAGATTTATATCGCCGCCGTGGAAGGGGCTTCCAAAGCCGATCTCGACAAGGCGGAAGGCAGATTGGCGGAAGCCAAAAAAGCGCTGGCGGAGAAAGGCGCGGACTTCGGCACGATTGCCAAAAAGCTCAGTGATGAGGCCGCCTCCGCCGCCCAAGGCGGGGAGATCGGCTGGATGTCGGAGGCCCAGCTGCAGTCGGAAATCCGGGGCAGCGTGTCCAAACTGACAGTCGGCGCGCAGTCCGAGGCCGTGCGCATGAAGGACGGCTGGCACATTCTGCGCTGTCTGGACATCAAGGAGCCCTCCGTAGCCCCGCTGGAGCAGGTCCGCACCGTGCTGACCGAGCGCATGCGCCAGGAGAAGGCCCGCATCAACAGCCAGGCCTACGTCTCCGCGCTGCTGCAGCAGAATCCCGTCACCATCAACGAGGTCACCCTCGCCAAAGCCCTCGGCAAGTAATTCTCTCATTGTGGAGTCCCTTCAGCTTTCGCGTCGGCGGGGCATAGTGGCAGCAGGGGCGCAGTTGAACACCAACAGGCACAAATCCCAGAGCCGCATGGCAGTATGCTGTTCGGCAATGCGGTTCCGGTGGAGAGGTCTCATGCCCGCACTCTTTTCCAAGCTGCCGCCAAAGAGGGATATGCCAAGGCTAGGTGCCGGGTGGCGAACATGCTGGCCGGCGGTGAGGGCACGGACAACCAGCCAGCGCGGGCTGAAGCTGGCATCCGGCACCAGCAGTGCCCTCAGCGGTGGTAGGGCTCGCCGCGCTTGATGGTGAAGACGCGGTAGATCTGTTCCAGCAGCACCACCAAGGCCAGTTCATGCTGCAGGGTGAGGGCGCTGAGGCTCCAGACCTCATCCGCGGCCTCCCGCAGCTCCGCGCTGTGACCGTCGGCCCCGCCGATCAGAAAGGTGGCCCGCTTGGTGGCGGCCATTTCCCACTGGTCGGTTTTGGCGCGCCACTCCGCGGTGGTCAGCCGTTTGCCGCGCTCGTCCAGCACGATGCGCACTCCTCCGCCGCTGCCTTTGAGAAAACGCTCCTCCACCTGTAGGCGGGGGCCGTCGCGCAGATACTCGACCTCCACCTTCGCATAGCGGATGCAGCGGCCCAGGTAATCATCAATGCCCTGCCGCGCCCAGGGGAGCGCGGGCCTGCCCACCGCGAGAATTTTCCAGTTCATGACGTTTTTGAGAAAAATTTGCCCATCCCCCTTGCATCCTGCCAGTGATGGGTTATCAAACCTTCCGCGGCAATCATTGCCCCGTGGTGTAACGGTAGCACAAGAGATTTTGATTCTCTTTGACAAGGTTCGAATCCTTGCGGGGTAACCATTACGGCCACTGAAAAATGATACTGCCCCGTAGTGTAACGGTAGCACAAGAGATTCTGATTCTCTTTGACAAGGTTCGAATCCTTGCGGGGTAACCACCAAAAACAGCAGCAGGCTGGGCTGAAAGAAAGCCCGGCTTTTTTATGGCTTCGGCCCTGTGGCATCCATGGTCCGGGCCGCCGCCTCCAGCCGCTCCAAGGCCTCATTCAGCTCCCTGCGGACCGCGCTCCCAAAAAGCAGCCCGAAATAACGCCGGCCGGTGTTCAGTCCGAAACCCATGCGGAAGCTCCAGCGCACCTTCGTCCGCCGGCGGTCAGCGGACTCCTCCAGCTGGATGCGGCATTCCCCCTCGCCCCGATCATCGAAATCCAAAGCCACCACCACGTCCCGGTTGGGAATCACCGCCGTAATTTTGGCCTGCCCGGCCCCCTCCTGCTTGCTCAGCCATCTCATGGCGGCCCCGGCCCCGCTTTCAGGACCAGCGAATTCTGTCTGGAGGAACGGATCGCGCTGCCACCAGGGAGCCCATTCCTGCCAGCGTTTCAATGAGGCCACCCGGTCATAAAGCTCCGCGGCGGGCGCCTCAATGGTCCGCTCCACTGTCACCTCCATCCGGGAAGGCAGAAAAAAACCTCCGACCGCCACCGCCGTGACCAGCACCACAAACGCGATCAGCAGCCACCGCACAAGAATCCGCCCGAATTTCATCCCGCGAGCCTTAACCAGCCCTTTCCCTCCCGCCACCCGGAAATCAAAGTTCCGGGACGGTCCCCATTCAGGAAATCCCCACGCAGGGGCCCAAGCTCCATGCCGGCTCCTCTCCGGAGCCGCTCTTGACCTGCCGCGGGAAAAAGGGAGGATAAGCGTCTGGCCAGCTGGAGAACTCCGGCAGTTCCGGTTCAATCCTCCATGAAGCCTTTTATAATGATGTGCGCGGCAGCCGGGGCGCTGTTGCTGGGAATGACAGCGTGCAGCGCACGGAAGCCGGGCTCCGCCGCTCACCAGCCTCCGGCGCCGAATTCAGGCCGACCCGGCACGGCACCGGCACCCGGCGCGAAGCTTTCCTACAGCCAGTTCAAAGTGCCGGGACCCTATATCGCCATCACCTTCGATGACGGCCCCGTGCCGGCGAACACCCCACGGTTGCTGGACATGCTGCGGCAGCGCGGCATCAAGGCCACCTTTTTTGTCGTTGGGAGCTTCGCGGTGCGGTCTCCTCAAATCATCCGCCGCATCATCGCCGACGGACACGAAATCGCCAATCATACCTGGACGCATCGGGCACTCACGTCCCTGGGCGATTCGGGAGTACGGTCGGAACTGAGGCGCAGCCATGATCTGATTGTGCAGGTGGCCGGAGCCGCCAGCGCCCCCCACATGTTCCGTCCGCCCGGTGGAGCCATCACAGCACGGCAGAAAACCTGGATCATGGGAGAATTCGGCTATCCCTGCATCCTCTGGAGCATCGACCCCCGGGACTGGGAGTCCCCCCAGCGTGGCGGCTGCAAAGGCCAGCCTTGGGAACTGACCCGGCGCATCGTCTCCCAAGCCAAGTCCGGCGACATCATTCTTGTGCATGACCTGCATGCCTCCAGTGTGGACGCCATGCCGGCCACGCTGGACGGACTGCTGGCCAAGGGATTCCGCTTTCTGACCATGAGTCAGATCATCGCGCTCAGCCAAGGCCATGCCCTGCCCGGCGGCCAAGGGGGGCACGGACTGGCCAATGCGCCGACAGTGAAGCCGCCGCCGCTTTTCACACCGGGAGGTTTCTGATTTTTCATGCAGTGCGGGGAGAACCGCCGAAAACCAGCAGGGAGCCCAGCCGTTCCCTTTACAAAAATACTCCGGTCTCTTACCTCCCTTGGTCGGGTTACGCTTCCTTTTCCCGCTTGCCGGGTGGACGGAGTGGATCAGTCCGCCGCAAATCATCCCAATGATGAATTGGGCTGACTGGGCGGTTTTCCGAACGAACGCGCGATAGATCCTCATTCGCAGCCGTCCCCTTTGGCCATCTGTGTGCTTTCTGTTTTATGAATTTTCCCCCTCCCCAGTCCAAGCCGGCACCGGTTTCCCTGCCGGATCTGCAATTCATCGCCGCCCGCGCCAGCCTGCTGGACTTGGCAGCCTTTCTCGACCGGGTGCAGCGGCATGGCCAGGATGATGATTACCGTCTGGCGGCCCTCCGGGCGGCATTGCCGCTGCTGCTGGAAAACTTCCCGCAGCGCACCCGCCGCATTCTGGAATCCCTCAGTGACTCCACTGCAGAGCCCATCCCCGCCGCCACCATTCAGGGGGCTTTCGGTGCCCCCCGTCCCTGAGGAGGAAAGAATAAGAAGGTCCACTGCCAGCTTGGAGATCCGGAATAAGACGCCCCGCCTGTCTCCGCCCCGCCTTCGGCCCCTCCCCGCGGACTCCCACAAACCCCATCCCACTCCGTCCCATCCCTTTTCCCATGCGCTATATCGAACCTCACGGCCACATGGTCAGCCGCACCACGGACGACTATCAGGCGATGGTCACCGCCGGATGCGCCGCCGTGTGCGAACCCGCTTTCTGGGCCGGATTCGACCGGAAAAATAAGCACGGCTTTTATGATTACTTCCTTCAGCTCACGGAGTACGAGCCGCGCCGCGCCGCCAAATACCACCTGCCCCACTTCTCATGGCTGTGCATCAATCCCAAGGAGTCCGAGGATCCCGGCCTGGCGGACGATGTCCTCAGCCTCATCCCCGATCTGCTTCAGAAGCCCAATGTGCTGGGCATCGGCGAGATCGGCCTGAACAAAAACAGCCGCAATGAGCTGCTGATTCTGGAGAAGCACATCCAGCTGGCCGCCGACCACGATCAACTCATCCTTGTCCACACGCCTCATCTGGAGGACAAGCTCAAGGGCACAAAGCTGATCCTGGACGCCCTCAAAAACCATTCTTCCCTGCAGCCGGGGCGCGTCATCATCGATCATGTGGAGGAGCACACCGCCCCGCTGGTGCTGGACTCCGGCTTCTGGGCCGGCATTACGCTTTACCCCGAGAGCAAGGCCACACCGAACCGCGCCATCGACATGATCGAGCTTTACGGCCATGAGCGCATCTGGCTCAACAGCGCCTGCGACTGGGGTCACAGTGATCCCTTGGCGGTCCCCAAAACCGCCCTGCAAATGCGGCACCGCGGCTACAGCGCCGATTTCATTGACCGGCTGCTCTACCGGAATCCGCTGGGCTTCCTCAGTCAGAATCCGAGGTTCAGGACCGCGGACTGAAAACCCGGCGGACCGGAGGCATCCGGGGACCTCGCTTTATACTTCCCTGCGGAGTCACTCCCCTGATACACCGTGACCGGTGTCACCGTTTTCACGGGCACCGCCGCATCCCCACTCCGATGAAACGCCTTCTCCTGCCCGCTCTCCTGTGTTTCCTGAACGTCCCCGCTTTCGCCCAGAATCCGCCACCCGCTCCTGCGGCGCCCGCCCCCGCCGCCCGGCCCAAAATGGACGCGCCTCCCTCCTCGCCTGAAATTCTGCCCGACGGACGCATCACATTCCGCTTCCGCGCGCCCAAAGCCGGAGAGGTGAAGGTCGGCGGCCAGTTCGGCCCGGAACTGAAACTGGAAAAAGGTGAAAAGGATATGTGGACCGCCACCACGGCGGCCCCAGTGGCCGGAGGCGTCTATGAATACAACTTCCGGGTCGATGGCATGGGCGTCATCGATCCCATGAATCCCGCCATCAAACCCCAGCGGCAGCCCGGCACCAGCATTCTGGTGATTCCCTCCACGCCCCCTGCCGCCTGGGATCTGACGGACATTCCGCACGGCGGCGTGACGGAGCACCACTACCTTTCCAAATCCCTTGGCAAATGGCGGCGACTGATGGTTTACACCCCGCCCGGCTACCGCAGCGATGGCACGCCCCTGCCGGTGCTTTATCTCTCCCACGGCTTCAGCGACAACGACCAGTCCTGGAGCGTGCATGGCCGCGCCAATTTCATCCTCGACTCCCTCATCGCGGAAAAGAAAGCCGAACCCATGCTGGTGGTCATGCCCGATGCCCATGCGCTGCCTCCCGGCCCAGGCTACCGGGATGACTATTCCCTGATGAACACCGAGGCTTTCTGCCAGGATCTGATCAGTGATGTGCTCCCGCTCATCGAGAGCGCCTACACCGTGAAAAAAGACCCCGCCGGACGCGCCTTCGCCGGGCTTTCCATGGGCGGGCACCATGCCCTGACGGTGGCCCTGTCCCATCACGACACCTTCTCCTGGATTGGGGCTTTCAGTTCCGCCCCGCCCTCCGACAAGCTTATCGAGTCCGGCCTCGCCCACCCCGAAGCCGTGAACAAGGACCTCAAGCTCTTCTGGGTCGCCTGCGGCAACAAGGACTTCCTGTTCGAGCGCAACAACCAGTTCGACGCCCTGCTGAAGGAGAAAGCGATCACCCACGAATACATCGTCACCCCCAATGACGACCACTCCTGGCCGGTCTGGCGGCGCTACCTGATCACCTTCGCGCCCAAGCTGTTCCGTTGATTCCCAAGGCGTGCTGGAGGGTTCCACCATTTCCCAGCCAAGTACGGAGTGACCCTCCGGAATGCGGGGTTTGAAGCTGTATCCAGTCTCCGGCGACGGACAAATGCTCAAAAGAGCCGGTCTTCATCCAAGCCGGATCATTGCCGGAAAGAGCGGACCGCAGCCACCCCGGGGCTTGCTCCTCAGCAGCAGTGGGCCCGGCCCTCGTGCTCCGCGCCCTGATGGCAGTCCGGACACACGCCGAAGAACTCCAGTTCATGATACACATGATGGTAGCCGGACTGCTTCTGCAGTTCCTGCTCCAAGGTGCGCACCGGACACTCGATATCGATCTGGGCAATTTCCCCGCAGTCCGTGCACACCAGGTAGTCATGGTGCCGGCCCGGCTGCACCAGAATGAAATACACTGCCCGGCCGTGCAGCCCCAGACGCCGCACCACCCCGTGCTCCTCCAGCTTCATCAGCAGCCGGTAAACCGTGGCCGGATCGCACTGGCCCTGAAGACTTTCCGACTCCGTGAGCTCCGCAATGGTCATGGGGCGGCTGTGGCGCGCCATTTCCGTGATCAGCAGATCCAGCGCCCGCGTGCGGCGCAGACCACGGCTGCGCAGCCGTTCCACCACCCTGCCCACGAGCGTCTGAATTTCAGCGTCCTTGTTCACCTGCATCTTCATATCGCCGGGTGAAATGAACGTCATCGGCACCGGTTCCGCAATAGCAAAACCTTGGGCGGTCGATACCCCATTCGGATTAAAAACACTTAAAACCCAGACTGATCCGCATCCCATCCCATTCCGGACATACACCGTTTCAGTTTCCGGGCCTCCTCGGGATTTGGTTTTTCAAAAGGGCGATTTTGGGCTAATTCGGAACCATGCTCACCGACCTCTCCGCCCTCGCCTTCACCATTCCCGCCCGCGATGCCCTGGGCCGGGAGCATGTGGAGGGCAAGCTGGTGGCTGCGGAGGAGGTGCTGCAGTTCTTCTGGCGCTTCCGGGAACGCACCTTCAAACGCTCCGGCGGGGATATGAAAATGATCCCCATTCCCTACGCCAATGTGGAAAGCGTCGGCGTGCGCACCACCCTGCTCTGGTTCAATCCGCGGCTGCTGCTGAAGCTGTCGGATCCCCGTCCCCTGCAGGAGGTGCCGGGCACGGAGGTGGGCGGGGCCACCCTGCTGCTGTGCGGGCGCGACGCTGTCCGTGAAGCCCGCGCTTTGATCAAACTGGTGGAGTTCCGTCAGGCGGATGCGGAAGCCCAGGCGCGCATCAGCCGGCTTTCGGAATTGGAGAAGGAGCGCGGTTTGTAAAGGAGCCGCGCCTCCGGCCCGGCTTGGAACCCGGCAGCCTGAGGAGAGCTGAGAGTCCCGCCCCATCCGCCTCCCGGTTCAGTTCCGCAGCTCAGAAAAGGAAATACCGCTGCGCCATGGGCAGCACCGTGGCAGGCTCACAGGTGAGAATGCGTCCGTCGGCTTTGACCGTGTAGGTTTCGGGGTCGACCTCGATTTTCGGCAGAGCATCGTTGAGAACCATGTCCCGCTTGGTCACTTTCCGGGTGTTCTTCACGGGGGCCAGGGTTTTGGCCAGCCCCAGGCTGCCGAGGTCCCCCAGCTCCAGCGCGGCCTGACTGACAAAGGTGAGGGACGTTCTGGACAGCGCACGGCCAAAGGCTCCGAACTGTGGCCGGTAGAACGTGGGCTGCGGCGTGGGAATGCTGGCGTTGGGATCCCCCATGTTGGCCCAGGCGATGAATCCTCCCTTCAGCACCACTTCGGGCTTCATGCCGAAGAGCGCGGGCTTGTAAACCACCAGATCCGCCAGCTTGCCGATACCGATGGAGCCGATGAGATGGCTGACCCCATGGGCGATGGCGGGGTTGATGGTGTATTTGGCCAGGTAGCGCAGGCAGCGGAAATTGTCGGCGTGTGGATGGGCGGCGTCCGTCAGCCCGCCGAACTGGGTCTTCATTTTGTGGGCGGTCTGCCAGGTGCGCAGGATGACCTCCCCGATCCGGCCCATGGCCTGGCTGTCGCTGGACATCATGGAGATGGCCCCCAGATCGTGCAGCAGGTCCTCGGCGGCGATGGTTTCAGGGCGGATGCGGCTTTCAGCGAAGGCCACATCCTCGGGGATTTTGGAATCCAGATGATGGCAGACCATGAGCATGTCCAGATGCTCATCCAAGGTGTTCACCGTGAAGGGTCGGGTGGGGTTGGTGGATGAGGGCAGCACATTGGGCTCGCCGCAGACGCGGATAATGTCCGGCGCGTGGCCGCCGCCCGCGCCCTCGCTGTGGAAGGTGTGGATGGTGCGGCCCTTGAAAGCGGCAATGGTGGTCTCGACAAAGCCGGATTCGTTCAGGGTGTCGGTGTGGATGGCCACTTGGACGTCCAGTTCATCCGCCACGCCAAGGCAGGTGTCGATGGCCGCCGGCGTGGTGCCCCAGTCCTCATGAAGTTTCAGGCCGATGGCTCCGGCAACGATCTGCTCCCGCAGGGGCTCGGGCGTCGAGCAGTTGCCCTTGCCCAGAAAGCCCAGGTTCATGGGAATGCCCTCCGCCGCCTCCAGCATGCGGTGCATGTTCCATCTGCCGGGCGTGCAGGTGGTGGCATAGGTGCCGTGGGCGGGCCCCGTGCCGCCGCCGAGCATGGTGGTCATGCCGCTGGAGATGGCCTCATCCACCTGTTGCGGGCAGATAAAGTGAATGTGGGTGTCGATGCCTCCGGCGGTGATGATGCAGCCCTCTCCGGCGATAACCTCGGTGCAGGCTCCGATGATCATCGGGTTCTTTTTACCGGTCACCGGATCGGGAAACGCCGACCCGATACCGCTCTGGATGCCGGGATTTCCCGCATGGCCGATTCCCACAATGAACCCGGCCTTCACCCCGATATCCGCCTTCACCACGCCCAGCAGCGCATCCAGAATCAGACAGTTGGTGAGCACCAGGTCCAAGGCATCCGCGTCCAAGGCGGTGGAGGACTGCCCCATGCCATCGCGGATCACCTTGCCTCCGCCAAACTTCACCTCATTGCCGTAGCCACCCCCGGCGGCGATATAGTCCTTCTCCACCTGCACCAGCAGATCCGTGTCCGCGAGGCGCACGCGGTCGCCGGTGGTGGGGCCGAACATCTCAGCATACTGGCGGCGGGAAAGGTTCAGAGGCATGAGGGTGGGGAGAGAAAGTTATTCGTTTTGAGTTATGGGTTATGGGGCCTGGGCTTTGGAGGGGCGGAGCCAAGGCCTGATCAATCCAAGGGGCCGTTGACCAGGCCTTGGAGGCCGTAAACCTCGCGTTCCCCGGCGAGGGCGACCAGTTCAACAGTTTTGGTGTCGCCGGCCTCAAAGCGCACGGCGGTGCCGGCGGGGATATTCAGGCGGAACCCGCGGGCGGCGGGGCGGTCGAACGCCAGCGCCTCATTAGTCTCGTAAAAATGATAGTGCGACCCCACCTGCACAGGGCGGTCGCCGGTGTTGGACACGGTGACGTGCCGCAGGTCGAGATCGGCATTGGCCGGAAGCGAGGAGGTTTCGGCAGGGATGATTTCGCCAGGGATCATGGGATAAAGGAAATGGGATGGGGCTGGGAAATTCAGGGCTGATTTTATCAGTGGCAGGAATCACCGGCACCAGCCGGAAGTCCGGCCTGCCGGGGGCTTCAGCGGATGGGATTATGGACGGTGACGAGTTTGGTGCCGTCGGGGAAAGTGGCTTCGGCCTGCACCTCGTGGATCATCTCCGCCACGCCCTCCATGACGTCGGCTTTGGTCAGGATGGTGGCTCCGTATCCCATCAGTTCGGAGACGGATTTCCCGTCCCGCGCGCCTTCGAAGATTTCGTAGGTGATGATGGCGATAGCCTCCGGGTAGTTCAGCTTCAGGCCCCGCGCCCGGCGCCGCCGGGCCAGATCGGCAGCGGTGACAACGAGCAGTTTTTCGCGTTCACGGGGAGTCAGGTGCATAGGCAGGTCCTTAGCAGGCAAGCAGCCCCGATGCCAGTGATAACGCGGAAGCGGCGCAGCGCGGGATTGGGCTGGCGCGCCTGCCGGGCGGTGTCAGAATCCGCCATGCCCGCCGTGATTTTCAAATCCGCCGCCAAAGCCTTGGCGCAGTTCCTCAGCGATCCCCGGCTGTGGGGAATTCTTTTGATCTCCGCCTTCGTTTCCCTGCTGACGCTGGGAGGGCTGTTTGCCGGTGTATGGTGGGGAGTGCGCGAGGGCGTGGACTGGATCGCGGTGCACTGGCCCAAATATGCCGGTTGGATGAAATACACGGAGGGCACGCTGGGATTCGTCACCGCGGTGGTGGTGTCCTTTCTGCTTTTTCCCACCGTCATCGGCTTTGTGGTCAGCTTTTTCCAGGAAGCGGTCGCCGATGCCGTGGAGGCCCGGTACTACCCCCAGCTTCCCAAAGCCGACGGCCCGCCCCTTTTGGCCTCGCTGCTGGCGGCAACGCGATTTTTTGTGATCATGATCATCGTCAATCTGCTGGCCCTGCCCTTTTATCTGCTGCTGCTTTGGGTGGCGGGCAGCGGTATCGCCCTGATGCTGGCGGTGAATGGCCTGCTGGCGGGCCGGGAATATTATGAGGTGGTGGCCCTGCGGCGGCTGACTCCGGCGCAGATGGATATCTCCCGCCGCCGCAACCGCCCGGCTTATTTTCTCACCGGCGTGGGCATTGCAGCCTTGGCGCTGGTGCCGGTTGTGAATCTGCTGGTTCCGGTTTTCGGCATTGCGGTGATGGTCCACGTTTTCCATTACCTGCGCCCCCCGGCGGCGCTGCCGGAGCCGGGCACGGGTGTGTGATGAAGACCAGAGGCATTTTTCATCAAACGCCTGCCAAGGTTCGGAAATTAAACCCCGGTATGAGGTGAAATGGCAATGCGGCAGCCACTCCCGGAGGAGCGGACTGCCGCACTGTGATGGAGTGGAATTCACCGGGGATCAGCCGGCGGGACCGTCAGTTCTCCGAGACCCGGTAGTAGTAGCGGGTGGCAGAGGTGGGCAGATTGCCGTCTGTGTAGGTCGTGGTGGCTCCTCCGGAGGCGAGGGCCGGGTTCACCGTGGACCAAGTGGTCAAATTGGAGGACCGCTCAATCTTATAGGTCTTTCCGGCCACGGAACCCCAGGAAATCTGCAGGGAGCGGGTTACGGAATTGAAAGTGACCGCAGTGATCACCGGAGCTGGACCGCTGGTCACCAGCAGGGACGGAGGTGAGGCACCGGCAGCCAGTTGACCGATCTGGGCTTCGGTCAGCGCCTCCGCATAGAACGCGAAGTCATCAACATAGCCGTTGACCGTTTCACCGTCCGGCGTGCCGCCGACATACAACGCGGTGAAGTCCATCGGCAGCAGATCGGCGCCGTCCCCGGAGAGCACCAGCTGGCCATCCACCCAGATTTCCTTCAGCGGCCCGTTCTTCTGGAAGACCATGTGGTGCCACTCAGTGAGATCAAGGCTCGGATTGGCGATGCTGATGCGCTGGGTATTGCCGGCGCAGCAGCCTGACGTGTCGAAGTAGAAGTTGCCGTCACCCCAAGTGGCGTGGGCGGATATACCGCGGCTGCCGCCGCTGGAGCTGGGCGAGATTCCCTTGAAGATGGTGCTGGAAGTAACCGAGCGCAGTTTCTGCCAGAAGGAGAGCGCGAACTGGTCCTGGGCGGCGGCGATATTCACAAATCCGCCTTCGGAGACAAACATGGCTTTGCCTGCGGCCTGGCCGGCGGTGAAGTCGATCGACCGGTCCCCGGGGGTGCCAGTGCGTCCTCCACCGTCCGCGGAGTAAACGGTGCCGCCTCCGATGGCGCCAATCAGTGAATGCGATCCATCCACCGCTCGGGCGGGATTGGAGGCATCGTTGTAGTTCCAGTAGGCCAGCAGATGGAGCGGAGCGGCATCCAGAACCGGAATACTGTCCGCCAGTTTGGGATCACTGCGGAAGGAGGCTTCGAGGTAATCGCTCCA
Organism: Verrucomicrobiales bacterium; assembly: GCA_028293125.1. Lineage (GTDB taxonomy): Bacteria > Verrucomicrobiota > Verrucomicrobiia > Verrucomicrobiales > V1-33 > CAIZWU01. Next base: position 83,697 of record JAQGPJ010000052.1, on the reverse strand, counting down.
GCCATCAGTGTCCGTATCCGCGAGGTTGGGATCGCTGCCCGGTTGGGTGAGGCCGGTGGAGGGCAGGGATTTATTTTCCAATCCGTCCGGCAGACCGTCACCGTCGGAATCCTTCTTCAGCGGACTGCTGCCTGTGTTTGTGGCGCTGACCCATACTCCAGTGGCGGTTTCCACGTTGTCATTCAGCCCGTCACTGTCGGTGTCCTTCATGGACGGATTGGCACGGGCTTTGTATTCCGCCACATTGGAGAGACCATCTCCGTCAAGATCGGTATCGCGGTCGGCGGCACTTCCCTTGTTCAGACCGTAGGCGTCCTCAAAGGCATCCGACATGCCATCGCCGTCGGTGTCCGGGATGGGCACGATCTGAATGGCGTGAATGCCGGAGTTGTTGCTGCCCTGTTTGGCGGTCAGACTGAGGCTGGCCGCGCTCTGGTTCCGGAAGACCGTGAAGTTGGAAGCCACCGCCCCGGTGGCCTCAGTGGCCGTGGCGGGGATGTAATCCTGATACTTGAAGCCTGGGCCCGCCCCTTTGGCTGATCCCGTGATATAGAAATACTCCTCCGCGGTGGTCAGATTGACAATGCTGCCGGTGCGCCCGTTTCCATCGGAGCCGAAGTAAACGTAAACATCGTAGGTGCTGTAGGGAATGCCGGTCAGGTCCACTTTTGGAGGGGTGGTGGCATTGCCGTCGAGGTAGCCATTCATGATCAGGGCATTGCCTGTCGCCGTGCCGTTGCCGGCGTTGTAAATATTGGGCGAATCCCATGCAATGGTGACGGCCGTGTCCGTTCCCGCGGCATTGACAATTTTCCCAGCGGAGGGGCCGGTGATGCCCGAGGTGGTGCCGGTGCTCGAGCCATCGGTCAGGTTCCAGTTTTTCTGGGACACATTGACAAAGCCTCCGATGTCCATGGGGGCGATGCCCGGCGTGGTGACGGCTCCAGTGAAGGAGATGCCGATGCCCGTGCCGGTGCCCACCGCCGGGCTGGCGGCGCTCAGAGGGCTGGTGCCGGAATAGGTCACTTCATAATGATCGCTCAGCCCATCGGTGTCGGTGTCGGACTTGTTCGGATCACTGCCGGTGTTGGCGGCGCTGACGAAGACTCCGGTCCCGGTCTCCACATTGTCTGCCAGACCATCGTTGTCGGAATCCGCGTCCAGAGGATCGGTGCCGGTGTTGGTGGCACTGACAAAGACTCCGGTCCCGGTCTCCACGCCGTCCTTCAGGCCGTCACCATCAGTGTCCGTATTGTTGGCTTTGGTACCGCGCACGGATTCCTGGTAGTTGGTGAGCCCATCGGCATCGAGGTCGGTGTCCCGGTCGGCGGGGCTGGCTTTGTTCAGTCCATTGGTATCCTCATAAACGTCCAGCATGCCGTCGCCGTCGGCGTCATTGGCGCTTGGCAGCAGCGAGGCCGGGGTGTCGCCATTGACCAGGCGCTGGATCTGATCCTCCGTCAGAGCTTCGGAGTAGATGGCGAAATCATCCATCAGACCGGACATCTTCTCGTTGCCGTTGTCGCCGGATCCCACAAACAGGCTGGTGAAATTGGTGGGCAGCGGTGAAGCCGTGTTGGAGGAGGCGATCACCGCGCCATCCAACCAGATTTCCTTCAGCGGCCCGTTTTTCTGGAAAACGATGTGATGCCAGCCGTCCATGAGATCCACCTCCGCCGCCTTGCCCACACTCAGACGCTGATTGCCGGCGCAGCAGCCGGCGGTGTCCCAATAAAAATTATTGTCACTCCACGTGGCGTGGGCGGAAATGCCCCGGGTGTCGCCCGAAGCCGGAGTGAATTTGCCATAAAAGGCAAAGCTGTTGGTCACGCTGCTCAGCTTCTGCCAGAAGGAGATGGCCACTTGGTCTTTGCCCCCCGCCAGATTGAGGAAGGTGGCAGTCGGAATGCTCATGGTGCGGCCTCCGGCCGGATCCGCGCCCAAGTCCAGCGCCCGGTCTCCCGGCGCCTCCGTGCGGCCCATGGCGTCATCGGAAATCACCGCTCCGCCCTGCAGGGTGCCCTTGATGGAGTGGGAGGAATCGGTGGGGGTTGCGGAGTTGTTATTGAAATTCCACCACACCAGCAGATGCAGCGGCAGGGCATTCAGGGTGGGCTTGCTGGCGGTCAGTTTGGGGTCGGATTGGAAAGCCGCTTCGGTGTAGTCGTCCCAGCCGTCACCGTCGGTGTCCTTTTTATTGGGGTCACTGCCGGGCTGGGTGAGGCCGGTGAAGGTCTGAGTCAGATTCTCCAGACCATCGGCGAGACCGTCCCCGTCGGAGTCCGCCACCAAAGGATTGCTGCCGGTGTCCGCCACGCCGGCCCACACGCCGGTGCCGGTCTCCACGCCGTCCTTGTAACCATCGCCATCCGTGTCCGCGTTCTGGGGATTGGTGCGGTTGGTGTATTCCTGGAGATTGCTACTGTTATCGGCGTCAGGGTCCCCCGCGGCATCGTTGACGTCTTTGTTGAGAGCGTTGTTCTGCTCAAAGTCATCCGGAATGCCGTCGCCGTCCGTGTCCGCCAGTGTCTCCGCCTTCACACTGGTGATTTCCCAGTTGGGGCTGGTGCCAATGGTGTTCTCATCCCAGGCACCGAGGAATCGGAGTTTGATCTTGGCTCCCGCAGCCTGCGGAGGCAGGTCCACAATGCTGGTGATGAAAAGGGGGTCATCATATCCGCCGGAGTTTCCGTTGAAGCCGGGCTTGTTCCGAAGACTGTGGTTGCCGATCAGCGGAGCTGCGGGATACCCGTCCTGCGCAAAGTAGGTTGGCGGCAGATTCTGCCATTCGCCCCCGTTCACCGAGTACTGAAGCGCTCCGCCGTCATAGGTGCTTTCAAAGCTGTAGCGGTGATCGAACGTCACCCGCAGCACCCCGGCGGCTGGCAAGGTGAGTTCCGGGCTGACAAGCCCATCCTCCGCCGGACCCGCATTTTCGCCATTGGCCGACCATGCCCCGCTGCCATCCCATACCCAAGGGGTTCCGGGATTGCCTGCGGCGATGGCTTCCGTAAAGCCGCCGTCATCGGCATTGAAGTTCTTGTCCAGCAGGACCGCGGATCGGGCCTGATGCCCGGCTAATAGCAGGGTGGAGGTGAAAATGAGCCGGCAGGCTGTTCCAGTCTTCATATTTAGGAGGTTCAAACCGTTACTTTCAGGATGTCCGAGGGATTATTCCCTTATGAACAAATCATGAATACACCACTACCCGTCATAAATTAAAGTTTAATTGCAAATACTAAATCCGCAAAATGCAACCGTATTATGTTGAATTCTGATTAAAAAATACTTTCATGATTAAAACCGATACTAATATTTTTAACTGCCGACCCGCAAATCTGTACAGGGCTGAAGGTTCATCAGTGCGTTCCTTTTCAGTATTTGCCTAATGCTGCCGGTGCCATCATCCGCCGTTTCCGCCCTGCTGGAGCCACCCGTGCGTCCAAAATAAAATGGCACGGAGTCCCCGGGTTTCCCGGTTCATCCGTGCCATCAAAAGCCCGTCCGGGCAAGTTTAGTCCGTGAAGTTTGGCCTGCGGGGGAATCCGGCGGCGGGTTCAGTCTCCGCGGCCGGGGAAAGTAAGCTCGGCGATGCCGCTCTTGTCCAGTTCACCCAGTCCCTTCTCCACCATACGGTCATACTGGGCGGCGGTGGCGGCGGCGAGCGGGAGGTTCAGCCCTTTGGACACTCCCAGCGCGAGGGCAATATGGCTGTCCTTGGAGGCGTGGCTGGCGCTGAAGAAGCAGGAGTGCTCGCGCTGGATCATGTCGTCCCCATCGGTGGCCAGCACCCGGCTGTTGGCTCCGGTGACGCTGAAGATGTCCTTCAGCATCTCCAGATCCAAGCCGAGGGCGGCTCCAAGGCCCAGCCCCTCGGCGAGGCCGGCGGTGTTGATGTTCATCACCATGTTCACCAGCGCCTTCACCTCGGCAGCCTTGCCGGCGGGACCGACGAAGGTGAGCACAGCGCTCATATGCTTAAGCAGCGGCTCCATGGAGTCGAAAATTTCCTTTTTGCCACCGATCATCAGCTGCAGGGTTCCCTGACGGGCCTGAGGAATGGAGGAGGCCATACAGCCCTCGAGTGAGTGCGCCCCGGCGGCTTCGGCGGCAGCCTCGATGTCGATATGCACCTGCGGGGTGAGCGTGGCGCAGTTGATGAAGGTTTTGCCTGACGCGCCCATGAGCAGGTTGTCGGCGGGATCGAGGAAAATCCGGCGCATGGCCTCGTCATTGGTGACCACCGTGAAAATGATGTCGGCGGCGGCGGTCACCTCGGCCAGTTTGGTGTGGACCGTGGATCCGATCTCCGTGGCGACCTCCTGGGCGGCGGCGGCGCTGACATCATAAACGGAGGTGACCTGATACCCGACCTCGTGAAGACGGCGGGCCATGTTGGCGCCCATGCGGCCGACTCCGACAAATGCGATTTTCTCTTTCATACTGGGATTGCGCGAAGGTTTGAATTCGGGGTAAAAAGGATTGTTGGCCTTCTCCTCGCCGATGGTGGTGAGAGGACCGTGACCGGGGCAGATGACGGTATCGTCCGCCAGAGGGAAAATGCGTTTGCGGTTGGCCTCCAGCGCCTGTTTCCAGGACACCATACCGCCGCCCATGGAGCCGGCGAACAGGGCGTCGCCCACCACGGCCACGGGACGGGCCAGACCGGAAATAACGTAGGTCATGCCGCATTTGGCATGGCCGGAGGTCTCCCGCGCCCCGATGAGCAGTCCGCCAATCTGAATTCTCCAGCCCTCGTCCACGGGCTTGGTGTCCGGCAGCAGTTCGCCCCGTCCCACATAAACCGAAGCGTCGGGAAACGCCTCGCGCAGAGCCGGCAGGACCTCGATGTGATCTGTGTGGGTATGGGTGATGAGGATCAGCTCCACCACCAGTCCGTGCTCCTTCACGGCGGCCAGGGTGGGGGCGGCGTCCGCGCCCGTATCGAAAATGATGGCCTTTTTGGTGCCGGGATCGAAAACGATGAAATGGTTCACCGTCATGTCGTCCCACGTGGTGTTGAAATGCAGCACGCCCTCCACCTCCACCGGAGCCGGCCTCCAGGCTTTTTTGGCCGCGGCCACCAGGCTTTCCGCATCCAGATTCAACGCTGGAGCCACATGGCGCAGAGCCGTCTCCACCAGCGTTCCCTGTTTCAGAGCCGCCAAAGAGCTGCCGGAAACACCGGCTTTGTAGGCCAGCTCCTCATTGCTCAGGCCCAGACCGCGCTGCGCCTTGCCGACGAGATCTTCAAAATTGTCTTCGAGAGGGAGTTCCATAGTGCGCCCATTTACAGGGCAGGCCGCCGGGCGTTCAAGTTCCTTTTAACGTTTTGGCGGCGCCTTTTCCCGGGGACCCGGCGCAGCGGTCCGCCACTTATTCAGCCACCGGTTCGCCGTCGTGCAGCAGCACGTGGTCAAAGTTCAGATGTCCCCAGCCGTCGGTGGCCTCATCCACCAGACGGACTTTGATTTTGGCTCCCTGCCACGGGGCCAGGTCGGCGGTCCGGCGCACCATGCGTTCATTGTCAGGACCGGTGGCGGTGAAAAGCACGGCTCCGTTGACAGCGTTCAGGATCTCCACGCGGGTTTTAGGGGTGGACCCTCCACCCACCAGAAAGCTGAGCCAGCGCTGAGTGAGTGTGAAGGCCTCGGAGGTCAGGGTGCCGGTCGGCTGATCGCTTTTCTCAGCCTCGTAGGATCCGACCCAGAACTTGCCGTGATGACCACTGCTCATGTCCTGACGACGCAGATGCACGGCGTCCCCTTGCAGCGGAGGTCCTGCAAACGCCGGACCCTCAGCGGTCCAGTTGGCCCGGGTGCCGGTTTCAAAATCGAAATTGAGCGGCTGGCCATTATCCCCCAGAACGGGAAAATCTTTTGCCAAAGGCACCACATCCAGCGGTTTGGGCTGGGCGGCGGTGTATTCCGCATCGCTTACTTTTTTGACTTCGTGCCGGAGGATGAAGATACCCTTTTTGTTGCCCACCAGAATGTCGGGCAGCTTGTCGCCGTTGATGTCCCTGGCGACGACCTGGGTGCCGACGCCGGAGTTGCTGTCCACGCGGTGGGGAATCCAGTCCACTCCCTGCGGCCCGCGGGCCAGTTGGAACCAGTAAACCACCGCCTCGTCATTGCGATCGGGATCGCCCATGCGGCCGTGGGACCAGAACCGCTTGCCGGTCACGATGTCCTTCAGCCCGTCGCCGTCCATGTCCACGAGGTCGATGGCATGCAGTTCTGAAAATTTCACGCCATAGCGGCTCTCCTCCTTCCGCTGGCCCATGATAAGGTGCTTTTTGAAGGTGATGCCGTCCGGGCTTTTCACCTGCTCATACCAAGCCAGACCAAAAGCGTGCGCTGCCAGGCCCGTGATGACGTCGTTCAGGCCATCGCCATTCACATCATAGGCATACATCTGGGATCCGCCCGCCTCCGAGAAGGGAAACGGATGAAAAATCCACGGGGCCTTGGAATCCTCCGGCTGCTCCCACCATCCATCCTTCTCCAGCAGATCCTTGCGGCCATCGCCATTCACATCGCCAATCCCCATGCCGTGAGTGAAGTTGCCGTAGCCTTTTTTCGGGGTGATCGAATGCCATACCCACGGTTTGGTGGCGTCGGACCAGTCGGGCTCCGCATAACCGTAGGCCCCCTGGGTGATGCAGACCAGCTCCGGCTTTCCATCGCCGGTGATGTCCGTGAAGTCCGGGGACTCGTTGTCGGTCTGCCGGAAAATCACATGCTGGGTCCAGTGGGCATTCCCACCCTTGGGATTTTCATACCACGAGGTGATTTTGCCAGGAAAGCCGATGAACAGCACATCCATCCAACCGTCCCCGTTGAAGTCCTGCGGGAAGGCGAAAAAATTGTCGGAGTAGGTGTTTTTGTGACCCAGGCCGCCCTCGAATCCCGGCACCTCCACCGTGGTCATCTCTCCCAGTGGAAGTTTGAAGGTGGCGGAGGACTCGTAGATTTCGTGCTGTTTCACAAAGTCCGGCCCCTCCCACCACCACGGTCCAGCCACCAGATCGTCATGGCCATCCTTGTTGAAATCCGCCGTGTTGGCCCCTTCGCACCAGAACTGGTCAGACAACGTCAGCCTTTTGAAGGAGTGCAGATCCTTGTCAGCCAAGACGGAGGTCAGAGAGACGGCGAGGGTAACGGTGAGAAGGAAAGTCGTGCGGATCATGCGGCCTTGATGAGAATGCGTTGGTGCCCGATGTTTCAAGACAAGACGCGGACAGCGGACCGCGTCTGTCCGGGATTTTGCGTCTTAAACCTAAACGAAAACCTTTGCCTCCTTTCCAGCCTGCTCCGGCGGCGACCGGCCTACTTCGGATTTTCGAAGCGGAAGACCAGTTCCCCCTCACGGTAACGGTCCAGAATGTCCCGGGCCATCAGTTCGATGAACTGGGCATTGCTCTCAATCATACGCAGCTCCGATTCCTTCCGCTCCAGTTGCCGGCGCAGCCGGTCGCGCTCGGCCTCCACAGCGCGGCCCTCCTCATTGAGCGCCCGGTATTCCCGGAACCTTGGGAAAAAAGGCACGGAGATGATGCAGATCAGCAGCAGCACGCATCCCACTCCCGCAAAGCGGCTGACCGTGGACCAGATGGTGTGGGGATCGTCCAGTTCCGCGATAACCTGACGGGGCATGATGAAGGGCAGAGCGGCGGGTTGATAAATTGGCCGCCGCAGGGACAGCCAGGAACGGAAAGAATGCACAAACAACAGACCGGACACCAGCCTGAAGCGCGCAATCACTCCTTTTTCCGGTAAACCTCAAAAAGATCCGGGACCAGAACACCCCGGATTTTCATACCTTTGGTTCCGCAGGCTTCAATTTCAACTTCCGTCAGATTCATGGAAGGAGGCCCTTTTTTCTTTTGAATGGCGGACCCACCCAGTCACCGCAGCCGGGGAACCGGATTCCGGTCCCCGGCCACGGCGCGTCCGGTAAAGGCTTAGTGCTTCATTTTGCCGCCGTAGACGGCGGTGTCGCCCAGTTCCTGCTCGATGCGCAGGAGCTGGTTGTATTTGGCGATCCGGTCGGAACGGCTCATGGAGCCGGTTTTGATCTGGCCGCAGTTGGTGGCTACGGCGAGGTCGGCAATGGTGCTGTCCTCGGTTTCGCCGGAGCGGTGGCTGAGCACGGCGGTGTAGCCGTGGGTCTGAGCCAGCTCCACGCTGTCCAAGGTTTCAGTTAGGGAGCCAATCTGGTTCACCTTCACGAGGATGGAGTTGGCGGTGCCGGTGTCGATGCCCTTTTGGAGGAACTTCACGTTGGTGACGAAGAGGTCGTCGCCCACAAGCTGAGTGGTGGTGCCGATTTTGTCGGTGAGCAGCTTCCAGCCGGCCCAGTCGTTCTCGGCGCAGCCGTCCTCGATGGAGATGATCGGGTAGCGCTTCTGCAGGTCGGCATAGTAGTCCACGATTTCGGCGGCGGACTTCACAGAGCCGTCGGACTTCTTGAACACATAGGCGTTCTGCTTCTTGTCGTAGAATTCGGAGGAGGCGACGTCGAGGGCGATGAAGATCTGCTCACCCAGCTTGTAGCCGGCCTTGTCCGTGGCTTCGGCGATGACCGCGAGGGCGTCGTCAGCGCTTTTCAGGGTGGGGGCGAATCCGCCCTCGTCGCCCACGGCGGTGCTGAGACCGCGGTCGTGCAGCACTTTCTTCAGGGAATGGAAAATTTCAGCGCCGTAGCGGATGGCCTCGCTGAAGCTGGGTGCGCCCTTGGGCATGACCATGAATTCCTGGAAGTCGATGGGGGCATCCGAGTGGGCGCCGCCGTTGATGATGTTCATCATTGGCACTGGGAGGACCTTGGCGTTCGGGCCGCCGAGGTATTTGTAAAGCGGCAGGTTCAGGCCGGCGGCGGCGGCTTTGGCGATGGCGAGGCTGACGCCGAGGATGGCATTGGCTCCGAGTTTTGCTTTGTTGGCGGATCCGTCGAGGCCAAGCATGATGGCGTCGAGGCTGTTCTGGAGCGTCGCACACTTGCCGATCAGGGCGGGGGCGATCACATCGTTGACGCTCTTCACCGCTTTCAGCACCCCTTTGCCGAGGAAGCGCTTCTTGTCACCGTCACGCAGTTCCCAGGCTTCGTGCTCACCGGTGCTGGCTCCGCTGGGGACGGCGGCGCGGCCCTGGGCTCCGCCCTCCAGTATGACATCCACCTCGACAGTGGGGTTGCCGCGCGAGTCGATGACTTCGCGCCCGATGATCTTCCTGATGCTCAGTGCTGACATGATGATTGAACTGCGTTAATCGGTTGAAAAGACGGGGAAATCAAGAGTTGCCGAACGCCTGTTCCCGCATTTCCCGGCCTCCTCATGCGCTCCCTGCGGGGATTTGCAAAGGAAAAGCCGGAAATTGCGGTCCCTGACGGTGTCCTTTCCGGCATACCGCCGCGTTCCGGCCGCTATTCTTCGGTTGCCGCGCCGCCATTTATGCATCTAAGGCTGGGAGGGGACAATCCCCGGTTTTCCGGGTGAATATCAGAACATCCGCCCGCCGCCGTCCGGCTGGAGTTTTTGCACCGCGGGCCTGCCGGCAAACCTTTGACTTTTCATTTCTCTATCCACTTCCGTCCCGGCGCTCCGCGCCCGCACTTAACCCAATGTCCCAGTCCAGTTCCCCGAATTCCCGCCCCCGCCGCGGGGGCCGTCCCTCTCCCAACCGCCACCGTGGCCATCACCGCCCGCAGGGTTCCCGCCCCTCCCAGGGCCGCTCCGACCGCACTCCCCGTGAGGATCACCGCGACTGGGAACCCGTGGACCGCGGACGCGATATCCGCCGGCACGGCGCGGCCAAGGCTCCCACGCTGATGCAGAAAATCCTGAAGGTCCTGACCTTTGGCCTCCTCGGCAAAAAGGCCCCGGCGGGAAAACCGGCCTCCGGATCTTCTGAAAAGGAGAAGGAGCAGCGTGTCCCGCGCTCGAACCCGGCATCCCGTGACCATTCCGACCGTGGCCAGCGCTCCTCCAGGGAGCGGACGGTGGCCCCGGTGGATCCGGAATCCGTGACCGGCCCGAAACTTCATGTGGGCAATCTGTCGTATGAGGCTTCGGAGAGCGATCTGATGGCTCTTTTCAAGGGCGCGGGCCATGTGGAGTCCGCGGAGGTGGTTTACCACCGTGACACCCACCGCTCCAAGGGCTTCGCTTTTGTGCGGATGCTGACCGTCGGGGAGGCCCGCCGCGCGGTGGAGGAACTGCATGGCAAGGAATTCATGGGCCGCCGGCTTGAAATCGGCCCCGCCCGCAGCACCGGCGAGCGTCCGGTCCGGGACCCCGCCTGATTGATGAATGGATGCCGGCTGCCGGCTCCGCGCCGGTCCCTTGCTTTTCCTCCCTCCTGCCAGCCGGCTGTCTCTCCTGCCACTTTTGAATTGGTGAAATCCAAACTCCCCCTGCCCCTCTACCTCACCGGTGCCACCGGCAGCGGCAAAAGCGCTGCCGCCCTGCTGCTGGCCGAGCGCACCGGCGGTGAAATCATCTGCGCCGATGCCTATCAGGTGTACGATGCCATGCCGGTGCTGACCGCCCAGCCGACTCCGGAGGAGCGTGCCCGGGCTCCGCACCATCTTTACGGCAGTGTGCCGGTTTCGGAGGACATGGACGCCGGGCGGTTTGAGAAAACGGCCCTGACCATCATCGAGGACGTGAGGAGCCGGGGAAAACTGCCCATCGTCTGCGGAGGCTCCGGTCTGTATATCAAGTCGCTGACGCATGGTTTATCCCCCCTCCCGCCGGGCAATCCCGCCCTGAGGCAGGAACTGGAGGCGCAGAGCATTTACCAGCTGGCGGAAAGACTGATGGAGCTGGATCCGGGCTCCGCCGACCAGCTGAATCTGGAAAATCCCCGGCACGTCGTCCGGGCTTTGGAGATCTGCATTCTCACGGGAAAACCGGCCTCGGAACTCAAACAGTCCTGGGCCATGCCGCGGTCCGGAGTGCGGGGGGTTTTCCTGGACTGCCAGCGGCAGGATCTTTATGAACGGATTGACGCCCGCACCCACGCCATGGTGGAGAACGGGGTGCTGGAGGAGGTGACCCGCCTGAGCGATATGGAATTGTCCACCACCGCCAGCAAGACTATAGGCCTTTGGGACTTCCGTGCCGTGGTGGATGAGGCAACCTCCCTGGAGGAGGCGGTCGCCTCCGTGCAGCAGGCCACCCGCAACTACGCCAAGCGCCAAGTCACTTGGTTCCGCCGGGAGACCGCTTTTGTGAATCTGGAGGTGTCCCCCGGCATGTCCGCCGCCAAGGTGGCCAAACGGATCGCGGACATTTTCGGGTTTTGATTTCCACCCTTTGGCGGAGTGTGTTTCCCAAGCCGGGAATCTGTGCGGTTCAGTTGATTTCCCTCTCCGTTATGCCGGGAGTGGCCGGAACAGGCGAGGAGCCGGCCAGATCAGCCGGTGAATTCAAATTCCGGAAACAGTCCTGGCTCTCCGCAGGCGGATCAACCACCTTCAACAGGCCGGCCTCCGCCCCTTCCTTCAGCCAGGGCTGGAGCGCCAGGTTGCCAGTCTTCAACAGCCGCCGTCCGCTTTCCGCCATGTCTTTGGGATAAACGGCGGCCAGGGGCTCGAAGAACCGCCCATTGTGAAACACTGCTCCCTGATCCGGCCCGGAGACGGTCATCAGGCTTCTCAGCATTTCCCCAGTCATCGCCGGCAGGTCCACCCCCAGCACCACCAGGCGACCGGCGGTCATGGCCTCCAGGCAGGACACCACGCCCCCCAGCGGGCCGGCGTCCGGCCATTGGTCAAAAATCAGGCGCGCTCCGGAACCGATGAAGTGTTTCTGATCAGGCCGGCAGGAAATCAGCGTCTCCTCCGCGCCCAGCTCCCGCAGCACCGCCAGCCGGCTGCGCCACCACTCCACTCCCCGGGCATCCATCAGCCGCCCCTTGTCCGTTCCCATGCGGACCGAACGGCCTCCGGCGATCAGGGCCACGGCAAAGGGTGTTGTTGACATGACAGGGGAAATGGCGATGGAACATCCCCTGTGGCAAGCCGTTTCCGTGGCCCTTCCCCAACCGGGCCGCCTGTCCGGAAATACTGCCTGGCTCCATCCCAGTTCCGCGACCTTCCGCAACCCCGTGAAATTTCCCCGCATGCTCCGGTTTCCCTTCACCATGCCGGCCATGGCGGCGGCACTTCCTCTGGCGGCATCCCTGTCTCTTTCCATGGCCCAGGATTTCAGCTTTGAGAATGTGAGGCGTCTGGCGGCGGAGAAAGCGGCCGCGCCCTATGCCGCCCCGGCGGACGATCTGGCGGACTTCTGGAAAAACCTGACCTACGACCAGCACCGCGACATCCGTTTCAAAATGGAAGCCGGCCTCTGGGCCGCCGACGAAAAGCCGTTTTCCATTGATTTCTTCCATCCCGGATGGACCGCCAAGAAGACCGTGACTCTCAATGAGGTGGCCGATGCGGGGGTCAAACCGCTCTTCTTCGACCGCAGCCTCTTTGATTACGGCAAGCAGCAGGTGCCCAACGGCATTCCGTCCCCCCCGGGCTATGCGGGCTGGCGCGCCCGCACCCACCTGAACTCGCAGGAATACATGGACGAGTTCCTTGTCTTTCTGGGTGCCAGCTACTTCCGCAGCATCCCGGCCAAAGCCCCCTATGGCCTGTCCGCCCGCGGCCTTTCCCTCAACAGCGGCCTGCCGGGCGTTCCGGAGGAGTTTCCGGATTTCCAAGCCTTCTGGCTGAAGCAGCCGGGCAACAACGACACCTCCCTCACGGCCTGGGCGCTGTTGGACGGCCCCAGCGTCGCCGGAGCCTATCAGTTCACCGTCACTCCCGGCCCGGAGACGGTCATGGAGATCGAGGCCGAGATCACCCTGCGGCAGCCGGTGAAGCAGCTGGGGCTGGCCCCCTTCTCCAGCATGTTCTGGTTCGGGGAGCTGACCCACCCCCGCGCCTACGATTTCCGTCCGGAGGTGCATGACAGTGACGGCCTGCTGATGGAGCTGTCCACCGGCGCACGGCATTTCCGCCCGCTAGACCATACACCGGACCAGTTCCGCCACTGTGTGTTCACTCTCGACAAGCCCAAAGCCTGGTCCCTGCTCCAGCGCGACCGCGCCTTCTCCTCCTATCAGGATGTGGAGGCCCACTACCACGACCGCCCCGGAGCCCGCGTGGAGCCGCTGCTGGGGTTTGACAAAGGCCGCCTGCATCTCATCGAAATGCCCACGGCGGACGAGACCAACGACAACATCATCGCTCTCTGGGAACCGGACCCCGCGCCGGAGACGGGAAAGCCATACCGTTTCAAATACCGTCTCGTCTGGCTGCGTGATCCCGTCCCCTCCGGCCTGTTCGCCGTCAAGGCCACCCGCTACGGCCATCCCGTGCAGCGGCCCAACCAGCTGCTTTTCACCATCGATTTTGCCAAGCCCCTGAACCCGGAAAAGAAGGCAGGCGATCCGAAGTGGGATGACTTTTCCAAATTCAAACCGGTCGTCACCACCAACCATCCGGACATTAGGCTGATCCACGCCGATATTACGGATCTCAGCATGGCCAATGTGGACGACCTGCCGCTGGGAATGGGCCGCAACCCGGAGGTGCACATGCCCCAGATGCTGCGGGCATTTTTTGTGCTGGAGCCCCCTCCCGGTCTGACGGACATCGACATGACCTGCGAGCTGCGCAACGGGGATGGCGAAGCGGTCAGCGAGCGCTGGCTGTATCTCTGGAAAAAACCTTGATTTGATGGCTGTGCCGCCCAACGCCGTCCCCTCTACCTCCCCGGCCCCGGCGGAGTCTCACTCCCCGCCCCGGCGTCCCCGGCTGGTGAGCCTCTGCGGCACTTGGCTGAAGCCTGAGATGCAGAGCCTTTACCGTCAGGCCACCCATCTTCAGCGCTGGGACAATACGGTTTTCACCGAGCAGGTGCTGAATGCGGAGCAGTTCCCGTTCGATCCGGTGATCATTATGGAACGCCGGAAACGGCCGCGGCCGCGGGGGAACTTCATCCTGCGCTTCTGGTACAAGCACATCGTCCGGCAGTGGCCGCCGCCCCGGCAAATCACGATCGCTCCCGAATACCATCCCTACAACCTGCCGGACCTGCTGGCGGCGCATCAACCGGATCTGGTGCATGTGTATTATGGCCACAAGGCCGTGAAATACCTGGACATGCTCCTCGCCTGGGGAGGGCCGTTTCTGGTGTCATTTCATGGGGTGGATGTGGTGAAGTTCACGGAGGACCCCGCCTACACCGGCAGTCTGCGGCGGGTGTTTACCCATGCCCGGCTCATTCTGGCGCGCAGCCAGTCCCTGCTGGAGGCGCTGAGAGCCTTGGGCTGCCCGCCGGACAAGCTGCGGCTGAACCACACGCCCATTCCCCTGGACCGCTTTCCGGCCAGTGTGCGGGAAGCCCCCGCCGGCGGAGCCTGGCGGCTGATTCAGGCCAGCCGGCTGATTCCCAAAAAGGGACTCTTCACCACCCTGGAGGCGCTGCGGCTGGTGGTGCCGCATGTTCCGGATCTGAAATTCATAGTCTGCGGCACCGGACCAGTGAAGGAGGAGTTCCTGCGCCGGCGTGATGAGCTGGGGCTGGCCAGCCATGTGAAGGTCCTGGGCTGGCTGGACCAGGAGGCCCTGCTGGCGGAATACCAGCGCGCCCATCTCTTCCTGCATCCCAGCGAGCTGACAGAGACAGCGGACCAGGAGGGCATTCCCAATGCCATGCTGGAGGCCATGGCCACCGGCCTGCCGGTGGTGGCCACGCGGCACGGCGGTATCCCGGAAGCCGTGACCGACGGCACGGACGGCCTGCTGGTCCCGGAGCGCAGCCCTCAGGAGCTGGCGGATGCCCTGCTGACGCTGCTCCGCAATCCTGCCCTTCTGACCCGCTTTTCAGAAGCCGCCGCCGCGACGGTGCGGGCGCGTTTCGGCCTGCCGGCGGCGGTGGCGAAACTGGAGGATTGTTATGACGAGGCCCGTGCCTCCGCCACAGCATTCGCCGGCACTGGTGCAGATCAGACGGGTTCCTGACCAAAAGCTGTGATACTCCAGCCTGACTTTTCCCACACTCCTGGGATCAGATCACAATCTCCCCGCTGAGCCGCACTCCTGCCGGCACACAGGCTCCCGGCCAGACAATGGTGTTTTCCAGCACCGCACCGAATTCCACCACAGCTCCCGGCCCCACGGAGCTGGCCTCATCCACGATGGCCCCTGGATGCACCAAAGCCTCCGGATGAATGGCCGCAGTCGCCGCCGCCGTCCAGGGGGCATAAGCCGGAAAGGGAACACTCCGCCCCAGCCGGTGCGCCTTCAGATAACTGGCGGGGTCCCCCAGATCCAGCCAGATGCCTTCATCCGCCGGCACGCCGCCCACCTTCTCCCCTGCCTCAATGGCCCGCAGGAACCCCGCGACCACACTTTCGATTTTTACCGGAATGAGATAGCGGAAAAAGTCCGGCTCCACCACATAGATGCCCGTGAAACCCCGCTGGTCCGGGTGGTTGGTGTTCCGGGCATTCCGCAGATCCAGCACCCGTCCGGAGCCGGCGTCAAAGGCCACATTCCGCACCTGGGCGTCCTGCCTCAGCAGCAGGGTCACCAGATTGCCCTCCCGCCGGTGCGCCTCCATGGCCGGAGCCAGCGGCAGGTCTGTCAGGACATCCCCATTGTAAACCAGAAACGGACCGGCCCGGAGCAAATCCGCCACATTGGCCAGACCGCCGCCGGTCTCCAGCAGGACCGGCTCGTGGCGGAAGGTGACCGGACAGCCCTCCCACTGCCCCTCCGGAAATGCCTTTTCATAGGCCTGCGGCAGGTGGTGCGTGTTGACCACAAAGGACACGCAGCCCGCGGACCTCAGGTGACTGAAGGCGTGGACCATCAGGGGTTTGTGATGCACCGGGATCAGCGGCTTCGGCAGCAAATCCGTCAGCGGTCGCAGCCGCGTGCCAAGGCCCGCTCCCAGCACAAATGCCGTGGTCACACTCATAACGCTTTCCACCTCCCGGCACCCTCTCTCACGTCCCCTCCAGCGCCGCCGCGCGCTGGCGGTTGAGCAGCACTTTGACTGCGGACTTCATGCGGGTGAGCACGTAATACACCGTCTGGCTGCGCAGGCGCACCAGTTCCGCGCCCACGATTTTCGGGACAAAATCAGCCGGCACCTCCAGGATTTCCTGGGGCTTCACCCCCTCGAATCCCTGGCACAGGATGGAGGTCATGGCCCGCGTGAGCGTCTGCACCTGCGGCCCGAGGGAGACGCGGAAACTGACCGTGCCGTCCGCATGGCTGTGGAGGTGGATGCCCACGGTGTCCGTGCATTCCTCGTCCTTGCGGACATCCTCCAGATCGAAGATCTCCCCCTCCTGCGGAGCGTGCAGCGGCGCGGACTCCGCCAGGTTGATCAGCGTTTCCCGGCGGTCGGTTTCCGGCAGCCCGGCAAAGAGGTCGATGAGCGCCTGCAGGGGGGCGGGATACATAAAAAGGAAGGGAAGCAGGTGGGTGATATAAATAAACAGGACAGCACAGCGGCGGGTACCGGGAAATGGCCGGCGCGGGCGGTGGTGAAGGCTTTTATGGCCGTCACCGCCCGCGGACCGCCGTCCGGCAGTTTCAGGAACGCTCGACCGGGGAGCGGACCATATTGCCCCACTCCGTCCAGGAGCCGTCGTAGTTGCGCACTTTGTCAAAACCGAGCAGATACTTCAGCACAAACCAAGTGTGGCTGGAGCGCTCGCCGATGCGGCAGTAGGCGATGATGTCGTCATCCTTTTTCAGCCCCAGGTCGCCCTCATAAAGCGCGCGCAGCTCCTCCGCGGTTTTGAAGGTGCCGTCCGGATTGGCAGCCTTGGCCCAAGGCTGGCTTTTGGCACCCGGAATGTGGCCGCCGCGCAGCACGCCCTCCTGAGGGTACTCCGGCATGTGGGTGATTTCACCGCTGAACTCCCCCGGGCTGCGCACATCCACCAGCGGCAGGCCGGCCTTGTGATGCGCCAGAGTCTGGCCGAAGAAAGCGCGGATTTCCGCATCCAGGCGCTCCGGGGGAAGCGGGTAGGCGGAGGTGGCAAAAGTGGGGACCTCACGGGTCAGGGGGCGTTTCTCCGCCACCCATTTGGTGCGCCCTCCATCCACAATGCAGGCTTTTTTGTGTCCGAAAAGCTGAAACACCCACAGGGCGTAGGCCGCCCACCAGTTCGACTTGTCGCCGTAAAAAACCACCGTGGTGTCCGGAGTGATGCCGTGGCGCGAAGCCAGCGCCGCAAAGCCTTCCGGGCCGATGTAGTCGCGCACGGTCTGATCGTTCAGGTCCCGTCTCCAGTCAATATGCACCGCCCCGGGGATGTGCCCGGTGTCATAGAGCAGCACATCCTCATTGCTTTCGACGATGCGGATGGAGGGATCATCCAGACGGGCGGCCAGCCAGTCCGTGCTGACCAGGGCCTCCGGGTGGGCGTAGGAAGAGAATTTATCGCTCATGGCTTTGGGACGTCCTGGGTTATCGAAAAAGGCGGGGGAAAAGCGGACCACACGGGCTCTCCGAAAGCAACCGGTTTCGGGGTTGGGCGGCGGCTTTCCCCTGCCTGCGCGCATCCGGCGGCAGCCGGACACGGGTAACAAATTCCCCGTTGCGGATTTATGCCATGTTATATTTTGCGGTGTCATTAAACTGACCAAAATCTGCGACCCATTATGAAACCAACCCAGCTGTTCTGCTCCCTCGCCCTGCTTGCCTTCGCCCTGCCCTCGCAGGCTCAGGAGGCCGCCCCCGCCGCTGCCAAACCTAAAGCCGTCGCCGCTGAGCCCGCGGCGGAAAAAGAGAACACCGCGGAAGTGGCTGAAAAGGCCGGGGACAAAGCCAAAGCCACGGTCAAAAAGACCAAAGAAACAAAGGAAACCAAAGCCGCCGCCAAAACCCTTCCTTTCTACGGAGAGGTCGCCGCGGTTGATGAGGCGGCCAAAACGATCAAAATTGCGGAAAACACCTATCACGTCACCGACGCCACCGTCATTCATGACGGGGACAACGCCGCAAAGTTCAGCGACGTGAAGGCCGGTCGCAAAATCGGCGGCTCCTACATCACCACTGCCGGCAAAAAGGAGCTTGTGAAGCTCAATCTCGGCGTGAAGCAGGAGGCCGGCAAACGCGCCCCCAAAGAGAAGGAAAAGGAAAAAGCTAAATCCGAAGCCAAAACCAAACCGGCGGCCCCGGCGGCGGAACCCTCCGCTCCCTCGGATTCGACGGTTCCCGCCTCGGACGGGAAGAAAAAATCCTCCTGAGGCTTGGACTCCGGCTGCACAGCCTCCCCCCTTCATGGCAGGCCCGGCTCCGTGCCGGGCCTGCTTTTTTCCACACCGTATGAAAAACAGGTTGCAAGGTAGGCCGCCGAAGTTACTTTGTGACGCAAAGCAATTCGCTTTATGACTGACTCCGAACAGGAAGCCACCGACCACCTCCGCACCATCCGGACCCTCATGGAGCGCGCCACCGTGTACCGGGCGCTCTCCGCTCCGGGGGCTCTGACAGGCGGTCTGCTGGCGCTTCTGGTCTGTAGCCTTCTTGCCCTGCGCGCCTCCAGTCACCGGCTCAGCACCCTGGAGTTCATGGGGATATGGCTGATAGTGCTGGCGGTGCTGACAGGGTTCAATTTCTGGCTGCTGCGCCGCGGGGCTCTCCGCCGTGGCGAAGCCTTCGTCAGCTCCGGCATGCGGATGGCGCTTCAGGCTATTTCTCCCCCTATGGCCGGCGGTTTCATCCTGAGCTACCTGTCGGCCTGCTACCGGCAGCAGAGCTATTTTGAAATGGCCTCCTACTGGATGCTCTTTTACGGACTGGGCCTGCTGGCTATGCGGTCCTTCGCTCCAAAGTCCCTGATCGCCCTTGGCGGCGGCTTTTTCACGCTGGGTCTGGCGGGTTTTCTGCCCATGGTGCGGGAATGGCTCAGCATGCAGCCCTACCCGCTGGGCATTCTTTACATGGCGCTTTCCTTTGGACTGCTGCATCTTGTCTATGGGGCGTCCGTATTTATGGCGCGTTCCACTGAAGACCTCTCCTCCTCCTCCCATGCCGGCGATCCGTCCGGCGGTGCGGCATGATTGATTTCTCCCAGCTGGACAAAATCATTCACGAAAAAGCGCGCCTGGCCATCATGACGCTGCTGGCGGCGCGTGCCGACTGGTCCTTTCAGGATCTGAAAACCGAACTCCGCATGAGCGACGGCAACCTCATCACCCACCTGCGCACCCTTTTCAAAGCCGGCTATACCACGGAAACCAAGGAGATGCTGGGCCGGCCCCAGACGCGCTACGCCCTGAGCAAGGCCGGTCGCGCCGCCTTCACCACTTATCTCGATATTCTGGAGTCCATCGTCCGCTCCGCACGCCCCTGACACTTTTTGATCATTAACTTTGCATCACAAAGTTACCTTCATTCACTTCCGCCGCCCCGCTGTCCCATCAACACCGCCCCCCGTCCTGAAATCCGCATGAAAATCACTCTCGCCACCCATCACGGCATGTGCTTCGGCGTTCGCGACGCCCTGCGCAAAACCCATGACACCGCCGCCGCCGGCCCCGCCACCGTGCTCGGCCAGCTGGTTCACAATCCTGTGGTCCAGAACCACCTCGATTCCCTGGGGCTCGAAAGAGGCCACTTGGAAGCCGTGGGCAGCAGCCACACGGAGCGCGTCATCATCACGGCCCACGGAGCGGCGGACCGGGACCGCGACGCCTGGCGGCGTGCGGGTCACTTGGTGACGGACACCACCTGTCCACTGGTGAGAAAGGCCCATCACGCGCTGGCGCAGCTGGTGGCCGCAGGCTGCCAGCCGGTCGTGATCGGACAGCCCGGCCACGTGGAGGTCCGTGGCCTGTGCGGTGATTTCCCGGAAGCGGTGGTGGTTGAGAAACCGGAGGATCTCGAGCAACTGCCGCCTGTGGACAAATTCGGCGTCATCTCCCAGACGACACAACCCCTCGTCAAAGTCCTCAGCCTGGTGCAGGAACTCCAGCGCCTGAGGCCCGATGCGGAGGTGATCTTCCGGGATACCGTCTGCCAGCCGACCAAGGACCGTCAGACGGCGCTGGAGGCGCTTTGCGCCGCCCATGAACTGGTGGTGGTCATCGGGGGTCGGAACAGCAACAATACCCGGCAGCTCACGGAAACGGTGAGAAGCCTCGGCACCGCCGTGCGGCAGGTCGAGACTGCCGATGATCTCCACGCCGAATGGTTCCGCGGCATCGGAAGCGTCGGCGTCACGGCCGGCACTTCCACCTTGGATGAAACCATCCAAGCCGTCATGACCCGCCTCAAACAAATCGCCGCGGAAGCCCGCACCTCCCGACTGTCATCCATCCTCACCTCTGTGCTTTCCTAACACACCAAACTGAAAACTGAACAGTCTCAGACCCAAGTGTCCCGGTTGGGGAGCTTGCCGGACAGGGACTTCCGGTAAACATGCGCGGACCGGTCCAGCAGATTGGCATCCCCGATTTTCCCGACTGCGGAAGCCCATTTCTCAGACTCCTGCCAGCCGGACGGACCATGGCGTCCAGAGGGAACCTGACAGAAAAGCGTGTGGTCAAACTCCTCCTCAGAGTGCACCTTGCCATCGTGTATGTGAACCGTGGGGAAGAAAAGCCCGCTGCCGGGAAGGGAATTGGGAAAGCTGAAAGCCATAGGATGGACGGTGGTGAAGCCCGGCCGCAGCTTGAACACCGCAAAACCCCAGTCCTTATACTGCGGCAGTTGCTTCCAGACGCCCTGCCCCATGCGGAAGCGCTCATCCAGACGCCTGAAATCCGCCAGGAACGGCACAAACGAAGCTTCAAAGGAACCCACCTTCACCACTTCGAGTTTGAGCTTTGCTTCATCAGCCGCGTCAGACCGGCTGAAGTATCCGGCAGCGGCAGGTGCTGGATAGAGGGCATGCAATCTTTCGAAAAAATCCGGCGCCTTCTCGAGATTCAGAAACTCCACGGCTTTCTCCCCGCCGCCCGGCGGCACTGGCAGGGGCAGCACCATGGCCAGATCGCGTTTGGCTTTGAAGTCCATCTGATAGGCGATCACCTGCCGGGAAGACTTTGTGCCCGCCAGCCAGCGGGCGAAAATGCGGGTGTTGTCAACACTGCTGACAGGTCCGGTGAAACAGCACATAAGCCATTGCTCCAGCGGGGGAAAAACCGCCGTGCCGGAAGCATACCATCCACAAGGGATATTGTCCACTGATTTAGCTAATAAATTAGCATTTCAGCTTTTCCCACGGGAGCGGTTTTGAGACTGTTCCCGATTCTCCTCTCTGCAAGGCCTCGGTGTCTTTTGTTATTCTGAAGGCCCGAAATCACCGCTCCCGAAAAGCCGGCGCCAGTTCCCCGTCGTCAAACCCGCGGTTTCCTCCTCGCTGAGTTCCAGAACCGCCGCAAGCCATTCCAAGGAAAGCCGCAGGTTGGCCGGATGGTTGAGCGGTTTTCCTGTCCAAGCATCCGTGAGAGGATACGGGTTCAGCTCCGGCGGTGGGCCGAGATCGGGCGCATCGGTCTCGATCAGAATGCGTTTGCGGGGAATTCGCCGGAAAGCCTGCCGGCGGTTTTGCCTCTTTTCAGCCAGAAAGGAGGGGGAAAAAGAAAAATAAGCCCCGCACTCCGCAAAAAAGGGAATGAGATCCTCCGACCCGGCGAAAGCGTGAATGAGAAATCCACAGTCCGGCGCGGCCTCCTTTTTCAGACACTGACGCAGCGGCTCCCAGGCGCGCACGCAATGCACAGTGGCGGGCCGGCGATGCTCCCGCGCGATGGCCAGCTGCCGCCGGAAAAGGACAGTCTGATCCGCAAGGTCATGGCCTTCGATCCATAGATCGAGCCCGATCTCCCCCACTGAGGCGGAGGGCGAGGCTTCCAACAGGGCGTTCAATTCCTTCTCCCACGCCCCGCCACGGCCGGCAGCGTGCCAAGGATGAATGCCGTAAGCCGGCAGCACCCAGTTCTCCCGGCTGCAGAACGCCGTCACCTGCGCCCAGTCCCCCTGCCGGGTGCCATTGACCACGGCGGCAGCCAGTCCCGCCCCTTTGGCGGTCTCCAGCGCCTCCGGCAGCCAAGGAGTCAGGGATTCAAAATGCAGGTGGCAATGGGCGTCGCAGAGCTTCATGCGCCGGAGCCGGGTTCCAATGCCAGCCGGCGGATACGGGACTCCACGGCATGAAGCCCTCTCAGCCGCGTCGGAGAAAGCTGGCGGTCCAGTTTCAGAGCCTCCAGAATGGAGCTGCGGAAACCGGGAATTCCCTCCAGCGGCGCACCGTCATAAATCCGGCAGATCAACCCCGCCAATCCGCGCACCAGAGGGGAATCCGCATCCCACGCCAGATGCAGTCGTCCATCATCAGTCCGGCTGCCCCGCAGCCAAACGCGGGACACGCAGCCAAGCACAAGATCCGCATCCTGCCGGTCGGCGGCGGGGATACCGCCGCCGGCACAGGCCTCCACCACCAGCGCCAGCCGCTCCTGGGGATCGGAAACCGGCAGGAAATCCTGCTTCAGTTCCTCCTCCCTCAGGGTGGGCGGGACAGGGGTGGCCATTGTGAATCAATCAAACACGGACTATACCATCAGCCCCAGCCTTTCAATGCCCCCACGCCCCGGATGAAGCCGATGCATTGGGCGACATCCGACAGGCTGTGGTCCCAGTTGGTCTCATACTCGATAGAGATGTTGCCCTTGAAGCCCTGGGCCTGCAGTTCCTCCAGGATGGCCACCAGCGGAGTCCTGCCAGTGCCGTAGGGCACATCCTCACTTTTGATGTCGGTGCGGTCTTTGAAGTGGGACGAGACCACGCGGCCTTTGAGCAGTTTCACCGCCGCCAGCGCGTCCAGGCCACTGCGCTCCCAGTGGCCGGTGTCCGCGCAGGCACCCACGAGGGGCGAGCAGTCCTTGACCAGATTCAGCACATAGTTCGGATCCCAGACTTTGTAGTTGGGGTTGTTGTCCTGCTTGGGATGGTTGTGGAAGCCCACGCGGACGCTGTACTCCTGCGCCAGCCTGTCGAGTAGGGCCACGGATTCCGTGGACTCCGTGGTCACGCCATAAAGACCCAGGCGCTTGGCGAAATCAAAGGTTTTACGGGCCTCCTTCTCGTCATTGGGAATACCGGTGACGCCGTAGTTGACGGGGACGATTTTCCACTTGGCCAGATGATCGGCCATCTCTTTGAACTGGTCATCGGTGGCGTTGTGGTCCCACTTCAGATCCGGCTTCTCCTTGCTGAAGCGCTGGCCAGGGAAGAATTCGATCACGCTGGCTCCGGCCCGGCCGGCAAACTCCACGGCCTCAAAAGCGGAGAATTTATTGAAGGTCCAAGCTTGGGGCCCGAGATAAAATCCTCCGACTTTCCGGGCCATGGTCCAGGCGGCGGGATCCGCCGCTGCGGCGGCGGTGGACTTCATTAACGGAACAGACGCCGCGGCCAAGGCCGCGGTGCTGAGAAACGAACGACGGGAGAGGGCGGGTGTGCTCATGGGAAAATCAGCGGCTGGAGCGGAAAACGAAGGGCTCCTGCCCTGTCTAAACGACCATCCAATCCATGGCATTTCAGGCAAAAGCAGTCGCAAAGACCATGGATGCCGAGGAAAAGCCGGCTTTCTGAGACGATAAAAAAGCGGGGGCACTCCGTTTCCGGTGCGCCCCCGCCATGAGTGATGGAATACGGACCGGGATCCGCGGATCGCGGTCCGTCCGTGGATTTCAGATATTACAGTTCACGCACGCGCACGAAGAACCGCTGAGGAGCCGTGCCGCCGTTGAGCGTAGCCGTGTTCACGGTCGTCGTGGTTGAACCGGCGGCACCGGTCACGGTGGCTGCGGTGGGCCAGGCATTTTCCGTGAGGGTGGAGGACCATTCCAGCCGGTACTGCACACCGGCCGTGGAGGGAAAGGTGATGGTGGCCACGGAGGCCGCCGCGTTGTAGCTCACGGAACTGATCTGGAAGTCGCTGTTCACCGGAGGGACCGAGGCCGCCGCCAGCTCCAGACCGCCGTTCGCAGTGTCTCCCACCAGACGCCAAGTGGCCGTGTCGCCGTCATTGTTGAATCCGCCGGGGGCCGCATACAACTCGAAGTTGGCACCGCCGCCACCCTCAAACCAGATGAACTCGATGTCGTGCTCACCGGCGGTCAGGTCGCAGACTGCACGGATATTGGAGTCGCCGGTGCCGAAGCGGAAATACACCGTACTTGTGTCCGCCGCATCGATCCAGGAGTCACCGGACACGCGCTTGAACACCGCGCCATCCACCCGCAGGGCCACACCGTCATC
Source organism: Verrucomicrobiales bacterium (assembly GCA_028293125.1). Taxonomy (GTDB): domain Bacteria; phylum Verrucomicrobiota; class Verrucomicrobiia; order Verrucomicrobiales; family V1-33; genus CAIZWU01. The sequence continues at coordinate 59,402 of JAQGPJ010000052.1, read as the reverse complement.
GGAGTGAACGCCGAAGGTCCATTCTCCGTCCGTCGGGATCACCACGCGCGCCTTGGCCACGGCCACCAGTTGGTCATCGGGTCCGGCGCTGCCCAGGAAGTCCACATCCGCCACCGCGGCACTGCCGTCCCCTCCATTGCCGGTGCTGGTGGAGGAAAAGAGGCCGGCATTGGGCTCATTGCTTCCCAGATTGGAGAAGTTCAGGTAGGGAACCGTGCCGTCCGTGTTCGCGCCGCCGTTGCCGGGAGTGCCAAGCACGGAGGCCAACGCATTGTAAATGTTGTCCCCCTGGGCACCGACGCCACGGATGAAGCGGATGCCCCACAAACCAGCCTGGCCATCCGGGCCCGGCAGGGCCGCGGGCAGGAAAGGCGTGGGGGCTGCAAGCCCGTCGGTGTCCCCAAGAAGCTCCCATTCACTGGTGCCGCCAATGGTGGTGAAGCGGCCCGGGGCGAACGCCAGCTCACCGGACGATCCGCCGCCTCCCTCCTGGGAGATAAAGATGATGTCGTAGTTGCCCGGAGCGTCGAAGTGAGCCGCAGCCACCGTCGGAGTGTCACTGTAGCCGGGATTGTAGAACGTCGAACTGTCCAGCGGATCGATGCCGCCGGGACCGCCGGAGGCCACAAAGCGTCCGCCGGGAGTCACGATCTTCACCGCAAAGCCGTCGTCCACTGTTCCCTCCAAGGTGTAATCACCCGCCGCCGGCACCGGTATGGTGATGCGCCCGGCCAGGATGTAGTTGTCATCCTCGCCAGGCAGGTCGCCTATCAGTCCAATGTCGTTGTTGAAGAGGCCGGTGGCTCCGCGGCTGCCGGTGAGGTCGTTGTAGTTCATCACGGGACGCACACCATCGCTGACGGTGGCGCCGGTGAAGTCATTGGCGGCCGTGTAGCTGATGGCGTCGGCCAGGTTGCCGGAGGCGTTGCTGTTGCGGATTTCGCGGACATTCCACTGTCCGGCCGGCGCGCCGGCCGGAGTCGCCGGCAGGGAGCCCGCCAGCACCGGTGCCACACCCTCACCGCCCACCAGAGTCCAGTTTGCAGCATCGGGATTGTTGACAAAATCACCCGGAGCCCAAGCCACCTCGTTGAAAGCCCCGCCACCCCCCTCACAGTAGAGGAATTCCAGCGTGTAGGTGCCCGCCGCCGGGAACTGGACCAGTCCGCGGGTGTTGCTGTTTCCGGTGCCGCCGGCGAAGATAAGCGTGGCCTCATCCGCAGGGTCGATGTTTCCGGCCCCATTCTTGTTGATGAATTTCGCTCCCTTGGCACGCAGGGCGAAGGCGTCATCGCTCTGCACCCAGAAGGTGCGCTGGAGCTGCGCCGGAGTGGTGCCCGTGATCTGCACGGAAATGTTGGCTCCCTGGATGATGTCGTTGTCATCCACGTTGCCGTCATTGGTGAGGAACGGTGTATCCAGCTTGAACAGACCCCTGTCGCCGGAGGAGTTCGGGTCGGAGAAGTTCATGAAGGGGTTCTCCCCGTCCGTGAAATTCACCGCGCTTTTAAACATCACCGCCGCGCGGCCGATATCGAAGGGATCAATGGCTCCATCACGCACCTCCCGGACTGTCCACAGATTGTTCACCGGGGTGGCGGCCAGCAGGTTCCCAGTGGGGAGGACAGGCGAGCTGATTGCAGCGCCACCGGAAAGGCTGAGATTGGCCTGATCGGTGAATTCCAGTCGGTACTCGTGTAAACTGCGGTTCGCCACCGGAGTGCCGGGCACGTAGGTCACCGTGATCACATTGCCTGCCTTGGTCACGCTGGTGGCCGTGACCACCGCTCCATCAATGGTCAGGGCACCCACATTGGCCGGGGTCACCACGCTGGCGGCCCCGAAATCCGTGATTTCAAAATGGTATCCTTTGTCATCCACCCGGGCCGCGGTCACCGCCGCCACCGGAGCCGGAGTCGTGACGAGGGAAAGATTGTCAAAATGATGGGCCTCGTTCAGACCTCCGGTGCGCGCCGCAAAAACCATGCGGCCGCCGCTGGGCACCCATCCGGTATCCACAGCGTCCACCACCTTGGCACCCTTCCAGAAGACGTCCAGTTTGCCGTCGGCGGAGAGAACCACCCTGAAACGGGCCCAGCCGGCACTGCCAATGGGACCGGTCTGCAGGGAGCTGGGGTCAGCCAGCGCGCCATTCAGCGTGGCCGCAGGGATCTCCGTGATAATATTGCCATCCACCCGCACGGTGAAACCAATCTGGTCCGTGCCGCCGTTGTTGTAGGTGTCAAATCCGATAGCCAGTCCGGTGGTGGTTCCCTCCTCGGCGGCACCACCCACAAATCCCTGGCCGGTGGTGAGCACCGGATCGCCCGTGCGGGCGAAGGCGATGCAGAAACCGTCCGCGGGCACTTCGGAGCCGTTTCCAATGCGGCAGTCCACCTCAAAGGTGAAGGCCTGGACCGGAAACCCCTGATCCAGATCCGGGAAAATCACGGTGGAGGTGGTGCTGTTGACCGCATCCGTCAGCTTGAGATAGCCGCCGGGATTGCCATCCGTGGCCCGCACTTCCGGAGGCGCTCCGGCGAGGGTGTAAATTGTCAGGTCGGAAACGCCGCCGCTGAATTCGTTTTGATAGGTGCCGGCGGAGGCGCTTAGAGTGGTCGCGGCAAGTGCGGTCGCAGCCTTCAGGCTGACCGCCCAGGGACGCTGGGTGGGGGGATTCATGGGTGCAGGTGGGGTGGGGTTGTTGACAGAAAACCGCCGGCTTTTCAGACGGACCGGCGGTGAATCAGGAATTTGATTCCAGATTTTCCTGAGTTTTGCACATCGTTATGAATCAACCGTTAAGAAATCAGATGAACTTAATACGTGTTTCACCGGTTGTTTCCGATTGCACATCATTACATCACAATACTTTAATATAAAAGAGATTTCATGTGTCTGTTCGTTGACACAATCATCGCTCAAGAGTTGCCGGGAACTCTGACAGGCTTGTCAGATTTGTGAAATCGGGTTGTTCTTTCCCGCAGGAAAAACTCCTTGGTGGCAGAGACGGCTCCACAGTCCAGCCGGTGACTGGATTCCTGTACATATTCCCTCCCTCCGCGGGCAGGATCTAGAAATGCCCATCCACCCGGATGGAAGCGGAGCGCGCGTGGGCCGCCAGGCCCTCGGTCTCCGCCAGCAGCTCCACGGCGGGCGCACACTTCCGCATGGCCTCGGCACTCAGTTTTACAATGCTGGTGCGGCGTTGGAACTGATCGACGGTCAAACCGGGGAAGGATTTCCCCGCTCCTCCCGTCGGCAGCGTGTGGCTGGGTCCAGCCAGAAAATCCCCCACCGCCACAGGGCTGAAATGTCCCACAAAAATCGCGCCCGAGGTGCGGATTTTCGGCAGCATCGGCTTCTCATTCCTCACCACCAGGCTCAGGTGCTCCGGTGCCCAGGCATTGGCCACCTCAATGCCCTGCTCCAGATCCCGCACGTGGACCAGCCAGCAGCCGGTGTCCAGGGAGGCCTGGGCAATGTCGCGGCGCGGCAGCATGGCCAGCTGGTTCTCCAGCTCCCGCTCCACGGCCACAATCAGATCGCGGGAGGTTGTGGCCAGCAGCATCTGGCTGTCCTTTCCGTGCTCCGCCTGCGCCAGCAGGTCCGCGGCCACAAAGGCGGGATTGGCAGTCTCATCCGCCAGCACCATGATTTCGCTCGGCCCCGGCAGGAGATCGATCGCCACCGCGCCGAACAGCTGGCGCTTGGCCTCCACCACGAACTTGTTCCCCGGCCCCATAATCTTGTCCACCGGACGGATGGTTTTGGTGCCGAAGGCCAGCGCGGCCACCGCGTGCGCCCCGCCGACCCGGTAAATCTCCGTGGCCCCCGCCAGCTTCAACGCGTGGAGCATGGCCTCATTGACCTTCCCATCCTTTCCGCAGGGCGTGCAGACCACAATCTCCGGCACTCCCGCCGCCTGGGCCAGCGTCACCGTCATGATGACCGTGGAAACCAGCGGAGCGGTGCCTCCGGGCACATAGATGCCAACCCGCCGGAAAGGCTGATAGACCTCCCCCACCTCCGCCCCTTGGGCGTTGCGGCGGGTCCAGTTTTTACGCAGTCCCTGTTTGGCGAAGGCCAGAACGTTTTTATGGGAAAGGCCAAGCACGCGGCGCACGCGTGCCGGCAGGCCGGCGGAGGCATTCTCAATCTCATCCGGACCCACCCCCATGGATTTCGCGGTGAGCTTCGCGCCGTCGAATTTCTCCGCGCAGGCCAGCAGCGCCTTGTCACCCCCGTCGCGGACTTCCGCAATGATGCCGGCCACATATTCCTGCAGCTCCGTGGAGGGCACATGCCGGCGGTCCAGACGGCGGAGCTGCGCATCAAAGGACGGTGAGGTATGGCTCAGGATTTTCATAACAGAACAAAGGTGGACGGAACCCGCGGCCCGGGTGGTGCGGAGTCTTTTAAAAGGAGCCTCCCCCGCCTGATGTCGAGAGGAAATTGAATGGCAGCCTGCCTTCCTCCTTCACTTCTTCAATTTGCTCCCTTCCTCCGCGCTTCGGCTTTTCCTTTCCACCCCAAAGCAAAACCCGCGGAAGGAAACCATTCCGCGGGTTTTGGGATTCAGGAATCAAGGGGATGAAAGCCGGACGATATCACAGGCCCAGGGCACGCAGTGTGCGCCCATCCAAGGCACCCGTGGGGCGCAGTCCGGAATGACGCTGGAAGCGGGCCAGTGCCACCCGCGATCCGCGGCCGAAGTATCCATCAGCGGGGCCCTGATAATAGCCCATCCTTTTCAGGCGTCTCTGGACTCTGACCTCCAGGCTGGGGCCTCGGCGGTGGTCACCGTCGAACTGGTGCGGCGGTTCCGGTGGCGGGCCGGGACGGCGATCGCGGTCACGGTCATACTGGGCGGGAGCCCAACCGGCGGAAACCGCCAGCACGGCAAGGACTGTAAGAAAGGAGGGGAGTTTCATAGGGTTTGTTGGTTATGCAGGGGTTACGTAATCCAAGCTGTCGGCAGAAACCGATTTTCCGCGTATTTTTCCCGCCCGCTTCCCATTCAACACTGTGGGCAGGAACAGCGGACAGCTAAATGCTGTAATATTAGCATTCAGGATTGACAGCACCGCCGGATTCATGAGTGTTAAGAACACCGACATGAAATCCATCCCGCTTTTTCTGCTTTCCCCCGCAGCGGCCCTTTTGGTCTCCTGCACCTCGACGTCGCTTTCAAATCCCGGTGGATCCGGCCATGGGGAGGATCTCAATTTGTATGAGCTGACGGGTGACAAACCGCAGACACAGGTTACCGAAAAGGACATCGCCGCCGCTTTGGGCAGCCGTTCCGGCTCCCTGCCCGCCCGCGGCGGAAAAATTCTGCTGGTGCAGAGCGGCGCTCACCAGCCGGATCAGGAACTCGCGGAGGCTTTCCGCCCCTTGAGTCAAATCGTGGAATGGAACGGCCAGTCGCAGGAGCCCGGAAGTCAGGAAAAGAACAACCGGCAAACTGGCGGGGCCATTGGCCGGCGGCTGCGGCTGGTGGCCGCCCAGCAGGGCTGCAGCCACGTGGTGGTGGTATTCGGGGAAATCCAGTCCGCCGCCCGCGATTTGCCGACGGATGCCGTGGTGGGCTGGGTCCCCATCGTGGGCAGTCTCGTCCCCGGCGAGGTCTCCGGCACCCGCCTGTTCGCGCAGGCTCTGGTGATGGAGACCGCCAATCCCCGCTACTCCGTCATCACCGCCAGTCCGCGCCAGGAATCCGGCCTGAACGTCAGCGGCAACCAGGGGGCTGCCAACATCCGGCGCTCCATGCGTCTGAAAAAGCTGATTTACCCCGAACTGGCCGCCAGGTGCTTCCGGTGAAACCGGCGCGGTGAAACCTTTGAGCCTTTCCTCCTCCCTGACGGCCGAATAAAAAGGGCGGACGCCGCAGCGTCCGCCCTTCGATATTTTTTCAGCAGCAGCCGGACTGAACCGGCCTGGCGCTTAGGCGGTTTCGCCTTCCACCGCTTCAGCCTTGGCCTTGGCGGTTTTGGAGGGGGCGGCCTCGGCGGTGGCCTCGGGAGCCACAGCCACTGCCTCAGGAGCCGCGCCGGCGTTGTCCACCCATTCGATGAAGGCCATCGGGGCGGAGTCCGTGGGGCGCTGTCCCAGCTTGATGATGCGGGTGTAGCCGCCCGGACGGGTGCCGGCGGCGGCGGCGACCTTGTCGAACAGCTCTTTGACGACGGATTTGCTGTGCAGGTAACCCACCGCGGTGCGGCGGGCATGGAGGTCGCCGCGCTTGCCGAGGGTCACCATGCGCTCCGCGAAGGGACGGACCGCTTTGGCTTTGGCGAGTGTGGTTTTGATCTGCTTATGCTCGATCAGGCTGCAGACGAGATTGGAGAGCAGCGCATTGCGGTGATCCGCGCGGCGCTGGAGTTTGATGGTTTTACGGCCGTGGCGCATGACTGGGAATGAGTTGGTTTGAAGGGATAAAGACGGAGTGAGGGAAAGCGGGAAGGAGGATATTCTACTCGTCGTCCTCGTCTTCCAGGTTTTGAGCGATAAGGTCGGTAAGGCCGCCTTTGACAGCATCCTCGTCCTTGTAGTAACTTAAAGGGGAGATGCCGCGGCCGGCGAAGGGCTCCATCAGGCTGCCTTCGAATTTCATGCCCAGGCTGAGACCCAGTTCCTGGAGCTTGTCCTTGATCTCGTTGAGCGATTTCTTCCCGAAGTTGCGGTATTTCAGCATTTCGGCTTCCGACTTGAGGGCCAGCTGGCCGACACTGGTGATATTGGCGTTGTTCAGGCAGTTGGCGGCGCGCACGCTAAGTTCGATCTCGTTGACGCTCATGTTGAGCAGCTTGCGGAGCTCGGAGTTCTCCTCGGACTGGGCCTCCGGAGCGGCCTCGAACTCGACCTGGCTGTCGTCATAGGCCACAAACACGTCCAAGTGCTTGCGCAGGATGGAGCTGGCCTGAGTCAGGGCGTCGTGCGGGCTGATGCGTCCGTCCGTCCAGATTTCAATGATCAGCTTATCGTAATCCGTCTTCTGGCCCACGCGGGTGTTCTCCACGGCGTAGCGCACGCGGGTCACCGGGGAGAAAATGCTGTCAATGGGGATGACGCCGATGGGCATTTCAGCACGCTTGTTCTCATCACCGGAGGAGAAACCGCGTCCCACGCGGACCTCCATCTCGGCTTCGAACTTCACCTTCCGGTCCAGCGTGCAAATGTGCTGGTTTTTATTGATGACGGAATACTGGGCGTCCTCGCGGATGTCCCCGGCCGTGACTATGCCTTCGCGATCGATCGTGAGGGCCAGCAGCTTGGGCTCCTTCAGATCGGAGTGGGAAAATTTGATCTTCTTCAGATTCAGGACGATGTCCGTCACATCCTCCACCACACCGGGCAGGCTGCAGAACTCGTGCTGTGCGCCTTTGATTTTGATGGAGGTGACTGCCGCCCCCTCCAAGGAGGAGAGAAGCACGCGGCGCAGGGCGTTGCCGATGGTGTAACCGTAGCCACCCTCAAACGGCTCCGCAATGAACTTGCTGTAGGTGTCGGTTGCTCCGGTCTCGTCTTTCACAAGACGGCTCGGCATTTCAAAACGGGCTAATCTGACGGACATGTGGTAGTTTGGGATTTGCCGGGTTTCCTCTGACGAGCCGGCGGAAACGAGTTCCGCCACAGAGACCGACGGCAAGCTTAGGGACGGCTCGCGGGGGGCGGGAATGAACATGCGGAGTCTTTTATTGCAAGCGGCAATTTATTTTGCAGGAACAGGGAGTGCGGGCCGGCACCTGCATTTCTCCCGCAGAGTCCAGCGGATCAGGCAATCCGCAAACGCGGGGGTAAAAAAGAGGCAGTGGGTTTCCGGGTGGGCGCTGTTCCCGCGTGGCGGTTGATTTTCATCCCGCTTTGAGCCATGACCGAAACCAAAGCCCCCCCCTCCGTCCTTCGAGTCTCCACCTTGGAATTTCCTGATACGGTGATTTCCTCTCCACTGCCGGTGGTGGTCGATTTTCATGCCGCATGGTGCGGCCCCTGCGCTCAGCTGGCCCCCGTGCTGGAGGAGTTGGCGGAGGAATTCACCGGACGGCTGGCGTTTGTGAAGGTCGATGTTGATGCCGAGCCAGCCCTTGCGAAGTCCTTTGGCATCCGGAGTTTGCCGTCCCTGATATTCTACCAAGGGGGCCATCCCAGGGAACTCATCGCCGGAATGAAAGGCAAGGCTGATCTGCGCCGGTGGATTGAGGGTCATTTGGCAGGCTGAGATTCAAATCCTGCCACGCTTGACTGCTTCCGGGATCATTCCCCGCGCAGCCGTGGCCTGCCCCCTCTGTTCATTTTCCGGCCACCCGCGGTCCGACCCATCCCCGCCCGACTTCATCCATTCCTACAATCCATGAAAATCCTGACCCTGCTCGCCGCCCTCTCCCTGCCCTGCGCCCTCACCGCCGCAGAGCAGACCTTTGACTTCAAGGATCCGAAGGGCGTCAACCACGCCTCCTTCACCCTTGATGCCCCGCTGGAGGCCATCAGCGGCAACGCCAACGGCGTGAGCGGCACCCTGACCATCGATCCCGCCAAGCCCGAGGCCACCAAGGGCAGCATCACCGTCGATGCCAAAACCCTCAGCGTGGAGAACAGTCTGATGAAGCAGCACATGCTGGGCGCGGACTGGATGGACGTGGAGAAAAATCCCGCCATCATCTTCACCGTGGACAGCCTGTCCGATGTCAAAAAGACCGGCGACACCGTCACCGCCACGGTGAAAGGCAAATTCAGTGTCAAAGGCGTGGAGAAGGAGATCAGCGTGCCCGCCAAGGTGACGCTCCTGCCCGGCAGGCTCGCCGACCGCACCGGCGGCAAGCTGAAGGGTGACCTGCTGGTGGTCCGCTCCGAATTCACCTTCAAGCGCTCCGACTACGGCATCAATCCCAAGGCTCCCACCGACAAGGTGTCCGACGAGGTTAAAATCACCCTCGCCATCGCCGGCTCCAGCCCGAAATAACCGGAGCCCCGGCATTTACCCTGCTCTTTCCCATGAATCCGGGCACGGCGGAAATCCTCCGCCGTGCCTTTTTTGCTGATTTTGATTTGATCCGACCTTTATGAAAATGGCCCTTCGGCTGATTGCCCTGATCATTCTGCTCACCACCTTCGGCTGGTGGCTCGCGGCCGGTAAAAACCCCGGCTGGACCAAGAATCAGGTGGCCATTCAAAAGTTCGATCCCATTCTCGAAATCTCCTATATTGAAGGATACGAGAAGCGCTTCATCCCCGGCGTCGATTTCCTCGCCGTCGGATCAGCCGCCGGCATTATCATTTTCGGGCTGAGCTTTCTCCCGGTCTTCCGCCGGAAGCGGCCGGTTTAATGACGGTCAGTCCCCAGCTCCCCGGCTCCCCAAAGGCCCGGAGCCTGAAGCGCCGCTATCCTGTCACCAAGGGAATCAAAGTAAAAATGGATATCAATGGGTTCAATGGAGCCACTGTGGCGGCCAAGAATCACATTGTTCTCGTGCATATCAATCACAAGAATTTCCCCGGCACTGCTCTCAGGCAAAATGAACGATGGAATTCTTGAGAGAGGTTCCGCGTGTCTGAGCCCCTGAGATTCCAACCCCGCTTTGAGAGTTTCCCAATCAGGGTGAACGCCCTCAACAAGCGGCTGGGAGGTGATGATATGAAAGCCATCGGATTCCTGATAAAAACCCTCCAACCGGATGTCGTCACCAAAATGGAAGTTCGCCAACTGAAAATCAGTCAGATAATCAAAAGAGTGATTCAGTGGCCTTGCGCCGGACATTCAAATCCTTGAGGACGCGCTGCACTTCCTTCAAGTGGGCCACATCATGCTCACTTCCGCCCCGGATTTTATGAGTTTGAAACAAAAATCGGACAGCCGCCGCATCCATCATCAGTTGCATGTCCTCCGCAAAGCGGATCAGCGCCCGGGTTTCATCGTCAACTGCTGGGCACGCACCTGCTCCAGAGAGAGCGGCTTCTGAAGGCTTAATTGCTTCCGCCGCGAGTCGCAGAAGGCCTTTCGGACCTCCGCAGCGGTCCTGGGCCTTGGCGGGGGATTCGGGTCCTGAGACATAGGCATCAAGAAGTTGAATGGAATTTATCACGGTTCTCCTTCGATTCAAATGCACGTGGCGGTTTTGTCGCCACAGTTTTTCTGAACTTAAAAACGACCGCAGGTGGGTGGAATCAACTACCGCACACTGACAGGCAGAGCCTTTTTAAGGCCGGTGACGATGCGGGTGTGGGCGGCGTCGGCCTCGGCACTGGTGGGAGTTTTGGTCAGGTCCCGATAAGTGATGGTATAGGCTAAAGATTTTTTGCCGGCGGCCAGTTTCTGACCGGTGGGATCGGTGTAAACGTCGAACAACACGGCCCCGCTGAACAAAGGCTCTTTCTGGGAGGCGAAGAAGTCCTCCACCTTGCCGTTGGTGAGATCGGCGGGGACTTCGAGGGCGAGGTCGCGGGTGATGGCGGGGAAGCGCGGCATCTCCTCGAATTTCACCTCCCGGCTGACGGCTTTCTGGAGCAGGGACACATCCAATTCGGCCACGTGGATGGGATGACGTCCGTCGATGGCGCGGACGCGGGCGGGATGCGCCTGGCCGCAGAGTCCGACGGGCTTGCCGTTCACAATAACCTGTGCAGCGATGAGCAGGCGGTCGCTTTTGACGGGTTTCAGCTTCACGCTGACACCGGGGGCGAGAGCCTCCAGCAGCCCGCGGAGATCGGCGGCATCGGCGGCGCGTGGCCCGCTGTCACTCCAGGAGGCGGGACTGACGGGACCGCTGAGCAGCACGGCAATGGCGTCGCGCTCAATGGCTTTGCCATCGGGCGTGGCGGCGAAGATGGTGCCGGCTTCAAAGAACCTCAGGCTGGCCGCGCCCATGCGCAGATTTCGGCCGGCGGTGGCCAGCAGGCCGGGCACCAGGCTGGGGCGCATCGTCGTGTGGTCGTCGCTGATGGGATTCCGCAGCGGCAGCGCGGGCAGCAGCTGCGGCGTGGTGCCGAGCGCATCCTGCAGCTGTGACTGGGAGACCAGCTTGATGGTCACCGCCTCGTAAAGCCCCTGCCCCGCCAGCTTCCGCCGCAGGTCCATGCGGAAATCATAGGCCGCATCCGCCGCGCTGGCGGGCACGAACTGCCCCTGCATGGAGGCGGGGATATTAGCGATGCCGTGGACGCGGGCAATCTCCTCCACGAGGTCCACCGGACGTTGCAGGTCCTGGCGGTAGCCGGGAATGCGGAAAGTGAGGGCTCCCAGCGGCTGGAGATTCAGCCGGGACAGAATGCCGGTCACCTCGGTCTCGGAAACCTCGGTGCCGAGCAGCCGCTGGGCGCGCGGCAGGTCCAGTGTAACCTGGCTGGTGAGCACGGGCGGCTCCCCGGCGATCAGCAGCGTGCCCTCAGCGGTGCCGCCGGCAAGTTCGAGAATCAGGCGCACCGCCAATTCGCTGACACCCGCCACCTGCGCGGGGTCGGTGCCGCGCTCGAAGCGGTAGGAGCTATCCGAGATCAGCCCCAACCGCCGGCTGGTGTGGCGCACGCGGTTGGGCTGGAACCAGGCGGACTCCAGCAGGATGTCGGTGGTGGTCTCCGTCACCCCGCTGCTTTCCCCGCCCATCACTCCGGCCAGGGCGGCGGCGTGGGCCTCATCGGCAATCACAAGATCGGCGGGGGTCAAAGCATGGGTTTTGCCATCCAGCGCGGTGAAGAATTCGCCCTCCGCGGCGTTGCGCACTGTGATGCCCCCCTGCAGCTTGGCCAGATCGAAGGCGTGCAGTGGCTGGCCCACCTCCATGAGGACATAGTTTGTGATGTCCACGATGTTGTTGATGGGCCGCAGACCGATGGATTCCAGCTTCCGCACCAGCCAGGCGGGGCTGGGCCCGACCTTCACACCATGAATGCGGCGGGCCGTGTAGAAGGGACAGCCGGCGGTGTCCTCCAGACGCACTGCAGATCCGGCGGGCGCGGTTGGCACGGTGACGGCGCTGTAATCCAGACGGCCCTTCAGCGGCAGCTGGGCCAAGGCGGCAAGCTCCCGCGCCATGCCCAGATGGGAAAGCCAGTCGGGACGGTTGGGGGTGACCTCAACCTCGATGATGGTGTCCACCTCCAGATAATCATGGATCAGAGTCCCGACCGGGGCATCGACGGGCAGGATCATAAGACCGTCGGCATCGTCACTGAATCCGATCTCCCGCCCGGCGCACAGCATGCCCTGGCTGAGCACTCCGCGCAGGGGGCTTTCCTTGATTTCAAATCCGCCCGGCAGCACCGCGCCCGGCAGGGCCACAGGCACTTTGTCGCCCTCCGTGAAGTTCTTCGCGCCGCACACGATCTGCCGGGGCGTTCCCGAGCCGTCATCCACTTGGCAAAGCCGCAGCCGGTCAGCGTTGGGATGCGGCACAAAGGAGATCACCTGCCCCACCACCAGACGGTTGGAGCGCACCCCGCGCTCTGTGATTTCCTCCACCTCCACGCCCGCAAAGGTCAGCAGATCGGAAAGCCGGGGAGTGTCGAGCGCGGAGAGATCCAGATGATCGGAGAGCCAGTTCAGAGAGACTTTCATGGGAAAAAGGAGTCGGCGGCCACGGAGGCACGGAGGGAAAAGGGAATTCAGCGGACCAAGCGTCTTTCAGAGGCGCTTTCAGAATCTATCGAATATTAAGCACAAAGGCTGATCGGCCGCCATATCGGCGCCAAAGGAAGGCATCGGCCCTATACCGGCCGGCCGGCCAGGGACCAGCTCCGGCCCATCACGCGAACTGACCCAGGAAGCGGGTGTCGTTCTCAATGAGGTGGCGGATATCGGGAATGCCCCACTGGATCATGGCCAGACGCTCCAAGCCCATGCCGAAGGCGAATCCCGTGACTTTGTCGGGGTGGTAAACATCGTCGCCGCGGGCCTCGCAGATAGCCTCGAAAACCGCGGGATCCACCATGCCGCAGCCGAGGATCTCCACCCAGCGGGGAGCCTGGCCTTTGGGGCTGAGCTTCACGTCCACCTCATAGCTGGGCTCCGTGAAGGGGAAAAAATGCGGACGGAAGCGGACCTCCGTCGCGGGACCGAAGAGAGCGCGGAAGAAGGACTCCAGCGTGCCCTTGAGCTGCCCCAGGCTGACATTCTCCGCGACGTAAAGACCCTCCAGCTGGTTGAAGGCGCTGAGATGCGTGGCGTCGATCTCATCCCGGCGGAAGGCGCTGCCCGGCGCGATGATGCGCAGCGGCGGGGTCTGGGTCTGCATGGCGCGGACCTGCACGCTGCTGGTGTGGGTGCGCAGCAGGAGGCCACTGTTGAAGTAGAACGTGTCGCTCTCGTGGCGGGCCGGATGGTCGGCGGGGGTGTTCAGGGCATCGAAGCAGTGCCACTCCGTCTCCACCTCCGGTCCCGCGGCCAGGGCGAACCCCATGCGGCGCAGAATGCCCACCGCGCGGTCCAGCACCTGGGTCAGGGGATGCAGTGCGCCCGGTGCCGGAGGCCGGCCGGGCAGGGTCAGGTCAATCCCCTCCGCCTCCTTGGCGTCGCGGGCGGCGATGAGGGCGGCTTTGCGGGTCTCCAGCGCGGCGGTGATGCCGTTGCGGGCCTCGTTGAGCGCCGCGCCCACAGCGGCCTTGCGGTCGGGCGGCACGTCGCGCATCCCGCCGCTGAGAGCGGTGAGACTGCCTTTTTTGCCCAGAAACTTCACTCTCAGCTCCTCCAGCGCGGTTTCATCGGCGGCGGCGGGAATCTCGGCGGTGGCGGTGGCAAGCAGTTCAGAAAGAGTCGATTCCATAAGAAGTGTATGGGGACGGAAAGGCGCGGGAAAGAAGGGAGGGAAAGGGAAAGCGGAGGACGCGGGGGAGAAAAACGAAGGAGCGGGGAAGCACCGGTCGGCGGAGTACCCGCCGCTGTTACCGACCGAAGTTCCCCAATCCCCGGGGCCGGAAAACAAAAAAGGATGGCCGCCTGCCTTGCGGCGGAGCGGCCATCCCTGGGAAGTTTCCTGTTCTTGTCCGGGTGCGCGCCTCAGGCGGCAGGCACGGACTGAACCTTGTTTTCGAGGGCCGCTTTCGCTTTGACGACGATTTCCTCAAAGGCGGCGGGATTCTGGATGGCCAGATCGGAGAGAACTTTGCGGTCCATCTGGATATCGGCGGCAATCAGACCCTCGATGAAGCGGCTGTAGGTCAGACCGTGCTGGCGGACGCCGGCATTGATGCGGGTGATCCACAGAGCCCGGAAGTTGCGCTTGCGGGTTTTGCGGTCGCGGGTGGCCCAGGTCTGCGCCTTGAAGATGGCGTCCTTGGCGTAACGGTAGAGGCGGGAGCGGTTTCCGTAGAAACCCTTCGCCTTTTTCAGAACCCGCTTGCGGCGCTTGCGCGACGCCGGGGAATTGGTGGCTCTTGGCATGGATTGGTTCTCGTGACCGGGCTGTTGCTTGAAAAAACCTTCCTTGCCTCACCCGGATCATAGAAGCTCAGGAAGGAGCCTCAGGCGGAGGAAGGGTTGGCCGGAATTGGCCGGGTGCGGGGATGCTCAGGCGAACGGCAGATTTTCCATGATGCGGCGAACATCAACGGCGGCCACTGTCGTCACTTTGCGCAGGTTGCGCTTGCGCTTCCGGTTCTTGCATTCAGCAAGATGCCGACGACCCTGTTTCCGGCGAAGGATTTTGCCGGTTCCAGTGATCTTAAAGCGTTTCGCGACGCCCTTCCGCGTTTTGCTGCGGGCAACTTTCTTTCTCATAGAGGGCGGCGAATTTAAGAGGCATTTTCCATCTGGCAAGCAGTAATCCCGATTTTTCGAAGCGGAAATCCAAAGCCCCGCAGGAAGGGAATCATCCAGGCATCCCGCACGTCATCCTTCGGCCACATTCCGGCACCGGACCTCAATGGCGGCATGGCCGCTGAGTTCCAGGATGACCTGCCGGCGGCCTTTTTCAGCAAACTTCAGACTCTCAATTTCAGCCAGGCTTTCACCAGGCTGCCGGGGCCCAGGCAGGGAGCGGAACCGGGAGGCTGCCTCCTCGAAATTTTCAATCCCGCCAAACCTCACTTTCACAGTGGAGGCTGTCCCGCTGTTCCAGACGGGATCCAGCACCATCTCCAACGTCAACTCCCGACGGGGACCGAGGCTGAAGCCCATCAGCAGTCCGTCATGGAAGTTGTGTCTGAAGACCTGCGCCGCCATGTTCCTGGCCACATTCTACCCGCCCCACCGGGCGGGATCCGTGACCGGCAGCGACGGTGGGGGCGGAGGCGAAGGAGGACTTGGAGCTTTTGCAGGGAGAGCCGGCGGCTGCCCGGGAACGGGTCCGGCGATGCCCTGCTCGATACGGCCCAGCATGTCGATGAAAGCGTCCTCCAGATTGCGCTGCTCCTGGTGGAACTCCGTGACGCTCAGGCCGTCGGCGATCATGCGGCGGAGCACGCCGGCGATGATGTCGGGATCCGCACTGTCAATGCGCAGGCGGGCCCCGTTTTTGCGCTCCTCGGCCAGCTTCACGTGCGGGGCGGTCAGAGCCCAGGCGGAGACTTTTTCCGGATAGTGGGCCACCTGCACATCCACCAGGGTCTCCACATTGTCCGTCCGCACCAGACTGTCGGCGGTGCCGTGGTGGACGACGCGGCCCTTGTCGATGAAAAGGAGGGTATCACACATTTCCCCCAGCTCACTGAGAATGTGGGAGGAGATGAGGATGGTTTTGCCCTCCTCGGCCAGGATGCGGATCAGACGCTTCAACTCCACGCGGGCCTTGGGGTCCAGACCGGCGGCGGGCTCATCCATGATGAGCACTTGGGGATCGTGGATGAGGGCGCGGCCGAGACAGAGCCGCTGGCCCTGGCCTTTGGACATTTTGTTGATCAGGCGGTCGGACAGGGGGCCCAGATCCGTGAAGTCCATAACATCCTGGATGCGGCGCACGCGCTCCTGGCCTTTGAATCCCAGGGCGCGGGCATAAAAGTCCAGATACTCCAGCACCGTCATGTTCTCGTAGGTGCCGAAGCTGTCCGGCACCCAGCCCAGCACCCGGCGCACCTCGGCGGGATAGAGCACCACATTATGCCCCATGACATAGGCCCGGCCGCTGGAGGGATAGTCCAAGGTCGCCAGGATACGCATGGTGGTGGTCTTGCCGGCCCCGTTGGCCCCCACAAACCCCACCACGCTTCCCTGACTGATTTCAAAGGAGACCCCGTTCACCGCCTTCAGCGCGCCAAAGGAACGGTGCAGATTTTCAACAGCGAGAGCGGCGGGCATGAATAAAAACCAGTCAGGGTTGGGCGGTGAGGGGGCCGTAAACCACGGCGATATCCTTCTCCCAGCGGATGGATTTCAGCGTGGTGGCAAAGCCGGCTTTGGGATCGCGGGTCAGGGCGGTGAAGCGGCTGGCCCCGGTGCTGTCGAAGCTGCCGGAGGGAAACAGGGGCACAATCTCCTTTTTCAGAAACTCCTCGTACTCCTTTTCCCCGGCGGGCCTGAGGGCCACGGAGTTTCCGGTCGTCAGGGCGGCGTCCGCGGTCCAGACCTTCCCGGCGGCGTCGGTATAGAAAAGAGGCTCCAGGCAGCACTCAAGGCTGGACACGATCACAGGGGACTGGCCACCGGTTTTCAGTTCCAGGCGGCCCCGTCCGGGACGGATGGTCTGCACCAGCTGCGCCTGCTCGCTGCGGCTCTGGAACCAGTCGCCCCCCCAGGACAAAGGATCAGGAGCCGTGTAGCGCTGCGCATCGCTGCTGCGGGTGAAGCCGGCGGGCTTCAACCGCGTCCAGCGGCTCGGCGGCAGGACCAGCGGCGTGACCAGCGACGGCTCCTCCACGGTGAATCCCCCTCCGAAAAGCACCCCGGTGCGGCTGATCTGGTACTGTCTCAGGTAGGTGCTTTTGTCATCGGGGCGGATCTCCATCAGCGCCGCCCGCACTCCGCCGCCGCCCACTCCGTCCTGAAACAGAATGACCACAATCACCAGCAGGGAGGCCCCCAGGGAGATAAGCGGCGTGGTGTAGAAAAGGCGGTGCCGGCGGCCCGGTCCCGCAAAATAGAACAGATTCACGGGTCCGACCAGCACCCCGAAGATCAGAAGAATCACCCCGACCTGCCAGGCGGCGAAATTCCGCTCGCCAAGCACCTCCCCCAGCCCTGCGAACTCGGCGGTGTCCGCCGCGGCGTCATGCCTGAGCAGGACTCCGCCAAGACCGGCGATGCCGCCGCCGGCCTCCATGCTGGAGGGCGATTTGCGGGCGGCGGCGGCGGTGTATTTTCCGACCACTCCCTCATATCCGGAACCCCCGCCACCGGTTCCTGGCAGCAGCTCCCCCTGCGCTCCCATAAGGCTTACAGCCGCATTCTCCAGCCGCTTTCCGATGTCAGCGGATGAGGCGGCCTCCCCCTCCCATGCCATCACGCGCACTCCCCCGGCTCCCAGACGGTGACGGTCCTTGTCCCACCGGTCAGGTTTCAGCTGCTGCACGATGGCCGCCGGGAAAGGCCCGTTGACAAAAAGATCCAGAGTGCCGCCCAGAATGATCCACTGCCGGATGGCGTTTGTCACCCCCGGACTGAGCTTCACCCATTCCTCCGGTGTCATCGCCAGATGATCCAGCCCCATGAATCCCCTCCAGTCCGAGGGCAGTTGGGAGGAAGTGAAAAGCGACGCGAATCCCCCCCCTCCCCGGCGGGACGACTTGCCGGCGGAGGCTGCCACATTGAACATGGCCTCATTGAGCGCCTCCAGGGATTTCCCCGCCACCCCCTGACTGAATCCTGTAAAAGGCCGGTTGCTCTCCCGCACACCGTCAAAATTGACATTGAAGGTCCTGGGGCCGGACGGCAGGACCGCCGTGACATTGAGCAGAAGCCGGCAGCCGCCGGAGGAATAACCGGAACGCTCTGAAAAACTCTGGATCAGCGGAATAATGAATTCACGCTCGGTGGTGGACTGTCCCTTGGCCTCGAAGGAGAAGCCGGAACTGCCCAGGGTGTTGGATGTGCCGTAATTCCGCTCCTCACTGCTGGCGGAAAGAGTGACAGGGATGGTGGTCTGGCCCTCGTTTTTCAGCGACACCCGGACGGCAGTGTATCCGCCCGGCGGCAGATTGCTGAAAACCTGGGTCACCTCCATGGTGGATCCCCCTTTTTCGTCCAAGGGGACACTTTCCGTTTTCTGCGCCTGGGCCACTCCGGCCAGCACGGCGGCGGCACCCGCCGCCGTCAGGCGGATCCATCGGAGCCCTGATCCAAAAAGCGCCCTGCCGCGCGGAATGCCGGAATCGGGAGAGGGCTGCCGCCGGTGCCAGGGAAGCGGGAAAAGCATAATGGGGGAGAGGAGACGGTTGAATTTCAGCGCGGAGCTAAGCCTGGGCGGTCTGCAGGGTCCGGGGCACCGCTCCGTCCTTCACGGGCACCTCCTGAAGAATGGACTGGATCACATCCCTCGTGGTGAGTCCCTCAATGCGGGCGCTGTAGTCCAGCACCACGCGGTGGCCCAGCACCGCCTGCGCCAGGGCCTGCGTGTCCTCAAAGCTGGCATGGGAACGGCCCCGCATCAGCGCCCGGGCCTTCACCGCGGAGGCCAGGCTGAGGGCCGCGCGGGGACTGGCGCCGAACTTCACGGCGCGCGCGGCCTCGGACTGGCCGGCGTGCGTGGCGTTCACCAGGCGGGCGATGTAGTTGGCCACCACATCCGGGAGATACACCCGCCGCACCAGGGCATGGAGGCTCTCCAGCTGGGCGCGGGTCATCACCGGCTCCACCACCGGCTCCACGCCCAGTTCGCGGCCGAGCACGATTTTCTCCAGCACCGACGCGTCGTTGCGCAGCACCTCCAATTTGAAAAGAAAGCGGTCCACCTGGGCTTCCGGCAGCGGATAGGTGCCCTCCAGTTCGATGGGATTCTGCGTGGCCAGCACAAAAAATGGATCCGGAAGCTGATGGGTCTGGCCCAGCACCGTCACCCGTCGCTCCTGCATGGCCTCCAGCAGGGCGCTCTGGGTCTTCGGGCTGGCGCGGTTGATCTCATCCGCCAGGACGAGGTTTGCAAAGATCGGTCCCGGCTGGAAGACAAAAGCCCGGCCTTGGGGAGTTTCCTGTAGCACCGGATTGCCCGTGATGTCCCCCGGCAGCAGGTCGGGCGTGAACTGGATGCGCTTCGTATCCAGATGCAGCGCCTTGGCCAGCCCCTTGACAAGCTCGGTTTTTCCCAGCCCCGGCAGGCCCTCCAGCAGGATGTGCCCCCGCGCCAGCAGTCCGCAGATGGTCAGGTCGATAAGCTCCTCTTTTCCGAAAAGCACCTGCCTCAACGTGGACTGAAGAGCCTCCACGGAGGGAAGGGCGGCGGAGATCTCGGAATCGGTGGCGTGGTCCATAACCAAACGGGGCACAGCACAGCACAACCCGGTCCCGCATTCAATACTGCAGATACACCTTGTTAAAATAAATCCTCCCGGTGCCGCCCTGCTGCTGACAGCGGATCCGGCTTTTGCCGTGTTTTCAACCCTGCTCCGCGGCCCGGCGGTGTTCCCCGTCCGTGCGGAGGGTGGCGGCATTGACTTTCCGGTCCGGCCTGCGACAGAATCCGTCCATGTTTCCGCGCACCGCTTTTGCCCCTTTGCTGACTGTCCTGGCGCTCGGCCTGTGGCTGCCGGCACCAGCCTCGGCCAAATTTGTCAGCCCCATGGATGTGGCGAAGGATCCGGCCTTGGTCAATATATTCTCCAAGCTCAAAAAGGCCGGCTCCCCCGCGGATTCCAAGCCCCAATTTGAAGCCCTGCTTAAGATCGTGGCGGAGGGCGGCACTCCGGAGCAGATATTCACCCTGGGATATCTTCACCAGTACGGCATTGGGACGCCGGTCTCCACGGAGAAGGCCCTGGCGGCCTACCAGAAAGCTGCCGACGCCGGCAACATGGGTGCGAAGAACAATCTGGGCCTGCTGATGATCGCCTCCGGCACCGATGCCGCCAAGGGCGTGGCCATGGTGGAGACTGCGGCCAACGCCGGGGATTCCGCCTCCCAGTGCACCCTGGGCCAGCTTTATCTGGATGGCCTTCCCGCCCTGGGGCTGACGAAGGACCAAGCCAAAGCCCGTGCCTGGTTTGAAAAATCCGCCGCCAAGGGGGATGCAGACGCCGCGTGGTCCATCGCCGCCATGCTGGCGAACAAACCGCAGGCCACCGCGGCGGAGGTTCAGGAGGCCATTCCCTGGCTGGAGAAGGCCGTAAAGGCGGAGAATTTGCCCGCGTTGGTCAATTACGGCCTGCGCCTGGCCACGGGAGCCGGTCTGGACGCCGATCCCACCCGCGGCATCTCCATGCTGCAGACCGCCGTGGCCAAGGGCTCCCCGCAGGCAGTCATGGCCATGGCCGGACTTTACGAAACCGGCGGCGGAGTGAAGAAGGACTTCAAAAAGGCTTTCGAAATGTATGAAAAAGCCGCCAATGCGGGGGATTCGACCGCTTACAACAAGCTGGGCTATCTTTCCGAGAACGGCATGGGGGTGGAGAAGGACGAGGTGAAAGCTGCGGGGTATTACAAAAAAGGAGCGGAGGCGGACATTGGCGCCTGCCTTTACAATTATGCGGTCTTCAATGACGACGGACGGGGTGGACTGAAGAAGGATCCCGCGGAGGCTTTCCGCCTTCACTACAAGGGGGCCATGACCGGATTCACTCCCTGCCAGCTCGCCTTGGCCACCCGCTACCGCGAGGGAGTGGGCGTGTCAGCGGATCCCCAGGCCGCTCTTGCCTGGTACCAGCGGGCCATGCAGAAGGGCGACCTGCGGGGCGCACTGAATGTGGCGGCCATTCTGGAGAACGGCACCAGCGGCATCGTGGACAACAAAACCGCGGCCGGGATATATCTGAAAGCGGCCGCGGGCGGCAGCGCCCAGGCTATGGCCTCCCTGGCGGCCATGATGGAGGACGGGCGCGGGGTGCAGGGGGATTTCAAACAGATTTACCTGTTTTACACCGTCGGCACGACCGCCGCTGTGAAAGGAGCCGGGGAGCGTCTGAAACAATTCAAATCCCGGCTTTCCGCCGCCCAGCTCAAAGAGGCCGAAGAATTCACGGCCCAACACCAGAGCAACCCGAAGGCCGTGGTTCCCGTCCTGGACAAAACCGCTGCCGCCACCGCGCCGGCTCCCGCACCGGCGGTGGCAGCCCCCGGCGCGCCGCCTCCAGCCCCTGCCGCATCCCCGCCCGCCAAGCCGGGAACCGGCAAACCAGGCACCAAAACCGGCTCCAGACCGTCCAGCAGGTGAGTGGCGGCAGTCCTGATTTCAGCGGCGTTCAAGCGGTGTTCGCCGAAAATTTCGCTCAGCGCGGCGAGGTGGGGGCCGGTATCTCCGTATGGCGGCATGGCCGGGAAATCCTGAGTCTGACCGGTGGCACCCTGACGAGAGAAGGCACGGAGCCATGGACCGCAGGCACGCTGGCCCCGGTCTGGTCCGCCACCAAGGGCCCCTCCGCCCTGGCCCTGCTGCTGACGCTGCATGAGGCCGGGCTGACTCCGGATGCCCCCGTGCGTCCCGTCTGGCCGCAACTGGCCCTGCCGGTCACCTTTGGCGAACTGCTGTCCCATCAGGCCGGTCTTTGCGCACTGGACACCAGGCCCTCTGTTTTTGATCACCCGGCTGTAGCCCTCGCCCTGGCGGCCCAGACACCGGCCTGGCAGCTGGGGTCCGCCCATGGCTACCATCCCCGCACCTTTGGATTTCTGGCCGATGAATGCGTGCGCCGCCTGACAGGAGGGCAGACCCTGGCCGCTGTCTGGCGGGAGCGCATCGCTGGTCCGCTGGCCTTGGATTTCTGGATGGACGGCCCGCCGGAGGAGGCCTTTCCCCGCATCGCCCGGCTTTACCCCGGCAAACAAAAGACGCCGGCGGCGGAGGAGGCTGGCTTTTTTGCCGCCATGGCCGATCCCGCCAGTCTGACCCGCCGGTCCTTCGCCTCGCCCGCCGGCCTGCACGCGGTGGCGGATCTCAACCAGCCCGCCGCCTGGCGGGCGGGTCTGGCGGCTTTCGGAGGCGTGGGCAGCGCCCGGGCGCTGGCCAAATTTTACAATATCCTCGCCTGCGGCGGTGTTTGGGAGGGGCGGCAGGTCATTCCATCCGAAGTGACCGCCTGGGTGGGCACCCGCCTGGTGAATGGAGAGGACCGGGTGCTGCGGCTTCCGAGCTCGTTTTCCGCCGGCTTCATGATGGATCCCCTGGACAGCACCACCGGCCGCAAGCTCCGCACCCGCTTTGGCACCTCCTCCGGTGCCTTCGGCCATCCGGGCGCAGGCGGCAGCCAAGCTTTTGCGGATCCGGAACGCGGCCTTTCGTTCGCCTATGTGATGAATCAGATGGAGCAGGGTGTGCTGCCCAATCCCAAAAGCCTCCTCGCCGTCCAAGCGGTGCTGGAGGCTGTGGATGCGGCTGACACGTGAGCGCTCAACCGCATCCTCTCCGGCAAATCCTGCTCGAAATCAGGGATACAGCTTCAGATATGTCTCCAATTCCTCGTCCGGGCGGCACAGAATGACGTCAAACGGCAGAAGGCCACCGTCCTTGAGATAACAATTTCTTGGAAGAGCATCAATGGCCAGAGTTTCAAAGGCGTAATGGTAAAAGAGTGCGTGCTGCCCTCCGGGATCGGAAATCGGCGTCCAGCTGGCGGACGCGAAATATCGCTCGATCTCCCGCTCCGAAGCGGGCTCACCATGATATTGCGGCTGGCTGATGGCAAAGGAAACGCCGCCATCCGCCCATGCCACCACAGCGGTGATTTTCACATCATCCTCAAAAACCTCATTGGCCGCCGCCCAGCGCTCCAGATACTCTTAATGGCGTGGCGTTCTGAAACTCCAAAGCCTGACGTGAACCTTCCGGCTCACCCCGCAGGTTTGGCACGGCATGGGTTACCACCTTGGGCACGAGTCCAAAACTCGGCGGTATGGTGATCTTGATCACCCTCCCCATGTCATACTGAAATTCCACCAGATGCTCTGTGCCGATATGAGGATCAGAAGAGCCTGCAACGAACTGGGCCCAAGTCAGCCCGGGAACACTTAGGATTCCATATTCGCGACCGACAGCACAAGCTTGCTCGGCCTCGTCTTCCGTGCGGCGGGCCCAGTCGTGCCCAACACAGCCGATGTCGTGCGCACAAAGGTCGCGTAATCGGTTGTGGAAGGTTTCAGGCGGATAGCCTGAGGCAGCAGCGATGGAGTGTTTTTTTTCGGGCTCACAGCAGCGGTAACCATGCATGCTGATGGCTCTGTGGTCAAACGGCAATAAAATGGTCCATCTTCTTTCCCGGACTGGGAGAGCGCGGAAGAGCCAAGGAAAATGCTTGGAGAGCTTGGCGGAGACCGTATGATACTCCCATGAAGAATGCCGCCCCCATCTCCCTTTGCCTCTTCGCCGCCGTTGGTCTTGGTGTCTGGGGAGGCTGGGAGCACCACCTGCGGCTGAAGCTGGAGAAGGAACTGAAAATGGTCTCCACCGAGCGGAACACGCTGCTGGAGACCGCCAACAAAAAGGTGGCCCTGGGCTCCAAAACCCAAGTGAGGCCGGAGGGCCCGGAGGGTCTGGGACCGGAGCATGCCGAAGCCTTGAAAGCCGAGCAGGAGAAGGGGAAAACACCGAAAGCCGAAAGTTCCAACCCCTTCGGTGAGATCATGGGAAAAATGTCAAAGGATCCCGCCCTCCGCGACGCGATGAAGGCGCAGACGCGCGGGCAGGTGGATTATCTTTACCGGGACCTGATGGACATGCTGGAACTGCCCCCTGACAAACGGGACAGTCTCACCAAACTGCTGGTGGCGCGCACTTCCGCCGGAGCGGAGCTGGGCATGAGCATGATGAGCGGTAAAAAGCTGACCCCGGAGGAATTGAAAACCCAGTCGGAGGTTATGCGGAAAGAACTGGAGGAATCCGACAAGCACATGAAGGAACTGCTGGGAGAGGCGGATTACCAGAAGTTTGACCGCTTCGAAAAATCCCAGTCGGAGCGCATGCAGCTCAACACCATCACCTCCCAGATGAAGGAGGCGGGTCTGCCGCTCACGCCGGAGTCGGAGGACCAGCTGATGGATGCCATGTATGAGGAGCGCACCCAGTTCAAGTTCGATGAGAATCTTGGCGACCAGAGGAATCCCGACCTCACGCGCTTTACCGATAAAAATATCCAGCGCTATCAGGAACAGACCGTGCAGCTGCGCGCCAAAATCCTCGACCGTGCTTCGAAAATCCTGAAACCTGAGCAGCTGGACGTTTTCCGGAAATCCCAGGAATCCCAGGCGGCCATGGAGAAAATGGGCTTGGAGATGGCCTCCAAAATGTTCGGGAACTCCCAGGAGAAAAACAGCGGCAACTGACCGGCGGCCCTTCTCCGGACCTCTGGATTCACAGCCCCAAATCCATCTGTTCGGCGCGGCCCCCTTCGGCACTGTCCGGCGGCCCGGATTCGGCAGGCCCCGCCAGCAGGGCCTCAAAACCCGCCTCGTCCAGCACCGGCACTTTCAAATCCTGAGCCTTGGCCAGTTTCGATCCAGCCTCGTCCCCGGCGAGCAAATAAGAGGTTTTGGCGCTCACACTGCCTGACACCTTGCCCCCTGCCTGACGGATGCGGTCGGCAAAGGTCTCGCGCGGCTGGCTGAGGGTGCCGGTGATAACCCAAGTGGTGCCCGCCAGCCTGCCGCCGCCGCCGGTTTTGGCCTTTCCGGAAGAGGCCGGCTGCGGGTTGTAATTGTCGGACTGGGGGTCAATGCCCAGCGCCGCCAGCTTGGTCAGAAATGCCTGTCCGCTCTCCTGGGAGAGAAAATCCAGTGTTTCCGCCGCCGCCACCTGCCCCACCTCTTGGGCAATCTGATAAGGCGCCAGCACGGGATTGTCCTCCTTCCGCTTCCCCTTCGCCAAGTGACGGAGTTCCTTCAGAGCCGGCGACACTGCACGCTCCTCCTCTTTATCGCTGATCCGGGCGATTTCCCCGAAGTTCCGGTGCAGCCGCGCCAGTTCCCGGGCAGCCGAGTCCCCCACATCGGGAATGCCGATGGCGAAAAGCCAGCGGGACAAGGGCATGGCTTTGGCGCGCTCCAGCGCGGCGAGCAGGGTGGCGGCGTTTTTGGCTCCGAACACGCGGGCTTTCTCCTCCGTGCCCAGATTCAGCGTGGCCAGCGTGTGTTCCTCCAGTTCGAAAAGATCCAAAGGGGTGCGCACCAGTCCCCGCTCGACCAGCTTGTCGGCCACGATTTCCCCTACCCCCTCCAAGTCCAGCATTTTGCGCCCTGCGAAGTGCTTCAGCCGTGTGGCAATCTGGGCAGGACAGGAAAAACCAAGGCAGCGCCAGGCGACAAATCCCTCCTCCTTCACCACCTCCCCCCCGCAGGAGGGGCAGCGTCCATGGATATGGTTCAGGAAATGGAAGGGCTGGGAATCCGCCGGGCGCTTTTCGAGCACCACCTCCACCACCGCTGGGATGATTTCACCGGCCTTTTCAATGACCACCGTGTCCCCCACCCGGATATCCTTGCGCTGGATCTCCTCATCGTTGTGCAGGGTGGCCCGCGACACGGTGCTGCCCGACACAAACACCGGCTCCAGTTCCGCCACCGGCGTTAGCACCCCTGTGCGCCCCACCTGCACGGTGATGGACTTCAGCAGCGTCTCCACCCGTTCGGCGGCGAACTTATAGGCCATAGCCCAGCGCGGGGCCTTGGAGGTCACGCCCAGAAGCTGCTGCTGCGCGTAGTCGTCCACCTTCACCACCGCGCCGTCGGTTTCGTAATCCAGCGTGCGGCGGAAGATGTCCAGCTCCTGGATCGCCGCCAATGCCTCCCCCAAGGAGGATGCTTTCCAGACTCGGTCCGCATTCCGCAGCCCCATCTCTCTCAGCAGGTCATGGAATTCGCTGACTGATCCCGGGGTCCGGCCCTCGATCCGCCCCAGACCATGGAAAATCACATTCAGCGGCCGTTTGGCGGCGATGCGGGGGTCCAGCTGCTTGAGCGTGCCCGCTGTGGCGTTGCGGGGATTGACGAAGCGCACGTCACCCGCCGCCTCGCGCTCGTCGTTGAGCTGGCGGAAGGCACTGTTGGGCATGAAAATCTCCCCCCGCACCTCCAGCAGCGCCGGAGCTCCCGCCGGCAGTTTCAAAGGCAGGCGGCGGATGGTTTTCACATTCTCCGTGATGTCATCCCCCGTGGCACCGTCCCCGCGCGTGGCCGCGTATTTCAGCCGCCCGTTTTCATAGCAGAGCGACACCGCCACTCCGTCCACTTTGGGCTCGATGACCGTGCGGATATCCTCCGTTCCCAGCAACCTCACCATGCGCTGCCAGAAGGTGCCCACCTCCTCCGGGGAGTAAGTGTTGTCCAGACTCATCATCCGCACCAGGTGCCGGATCTGCCGGAAGCTGTCGATCGGAGCACCGCCCACCCGCTGCGTCGGCGAATTGGGGGAAGCCAGCGCCGGCCACGCATCCTCCAGATCCATCAGTTCCCGCAGCAGGTCATCATACTCCCGGTCGGAGACCACCGGAGCCGCCTGCTGATAATAAAGCTGATTATGATGGTTGATCTCTGTGATCAACTCCGCCATGCGGGCAGCGGCGGTGTCGGCAGTGACGGCGGTGGGCAGTGTCGGCATTCCCGCGGATCACACGGGCGGGCTGGAATTTCAAGGCTGTTCAATTCATCTCCCTGCCCTACTTGGCAGACCACACTGCCACCCTGTCAAAACCTGCGCTGGAGTTTTGGGTGCCGGGGCTCAGCTTTTGGATTATCCTTCTCAGTGATCCATCCACGCATTTCATCATTACAATATCCGCCCTTTCCTGAACCGTCATTCATATCTGCATCGGCTGATCGATTGGCCGCGTTCATTACGGCGTTGACCCAATTTCCGGAAATCCTCCTTTTTACCTGCGGCCCGCACCCCGGCGCAGGGCCTCGCATCCGGGTTTCCCAAGCCTTGGCCTGGTTGGCCAAGTAAGTAATTTCCATCAGATGAGCACGTATTCAACCAAGCATTGATTTTCCAATTCCACACGAACATTAAAATTGAGATACTTTTATTCCAGCCCGTCCGCTTGGAAAAAATTACTGATTTCCCCCGCTGCTGAACCGCCCATGGCCTCTGTTTTACTTGTGGATGATGCGGCCCCTGATGAGGGCATAGGACGGGAATTGTTAAAAAATCAGCCGGATCTGCGGATTCTGGGAACCGCCGCCAATGTGTCGGATGCTTTGGATTTTGTTGGAAGCAGGAGCCCCGATTTTGTTTACGTGCGCTGGGAGATGGCTGGGAAGCTGGAGGCGGCGGCGCTGAATTTCCTGACCACGCGCAGCAGGGTTGTGTTTGTGACCCCCTTTGGCAGCCACCTCGTCCACACCATGCAGTCCGGACCGCCGGAGCCGGATCGGATGGCGGAACCGCCTTTCAAAGCGTTCAGCAATCCGGAATTCCCCGTTCCAAGCTCCAATGGCCATTCCCAAATCACCACAGCAGCACTGGAGGCGGTCCGGCGTGTGGACAGTCATGGCCGGACAGAGATCGTTCCCATTGATAAAATTCTCTGGATCGAGGCTGCCCAAAACTACACCAAGGTCCAGAAAATGGGAGACTCTCCGGGCACTTTGTTCCACAGGAGCATGGTGGCGTGGGAAAGGATCCTGCCATCTTATGCCTTCCTGCGCCTCAGCCGCTCGGTGATAGTCCATGTGCCCAGCATTGAAATACTGACCTGCAAAGGCCGTGACAGCACCACTGTCAGTTTCACAGGATCGAAAAGGCAGCTCCGGCTGGGACGCACGGCGGCACTCCGTCTCAAGGCGTGGTTCCGGCATCCTCATTGAAAGGAGCCGTATAAGCGGCATCCGGGGCGCTCAGAAAATGCGTTCCGCTTTCACACGGACCGGAGTTGATTTTCCGACCGGAGATCCTGTTTTATCCGCCGGATTCATTCACTAATTTCCAATCTCGTCAAATTTCCAGTAGCTAAATTTTTTAATTCTTGCTGCTCTCAAGGTTAATCATGTAGCCCCCTCCGGCGTCCACATGAAAATAACATTCAGCAGCAGCCAAAGATTTTCCTTTAGGCTTTCAGGCATCCTGGCGGTGCTTTTGTCAGGAGCCGCGGAGGCTTTTCCGCCGGCCCCCAGCTACACGCTCTTTGGCTCGGTCCGCGACCAGACAGGCCAGACGGTCACCGCCGAGGGGGCCACCGTTATTCTGCTGAAGGGCGGAGTGGAGGTGGGCCGCACTCCCATCACCGCCGTCGCTCTGGATCAGAGCTATGAGCTCGAGATGCGGATCGACCAGAACCGGAGCGGCACGACCCTGTACACCGACAAGGCTGTCGCGTCCCAGGGACCGTTCAGCCTGGCGGTGCTGATGAATGGAACGCTGTTCCCACCCATCGAGGCCGCAGGCACTCTGAAAGCCGGCAAAGGCGGTGAGCGCGTGCGGCTGGATTTGACCCTCGGGGAGGACAAGGACCATGACGGGCTGCCGGACGTGTGGGAGCAGTGGCAGCTGTATCAGGCAGGCCTTTTCCCGGACGACGATGGTGTCTGGGATCTCAGCCTGATCGGCAAGGACGGAGATTTCGACCACGACGGCCAGAGCAACTATCTAGAATACATCGCCGGCACCTTCGCCGGGGACGCGGCAGAGAAATTTGATCTCGCCATCAGGGAAAAGGGCCAGGACAAGGTTCGCTTTGAGTTTTTCGCCATCACCGGCAAGACTTACACCATCGAGCGCACCACCGATGCTCAAACCTGGACACGGGTGCCCTTCTCCATCGGCGCGGGTGAAACACGGGCCACCTCCTGGAAAGCATCCTCGGTGGGGATTCTCTCTGCGTTCACCGTTCCGGGGGTCAATGAGCCGAAGGAACTTTTCCGCCTGACTGTCAGGTAGCCTGACCGAGTCGTCCCGATGGCCTGTCCTTCAAAAGGAGGGAGGGCCTGTCCCTTTAACACTATTCCGTTCCGGCATGAATTCCAATTTTGAACCGTCCTCATCCGCCCGTGCTCCGGGCTGGCTGCGCCGCGCACTGATTCCGCTCTGTCTGGGTTTTTCCGCAGCCGGTGCCCGCGCGCAGTGGATCTCCACCAATTACCAGCTGAAGGGCGGATGGAACGCCATCTATCTGCATGGTGAGGCCACCCATGCCACCCCGGACGCCCTGTTCGCCTCCGAACCGGAGGTGCTGGAGGTTTGGCGGTGGAATCCGAACCCCAATCAGACCCAGTTCAGCGCCACACCTCTTCTGCCCACCAACGGGACTCCGGACTGGAGCAAGTGGGTGCGGGGCGGCCCTTCACCTTCCCTTGCCCGCCTGACCGGCCAGGCGGCGTATCTGGTGAAGTGCGACGGTGCCGCCACCACTGCGCACACGGTCAACATTGTGCAGCGTCCCCTGCCCCCCAGTGCCACCTGGGTGCGCAACGGAGCCAATCTGCTGGGCTTTCCCAGCGTGGACACGGGCAATTTCCCAACTTTCTCCAGTTACTTCGCCACCTTCCCGGCGGCCATCGCCGCCAACACCAAAATCTTCAAATATGTCGGCGGCGACCTAAGCGCCTCCAACCCGCTGCAGATTTTCTCGCCCAATGCCGAGCCCTTGGACCGGAACAAGGCCTACTGGTTCTCCTCCGAGGTGGTGGGAAATTTTTACGGCCCGCTGCAGATCACGCTATCCTCCTCGGATGGTCTGGGTTTTGGCCGGCAGGGATCCGTGATCACCGCCCGCGTGGTGAACCGCACGGCTTCGGTGATGACCCTCACCATCCAGCCCGTAAGCTCCAACAGCGCGCCCGCCGGCCAGGAGTCCATCACCGGCCCGGTGCCGCTGACCCGGCGCACACTCGATGCCGATGCCAACCCGGTGGAGACGCCCATTGCCAGCTCCTATACAGAGGTGATTGCCCCCCAGAGCAGTGTGGACCTAAGCTTTGGCATCAACCGCGGAGCCATGACGTCCGGTGCTCCCGGCGCCCTGTTCGCCTCCATGCTGCGCTTCACGGATGCAGCCCATCTCACGGATATACTCCTCCCCGCCACCGCCCGCCAGTCCTCGCTGTCAGGACTGTGGATCGGGGATGCCCAGGTCACCGCGGTGGAGAGCAAGCCCCAGGCCGATGATGTGACGCCCACCGCCCACCCTTTTCCGCTGCGCTATCTGCTGCATGTGGCCGACGATGGCAAGGTCCGCTTGTTGTCCCAGGTTTTCATGGGCCAGCTGGCCACTGCGCCGAACGACTTCGGGCTCTGCACCAAACAAACCGGCCTTAAAACAGACACCCTGGCCTCCGCCCGCCGGCTGGTGGCCACACACATGCCTCTCGACCGGGTGCTGGACGGCTCCGGCGGCACTGGCAGCGGCGGCGTGAGCATTCCCGGCGTTCTGCGGCGCACCATCAGCCTGCCGTTCAATGATCCGACGAATCCCTTCATCCATCAGTATCATCCCGACCACGACAACAAAAACGCCCAGGGAGAGCCGTTGGTGGCGGGACAGGAGAGCTACAGCGTCACCCGCCAGGTTGCTTTCACCTTCACCTCCAGTCCGCCGGCCGGCAGCCTTGTCACCACGGGCTGGGGCAGCAGCGTGATCGGCGGCACCTACTCCGAAACCATCCAAGGGCTGAACAAGGACTCCACCGGAGTCGGGACCGGCAACGGTCTGAAGCTCACCGGAACCTTTGAACTCCGCCGCGCCTCCGAGCTCGGCAGCATCTCCATCAATCCCTGACCTGTTTCAGGACCAGCCACTTTCCAATTCTTTCCTCCGACTATGAAAAAGCCGAACTTTCTTCTGCCTGCCGCCGCCGTCTCCCTGTTCCTGCCGGCGCTCTCGCTGGCCCAGACCATCACCTCCGGGCTGCCGGGCTTCATCAGCTATCAGGGGCGCGTGCTGAACTCTTCCGGGGAGCTTGTTGGGACTGGCACCCCGGTGAACCGCACTGTCACTTTCCGCGTCTGGGACCACCCCTCCAACACCCAAGCCGCCAACCTTATCTACTCCGAAACCCAGACGGTGACCATTTCCGACGGGGAATTCAGTGTGCTGGTGGGCCAGGGCGTGGCCACGACGGAAACGCCGTTCAACTACAATGAAGCCACTAAAGGTCTTCCGGATTCCCAGATTGCCAATGCCTTCAACGGCAAGGACCGCTATCTGGGAGTGACGGTGGAGGACGGCACCCCCGCCGCGGACAATGAAATCTCGCCCCGCCAGCAGATTGTCAGCTCCGCCTTCGCCTTCCGCGCCAAGTACGCCGAATCCATCGGCACCGGCACCGGCGGCGCTCCCGCGGTGACAGCTCTGGATTCGGGGAACATCGGGGTGGGGAACAGTAATCCGCCCTCGCGGGTCACTATCACAGGAGCGAACACCACCTCCTCCACCTCCTCCCCGCAGCTGCTGATCACGGACAGCGCCGACACCAATGAGCGCCTGCGCATCGGGGTGGACAGCACCGGCAGCGGAACTGGCTTTCTCCAGTCTTTCAAGGAGGGCACCGGAGTGCAGAACCTGTTGCTCAATCCCAGTGGCGGCAATGTGGGTATCAATAAGACAAACCCAGGCGCTCCCTTGGACGTCAACGGGGTTATCCGGACCCATAATGGTCAGACAGGAGCCCCGGCGGTCGGTGAAAACGGCGGAGCCGGCCAGCGTATCGTCCTGTGGCCGGGGAGCCTCACTTCGGTTCCTTATGGATTCGGCATCGACAGCAGCACCCTCTGGCAGGCGGTGCCGACGGACAGCTATTATAAATGGTATGACGGAATAACGGAGAAAATGCGGCTGTACAAAGGCAATCTGGGTATTGGCGCAACCGACGTGCCCGCCCGGCTGACCCTTGGGGAAATCAGCGGCACCCCAGCCAACCAGAATGGGGGCACGATGGTCCTCGATCATGAGAACACTGGCGGTGCCAGCAGCATTGTATTCCGAAGCAAGGGGAACCGCGGCAGTGACTTCGGCTATCTCCAGTATCAGGATGCGGCAACCCTGAACGGAGGAGGGGAGGCGGCGGTGCTGACGCTGGGGATCTCCAATGATGCCGATGACCACATCGCGCTTATGCCTTCCGGCAATGTGGGCATCGGCACCACCTCTCCCACCGCGGCCAAGCTGCATGTGGTTGGGGGAACGCTACAGAACCTCTACGGCGGCCTGATGAACGGCGCGGCCTTCTATATAGATGGAGGTATCTTCGGGGGGGGCGGCATCACGGGAGCCACGGTAGGCAGCTACTATTCCGGGGTGTCGATTTACGGCAATGGCACCATCTGGGCGGGAAATGCGGTGATCGCCTCCTCCGACGAGCGGATCAAAGTCATCAAAGGGCATTCCAACAGCGCAGCGGATCTCAACACCCTGATGAAGATTGAAGTCACTGACTATCAATACAAGGACAAGGTGAGCAAAGGTGACACGCCGCAGAAAAAAGTGATCGCCCAGCAGGTTGAGAAAATCTTCCCACAGGCTGTCGGCAAACAAACTGAGGTGATTCCCGATATTTTCAAGCCCGCCACCATCAAGGATGGGTGGATCAAACTGGTTACGGATCTGAAGGCCGGCGAGCGCGTGCGGCTGATCACCCAGGGCAACGAGGGCGTTTATGAGGTGCTGGAAGTCAAACAGGGCATGTTCCGCACCCGTTTCGAGCCGGTGGTGCTCACGGTGGCCGGAGCTCCCAGCGAGGCTGGCAAGGTGTTCGTTTACGGTCGTGAGGTGAATGACTTCCGCACCGTGGATTATGAAGCTCTGTCCATGCTCAATGTCTCCGCCACCCAGGAGCTGAAAAAGGAGGCGGACCTCAAGCTGAAAGCCATCACGGACGAGAACGCCCTGCTGCGCAGCCGTCTGGCGGAGCTTGAAACCAAAGAGACCGAGCGCAGCACCCGCCTGGCTGACATCGAAGCCAAAGAAAAGGCACGTCAGGCGCGTCTCGATGAAATCGAAAAACTGCTCCAATCCTCCGCCGGAAGCACCAAAGCCGGCACCTCCAAAGCGGGCAAATAACCCTGCCCGTTCCCGCAGTGAATTCATGAACCCGGATGTTCCGGAATGCCCTCAGCGCGGCGGCCCACGGGCCCGCGTCTGAGGGCGCTTTCCTGTCATTCATCCCCAGCTATTTGCTTTTTCCTCAACGCCATGGCCTCTCTTTCCCGTTTCCTTTCCGGCACTTTAAGCCTGCTGCTGCTGGCCGCCCCGGCAAAGGCCCAGTTTGAAATCAAGGGCGGCGCGTCCAACGTGCTCGATCCCCGGCGGGCCGGCGCCTCCGCCACCGTGTCCTCCGACGGGGCCGTGGAATCCATCACCGTGCGGGGAGGAGGTTCAGGCTATACGGCCCCTCCCGCAGTGGTGGTGGCACCGCCTCCCAGCGGCATCACCGCCACGGCCACCGCGGAGATTGCAGGAGGCCAAGTCACCAAAATCACTTTTACGGAGGGCTCCGGCTATTCCAGCGCCAATCCGCCCGCGGTTTATATCGCCCCTCCCAAGGTGCCCACTGGCGACCCGGTGTCCACCCCCCAATTTGCAGGCGCCGCCGCCACCTCCGCCACAGCAGGGGCACTTCCCACGGAGGTAATTCCCACACCGTTCACGGATGTTTATCCGCGCGCCAGTGACAACACCGTGCCGACCGCGCCGGTGGTCACGGTGATCCTGGCCCGTGCCAGTTTCGGCCACTCTTTCGCCTCCGGAGTGCCACTCTATTTCATGGGTGATGAAATCCAGCGTCCACTTGTACGATGGGACGGTGCCACCGCCCCGGCAGGCCAGAATTACTGGAGATCGAAACCCGTGCAGCCGGGTGAGACCTTCGCCAGTGCTTACACTGACAACCTTGATGGAAAGCCCGACCCCACCAAAGCGATTATCGCCCAAGCCAAAGTTTCCGTGCAGGAAAGCTCCACCGCCAGCAGCTCCGTCAAAGTGGCCACCGTGCCTCCCACCCTCACCGCTGGAGCCATGCTGCTTGGCCAGCGGGTGAACTTCATCAGCGGAACCACTGTCACCCTGGCCGGCAACGCTGATGAGACCATTGCCAGCAGCGCAGGGATCGAAAAGAATTTCTCCCCCTACCAGCCCTCTTATTACAGCCCCCATGCGGACCGGGTGTTTGCCAGCCAGCCAGGACGGGTGACCATCACCTGGGTCTCCGCAGCCCCCGACACCAGTCTGAGCGGTGAATCCAAAGCCACTTTTAAATTCCGCCGGGAAACCTTCGCGGTGTCCTCAGCCTCCCGCAGGCCAGCCAAGGTCATCTACTGGACGGAGAAAGGATTCGACGGGCCGTTGGTCCCCGTGCCCGCCGGGCGCATTGTGCGGGTGAACCCGGTCTTCAACAGTTTTGTACCCGGCATGGCCACCGAGTATGTGCCCGTGGGCAGCAATACCAACCCGACTCCTGGAGTCACCCCCGCCGCGGAGCCCCGCACACTGTGGTTTGACAACCTGAACGGCCCCGCCGCCTTGCATGCCTACAATGTGGAGGGCCGTCTGCTCATCGAATATCTGGGCAGTGAGAGGCAGGGAGCGAGCGGCGTGCACAATTTTCTGGGAGCGGACATTGTGGACATCAAGCGGGTGGCGGAGGTCGCCACTATCGAAACCAAGCTGGGTGAGAGAATCCGTCCCCGGCAGGAGACCGCTCAGGACGGCGACGACCAGCTGATTCCCTCGATTCTGCTCAACACGGCCCAGTCCACCCTCTACTACGGAAGCTTCATCCGCCCGGACAGTGTGAGTGACTATTACGCCGAGCGCGAGAACCTCGACCCGGACCGCATCATCATGTATTGGCTGGATCCCAGCGATGCCGCGATCCATTTTCTGCCTGCCCCCTCGGCGCCGGGTCTCAGCATCAACTGGCCCAAGTACAAGCGGAAGTACACCCAGATCTGGCCTGCGGCCCTGGCCGACTATCAACCGGTCAATGTTCCCAATGCCGGCAGCAGCGCCGCCACTGGCCCTAAATTCGCCGCCACCAATCTGCCACTTCTCGCCTTCCAGGACGACCCCACTCAGAAAGAAGCCTCCATTGATGCCCGGACCCAGCGCCTGATTGTCGATCTCAGAGCCAGCGCCGACAAAACCAATCGCTCGCTTCTGAAGTTCAACTCCTCCACCGGCCCATGGTATGTGCGGCTTTACATTCAGTCCGAAGATCGACTGGGCAGCCCGGCGGTGCCGGATCCTGATGGCAATGGCCCTCTGAACGGCGCGCCGGCGGTTTACACCATCAACGACATGAACGCCGACGGCATTGCCGACTGGTCCGCCAACGGTTTGGCGCAGGGATCGGAGGCCGATCCTCTCGGCGGTGTCACCAAAGCGGTGGTGGGGGGCCGCCTTGAGCCCCCCAGCGGAGCCTATGAACTGGGCGGATATATCGCCAAGGGACGCTGCTATTCCGCAGCGGCTTATAAGGATCCGTTCGCGGACGGCGTGGATGCGGCGGCGGCCGGGGGCATTATCCCTGTGAATGCGCTTTCGACGGACAACGAGCTGACGGTCTGGTGGTTCCGCAAGGTGCAGGCTCCAGGCACACAGTTTGAATCCTTCCATGTGCCGGCCATCGCGGCCCGCTACAAGGTGGCGTGGCCCGCCGAGCCGCAGGATCTGGTGATGGCCTCCGGCAAGGGGGTGGAGAATCCCGGTCTGACCTCCGAGCAGCAGGCCGGCAGCATCTACGTGCAGAACAACCCCAACAACATTGGGTACAATCCGAATGAGGAGCACGCGGTGATGGTTTCCGGCAATGCCTATGCGCTGCGGGATGATCTTAATACGGCCACGAGCTCCCAACGCTACGTCCTTATCCAGTACACCGAGCCCGGAACCGCCCGTCCGGCCATGCGCGTGGTGCATGTGGTGCGGAAAAACGCCACCTATCCGCTTATTTACGACAAGCTGGCAGGCACCCCCGCCCAGCCTCCCATGCCTCTGACACTGCTGCCGCCGCCTCTAAGGGAAAACGGCTCGGCGCGCAATACCGAGGTCACCCAGTCCACCACGGACTACCCCTTGGTTCCGGATCCTCCTCCTTCCGGAATCGAATCGACCACATACGACGGTTTCACCTTTGTTGACCGGAAGGGCACGCACTGGATTTACCGCGGCCCCCACACAGCGGGCACCTCGCCCAGCTTCGGCATGAAGTATTACTACTATCTGCAGGCGGGATTCTATTTCCCGGCGCTGGCGCCGGCGGACCAGCCGGTGGTGGGAAGCATCCAGCCCTACATCGCCAACACCGGCGACGGCGAGGCGGTGACTCTGACTTATCACCCCAAATGGCCGGACGATCCATCGCTGACCACTCCCGCCCAGCTGGGAGTTCTTCACAGCGGTGAAACCCTGATGCTGGCCAAGGCCGGACTGCCTCAGGTGATGGGTCAAAGCAGTGCTCAGGTGGTCTATCAGCAGTCCATCGCGCAGAATCTGAAGAGCTCCGTGGCTCTGCACGATCCCATACGTGCGAAAAGATCCCTGCTGGAGACCTACAGCCTTGAGAAGCTGCCCGGCTCTGTCCTCACCACGGACTATGCCGGCAAAACTTACTTTCAAGGGCTGCCTCCCAACCTGCAGAACCGGTTCTATTTTGACCGCACCCAAGGGACCAAGGGCGGTCTGATGCTGATTGGGGAATTCGTCAATGAGGTGGTGGGCGAGGATTATCTCCATCTCAACCAACTGAGCACGCAGGATATCGCCGACCTCAAAGGTGTCTGCCCCTCCGCCGACCCCAAAAGCTCTTCCTGGAATTCCGCCATTGATGGTCTCAAAACCACTTTGGAGACCTTCCGTGAAAGCAGCACGGTCCCCGGCACCTACGTCAAAGTGCCGGAATATGACAGAACCATCGGTGCCAAAGGACTTTCGGAGATCACCGATCCCGACACCGCCGTGGTCAGCTACGCGGTCAGCACCACAGGTGCGGGCAGCGGATATGTCACCCTGGTGTTCGGCAACGGTGAAGCCTTCACGGATGCCGGCGATCCGGTGGCCGTGCAGATCATCAAGGTGAGCCCGCAGCTTTATCCCGGCGATCTCAAGGTGCTCCTCTCCAGCAATCCGCTGGATGAGCAGGTGGTGCTGCGGCACAGCGGCGACTATGCGGGTGTGCCGGAGAACTTCGAGTTCCACTGGCTCTACGCCTTCCCCGACGGCGGCGGCCAGGCTCCCGTCCTGCCGGCGTCCACCGAGACCATTGCGCCAGGCTGGATCAACCCGGATCCGGGCAACACCAAAGGACTGGGCAGCAGCATCCTGGTGGGGGCCAGTCCGGACGCTGTGATCAACACCCCCGCGGTGCTGATGGGCGATGTGCATTTCACCATGCAGTACCGCCTGAAACCCACGACGGCGGCGCCCAATCCGCCTTGGTCCAACTGGACCCGACCCGGTCTGGTGGAGGGTTGGATCAAGCGTGTGCTCGCCAAAATCACGCCATTCAATCAGCGGATGACAGACCTCTACAGTAACTCGGTCAACACGGATGTCTCACTGGTCACCCAGGCGGGGACCCGTTGGGAGGGCGACATCGCCCTGAATCTGAACAATATCAATGACTCCGGACTGATCGAAATTTACGAGACTGTGCTCAACCGCGGCAAGTCGTTCACCATCAGCTCCGACATCGACACGCCCTCCACGAACAACGCGCTGATTTTGGCCGCCGGGTATCTGAATGACCTCTACACCATTCTGGGCAATGAGGCCTTCGCCGACGCTGCCAATCCCACGATCTCCGTGGATGACCAGGATTCCGTCACCGAGGTCAACACCAGCCGGTTCTCCTTTGAAAGCCAGGTGGCCAACTCCCTGGACGAGGAACTGGCTCTGCTCCGCGGACGCGATGACTTCGCGACCCCCGGCACCACCCTGGCCCCGGCCTACAACCGCCTGTGGTGGAACTACACCCGCGGCATCGACAGCGGCGAGGCTCTCTACGCCGTGAACTACAATATCCACGAGAAAGCCGGCAGCCCCACCGCCGATGGCATCGTGGACGCGGCGGACGCCCAGCGGATGTTCCCGCAGGGCCACGGCGACGCCTATGGCCATTACCTCACGGCGCTCACAGGATATTACAAACTGCTGACGCATCCCTACTTCACCTGGACACCCAGCGCCGAGGCCGTGAATGTCCTGGGGGTGCCGGTTCTGGTGGATTACAAGGACGAGCGGAAATTCGCCGCCGCCGCCGCCAATGTGGCCCGCACCGCCCAGCAGATGCTGGCGCTGGAATACCGCCGCAGCTACAAGGACGACCCCAACGCTGGCTGGGAGCAGTTCCGGGACGGCAAGAATAATGTCCGCACCGGTGTCAAACGTTGGCAGGGGCTGGACGAGACCGCCAGCCGCTCCACTCAGGGAGCCTTCTTCCACTGGGTGACGGGCAACGCCCTGCTGCCGGACAAGGACCGCAATCCCGACCACTCCGGCGTGCAGCTGGTGGACCGCATCACAGTGCCGGAACTCAATGAGCTGCCCTCGCTGGGCGCGGGCTTCCAAGGCACCATGGACTCCGCCAACTCCCGGATCAACCCGCTGGGCCTGAGCCCCGGAGCCATCACCTTCGACCTCGATCCCTATTGGAACAACTCCTTGGGTCAGGAGCTGGCCGATCCCTCCGTGGTGGGCAAGAGCCATTACGAGCAGGTCTCCACCCGCGCGCTGGCGGCCTTGAACAACGCGGTTGGCTCCTTCAACCAAGCCGCCACCATGACCCGTCTGCTGCGCAATCAGGAGAATCAGATCACGGAGACGCAGAATGCCGTCGCGGATGAGGAGTACGCCATGCTGAACCAGCTGTACGACATCTACGGGATGGCCTACGCTGGCGATGTCGGTCCTGGAAAAACCTACCCGCAGGGGTATGAGGATCCGGACTTCTTCCGCTGGTTCATCATCGACCGACCACTCGACTGGGTGGACACCACCAAGCCGGTCACGGTGACCTATCGCGTTCCCAAGCTGGTCCAGACCTTCACGGGAGGGGCCATCGACAACATCGTCAAGAGCTACGAGAGCACGGACACGGTGGAGAGGACCTTCAAGGTCACTCCCAACCAGTGGGCGCAGTTCGCGGATGTGGTCGGACCGGGCACCGCACTTGGCAAGCGTCCCTACACCGGATCCCTCCAGGATGCCTTGGTGGAGGTCCAGTTAGCCCAGATCGCCCTGCTGTCCGCCAAGGACGATCTGCTGGTGCTCCAGAAAAAATTCTACCGTGAGAAGGAAGTCTTCGGAGGCTTGGTGACCATGCACACCGGCCAGCAGGCCACCACGGCAACGCTGGGAACCCTGCTGGTGATCAACAGCACGGCGGCGGCGGTTCTGGAGTCCATCGGTGAGACCTTGGAAGTCGGCTCCGAATCCGCCAACTCGATCGCCGAGGCCGGCGCGGCGTTCCTGCCGCTCTCCGTGGGCTTCTCCAATGACGTGACCTCCGCGGGCCGCGGCGCGCTGAAGATGGTCGGTGCCGGCACGGAAGCGGCCATGAAGGGCAGCATGCTCATCGCCAATTCGGCGGCGCGTATTCTGGAGGCCTCTGTCGGCGGCACGCTGGAGCTCATCAAGGAGAACACCCTCATGAGCCTTGGATTCACCCAGGATCAGCTGCAGGCCGCCGCCGAGTTTGAGCAGACCTACCGCGAACTGGTGGGAATGTACAGCCGGTTCTCGGAACTGACCTACGCCTACGCCACGGCCACCCAGAAAATCCAGAATCTGCTGGTGGCCGGGGACACCATCCGGCTGCGCCGCGAAACCCTCCGCCAGCGCGCGGCCTCAGTGATCAACGGCTACCGCACCAAGGACCTTACCTTCCGCACCTTCCGCAACGAGGCCCTGGTGGAGTACCGCACCCTGTTTGATCTCGCCAGCCGCTACACCTATCTGGCCGCCAAGAGCTTCGATTATGAAACCGGCCTTCTGGGAACCCCTCAAGGGCAGGCTGTGATCAACCGCATGGTGGCCTCCCGCTCGCTGGGCGACCTGACCGGAGGCGTGCCGCGCGCCACCACCAGTTCGCTGGGCGACGCAGGTCTTGCGGGAACGCTGGCGCAGCTCAATGCCGATTTCGCCGCTGCCGAGGGACGGCTGGGTATCAATAACCCGGACCACTACAACACGGTGTTCTCCCTCCGTCAGGAGCTGTTCCGCCTGCTGCCGCCGGACGAGGCCGGCCCCACCTCCGCGGACGATGCTTGGAGGCAGACGCTGGAGCAGCACATCGTGCCCAACCTGCTGAGCGATCCGCAGGTGGCCGCCTACTGCCGCGGCATCACCAAGCCGGACGGCAGCCCGGTGCCCGGATTCATCATTCCCTTCAGCACCACCATCCAGTCCGGCAAGAACTTCTTCGGCCTGAGTCTTGCCGCCGGTGACCACGCCTACAGCCCCGGCAGCTTCGCCACCAAGATTGCGGCAGTCGGCTTGGTGTTTCCCGGTTATGTCGGAATGGTGAATGGCGAGTCCGTGCAGCCCAACGCCCTCAGCGCCACCCCCTACGCCTACCTGATTCCCTGCGGGATGGACTCCATCCGGGTTCCGCTGGGGGACACCGGTGCCGTGCGGAGCTGGCAGGTGAACGATCAGGCGATGCCGCTGCCCTACAATCTGGGTGCCAGCGACTTCAACTCCACGCAGTTCTTCACTGCCGCCGGCACCCTGAGCGAGCAACCGTGGGTAATCCGCAAGCACCAGCCCTTGCGCGCGGTCAGCGATCCCGGCCTGTTTGATGGCGACTTCCCCATCATCTACTCCAGCGCCCGCCTGATCGGCCGCAGCGCTTGGAACAGCCAGTGGAAGATCGTCATTCCCGCCGTCACCCTGCTGCAGGACGAGCAGGCCGGCCTGAACAGCTTCGTCTCCAGCGTGAACGACATTCAGCTCTTCCTGCGCACCTACTCGAACGCCGGAAACTGACGGATCGCCCCGCCGCATGACCCGGATGAAAAAGGCTCTTCCCATCCTTCTGTCCGCCGCCGCTCTGGCGGCGGGCATTGGGTGGTGTGTGAAATACGCGCGGAATACGGCGGGCACGGCCCAGGAGACCGCAACTCCCTCCCCTGCCGCGCGGCAGGAGCAGCCCATGCCTGCTGCCCGGGTCAACGAAACGCCGCCCAGCCGGATAGTGAGCGACGGGCCCGCCATCTTCAAAAAAGCCTTCTGGCGCGAACCCTCCCCCGCCGACCAAATCGCCAATGCGGAGCGCCGGGAATGGAGCGACGCCGAAGGTGTCACCCGCTGGCAATGGTTCATTGAAGTGAATGCCTCACCGGACCTGCTGAAGCATCTGCGGGAGGACAATCCCTTTGGTCTGAGGAAGACTTCACCCGCCCCGCTGCCGGAAGGTCCGCCCGCATGGTTCACCTTTGCGCCCGAGGAGGTGGACGTCCTGAAATCAGGGACAGGGGGGCTCCAAATGATCTTCAGCAAACACAATAACAAAATCCTCGCCACCAGTTCCGGCAACGGGTTCCAGCGCGGCGCTCCCGCCCCGGGCTCCACCCGATCCACCGTCACCCGTCAGGAGCCAGTGCCCGGACGGCTGCCCACGACTCCCCCTCCCAACCCGCGCCCATGAATTTCCACTTTTCCCGTTTCATCCGGAGCGGAATCCCCGCCCTTGCCACCGCGCTTTGCGTTCTGACCGCCCAGGCGGAGGTGCCGAAGCTGCTCAACCATGAAGGCCGCATCGCGGTGGGCACGCTGAACTTCGACGGCACCGGCCTTTTCAAGTTCGCGCTCGTCAGTGGCGATGGCTCCGTGACCTACTGGAGCAATGACGGCACCAGCACCGTTGGAAATGCCCCCACCGCTGCCATTTCCCTGCCGGTGACCCAAGGGCTTTACTCGGTCCTGCTGGGCGACCCGGCGGTCGCCGGCATGACCCCGCTGCCGGCGGAGGTTTTTGAAAAAAACACCGATGTCCGGCTGCGGATCTGGTTCAATGACGGAGTGCATGGGTTTGAGCTGATCTCACCGGATCAGCGGTTGGCCTCCGCCCCTTATGCCCTGACCACCGAAACGGCGGTCACCGCACTCAGTTTCACCGCTCCGCCCTCCAAACCGGTGATCGCCTGGGGGGACAACCAAAACGGGCAGACCGGTGTGCCCGCTCTGGCCCATGTGGCGGCGGTGGCGGCAGGCGAATCCCACAGTCTGGCCCTTTTGGATTCCGGAACGGTGGCGGCCTGGGGACTCAACACCTCCGGCCAGACCACGGTGCCCAACGGCCTTGCGGGCGTGACCGCCATCGCCGCCGGCACTTCCCACAATCTGGTCCGCCGGAGCAACGGCACCCTCGTGGCCTGGGGGCTCAACACCTCGGGCCAGACGGATATCCCGGCGGGCATCACCACCGCGGTCAAAGTGGCAGCGGGTGAAAAGCACAGCCTGGCGCTGCTGGCGGATGGAACCGTGAAAGCCTGGGGGGACAACAGTTTCAACCAGACCACGGTGCCTCCCAATCTGACCGGCGTGACCGCCATTGCCGCCGGATATGACCACAGCTTGGCGCTGCGGAGCAACGGCACCGTCGTGGCCTGGGGGCGCCCGGACACCGGCCAGACCACGGTGCCACCGGATTTGACGGGAGTGACCGCCATCGCCGCCGGAGCCTTCCACAGCCTCGCTTTGAAAGGCGACGGCACCGTGGTGGCCTGGGGCTGGGGCACAGGAGGGCAGACCGCGGTGCCTCCCGGCCTGAGCGGCGTGAGCGGCATCGCCGGAGGCTACTCTTTCAGTCTGGCGCTGAAGGCGGACGGCACGGTCGTGGCCTGGGGTGATTCCACTGAAAACCAGACTGTTATCCCGCCGGCGGCAACTTTCGTCACCCAAATCGCCGCCGGAGCCTTCCACGTCCTGGCGCTGCGGGCGGATCTGGTTCCCGCCCCGGTGGCCAGACTG
Organism: Verrucomicrobiales bacterium; assembly: GCA_028293125.1. GTDB lineage: Bacteria > Verrucomicrobiota > Verrucomicrobiia > Verrucomicrobiales > V1-33 > CAIZWU01. The sequence continues at coordinate 16,508 of JAQGPJ010000052.1, read as the reverse complement.
GATGAGGACAATGTCTTCGCCGGCCGGGTCGGTATCCGGCGCACCGCCGCCGCCAATTCCTTGGAGGTGGAGGGCACTGCCAGCAAGAGCTTTGCAGGCGCGTGGCTCGCCAACTCCGACCGCCGGATCAAAACCGATATTCAGCCCATCACCGGAGCTTTGGACAGACTGTCCAAAGTGCGGCTGGTGGACTTCCGCTACACGGACCAATACCGTGCCGTGCATCCTGTCATAGAGGACCGCCGCTATCCGAATGTGATCGCCCAGGAGTTCGCGGAGGTGTTCCCGGGGGATGTGAAATCCAGCGGCGAATTGATGCCCGACGGCTCGCCCGTGCTGCAGGTGGACACTTGGCCACTGACCATTTACACCGCCGCCGGGGTGCAGGAGCTGCAGCGCGCCCATGACGAACTGAAGAAGGAGAACGGACAGCTGCAGCATCGCATGGCGGAGCAGGAGGCCCGGCTCCGCCGGCTGGAGGCCCTCCTGCCCAAACAACCATGAACCCGCGCACCGCCTCTGTTCTGCTGCTGTTCTGTGCGCCCGCCGTGTCTCCGGCCGGAACCAGCGGCCATTACAACCTCCATTCCCAAGCCACCGGCACGGCGGGTGGCCGTGGTGCCTCCGCTTCCTACACCTCGGATGCCGCGGAATGCCCGGGCGGTGCCGGCGGTTCGGCCGCCTATACTTCCCGCACCGGCTTTGCCGGCCGGCTGGACGAGATCATCGGCATCGGAGCCCTGCTCAATCCCTCTCCTCTGGCGGAGACCGCCTCCGGTCAGCTCACCGCCGGCCTGCTCAGTACTGCGGGTTTTCTCACCGCACTGCCGCCGGCGGATACGGATTGGACCATTCTGGACGGTCCGCTCACCGGCATCACTCCGGCCGGAGTGGTGACGGCCGGCAAGGTGCCCCAAACCACTACCGCCACCGTGCAGGCTGCAGCCCGCGGAATGACCGGGACTCTCAGTTTTCCGGTCCAGGACACCCTGTATGACAATTTCGGAATCTATGCGGGGGATGGCCTTCCCGACTGGTGGCAGATCCGGTTTTCAGGCATCGACGCCACCGCCGGGGGACAGACCGGCGACCCGGATCATGATGGGCGCAGCAATCTGCTGGAGTTCGCCTTCGGCACGGATCCCGGAGCTTTCGGCACCGGCAGTATCGCTTATGCCGGCGGCATTCTCACCTCCCGCGGGCAACCTCTGCCAGTGATCCGGAATATTCCCAACAGCGTGGATTTCCGCATCGTTTTTGCCCGGTGGCGGGACTTTGAATCTTTGGGGATCCACTATGAGGCGCAGTTCAGCGCCAATCTTGTGACCTGGGTTGCAGGCCTTGGAACTCCCATCGTTCAGGCGGAGGATGCGGAATTTCAGGCGGTGAGTGTGCCGTGGCCCCTTTTTATCAATGGGCAAAAGGCCCGGTTCTTCCGGATGGTTGTCAGTTACACTCCCTGATTTATGAGATTTTCCCCCGCTCCTGTTCTTTCGTTTCTCTTTCTGCTCATCACGCCGGCCTCCTCCGAGATTGTTTACAGCGGCCTGTGGAACATTCCCATACCGCTGAATTTTGAAGGTGTCTATCTGGATATCGACACCGGAAACACCGGTTCCACTGAAGTATTCGGATGGGATCTCAATATCTTTTTCGGAGGGGTGGCCGTGGCCGCCAGCGAACGCTTTCAGCCCGGCCGCCTGAGCATCGAAAATGATGCTCCCATTCAGCGTATCGATGCCGGCACCATCATCACGGCACCGCCATCCGAAGAGACGGCGCGCATCGAGGGGAATGAAAACAGTTCCATGTTGGTGACAAAGCCGCCGGAGGAGGGCGAGGGAGACGGTCCGTCATCCGGGGACGAATTCCCCGGACTGGTGACCGGAGAGGCGGAAAATCAAGCCAGCGGCAGCGATCAGTCCATGGAGGCCAATGCCGTGTCCCTGGTGACTCTTCAGTATGCTGCGGGCCCAACAGGATCCTCCACTCACCTGGGGGCACCAGGAAATTTTCAGGACGGCGTGGAGGGCTATTTTGGCTTCCGCTTCCTGAACAATGAGGGTGATGGTTTCTATTACGGCTGGATGCGGGTGACCCTGACCGCCAACACCGCCGGAGGTATCATCCATGACTGGGCATGGGAAAGCAGTGGCGCCCCTATCGCCGCCGGCCAGATTCCGGAATCCTCCCCGGTTCCCCTCACCATTCTAGGTGCGGGTGTGATGCTGTTTCTGAAGCGGTCCCGGCGCAGGATGGCCCTCTAAGCCGGGGGCGGAGAATGCTTCGGAACTGAAGACCGGCCCCAAAAAAGAAAGGTCAGGATTGCACCTGACCTGACTTGACCCGGCTGGAGTTGGATGCCTTCGCAGGGGCGGCATGGCCACCCCTGCGGGAAAGACCGGCGGGCCGGGCCGGGAATTACGGCGAGGAGCCGCGCATGGCTTTGGGAATGCCCATCCCGATGACGGTGGAGCGCAGCGGCAGGCGCTCCGTGTCATCAATGACCCCGTCATGATTGGCGTCCAGGAATTTGGCCGCACCCTTCAGAAGATCGACGGCCCGGCTCAGTCCGTGGGGCAGAGGCCCGGTGGTTTTGCCGGTGCCGAGATCCACCAGCTGATCGGCGATGTGCTCCTCAATGGCTTTGCTGAGCACCTCGTTGTCCTCCGCGTTTTTGGGAATGACAGCCACCACGGTGCTGCCCATCTCGTCCAGCGTCTGCTCCCCCCACCGGACCAGCACCGGAGGCAGGGTGGGATTGCGGGGATTGTCCCTGGAGTTGTCCCACACGATCTCGCTGTCCAGGCGGGTGCCTTTGGGCAGCGGGATGCGGTCGGTGTAGAGATACTGCTCCTGCCACGCGAAGTCCCAGTCGGAGATCCTCAGCAGGATGCGCTGCGTGCCGTCCGGCAGGGTGGCGGTCAGGTTCATGCGCCGGCCCAGCATGTGGGCGTGCGCCCCGCAGGCGAAGGCCATGGCGTCCACCGGCATCACGAAGGAGTCCCGGATGGCGTATTCCTTCTCGCCGGGAGGAATCTCCAGACCGCGCAGGATGGAGAACACCGGGGGCAGCTGGATGGTCGTGTAGGTGAATGGCGGCGGTCCCGGAGCGAACTTCACGCGCACGGTGGAGGTTTCCTCCTCGGCTTTGCCGCTGGGATGAAGATGGGTCTGGAGAACGAGGCTGCTGCCCTTCGGGAAATGCCAGGCCAAATCTGGGGGCAGCGTCAGAGCGCCCGCTCCGGGAGCCCATGCGACGAGGAACTGCTGCCCGGCATTGATGATGCCCCGGTAGCCGGGCTTGGGATCCTGGGCGTCGCGCTTCACGGCGTCGCCGGTGGTGTCGAGGAAGACGAGGACGTGATGCACCACGGCGCGGGCGCTGGGCCGCAGTTCGATGGAGCGGACCCACTTGTCCTCCGTCAGTCCCAGCGGAAACACAAAGTTGCGGTATTCATCGCGTCCCTCGGCGGGCACCGGATAGGCCTCCGGCATGGTGAGGGCCAGGTCCGGATTGGAGATTTGAAGAGTGTCCGGAAACACGGGAGGCGGCGGCGCCAGGGTGCCATCCCCCTCCGGCGTTCCCTGGTTCAGCCATTTTTCAATCAGGGCGATGTCCCGGTCAGGCAGCCGACGGTCGTTGACAAAGGCCGGGCTCTCCCTGTCCGCATGCCAGGGCGGCATCTGGCGGGAGGAGACGGCCTCGGAGATTTGTTTGGCGCGCTTGGCGGTCTGGGCGGCGGTCAGCAGGGGAAACGGCCCCACCTCATCCGGCCGGTGACAGGACGCGCAATGCTGGTGCATGATGGGCGCGATGTGCTCATTCCAGGTCACCTGATCCGGCAGCGGGGCTTTCGCGGCGCTGCCCGCGTCCGGCAGATAGCAGCCGAGGGCTTTGGTGATGGGTTCGGGAGCCGGGCTGCCCGCCAGTATGGCGTCCAGGGCCAGCCGCAGATCCTCACGCTCCGGCTCCGCCCTGCCCTTCCCCGGAGCCGTGAAGCGGTCATCGATCCGGCCCCGGTAGGCGAGATACCCGGGCGGCACGAGGATGGCCGCTTCCGGAGTCACCGACGCGCCCACCGCTGCCGCCAGTTCCATGCCCCGGTCCAGCAGGGTGGGGAATCCGCAGTCGAATTCCCCGCCGTGCTCCGCCGCCTTTTCAGGGGTGAGATCAGGTTCGGAGAGCACTCGGAAAAACCGCACCCCCCGCTCCGCATAGTCCTTGGCTAGGCGGCTGAGGGATGGGGTGATGCGGTTGGCGTTGGGGCAGTCGCTGAGGGCGAAAATCAGCACGGTGGCCTTCACGTCCGCCGGAGCGGCCACCGGATGCCACGGCTTGCCCGCCGCATCACGCAGGTAAAGCCCGGTCACCCGGGAAAGCCGGATGCTGGCATCCTGCAGTTCCGGCACAGGAAGCACAGTGGCGGCGGCGGCCTTGGCCATAGGGGCGGGACCGGTCAAAAAAGCTGCGGCGGCCAGGACGGTGCCGGCCATGCGGAGACGGAAAATGATCCAGGATTTTGCGGTCATATCGTGTTGGCCATTTGTCGCCTCAAAGAAAATTGAGTCAACTCATTTTTCGAAATCCCGCAGTGCTCAGGGCTGGCGCTTTGCCCGTTTGGCTTTGGCCGGGGCAGGTTTGCTTCGGCTGACCACAGGAATCACCGGGCTGACGGCCGCCACTGCCGGGGCCGGCGCGGCGGGAGCCGTCCTGTCCTTGAGCACCTCTGCCAGAAACGGAGCGGTGCGGCTGACTTTGCTTTTGGCGATCTGCTCCGGAGTGCCAATGGCCGTAACGGTGCCCCCGGCCTCCCCGGCTTCGGGGCCGATGTCGAGGATGTGGTCGGCCTCGGCGATGACGTCGAGATTGTGCTCGATCACGAGGACGGTGTGCCCGTCATCCACCAGCCGGTGCAGCACATCAATCAGCTTGGCGACATCCGTGGGATGCAGGCCGATGGTGGGCTCCTCAATGAGATAGAGATTCCCTTTTGGCTGGCGGTTTTTGCGGATCCGCTCATGGGCGGTGCGGCTCAGGCCGCGGCTGAGTTCGGCGACGAGCTTCAGGCGCTGGGCCTCGCCGCCTGACAAAGTCGGGCTGGGCTGGCCGAGCTGCAGGTAGCCGGTGCCGGTGTCCGCCAGCAGCCGCAGGGTGCGCGAGATTTTGCTGTGGGCGCTGAAGAAGTCCGCAGCCTCGTCGATGGTCATGTTCATGACATCGCCGATGTTTTTGCCGCTGTAGTCGATCTCCAGGGTCGGGGCGTTGTAGCGCAGGCCGCGGCACTCCGTGCAGACCACATGGCTGGCGGGCAGAAAGGCCATCTCGTGCCGGATCACGCCGTTGCCGCCGCAGGCTTCGCAGCGGCCGCCCTCGGTGTTGAAGGAGAAGCGGCTGGCGGTGTAGCCGCGCATTTTGGCTGCCGGCAGGCTGGCGAACAGCGTGCGGATCCCGTCGAAGACCTTGATGTAGGTCGCCGGCGTGCTGCGGCTGGTCTTGCCGATGGGCGACTGGTCCACCTCGTAAACCGCCTCAATGCCGCCGATGCCCTCCACGCGGTCGCAGGCCAGGCTGGGCGGCGCGGTTTTGGATCTGCCCTTGCGGGCTTTGGCGGGGAAATCGGCGGGAATGCTGGTCCAGCCGTGGCGCAGGGCCTCGGCCACCGCCGGCTGGATGACGCCGCGCATGAGACTGCTTTTGCCGGAGCCTGAAATGCCGCTGAGCACCGTCAGGCGGCCCAGCGGGATGGAGGCGCTGATGTGCTTCAGGTTGTTGGCGCGGGCCCCGGAGACGGTCAGCCAGGAATCCGTCAGGCTGACCTCCGGCAAAGGCCGGCGGGCTCCGCGCGAGGGATGGCGCATGGGCTCCCGGAGGGCGCGGCCGGTGACGCTGGCGGGATTGTGCTGGATTTCCTCCCAGGTCCCCTGTGCGGTGATCTCGCCGCCGAACATGCCCGCGCCGGGACCGAGGTCGATCACCAGATCGCTGCGGCGCATGGTGTCCTCGTCATGCTCGACCACGATCAGGCTGTTGCCCTTGTCCCGCAGGGCCGTCAGGGTATCCAGAAGCTTCACATTGTCGCGCGGGTGCAGACCGATGGTGGGCTCGTCCAGCACATAAAGCACCCCGCGCAGATTGGAGCCCAGCTGCGAGGCCAGACGGATGCGCTGGCTCTCCCCGCCGCTGAGCGTGGTGGCGGCGCGGTTGAGCTGAAGATAGCCGAGACCGACCTCCGAGAGAAAGGTCAACCGCTGGGCCACCTCCGCCAGGATGTCGCGGGCGATGATCTCCTGAGTGCCGGCGAACTTGAATTTCGTCAGGGAGGCCTGGGCGGCGGTCACGGGCTGGCCGGTCAGGGTGCCGATGTCCAACCCGTGGACAAGCACATTCCGGGCCTCCTCGTTCAGCCGGCTTCCGTGGCACACCGGACAGGGAACCGATTCCTCCACATCCTCGGCGGTGCCGCGCCGCTGCTCCTCGATCAGTTCCGCCTCCAGCACGGAGTTGGTGTGGGTGGTGTCCAGCTCCCGGCTGTGTTTGGGCAGGGTGCCGTAGCCCCGGCAGGTGCCGCAGGCCCCATGCGGGCTGTTGAAGGAGAAGAGGCGGGGGTCGAGGTTGTCGAAGGAGCGGCTGCACTTCGGGCAGGAGCGCCGGGTGTTCAGCACCGTGAGGTTTCCCCGGCGGTCCAGCAGCCGCAGCACGCCCCGGCCCAGATCCAGCGCGCGGGCGACGAGGGCATCCAGTTCCGCCACGGACGGCGCTTTTTCCAAATGGGTGATAATGCCGTCGATGGTGTGCTCCTTGAAGCGCTCCAATTTGGTGAAGGATTCGGTGCGGATGATTTTGCCATCCACCCACATCTCCACGCAGCCGGCGCGGGCGGCGGCGGCGGCCACGGTGGTGTGAAACCCCTTCCGCCCCCGGATCATGGGGGACATGAGGTGCAGCGGCCCTTTGGCCTGGGCGGAGCGGATGGCGGACGCGATGGCGCCGGGGGTCTGCTGGGTGACGGCCACCTGGCAGTCCGGGCAGTGCTGCTCCCCCACCTTGGCATACAGCAGCCGCAGGAAGTGGTAGATCTCCGTGACCGTGGCCACGGTGCTCTTGCCGCCCCCGCGGGTGATGCGCTGCTCGATGGCCACCGTGGGCGGCAGGCCGCTGATGTGGTCCACTTCCGGCTTCTCCATCTGCTCCACAAACTGCCGCGCGTAGGTGGACATGCTGTCGAGGAAGCGCCGCTGCCCCTCCGCGAAAATGATGTCGAAGGCGAGGGTGGACTTGCCGCTTCCCGACAATCCGGTGACCACCACCAGTTTGTCACGGGGAATGGTGACGGAGATGTTCTTCAGATTGTGCTCGCGGGCTCCGGTGATGCGGATCTCATGCGCGGAGGCGGGCCTGAGGAAGGCCGGGGATTCAGCGGCCACGGGAAGCGCAGGCTGCGGAAGCGGATAAAGGCCCGGACCCGGCCCCGCGCTGGAAGTTATTCCCCGTTTGGAATAACCGGTGAATAACTCGGCGAGGTACTGCCCCGTGTGCGAGCCCTTGATCCTGGCGATCTGCTCGGGAGTGCCCTCCCCCAGCAGCAGCCCGCCATCGGCTCCAGCCTCCGGTCCGAGATCGATGACCCAGTCCGCGCATTTGATGACCTCAAGGTTGTGCTCGATGACCAGCAGGCTGTGGCCCTCGTTCACCAGCCGCTGGAAGGTCTGCAGCAGGAGATTGATGTCGTCGAAATGCAGGCCGGTGGTGGGCTCATCCAGAATGAAGAGCGTGGGCTCGCTGCCGCCCTCCAGCAGATGGCCGACGAGCTTGAGCCGCTGGCTTTCGCCGCCCGACAACGTGTTCAGCGGCTGGCCCAGGCGCAGATAGCCCAAGCCGACTTCCGCCAGGATTTTCAAGGCGGCGGCGGCCTTGTTGGCTTTGAGATCGGTTTCCCGAAGCAGAAAGGCGATGGCTTCCGTGACCGTCATCTCCAGCAGGTCGTGGATGCTTTTGCCGTGGTGGAGAATGGTCAGCGCCTCGGGGCGGAAGCGTTTGCCCTCGCACTCCGGGCACTTCACATAAAGATCGCTGAGGAACTGCATCTCCACCTTCTCGTAACCCGCGCCCTGGCAGCGGCCGCAGCGCCCGTTCCCGCTGTTGAAGGAGAAATACCCCGATCCCAGCTCCTGGGCCTCGGCGTCCGGGGTGGAGGCGAAGAGGGCGCGGATGTGGTCGTAGGCCCCGGTATAGACTGCCGGCGTGCTGCGCGGGGTGCGGCTGGGCGGGCTTTGATCCACCATGATCACCCGCTTGATCAGGTCATCGCCGATGAGATCGCGGCAGCGTCCGGGCTCGTTCTCGCTGGTCAGTCCCTTCTTCCGGATCAGGTTTTCATACAGCACCTCATGGACCAGCGTGCTTTTGCCCGAGCCTGAAACGCCGGTGACCGCGCAGAACAGTCCCAGCGGAATGACGACATCGATTTTCTGAAGATTGTTCTGGGAGGCGCGGTGGATCATCAGCACCCGAGCCGGATCAGGCTGACGGCGTTTGTCAGGAACAGGGATGGATTTCCGGCCCAGCAGGTAATCCGCTGTCAGGGACCGGCGGGCCTGGGGCAGCTCGGAATGCGGGCCGTGGAAGACCAGTTCCCCGCCCAGTTCCCCGCGTCCGGGCCCAATCTCGATGAGGTTGTCGGCGGCGCGCATCACGCTTTCCTCGTGCTCCACCACCAGCAGGGTGTTGCCCTTGTCGCGCAGCCCCTGCATGACGCGGATGAGCCGGCCGGTGTCGCGCGGGTGCAGGCCCACGCTGGGCTCGTCCAGCACGAAGAGGGTGTTCACCAGCGAGGCGCCGAGGCAGGTGGTGAGGGTGACGCGCATGACCTCGCCGCCGCTGAGCGTGCGCGTGGAGCGGTCCAGATTCAAATATCCCAATCCCACCTCCTCTAGATAGCGCAGGCGGCTCACGATCTCCCGCTGCAGCTGGTCGGCGGTGTGGTCGCCGGCGGGCATGGGCAGACCGGCGATAAAATCCATCAGGCGGGTCACCGGCCACTGCTGCCATTCCGGCAGGGTGTGCCCGCCGACACGGAAGGCCAGGGATTCCGGCTGCAGCCGCGTGCCCAGACAGGTCCGGCAGGTGGTGTAGCTGCGGAAGCGGCTGAGAAACACGCGGACGTGCATCTTGTAGGACTTGCTCTCCAGGTAGTCGAAGAATCCGCGCACGCCGTACCACACCCCGGATTCCCAGGAGTTTTCGGGGTCGTTGGACTTGTAGCCGGGATCCCCGCGCATGATCCACTCCTGATCCTCCGGATCGAGATCATCGAAAGGAGTCGTCAGAGAGACACCCCGCTGCCTGGCGGCTTTTTCCAGGTCCCGCTGGCTGTCGGCATACACCGCGCCGGAGAAAGCCTTCACAACCCCCTGTTTGATGGACAGCGACCGGTCCGGCAAAGCGCGGTCGGGATCGATGCCGATGGTGCGTCCGAAGCCCCGGCACTGGGGGCAGGCTCCGATGGGATTGTTGAAGGTGAACAACGCGGGCGTGGGCTCGCGCAGATCCACATCGCAGTGCGCGCAGTGCCAGCCCTTGGAGAACGCCAGGGACTTGCCGGACTCCGGCTCGATGACGGACAGCTTGCCCTTGCCCAGATGGAAGGCGGTTTCGATGGCCTCCAGAAAGCGTCCCCGGTTGGCCGCCATCAGCCGGATGCGGTCCTGAATGACCGGCACCAGCGGCGGCAGGAAGGCGCGTTTGTAGGATTCCGGCTCATCCGTGCGCAGGGACTCCCCAAACAGCAGCACCCGCAGATAGCCCTGGGATTGAAGAAAGGGGAAGAAATTGGCGGCGCCAGTGCTGGCGGGCACCGGCACCGGCAGGGTCACCAGCACCGTTTTGTCCGCAAAAGCCTTCAGCGCGGCATCGGCGGCGGCCTGCGGCGTGTCCGGCTGCACCGGCTGGCCGCAGGAGGGACAGGTACCCACCGCGACGCGCGGGAAAAGGAGCTTCAGGTAGTCGTTGATCTCCGTCATGGTCCCCACCGTAGACCGCGTGGTGCGCACGCTGTTGGTCTGGGCGATGGCGATGGCCGGCGGAATGCCCCGGATCTCATCCACCACCGGCTTGTCCATGCGGTCGAAGAACTGCCGCGTGTAGGGCGAAAAGGTCTCCACATACCGCCGCTGCCCCTCCGCATAAATGGTCTGAAACGCCAGGGACGACTTCCCCGACCCGCTGGGCCCTGTAATTACGTTCAGCTTTCCCAGCGGCAAATCGAGATCGATGCCCTTCAGATTGTTCTGCCGCACGCCGCGGATGGTGATCACCTCCCCCTGCCCAGCCACCGCTGATGCTGTATTATTTGTCCGGTCTTTTCCGGGCACAGGGAATTTGCCCCTCCCCTTTCCCTGCCCTTTGCTCCCCTCCGATCCCCCGTTTGAAGCCGCTTTTTTTCCCTTCGCGGATGGGGAAGCCGGAGTTTTGGGGACCGCGTTGGCGGGTTTGGCTGAGGAGGACGCCTTGGCGGAGGAGGGGTTCTTCATGGGGCAGGCAAGCAACGAAACGAAGTCCGCCCCCGGACGCAAGGGTTGTTTTTGAACAGTATTAACATCAAGCGGGCCATGAGCAAGTGCCCCTCCTTTCACAAGCCGGAGAAAGCGGTGTCCCGTCAGTCCATCTCCCTCCGGGTGGCTGCATGAGGGTGGGATCAGGTGACATGGGCGCCACTCCCCGGGGACGCCGGTGTCACCCCCCCGGTGACCTCCGCGCCACCCCTCCGGTGACATGGGAGTCACCCCCGCGGCGGAATCCTCAAAAAAATTGCGGATGTCACCGGTGACATGGGTGTCACCGGTGAGGCCGGCATCACGAAAGGGAGCGTCCGGATTCAGCCCGTATCCGCTTGATCCCGGGCCCCCGCCGGACCGTGTCCGGATCCGCCCGCCACCGGTCGTCAGCCCGGTCGAAATTGGTTTGCGGCACCGGGAGGTGACCCGCGCCTCCTCGGCCGGGGTGGACACGGAGGGGAATCGGCGACCGTCGTCATCGGCGGGATCCGCCGGATCCGGAGGCGCCGACGGACGACCCTTCGGCAACCGGAAGTGCGTCCAAACGTGGAGGGATGCCTTGCCGCTCATGGGTGGTTTTAAGGGAAAAAACGGGCCGCCCCCCGTCACGGCGGCGGGGTGCCCGGCGTCAGGCCGCAGCGTTGCGTTCCGGACCCGGTTTCCGGCGATGAATGGAAAAAAGACACCGGGAATGCATGCATAAATAACATGAAATCAGACACACCCAACACCAATGGCTCAGCACTTTCCAATAAAGCACGACACGTCATTAAAAGCAAGGTATTCCAAGTTAAATTCACCGTTTACCCGCTGTGAAATTCCCCCCGAAGGAGATCGCCGGAAGGTTGAGTAATATGAATTTTAAAAATGTTATCATTAGTAATACTCTACACTTTTGAAATCCTGATCATGAAAGACCGGTCCCCGCACGAGGCTGCGCCGACCGCCCCAATCCCGAACGGGCGGATCAGAGCAGCCCGGGGCAGCGCCCCGTGAAATATCAGGGCGGCAAAGGGAGGGCTGAAGGCCTGCCCCGGGGATGTCGGGGTTCGGGGAGCAATGGATCATTGCGAACCGACTTGGGCCAAAATCACCTCGAAAACGACCCGAACAATTCACATGGCGTCAATTATCAGTCGAAACTGGAAGCCATTCCATGTTACCAAGGCAGGAATTTCCCCCTTGGGATGAGGCCTTTTCCGGACTTTTGCACAACGTGAAGGAGCCAACCCCTCTGTTTTGAGCTGAGGATTGCTGACACAGCCCTTAAGTCGGTTGACGGTTCCGTTGCTCCCGGTCCCCTTGTCGGCGCCACTGCCTGTCTCCAAGCGTTTTCAGCCTCTGGCGACGTTGGAATGTCAACCCTTCCGGACGCTCGGACGCGCTCGATGAGCCTTTCCTGAATACGGAAGGTCCATCCTTGAAAATCACGCATCAAGCGTTCACAGTTGCTGCCTTGGAATCCCCGGAAAGTGGTCCTTGGGGCAGGGAAACACGCTCTCTCTCTCTCTCTTTTTTAAGCACAATAATATTCTAAATCCCCCTTCGCAATCGGATCCGTCACAATAAGGTTTATTATTGGAACGGCTGCCCGTCGGGAAGCAGGGCACCGGCATCACGCTTTTCCGGCTGGGATCAGTCCGTGTCCGGCATGGGAATGTCGGGATAAATGAAAACCTCGCGGATGAGGCAGGCATGCAGCACTCGGAGCGCCTCCTTGGCGGCATCCCAGAGCGGATCATCCGGACCGCATCCCCAACCCCAATACCACTTCTCCTCCTCTGTGACGGCGGCACAGGTGAAAGCCATGGACCCAGCCGCCAGTGTGTAGGCACCAACAGCGGCACAGTCAAGAAACCAGGCGGTCTCGTAAAGATCATTCAGGTCCGCCGCTTTTCTGCCCCACATGTCCTTCAGTTCCTCTCCCTGCTGGTTCTCGATGATCGACCACAGGAGCGACACCCGTCTGCCCAGCTCCGCACACTCCTCCCTCGCCGCATGGGGGGATGCGCCTCCATAAATCGTTCCTCCGGACCAGCCACCGCCGAATCCCCCTTTGGCGCGCTCGGATTCCGGAACATCGCCCCGCAGATACCGCAGCATCAGGTTTGGGTAAACGCATTGCTCCCATTTTTCAAAAGTCATGGGGCTTTCAGACTCAAAAGAAACGGCGGGCAGCCCCGCGCTTGTCCGGAAGGAGCGGCATGGGGCCGGCATGGGAATGCCCGGCCAGTCAAAAACCTCGCGGATGAGGCAGGCATGCAGCACCCGGAGCGCCTTTGAAACCTCCAGGTAAAGCGGGTCATCAGGCTCGGCTCACCCCGAAAGCCACTTCTCCTCCGTGAGGCCGGCATCGGGGACGCTGGTCAAAACCAGTGAGCCGGCGGCCAGTGTGTGGGCTTGCAGAGCGGCATAACCAAGAAACAAAGTGGTTTCGTAAATGTCCTGCAGATCCTCCGCCTTCCGGCCCCATCCGTCCTCAAATTCCTCTCCCGGCCGGTTCACAAGGGCGGACCGCAGGAGCGACACCCGCCGGCCAAACTCCACGCACTGTTCCCTGGCTGCATGGGGGGATGGGCCGGGGTAAATACGCCCATCGGACCAACCAGGGCTGATGAAGGAGCGCCCGCGCTCGTGTTCCGGCACATTGCCCCGCAGATACCGCAGCATCAGGTTTGGGTAAACGCACTGCTGCCATTCCTGGAAAGACATGATGGTTTGTGCGATGGACTGGTGTGGTCTCCCCTCTCCGGTGGAATTTTTGGGGGCAGGGAAGAGCATTGAGAATCCCAGTACAACCCCATCAGGCGCAAACGCAATCGCACGGTTCGGGAGAGAGTCACGATGAAGCTTGGAAACCAATAAAATACATTATTGGGCTGCCCCCCCGGACTCGGCAAGACACCCTCAAAAGGCGGTTCCCCGTCTCCCATGCCTACCGCGTTTCAACAAGCTAAAGCAGAGGAGTTTTACGCGGAGCTGATCTGTAGTCAGGCGGCCTCCCACGACCTTCAGGACAAAGCTGCCCTCGTCATACTTTGCCGGGTGCTGGAAACTCCGAATCCCATTTTTTCCCAGCAACTTCGAATCCCGGTCGGGCTTAGTCAAATTAGTTAAGTGTCAACCGGGCAGTATAGCTCTGACACCAAACCCACTCCATTTTTTTACCTGCGCTAATTTCAAGATTTTTCTTGAACATAAATCCCCGCCAATTTTAACATTTTTGAACTTCATAAAATCACTTCCATCCCATGAGTTCATTAACGGAACCTTTTGCTTATCACCCCAACTCACAGTCCCTCCTTTTCTAGGTCGCCAAGTTTTACAAATTGAGCATAAATTACCATCGAACTTATCCCATTTTTCTCTATCTAAATCAATACCGCCAAAAATTTCCATGATGAAATACTTAGGTGCTTGTTGTGATCTCAGTTTTTTTGATTCTACTCCAATAATACCTACTGCGTGAGCTTTAAATCCGGAAGCCTCCGCATTTACAAGGTCGTCAAGTAATCGTTGGCTAATAATACTATAATTTCCGCTTATATAATCAGGATAATAATGAGTTGTATCCCCAATAATTTCCAATTCTACATTGTCCCAATTAGCATTCCATGTAATTGGGGTTCGGCACTCTTGGCATAATGAACGTGCGCCTTTTGGTAGGTTAAAGAATATGTTTGAACCTATTGGATTATGTGCCTTTGAATCGGTGTCTAAATAAAAAATTTCTGTCAAAGGATTCATGCTGATGGATAATAAGGACAGAATATTTTATCGGTGGATTTTAAGGTGGCAACAGAAATCATAGTAAACTGTAATTTTATGGGGAAAACCGTAAGAAAAGGCTGCGATTCCTTTCGTTCTATGGACTTCGTTGGGGAAAGTACCCCATGTTCATCGCTACCGTCGAGGCGGAGAACGCAGGACTGTCGCTTATGACAGTAGGGGGTTTTGGAACCAATAAAATACATTACTGTGCCGGATGGAGGGAAAAGCGGGCAGGGATCGTGTTCAAAGGCGGGCAGGGCATTTAATCCAGGAAATTCCGAGCCTGATGATTCGGGAATCAACAATCGGACCCGTGTGGCCGCGCCAGCGGAACCGGGTACGGCGGCACCGGTGCCGTCCGCCTCAAGGAGTGAAGCAGGTCAGGCGGTTCCTCCCGGATGGTTACAACCCGCATCCGCACTTATCCCTTTATGGGTTTTCCCGCCATTGACTCCCCTTTGTTTTCCTCAACGTTGCGCTCCCCCATGCCCCACTCAATCCGCACGAAGGAAAATTCCGCCCCCGCGGCCCCCGGTCCCCGCGGCGCGGCCGTTCTGCTTCTTCTCCTTTTTTTCAGCTTGGCTGCGGACGCGAAGGCCGAGCAATTCGGCGATTTCTCCTATTCCCGCAGCGGCCCGACTGTCACCATTACCCGCTATTCCGGTTCCGAAGCCGAAGTGACGATTCCCGGTAAAATCGCGGATCTGCCGGTCACCTCCATCGGCCTCCGCTCCTTCCTGGGCTGCACCGGCCTGACCGGCGTCACCATTCCCGGCAGCGTCACCTCCATCGCAAATCAAGCCTTCTCCGGCTGCACCGGCCTGACCAGCATTATCATTCCCGACAGCGTCACCTCCATAGGTGATTCCTCTTTCCTCGACTGCACCGGCCTGACCAGCATTATCATTCCCGGCAGCGTCACCTCAATCGGCGACTCCTCCTTTCGGGGCTGCACGGGCCTGACCAGCATTGTCATTCCCAGCAGCGTCAAATTCATCGGTGCCCGCTTCCTCTTCGGCTGCACCGGCCTGACCAGTGTCACCATTCCTGGCAATGTCACATCCCTCAAAGATGAAGCCTTCTTCGGCTGCACCGGCCTGACCGGCGGCGTCACTATTCCCGGCAGCGTCAAATTCATCGGCTACAGCGTCTTCGCCGGCTGCACCGGCCTGACCAGTGTCACTATTCCTGGCAGCGTCAAATCCATCGGCTACAGCGTCTTCAGCGGCTGCACCGGCCTGACCAGTGTCACCATTCCCGACAGTGTCACCTCCATCGGAAATCGAGCCTTCTCCGGCTGCACCGGCCTTACCGGCGTCAGCATTCCCGGCAGCGTCACCTCCATTGGCCACTACTCCTTCCAAGGCTGCACTGGCCTGACCGGTCTCACTATTCCCGGCAGCGTCAAATCCATCGGCGACTTCTCCTTCCAAGACTGCACCGGCCTGACCAGTATCACCATTCCTGATGGCGTCACCTCCCTCGGAAATGGAGCCTTCGCCCGCTGCACCGGTCTGACCAGTGTCAGCATTCCCGGCAGCCTCACCTCCCTCGGCAGCAGCACCTTCTCCGGCTGCGCCAGCCTGACCAGTATCACCATCCCGGACAGCGTCACCTCTATCGGAAATGAAGCCTTCTACCGCTGCACCGGCCTGACCGGCGTCACCATTCCTGACGGCGTCACCTCCCTCGGATTTGCAGCCTTCCAAGGCTGCACCGGCCTGACCAGTGTGACCATTCCCGGCAGCCTCACCTCCATCGGCGACTTCTCCTTCCACGGCTGCACCGGCCTGACCAGTGTCACCATTCCCGGCAGCGTCACCTCCATCGGCTACTACTCCTTCTCCGGATGCACCGGTCTGACCAGTGTCACCATTCCCGGCAGCCTCACCTCCATCGGCGACTTCTCCTTCCACGGCTGCACCGGCCTGACCGGCTTCACCATTCCTGACGGCGTCACCTTGCTCGGCGGTGGAGCCTTCTCCGGCTGCACCGGCCTGACCGGCGTCATCATTCCCGGCAGCCTCAACTCCATCGGAGATGCGGCCTTCTCCGGCTGCACCGGCCTGACCAGTGTCACCATTCCCGGCAGCGTCAACTCCATCGGCAACTATGCTTTTTCCAGCTGCGAAAATCTGCAAAATGTTATTTTCAAAGGAAATGCGCCTTCCGTGGGAAGG
>JAQGPJ010000113.1 GCA_028293125.1 Verrucomicrobiales bacterium | reverse complement strand
GCGAGGACCCCGGCACGGTGTTCGACCGGCTGGCCGTGCGCGGCCAGATCCAGCTGCACCCCGACGACGGCGCGCTACGCACGTCGCTGGCGCGGACCGCAGCTGTGTCCTTCCGTGTCAGGGAAGCCGTCGCAGTCGTGGTGAACACCCGGGAGCAGGCCGCTGACCTCAACGCTGCCGTCCGCGAGCAACTGGTCGCCGACGCTCACGTCGATGACGTCGACGTGGTCACCACCTCCGCCGGGCAGCGAATCGGCGCCGGCGACCGGATCGCCAGCCGTCGCAACGAACACGACCTGGGCGTCGCCAACAGAGACACGTGGGTTGTCGCCGCTGTCACCCCGGCCGGCGGACTCGTTGTCACCCCGGCCGCAGTCACGTCATCCGTTGTCACCCCGGCCCCGGACCAGAAGAGGCTTCTCCCGGCCGGCTATGCCGCCCGGCACGTCGAGCTGGCCTACGCGAGCACCGCGCACGGCGTGCAGGGGGAGACGGTGACGACCGCGCACGTGGTCGTCGGCGAGCGAGCAGGCGCCGCCTCGACGTACGTGGGAATGAGCCGCGGCCGCACCACCAACGTCGCCCACCTGGTTGGGGCCAGTCTCGAGGAGGCCCGCGAGCAGTGGATCGCGGTGTTCGCTCGTGACGGTGCCGACCTGGGTCCCGGCCACGCCGGGGTGCGGGCTGCCGAGGAGGCTGCCCGCTACGCGCCGTGCCCGACTCCGACTGTCCGCCGCCCGGAGCCCGAGCACATGCTCTCGAGAAGGGTCGGCACAGGCCGAGGCGTCGCGCGGTGATCGACGCCGTTGCCGGTCGGGGGTGACGGATCGGCCAGCCCGGGCCGCCCTGTCACCCAGGGGCCTGGAACGGCGCCTTCTGCGGTCATGACCAATCGCAGCCCACATGCGCCAGAGCCGGCCGTCTCCGCTCCCCCGACCAGCACGCCGTCCGATCTGCTCACCCTGCCTGAGGCGGCCGAGCTCCTGCGCGCTCCGGTGGCGACGCTGCGGTACTGGCGCCACCTCGGCTCCGGTCCGCGCAGCTTCCGTCTCGGTCGCCGGGTCCTCTACCGCCGTGACGACGTGCAGGCGTGGGTCGACGCGCAGCGGAGCAGCGGCAGCCGGTGACGGACGGCCGACGGGTAGGGCAACCAACTCGCATCTGAGGAACCGATCGCACCGCATCGGGCGCCCTTGCCAGACTCCGCTCCGGTCGCTTCTGTCTGGCCAGCTGTGCGGACGGCGCAGGACGCACCGAGCCGCCTCGAACGATCAGGAGTGATCCATGGCGAGTGTGGAGAAGCGGACCGACCGTGGTGAGGACTCTTGGTTGGTCCGCTGGCGAGATCCCGAGGGTCGGCAGCGAAAGAAGTCGTTCACCCG
Source organism: Verrucomicrobiales bacterium (assembly GCA_028293125.1). Classification (GTDB taxonomy): domain Bacteria; phylum Verrucomicrobiota; class Verrucomicrobiia; order Verrucomicrobiales; family V1-33; genus CAIZWU01. The sequence goes on along the minus strand of JAQGPJ010000113.1, from coordinate 1,194 downwards.
CGCGGCGGAGGCACGGAAGTACGCGGCCATCGTCGAAGCGGACATGGCCCGTGGGCAGTACGTCGATCTGGCCCAGCGGGTCACGGTCGCCGAGTACGCCCGCAGCTGGGCTGCCTCCCGACCCCATCGCCCCACCACCGCCCGCCGCACGGCAGGGCTCATTGACAACCACATCGGCGGCACCAGGTTGGGGAACCGGCGGCTGGCCGAGGTCAAGCCGAGCGAGGTCCAGGGTTGGGCCAGCGAGCGCGCGAAGGTGCTCGGCCCGGCCACGACCCGCAGCCTGGTGGGCCTGCTGCGTTCCATCTACGCAGCAGCGGTGCTCGACCGGCTGGTGCCGTACTCGCCGGTGGTGCGGATTGCGCTCCCCCGGGTCGAGCGACCCCGGGTCATCCCGCTGACGGTGGAGCAGGTCGGGGCGCTCGCGAACGCGATGCCGGACCGCTACCGGTCGATGGTCATCACCCAGGCTGGCCTGGGGCTGCGCATCGGCGAACTGCTGGGTCTGCGTGTGGAGGACGTCGACTTCCTTCGGCGGACGGTCCGGGTCGAGTGGCAGTTCACCAGCGGAAGCAAGGAACGCTCGGAGCCGAAGACGCCCCGGTCACGCCGGACGATCCCAGCCCCGCAGGTCGTCCTGGACGCGATAGCCGGACACCTGGCCGCCTACCCGGCCGGCGAGGACGGGGCCGTGTTCACTACGACCACGGGGACGCCGCTCGGCCACGTCTACTACGGGCACAACCTCTTCCGGAGGGCGGTGGCGTCAGCCGCGCTGCCTGCGGGGACCACCAGCCACGACCTGCGGCACCACTTCGCGTCGCTGCTGCTGGCCGCCGGTGAATCGGTAGTCGCCGTCGCCGAGCGGCTCGGCCACGACGATGCCTCGCTCGTGCTGTCCACCTACGGCCATCTCATGCCGGACAGCGAGGACCGGACGCGGCGAGCGGTCGACGCTGCATGGGGCGCAGCGAGGGACGTGTGTGCCCCAGATGTGCCCCAGGGCGTCCGGTCGCTGCGTTAGTCCGCGATGTCGACCACGACGGGGGCGTGGTCGCTGGCGCCCTTGCCCTTGCGTTCCTCGCGATCGATGAGCGCACCGGTGACCCGGCGGGCGAGGGCCGGCGAGCACAGCGCGAAGTCGATCCGCATGCCCTCCCGGCGGGGGAAGCGCAGCTGGGTGTAGTCCCAGTA
>JAQGPJ010000032.1 GCA_028293125.1 Verrucomicrobiales bacterium | reverse complement strand
GCCACCCCAGTCGAAAAGCCAGGCGGGATGAAAGAGCGCAACCAGAAGCGTGACGGAAACTGCAAACGCAACGCAGCCAGCCGCCATCGCGCGGCGGGAACTCAACCCGATCCGAAGCGCGCCGAAGCCAATTCCGACGGGCAGCGCGTTCCAGACAGCGGTTCCACTGAATGAGCCCGAGACGTGGACAACGGGCGCGGCCACCGGCAGAAAAGGAATGGCGGTGATTGTTTTCATTCGCGGTGATTTTCCGGCATTTTGGAAACAGATTTCCACTTTGTGTCCGGATTCCGGGGAATTCACAGTGTTGATTATCAAATCGGTTTACGGTGGGGCGACCATGACTACGGATGAGGAATTCAGGATGAGCCGGTCTTCATTTTTCCCCCGTTGTGCCCGCTCGCTGCTTTTGTGCGCATGCTTTGCCGCCCTCCGGCTCGAAGCGGGCGTCCCCGCTGCCCCGCCCGAGGAAAAATACAGTGTGTTTTCAAAGGAGGACGGCATGGTGCGGGCCCTCGTCATGGGGGATGTGCAGGCGGTATCGGCTGATGGAAGCTCCAGTTTTTTTCTGAAAACCGACGGCACCGTCATGGCCGCCGGCTGGAATGGTGACGGACAGCTGGGTGACGGCACCACCCGGAACCGGCCCGCTCCCGTGCCGGTGATGAGCGGGGTGCGCATGGCCGCGATGGGATTTTCCCACAGCCTGTTCCTGAAAACGGACGACACGGTCTGGGCGGCGGGCCGGAATTCCGATGGACAGCTGGGCGACGGCACCAAAGAGAGCCGCCTGACTCCGGTTCAGGTGATGAGCGGCGTGCGGATGATCTCCGTGGGTTTTGCCCACAGCCTGTTTCTAAAAACGGACGGCACCGCCTGGGGCACAGGCCGGAACACCTCGGGGCACTTGGGGATTGGAACAACGCAAAGCATTTCCAGCCCGGCGCGGATCATGAGTGGAGTGGAGGCGGTCGAGGCCGGACAGTCGTCCAGTTTTTTCCTCAAAACGGACGGCACGGTCATGGCCGCGGGCCGGAATTCCGAGTGGCAGCTGGGGGATGGCAGCTCGCAGTTCCGTTCTCTCCCGGTCAAAATTCTCGATGGCGTACGGAGCGTTTCCTCCGGAAATGATCACACGCTGTTCCTGAAAACCGACGGCACCGCCTGGGCCACCGGTTCCAATGCCTCGGGCCAACTCGGTGACGGAACCATGGGCGGCGGCCGGTTCAGGCCGGCGCAGGTCATGAACAACGTCACGGCCATCTCAGCGGGAACGCTTTGCAGCCTGTTCCTCAGAACCGATGGCACTGTCCGGGGGTGCGGGTTGAATCATCAAGGCCGGATAGGGGGCGGGACGGCTCAATACTGCCTGGACCCCGCGCCGGTGCTCACGGAGTGCGGCTCCATGAGCACCTGCGGTGACCATAGCCTGTATATCAAAACCGACGGCACTGTCTGGGCGGCCGGCAGTAATTCCTTTGGGCAGTTGGCCGCGGAACCCGGCTTGGAAAAACTGGTTCCTTTCCAAGTCCATCTTCCCGCCCTTCCGGGTTCGGCGGCAATGGTCTGGCGGCGCGGGCAGTTTGGAGCGGAGGCGGCGAATCCGGCAATCTCCGGCTGGAATTCCGATCCGGATGCGGACGGCATCCCCAATCTGCTGGAGTTCGCTTTCAATTCGCTCCCGTTAAAACCTGGAATTCCCGTGCTGTCCGACACGGCGGGCATGCATGGCCTGCCGTGGATCGGAGTGGACCGGAAACCATCCGGAGAATCATTTCTTGTCATCCGGTACCTGCGGCTTAAAAACGCGATGGTGGAGGGGTTGAGTTACAGGCCGGAGTTCTCATCCACACCGGCACGCGCGGAGAGCTGGAAGGCGGCGACCGCCAATCACACTGTGGAATCCGTGGATGGTGTATGGGAACGGGTGACCGTGGAGGAACCGATGGCCGCGCCCGCTCTTTTCGGACGGGTGAGGATTACGTTTTCGGAGTGATTCCTCAATCCCCGGCTTTTTCCGGTCATTACGCCAATTGAGCAGACCCTGGCGTGATCCGCGGCGGCCGGCGCGGTGTTTTATGCTGACGTGCGGTCTTTGCCGCGCCCATGGATGGAGGCCGAAGTCGCCGGCCATGTATCCCCGCGCCCCACAGCGCGCGTGGAGAAGCTCTCCTCAGCGGTCATAGTGACGGAATGGAGCAGGCGGAAGCGCTCAGGCCCGGTGGTGCTCCCGTCAAACAGGCGGCGGCGTTGAGCTTGTCGAAGGGCTGGCGGGCACGGGAGGACGCAAAACGCTTTTTCCAAGGTGGTGCGCCGGGCCAGCTTTCGGATCGGATGAGGCTGGCAAACCCCGGCACAATAATGTATTTTATTGTGTCCAAAATACGTTGCGTCCCAGATTGGGCTTTGCGCGCGATTTATTTCGTTTTCCCTGAAAACTCCCAATAACCATACTAACAATTCCATCGCTGCTCGAACACCATTTTAAGATAGGATAACCGCCTTGGAGACCAGCGAGTGATTGTTGACAAGTGGGGAATTCACCGCCGTCCGGTCAACCCCGTTCGGGAAATATGACCACCCCAAGGGAACCTCGTCGCGCTCCCGTCCCATCCGTCGGATTCTGCTTTACTTCCTGGTCCACCCGCACGGCGGAAAATTGTCCCGCCCGCAAGTCATTCGTCGAGACCAACATCTGGCAAAGCTGGCGGGTCCCCGCCGCCAGCGGGAAGGTCAATTCCCGGCCGGCCTCCCGCATCCGGCCGTCGCCCACGCCGTGAATGCGAAATGCCTCTTCGCGAAGTCTGACCGGCTCGGTCGAGTAAAGGCGCCGCAGTTGGGCTAATTCCACATCTCCCTCTGGCCGCAGGCGCACAAGCACCTCAGCCTCGGTATCGAATGGATTGGCAACAAAGAAATTGATCGTGGAGACCCTATTCTGTGCCACCGTGAGCAGATTAAGGTTGTGGCAGGCATAGTGGCGGTCCGACACATCGAAGGTGCCCGGTGCCGGATCATCAGACGACGTGACCTCCGCTAAAAGACAGACATGGTTTGGCATCTTCGTCAGCGGGGTGAACGTGATGTTGAACGAAGCTTTACCCCCTGCGGGGACATACAGGGTCTGTGGCGGCCCGACCTCCGCATCGTCGCTTCCATTATGCAGCGCGTTTCCAGTGAAGACCGCCGTCGGGTCAGTCCAGTACAGGCTGACCATCGCCCACATTCCCTTGTTCTTCGTGTTGGCCACCTCAATCGTCACCGAGACAGTCTGGTTGCGCGGGAGCGGGGCACCGTTATAGGGAGCACCGTTAATCTTGATCGACGGGCAGAGATAATCGATCACGCCCGCCGGGAAGTCCCGTTTGCCACCGGGTCCAGTGGTTCCCGTGTCCCCGGGAAAGTAGGGGATGACCAGGTGGGGTTCAAAAAAGGTGCCTTCACCTTCTCCTGGGGCTTCGTCAGCCCCGCCCCCGGGGCGGCTCTCATCGAACGCCCACATTGGATTGGAAGCGCCACGATCAGCGACAAGTTGCCGCAGCCACTTTATTTTCGTTGTCTTTGGTTTAAACATCGGTATAAGCTAGGGTTGTCACTGAAACTGGATCGCTGGTGATGGATGTGCCGCCGCTCACTTCCCAACAGGTTTCGTCCACGCCACGGTCGGCGTCTTGATGAACGTTGTTGATCCGGATGGGCGAAGTGGGCGATTCGAGCAGTTCCTCCAGCAACCAATCGTAGCCAAGGACGTCCGCACAGGCAGTGGTACTCAAGCCGGCCGTCAGGAAGGCAATCGGCTTTTCGCCAGCGGCAAAATGGGAGGGCCGACGCTCCGGTTTTTCCAGCGGCGTGGAGGGCAGGTTGAGCAAAAGATTCGCATTGACCTCTGGGCGCGCCGGCCAGTTGTAGGTCGTGTTGGGCACAGGCAAAACCAGGAACTGTGCAAAGTCCAACTCCGGCAGTTCCATCGGTTCCGGGTAGAGCAATCCCACGAATTTCATCAGCTTCAGGCAATCTGAGGAGAGCTGGTGCAACCGGGAATCGAGGTGGTATTGCTCTTGGATGGCGATGAGCGAATTTTTGGAAGACATCAGGTCGCCGAAGTCGGTAGTCGAAAGGGGTTGCTTCAGCGAAAGGGAGGCTTCGCTCGTGGTTTTCGGCTTGTCTCCCTTTTTCCAGTAATAAGAACCAACCCTCCAAGCGAAAACAGGGAGAAAAAGGATGTCCAGGCAGATTTCCTTAATCCAGTCGAGCACGTCCTTCTTTCCTTGATTGAACCATGGCTCGCCTGGCCCCGGATCAAAGACGTCCGGGCTGCCCCCGGTATCTGTCTCCGTATGTTCGATATCGCCGTTGGGATGTTGATAATCCGTGGGCTTGAGTGTGCCCGCGATTTGGCTCCGCAGGGTCGCATCAATGGGTGGCGCCGGCGGGATGGGGTCGAACGCGTGCAAGAGCCGCCAATGCTCGATGAACTGTTGATAGGCCTGATTGACCTTCGGCAGGGCACCCGGCCCTTTGGCGCCGTAGGTGAGTGTGAGCGCCTCTTCCACCAGCCTGACCAGCCAAGGCGGCAGTGCTGGGTGGCTGGGCGAGCCAAAAATCGGCACGTTGCGTGCGCGATCGTGGAAAAATGTGCCGGGCAGGAGGGATTCCCGAATCCATGCGCCCACCGTGTAGCTGGCAAGCCGGTCCCGGTACGGATGAGAGCGTCTCGGTCCTCCGACCCCGTGCATGAGATAGGGACTGCCGACGACATTCCCGCTGTAGGAGGTGACTACGCCAACGCCAAAGGCCAGGGCCTGCGGGGATCCGTTGGCCCGGGCGAGTTTCATCACTTCCGCGCCGAAGGCGGCGCTGCGCCGCGACAGCACGACATCGTGCCAGGGCCACTGGTCGACCCGCAAGTCATTCGCCTGCGGATGCGGTGGAATGTGCGCCAGTGGCCGCAATTCCCATTGGAAGGATTGCAGTGCGGCCACGATCGATTCGTGGCGCAGGATCAGATCGCCGAGCACCGCGCGTGCTTTGTTGAAATCGTTAAGCGCGGACGCCGCCGCCGGGTTCTTGGTGATTCGCTCAAACTCCGCCCGCACCGCGCGAAAATCACTGACGAATGCGCGCATTTTCATCCAGACGCCATGTGCATCTCTGAGGATCGTTAGCTCGCGATCGGAAGGGCCGTCGTGCGCGAGCAAGTGATCGATCACCGACCCGAGCACGGCATACGAGTAGTCGCTCTGCATTGCCTTGGCTGCATCGTCTGGCCGCCGGTCGGTCACGCGGCCGGCCTTGATCTCGACCTCCAGTTTGGCTCGAATCACGTCCAGTACTGCAAAATGACTATAGCAATCGATCATATCGTTATGGGTTTCTTTCTGAAAGAAATTTGCTTTTCTCAGGAAAGGTTATTGACTGGTTCCGGATTGGAAAACGGCTCCGTTGCTGCTCGAAGCCCGCTTACAGTGCGGCGACCGGGTCGTAGATCGTATAGGTTCAAGTTAAGAAATAATTAATTAAAAATCAATTAATTTTAGAACTATTTTGTCACAAATTTGGGAGTCGCGCAGCCACTTTTTCGGAGGGAAGCCCCCTGCGCCTCTGTTGTTCCCGTCAAGATCAGAGATGCTGGACCCACGGCTTACCACACCATGCACAGGGTGGCGGGCTATGCTGACGGTGCCCGCTTTTTCTTGAATCGTGATAAGCTCTTTTATCGTCTGATTCCGGCCGCTTGGAAATGGTGGCATTGTCCTCCGGTGGCATCTCCTCTTCAGCGGGAGGCCCGGATGCGCAGAAAGCCCCTTCCCTTCCCGAAGGGCTCCGCATAGGGGTCGATGATGGTGACGGTGCGGGGTGCGGTGCCGGGAACCTCGCCGGCAATTTCAGCAATGCCGGTGAAGGGCGCGCCCTGCACGCTTTCGGCCACCGGCACCCAGTCCAGAAGGTCCCCGCTGCTCTCCACGGTGATGGTGACATCCGTTCTGGCGGGGTCGCGCACCAAGGGGAGCATCAGCTGCGTGGAGCCGTCGGGGTTCAGGAAAACAGCCGCCTCCGGGCGCGGACCCGCACTGTCCGGACCGGTGCCCAGAGCATACTCCACCAAGTTGGGCCAGCCGTCCCCGTCGCGGTCCTCGGTGTCGCCGCCTCCGGGCAAGGCCTTGCCGGCGGGGCCGCTGCTGAAAATCGCGGCGATCTCCGCGTCACTTAAAGCGCGGTTGTAGACGGCGGCCTCATCCACGGCGCCGGTGAGGGGAAACTCCGGCGCATCAAAGTTTGAGTCCCGTCCGATGAGCACAGGCCGGAAGTCGTAGCCGACGGGCGTGTTCACCGGGCCGGAGGCCGCGGGGGCACCGTCCAGATAAAGCCGCCCCTGGCGCGAGGCGTCATCAAAGGCAAACGCCACATGATGCCAGCGCCCCGGCTGCGGCCGCCAGGGGGCGCTGAGAATGCTGAATTCGTTAAGGTTGCCCACACCCCCGTTGAGTGTCCCGTTTGAATAGTAAAGATACCAGGAGTTGCCGGTGGCGGTGCCCACGGGCTTTCCCATGATCATTGCCGTGCCGGTGTCCGCATCCATGGTGACCCAGGCCTCAAGGGTCAGGGAGGCGGGGCGGAGCGACGGGCTGTCGGGAATTTCAATTGAAGCGGCTGACCCGTTGAAGGAGAAGGCGGCCCCCACCCTGCCCGGCCGGTAGCCGGCGCCGCCGCGGGCGGTGCCGTGATTCCCGCCGATGGTGTCCTGTGCATTGTTTTCCGCCCGGTGCCAGCTGATAAGCCCCTCCGGCCGGGTGGCGGGCCGAAAGACCCGCAGGAAGGCGGTCTGATCGCGGGTGTTACCCGCGGCGTCCATTGCCCTGACCGTAAAGGAAAAGCTTCCGGCGGTGCCGGTCACTCCGCTGAGAAGGCCATCCCCGGAAAGGGTAAAACCGGGCGGAGGGGCTCCTGAAATCAGAGAGACGGAAACCGGGGGCGTGCCCTCCGGAAAGAGAAAACGGTGCGTGAAGGGCAGGCCCGTGACGGCATCGGTCAGTTCAGCAGCTGGAGGCCCGGTTGCGGATTTCCCCCCCGCCCCGGCCTGAACAACGGCCAGAATCTCCGTTTCACTCAGGGCGCGGCTGTAAAGGGTCACTTCATCAATGCGTCCGGTGAAGGGGTCGGTTACTGAGTCCAGGGAGCGGTCCGCACCGATGGTCACCGGCGCATCGCCGGAACTGTAAAGGAGGGGGGAAAACCCGGTCTGCACGGCGGCGGGCTTTCCGTTGATAAAGAGCACTTTCTCTGCGCCGTTGAAGCTCGCCGCAAGGTGCGTCCATTCATACAGGGTAAGAGCCGTTCCGGTGCGGAGAACATGATCTCCCCCCGTCATGTGCCGGGAAAGAAACACGGGGCATCCGTTCTCAAGGCCCAAGTACCACGTGTTGCCCCGCTCCGGCATGGAGCCCTGCGAGGCCACCGCCTGAAAGCCCTGCGGCGCTGCGGTGGGATACACCCACGCCTCCAGCGTAAGCTGCGCGGGGGAAAAAGCGGGAGAGGCCGGCACCCGGACATGCCCGCCGTTTGCAAAGGAAAAGGCGCCGCCGGCTTTTCCGTCCCCGGCATGCGGGGCGGCGGACGCGGCATTTCCGGAATAAAAGGCGCCGTCATGCCCGGCGGCGGCATCCTTGGCCAGCCCGCTCTGATCGGGCTCCCCGCGCCACCACGCCAGCATGCCCGCCGGGGGCGGGGTCCGGCGGTCCACGCGCAGGAAAAACTCCTGCCGGGTGAAGAGGCCTGCGGCATCCCGCGCCGCCGCTGTGAACCGGTAGTCACCCTCCCTGGCGGGTGCGCCCGTCAGGGCTCCACTCTCACTCATCGAGAGCCCCGGTGGCAGGGCTCCGGACATCAGCACAAACGTCAGCGGCGGGACGCCCGGCACCGCCCTGATGTCCCCTGTATAAGGGTCACCCTCAACTCCCGCCGGCAGCCGCTCCGGGCCGGTAAAGTAGGGCTGCCGGTCATTCTTGCCGGTGCGGGCCGCACGCCAGATTGCTGCAACCTCCTCCGGCGTCAGCTCACGGTCATAGAATGAGGCTTCATCCAGAAGGCCGGTAAAGGGGCTGCTGACAGCGCCCGTGGCCCAGTCGGATCCGATGGTGAAGGGCACGGCCGCCGGGTCGTAATCAACGGGGGCGGGATTTGCGGAGGTTTCAAGGGAGCGCTGGCCGCCACTGACGTAGAGGCGCTTGACGGAGCCGTCAAAGGTGACGGCAAGGTGCGTCCACTCGTTCAGGGGAACCGGGAGCCGGGAGTCGAGGTGGTGCGGCCCCAGGCCCTGGTGCTGCGTGGCAAACCTCGCATACCCGTCCACCAGACTCAGCGACCATCCCTGATTATTCGCGCCTGTGGAGGAGCCGGAGGCGGCAATGGTCTGCCGGCCGGGGCTTTGCACCGCGGGATTGACCCAGACTTCAAACGAGAAGCGGGCGGGGCGGAGCTCCTCCGCATCAGGTGCCCGGATATGCTTTGAGCCGTCAAAGGTGAAGGCCCCGCCTGAAAGGCCGGAGGGGGTTATGGAGGGGCCGCTTGCCGTGTCGCCGGAGTAAAAGACGCCGTGATGACCGCCGATCAGGTCGGAGGCGTCTGTTTCCCCCCGCCACCAGGCGATCAGACCCGCCGGCGCCGGAAGCATGGCGAAGTTTGCAATCACCTCCCGGTGGTTGAGCAGTTCAAGGGTGGCCGGATTGGGGGCTCCCACAAGGGCTCCGCCCCAGCCCGCAAAGCTCCAGGGGCCGGAGGGAACCGCCGTCAAAGTCACTACCTCCCCCCGTGCATAGGTGGCGCGGAAGGGGGAAACCTGCACTGTGCCCCCGCCGCCGGCTGTCCTGACTGAAAGCCGCACCCGGAAGGAGGAGAGGCTTGTCGGGTCGGTTCCCTCAACAAACTCCCGCAGATTGGAAACGCCGTCACCATCTGAGTCTGCTGAAGGGTTCCGGCTCAGGTCTCCGAAGTTTGCGCTCTCCCAGGAGTCGGCCAGCGCGTCCCCGTCACTGTCAATCAGGAGCCGGGCGGCGCTGCTCGTGACCGCGCCTGATGAACTGGTGATGACAACCGTGTAGGAGCCTTCGTCGGCACTGCTGACATCAGCCAGTAAGAGCGTGTCGTTTGTCTCGCGCGGTAAGTCGGTCCCATTGAAACGCCATTGAAAGGTGAGACCGCGAGTGTCAGCCATCACGACACTGAACGAGGCGGGATGACCCGGTTCAACAACTTGCGACTGCGGCTGCCCGGTGATCTGCGGCAGGATCGCACCGGCTTCTGAACGAACGAGGACATTGCCGCTGGGGTCATGGGAAAAGCGGTTCCCCTGCGCGCGGGAAGAGCTCGCGACGCTGAACGCCAGCGCAGTTATCAAACCACACTCAAACAAACGAAGGCGGTGCGAAAGGCCGTTCCAGAGTGTTGGATAGTGCATAATTTTGGATCCAGTATTCCAGCGCTCATCATTGTGCTCAGGCCTGCATCGTCCGGCACGCGAAGCATCAGTTACCAAGACCCTCATTTGCCCGGCTTCGGTTTTGGCTTCGGTTTTGGTTTTGGCTTGCAACTCGGACCCTTCGGATTGCACGTCTCTTTTTCGCATTGTGTAAGCGAGGCGACCGCAGAGCGTATTTCAGACTCTGGACATCTTGCCAGAATCGCAGCCTCACCCTCATTGTTCAGCTCGTCCACGTCAATTCCTTGAGCTTTCGCAGCTTCGAAAATGCGTCGTCTCTCCTCGCCGTATCGCTTTCGACACTCGAAATTAGCGGTCCACGCCGCCGTAACCGCTGCAATTCTAGCCTCCCGGTCACAGCAGGCCAGTCCCAGCGGGTCGGACAGGTTCACCGCGTCGTTGCGGACATAGGCGTAAAGATTGGGACCTTCCTGAAGCTCAGCGTCCGCCAGAGGATCACGTGAAATCCAGCGCCCGGCTTCAGGATCATAGACACGGTACCACGTCATGTTCAGACCTGTCCCCGGGATGGTGAACATGCCGGCAAATCCGAAGTCCGCTTCCACATCGCCGCTCACCCGCGTGCGCCTTCCAAATGGATCATAGCTGTAGCGGGCGCGCACCGCTCCGCTGCCGTCAGTCAGTTCGCGAATGGAGCGCAGGTGATCGCGGGTGTAAAAGTAGACACCCGCCGCCGCCCCTGTTTCCACCTTCATCCCCTGGTCATAGAAGCGCCTGGAGACGGTGCCGCCTTTATCGCGCTCCTCACAGATTTCATCGTCACACCAGAGCAGCCGCCGGCTGGAGACTTCCGCGCCGTTTACCAGGTGACGGATTCCAACGCAACGTCCCAGCCCGTCGTAGGCAAAGCGGGCGCCTGCGTTTCCAGTGTCAAACGCAACCAGTCGCTGTTCGGCGTCCCACTGGTAAGTGGCGGCGGGTGCTGTCGCTCCCGTCTGTGAGGCCAGCTCGTTCAGCGCGTTGTAGAAAAATTCCCGGCCGCCTGCTGCGGGTGTTTGTTCGGTCAGCCGGTTCGCCGCCGCATCGTAGCTGTAGCTGAAGGTGCCCGCCGGGCTGCCCCCTTCAGTCACCGAAGCACCAGTAAGCTGATTTTCAAGATCATAGCTGAAGTTGTAAACGGAAGGTGTTTGTGTGCCCGCCTGCTGGGACCAGGAGGTGATCCGTCCGGCGGCGGCGTCGCTGGTATAAATAAACTCTGAGACCGCTGCGCCGCCCTGTCTGTGGGTAATGCGCCGGGTGCGCCGGTCCTGCAGGTTTCCGGTGTAGGCGGTTTCCGCAGTCAGCCCGTTGGGCGAGGTTTGGGATGTCCGGCGCGGGGAGCTGCCGTCGTAAGTGTAATCAAACACGCCTAGGGCATTGGCGGTGCGCGTGATGCGCCCCGCGGCATCGAAAGCATCCGTTCCGGCCACGCCGTTGACGGCTGTGCCGGTTCTCCGGCCCAGGTGGTCGTAGGTGAAGGTGATCGTGTCGCTTGGCAGCGGACCGTCCACGCTGGCGGGCTGTCCCGCGCCCGAAGACGGTGCTTCTGAAATTTCGACATAACTGTACAGTGTGGTCCCCGTTCCGTCAGTCATGGAGGCCATCCTCATGTATTCCGGGTCATAAGTGAACCTTACGTCCGGCGTCAAATCATCCGTGTAGCTGATGCCGCTCAGAGAATTGTCCGCGTTGTATTCATACTGCGTGCCCTGATCCCGCTCGTTGATGCGCAGGAGCAGGCGGCTTGTCGCTCCTTCATAGTGATAGGAAATCCGCGAACCGTCCGCATACACTTTGGCTGTGCGGCGCCCCTGCAGGTCATGCAGCCAGAAGGTGGTCCGGCCCATCGGATCGGTCAAACTGCTGAGCTTCCCGCAGTCACACCACTGGAAAAGGGTGGTGCGTCCCAGAGGATCAGTCCGCTTGGTCATCTGCCTGGCCGGATTGTATTCGAAAGCGTAGACCCGTCCCGCCCGGTCCCGCAACAGGGTGTGATCCAAGCGTGTGTAGGTGCGCTCATCATAGGTTCCATCCGGGAAGGTGATCCTTGTAAGCCGGTCGAGCGCGTCATGATCAAATGTCAGGGTGTAACCGCTCTCACCAGTCCGGGTGCGAACGCGGCCTATGGCGTCAAAGGTCCAGCTCTCCAAGTCCCCTGCTCCAGGCAGCGGGCCGTCACTTGAGGTGCGGCGGCCTTTTGCGTCGTAGCCGAAGGAGGTGGCCTCTCCTTTGGCATTGGTCTCTGTCAGCACCTGGCCGCGGGCGTTGTAAGTGTAAGTGGCGGTCTGGCCCGCGGCATCGGTGACTGTAAGGGGCAGGCGGCGGGAGTTCCAGGTGGTTCTTGAGAGAAGCTCATTGGCCCCGCTGCGCGTCATGCGGACTTCCAGAAGATCAATGCCGTCCGGGGAGTAGGTGTAGGAAAAGGTCCGTCCAACGGGATCGACCGTCTTTGTCACTTTTCCAAAAGCGTTATATTCATAACTGTAAAGCTGCGTGCTTCCGTCATCGAGCACACGCCCGGCATGGGCGGGAAGGCTGATTGAGCCGGCTACAATTGGATTGCCGTTCTGGCCGGGGTAGTCATACCAGACCCGGTTCTCAAGAGGCTCCTTTTCGCTCTCCAGAATGCGGGCGGCGGTGGCGGGATTGGCCGTGTGCAGCCAGTGATAGATTTTTGCTTTTGTGTAATCCAGAGCGCCCGCCGCAAAGGCGGCTTTGCTCCAGAAGTAGGTGTTGCGGTAGAAGAGAAACTCGTTGCGCAGGGCCACGCCCGCAGGGGTGACGGCCTCGGAGTTGGGAACCCCCAGGGTGGTGGACTGGTTAAACTCCGTGCGCTCGCGGTTGCCGTCGGGGTACAGGACTTCCAGCGAGCGGGTGGTGCCGCTCTCCTCCCTGGTAAATGACGTTGTGCCGTAGGGGGTGACAAGTGAAGCGATGAAATCACTTTCGCCCTCATAAACAAACTGCGAGCTCAGGCCGATGACATCCGTGATGTTCTCCAGACGGCCCGCGGCATCGTAGTCAAAGGCGGCGGAGCGCCCGAAGGGATCGGTGACTTTTGTGATCTTGTAGGGATCGGAGGGATGCAGATAGGAAAGAGCGGTCACCTGCCCGATGGCATCCGCAATGGCGGTCACCCGGAACAGGGAGTCATAGGTGAGGGTGACGGCATTGCCGGAGGGGTCCGCCAGCTGTTTTAAAAAGATTCTGCGCGCCGTGCCCGCGGAGCCGTCCGACTGGCTGAAGATCATCCTTGATCCGTCCCCGGAGAGCATTTCGTAGCTTGAGGGCGAGGTGCGGATGAGCTTTGTCAGGTCCAGCGGCTGCAGGGTGAAGCTTTGGGTGGCGGCGTTAAAGCCGGTGAAAAACCGCACAAAGCCTCCCCGCCGGTAGTACTGCACGTCGGCATGGGGGTTGGAGGGGTCATCCGTGATGTAGGAGAGCCAATCGAAGGTCCACTTGGGTCCGAGGTTTGAGTAGGTGAAGCTTGCCGGCTGCGCGGCCTCCCGATGGTTGTACTGCGCCGTGAAGCGCACCTCCGGCCCCACCGGCGGCGCATAGCCCACCGGCTCGTCGGAAAGCCCCAGACTCACGAAAAGCAGATCCACGGCCGGCGCCGCCATCCCTCTTGGGCCCCCGCCCCCATCCCCGCCCCCGCCGCACGGGCCCGGCGGTTTAGGCCCTCCGCCCCCGCTTCCGGGATCAGGCCCTCCGACGTTGCCTTTGCCCCACACGGAGGTGCCCTCCTTCTCCCCCACCTCCCGCCAGCCCGCTTCGGGAGCAATGGTGGAGGCGGGAACAAGAAAGTAGCCGCTCGCCTCCGCATCAAGCGCCGCCCGGGTAATCCAGACATCACTGCGGAAGGTGGGGTCCTGCACAAGAAAGCGTTCACCCTCCCGCCGCACCAGCGCCCCGTAGTGCCCCACCCTCCAGTGCACCACCGCCGGCACGGCCACCTCCGCTCCCGGCTCCCGGAAGGCCATGCGGCAGTTAAGGCCCATTTCCCGGGAAAGCTCCGCCACCTGCGGCAGGGAGAACCCGTCTTTTGTGGAAACGGAGCGATGCACGAGGTCATGGCGCGCGTTTCCGGGATCAGCGGCAAGCTGAATGCGGTGCAGGGCCAGCGGTCCGCAGCGGAAGGCGATCCCCGGATCGTTTTTCATGGTCCAGAGACCCTCGCGCGCCTCATGAATCCGCTCGGTCGCCGGGCCTGTGAAAACCCGCCCCTCGACCGACTTCAGGAGGGCCTCCAGCTCCGCTGTCCGCCCCAGCCGCGCATACAGCCCCGCCAGCTCACCGGCGGCGCGTCCCGCAACAGCCCGGCCGGAAGCGTCCCCGGCATCCTTTGTGAGGGCCCAGGCCCCGCTCCACGCCTCCAGAGCCTGCGAGTAGTGGCCGGTGCGGAGGGATTCAAGCCCCAGGTTGGTCAGAAGCGCGGCGCGCCAGGGTGAGGAGGGAAAGGCTTTCAGAAAACCCAGCAGACTGGAGAAGTCATCCGGACCGGAGCGTTTGGAGTATCCGGTGAGCGCCGCGGCAAGGGCTGCGTTTTCCTCTGCGGACGGCTCCGCCTCCCCCGCCGCAACCAGCGGCTCCTCGAAAATTCTCGCCCGGAAAATCTCCTGCACCGTGGGAGCCGCTGAAAACTTCAGCGCCGCTCCCGGCCCCTCCGTCTCCGGAACCGTTTCGTTGACCGTTACCTCGGAGGATAGTGGAGCCTTCAAGTCCGGGTGCGCAGCGGAGACAGGAGTGAAAAGAGGGGCCGCACACAGGCCGGCGGGAGAGGAGGAACCAGTTCCGGCCGCCCGGAGGGCGGGTGCCTGAGTCACCGGCAGAAGAACCGTCAGAAACAAACCAAGAGCCTGCTGCAGAGAATGCATAAGGAAAAACGAGGGGATAAACCTTTAAAATGCCCGGCGCAGGATGGAACACGGGTTGCGCGCGCGGGTTGCAGCCACGCGGGAATTACCCTTTCTACACTTTGAGCATTTCTTGATCAAGATCGGTTTTGCTGCGGAATTCCCCAGCCCTTCCAGCATCGCAGGAGGAAGCTGCGGCACAGGATAAGGGAAGCAGAGCCGCCGGCAGGCTCAAGCATGGGAGGGGGCCGGAAGTATTTCCTGCCTGATTTTGCACTGAAGTATTGGATTAAAACATATCACAAACAGCAGACAGCCGAAATCCTTTGCTGCGGGCGGGATGCAAGCCTTTGACCGATGACCGTCCGGCAGAGCGAGTGGGGCGGCGGGTGCGGCAGGCGGCCGAATCGTGGAAATCCTCCGGAATACCGTGGCAGGCTCCGATGCCGTGGTCCGAGGCGACAATGCAGCCGTTGATGAAATCCCGCAGCCCCGAAAGCGACTTTTGCCTGAGGTAAATGGCCGGGCGCGCCCGGATGGCATCAAGTATTTTTGGCAGGTGCCCTGCCCTCACTCGGATGAGCCCGTTTCAAAAGCGGAGGAGTCTGGAAAAACCGCCTTTTGAGAGCGGCGCCTCGGGCAAAACTGCCAACCCAATAATAAAACTTATTGGTTCGGATTGGCGGATGAAGGGGGAATAGCGATATTATTGTGTTTTGGCGCGGAGTAGTGCGCTCCCCTGCCCTGCCCGCTGGTTTCGAGGAGATTTGGCCGCTTTCCAACCGGGCCGGCAGCAGGCTGACAGGGCTAGAGAGGGGGTTGCCATGCCGGCGAAGGCTGTTTCGGTGGCCTGAGGTGCCTTCCCCCGTCTCCGCAGGTCTGCGGATCCACCGATGCGCTCCAATTTGAGGCTGAAACGTGCCTCCATCGCGTCGGAACTCTTTCTCCGCATCCGATTTCACGAGCCCGCGTTGAGCAGGTCTAGGACATGATTTGCAACGATTGCTTGTTTGGCATGCGCGCCCATTCTTCCGCGTGTCGCCAAGGGAGAAGCCTTGATCGCAGCCTCCTCCAATGCGGTTCTTTCCGCCGGGCTTAAATTTGCCAGATAAGCCTCTATCCGGAGACCCGCTGCTTCGTTCTCCGCTTTCGTTGCGGATTCCTCAGTACTCCGCCGCGCTGCTCTCGCTTTTGCCTTGGCGTCTTTTTCGAGTTTTTCCCGCTCACGGTCCGACCGCGATTTGAATCCCGGCGGAGGGCTGTAGTTTTTGGCTATAGCCTTCACCAACCAGCCCGCGTGATTGGCCGGACTTTTTTCGGCGGCCACTAGGAAGCCAAGGTGATCCAACTGCCTTTCGATGGTCTCAATCTCAGCATCCTGGACTACGCGCTGCGCTTGATCAGGCGAGATGCCACACGCGACAAGCCGTTCCTCGAGGGAGGAAGCCGCAGGCTTTGTCAGGGGTGGCGTGGTAACCCGCTTTTCGTCCTCTGCCGTGCTCTTCTCGAAATGAATTTCCCATTGCCCTCTCGTCTTTCGGAAGCGGAATTTCTCCGCCAGCGGCAGGATGAACCCTATGGCTTCCAGCTCCGCAATCCCAGCTCTCAAGCGACGCTTGATGAGCGCCGGATTATTCGACTGGACGCGGGTGAGGCCGATTTTCTCATAAGCGAAGACAAAAAGGTCGAATGTGAGTCTGGATCGGAAATGAAAACGCTTGTCTAAAAAGCGGAACATGCGCCTGGCTACTCCTGATTCCAATTGGAGGAAGAGGTCAAAATCCAGAGATTTGATGTTTCCCGCCACAAAACTTTTGAAGACTATGTCGTTCCACTGAAAGTAACAGTAACCCTTCGGAGCCAGCATGGATTTCACCCCTTTCTTGCTGAATTCGACATTGTTGATGAAGTGGAATTGGGCATCGACCCATTCACCGGTCGTTTTGTCCCTCCAAGCATTGTCGTAGTGGAGGGAAATATCATGCCAGCGGCTCAAGGACACGCGGAGCCTTGCGTAATGCGGGCCGCAGTCCTCCCACCCTATACTTTGGAGCAGTTCGCTGGGCTTGAAAAACACATCCCTGCTTCGGAAGCCCTGTTTGTGGCTTAGCTGGATCATTCCCAACAGAACCTCGTCATCAAGGGTCGTGGGGAGTCCGTACTTGTCCGATCCCGTCACGGTGAGCCGCCGGGTGATGAATTCCCCAGCGCCTTTGTCGTAAGTCGTATCCTCGAAACTGATGGTCTTAATGCTTGGATCAGAACGGCTTCCGACCGTGGTAATGGGGAATTCCGCCAAATTCAATTCATCCCTGCCCTCTGAAAAGCTTGGGAGAACATCGGGAAAAAGCTCCAGATCCTGCTGAGGGTCATCAACGGGTTTCATCAGAGAGCAGGGTGTTGACTTGAGAACCTTTTCAGCCGGAAGAACAACACCAGTCGGAGTTGTTGTTTTCTAAACAACAAAGTTAAAGAGTTATCTTGGAAATAGCCCTTGAGGTTCAAGGAGTTGCGCAAAAAAATGTGCCTCATTTTACGGAATTTTGTGCCTCATTTTACGGAACAGATCAAGAAAATGTGCCTCATTTTACGGAATTTTGTGCCTCATTTTACGGAGTATGGGAGGGATCGCCAGTTTTCAGGCTGAAAACGCCTGACTTTTCTTAGAAAATGGGAGGGTCGGCGAAGGCGAAACGTAAAATGAGGCACTGAAAAGAGGACTTGGCACCAGCCCACGGTCATTTTGTGCCTCATTTTACGGAAACCGAAGGAAGCCGTCCGGGTTTCGTGGAATCCGCACTGTTGACCGATAGGCTAAACGCCTGACACTCAACGTTTCATCGTAAAATGAGGCACAAAATGGGCATGTTCCCCTTCTCTTACCTGAAGGTCTTCTTTGCGGGAGGAGGATGCCGGAGATTCGCGTCAGTCAAATCACGTAATTTTATTATTTTGTTACAAGATTATTATGTGACCAGATTACTGAGGGACCTTTTTGTTTCTGAAGGCTCCGATGGCATCGCGGATCGCTTCCACCATGAATTGATTCTTGCCCGGAAGCTCCTTCTTGTGATCCAGAAAAAGCCGGTCCAAGTCCATCTTGAGTTCCTCAGGCAGCAGTAGTCGAGTGGGCACGAAAACCGTGTCCTCAGCACTGGCACGCTTACGGCCTGGCGCAGCGGTTGGCTTTTGTGATTGACTAAGCCTGCTGGGCGGCGGCAGCTGATCCCGCTTGTTGTCGCCCACCTTCACCAAATCCTTGAGACTGCCTTGTAATTTCATAATTTTGATACAATGAATAATTGCTATTTAATAATTTGATAACTTAATAATTAAATTACATAGTAATTAAGTTACATTGTAATCAAGTTACATTGTAATCAAGTTACACACCAAGAAAGCGGAAAAGTTCTTGAAACTGGTCGCGCACATCTCGGATCGAGTAGGCCATCAGCCCGCCCTTCCGATGCTTCTCCTCAATACTCTCAGGAAGGAAAAGCAACTCAGCGACAAATTTGGAGAAGCGGATCGGGAAAAGAGGGTAAGCATGGTGCGCCCGGATTAACCCCTGTATCTCCTCAAACTGGCCCAGCTTCACCATATTGGGGACCACCACAATTTTAGGATTCAGCTTTTCCACTTCATGAATGGCGCGGAGGGCTCGCTTGAGTTCTTCAACGCCGTAGATGGTAGGGATCAGGACCCAATCAGACTTGGAAACCGCCTCGCGGACAATGGGCTCATCGATGCCCGCTTTACCATCGAAAATCACATTCCAGTCCTTAGGGATTTCCGGCAAGGCATCATTATTGCGGAGTTTAAGGACCCGATCCTCGGGCAGAAATTCGTCCACAGAACTGTCGATGTCGTTCGTGATAATTCCGAAGCCTTTTTCAAAGGCCAGAGCGTGGGCGAGGGTGGACTTCCCTTGGGAGCCCTTGGTTCCAACAATCGAAATTAGCATGGCAGACTCGTGGGCAACTTCTTGGGGGTTGCAATTACAAAATTACAAAATCACTAAAATACTTTGTAATCTGGGTATTTTGAAACTTTGTAATTTTGTAACCGATCTGCATTAATGGCTTGGTATCCCAGTGCGGAAAATCCACCCCCACCCTATGAGCGTCCCGAAACCGCTCCCCGTCAAAGAATTCTGCCCCTCCGCTCCAAAACACAATAATCCTTTCATCCCCCCTCATCCTTCATTCCACGCCGATAACCTTTATTATTGGAACGACAGCGGGTGGGAGAAGCGCGGCAGGGCAGGGAAATCTGGTCGAAGGAGGACTGCGCGGGAGGATTTGCGCCATCGGCGCTCCTTGGCCCTCCGTGGCCCGCCTAAAGCCTCCCCTTCGCCTTGGGAAGGAAGTAGCCTGTGATGCTCTCTGGATTCCGCACGCAAATCTGAAGATGGTTCTGGTGCCTCAGCTCAGCCCCATCGTAAATGGGCAGGCCTTCCGCGAAATATCCCATCACTGTGTCATAGGGCGGCTGGTTTTCCCGCTTTCTCAGCAAGTGCAGATATTCAATCACCCGGTTGTCGAGAGTGTTGGCTCCTTTTTTATTCCTGGGCATCACCGCCCCGGCGCGTTCCGTGAACTCCTTCAAGTGCTTATAAGCCGTCGCCACCTCCTCCACTGCCTCCCGCTCCACCAGATTCAGGCAGCGCCCCAGATTAATGATTCCCCCCACTACCGCGGGTTTGCCGGTGGGCTTCCTGGCCCATTCCATGGCCCGCTTGGGATCGTAAACCCAGAAATAGACTCCCTCCCCCAGCCAGTCATGCCCGTTCCGGCTTGGATTCAGCTCATCCTGTCCTGTCACCATCTGCTCCGCCACCTCCGCGCTGCAGCCGTGGTAGCCAAGGATAATTCCAGACGGGGTCATGCGTTACAGAAACCGCATTATCCGTGTGCCGCCGCCGCTGTTTTCTCCTTTGCGGAAACAACTTTCCGGCCTTTTTCGGGTTTCCTCTCCAGCCTTAGCTCCCTCATCACCTCATCAATGAGCTGCGGGGAAGCCAAAATCTCGTCAGACGCCTTCTTCAAAAGTTTCCTTTCAAGGGCAGCTTCAGCCGGGCTGATGGAATTCAAAATGATGATCATCCTTGGGACGGGATTCTGATTCATCAGATATTCCGTTAATGGAAACCATTCAAGGGGAATCGGCTTGCTTGGGGCTGCAGTCTGGCTCTACAGCCGACTGGGAGCCGGTAATGATTATTATTGGATCGGTAGCTTTCCCCGGTGGAGTCCCCCGGAAAAAGCGGTTTTCCGGGCTTCCCCACTTTTTAAACGGACCTGCCCCGGCGAGGGACGGCCACCCATGGACACACCGCCCAAAATACTTGAGGCCCTCCGGACATGCCCCGCCATGTATCTCGGGCGGAAGTCACTTTCGGGACTCCGGGATTTCATGAACGGCTACATTATCGCGTGCGCGAACCACAACATCGGAGCCTGTCACGGCATTCCGGAGGATTTTCATGACTGGGCCGCCTACCGCACCCGCCGCGGCGAATCCACCGCCGGATGGTGCCACATGATCACCGAGGTGGCAGGCTCCGATGAGCTGGCCTTCGACCGCTTTTTCAAGCTGTTGGACGAGCACGCCAGCCGCCGACCGACCGTCTTCGCACGGTTCAGGAACAGCACAGAGCAATACTCGTCTTGGACCGACGGCCAAGAGGCGCGCACGTTCCAGTATCCCACCTCCATCGCCTTGGTCACCTACACCGATGACCCCGGCTTTTTCGCGCTCTCCGAGGTGGAGGGACAGAGCTTCCCCTCCCGGAACTTTTTTCACTCGCTGGATTGGTTTGAGGCCCGGGCAGGGGATCTGGAGATTGTCGATCCGGAGGTGTTCGGGAGGATCAAATCAGAATCGGCACAATAAGGAATATTATTGGGTTCCAAACTTCGCCTGGTGAAGGTCTGTTTGGAAGGCGAACTTGAGTGCGGGCCTTTTCAAAAGCCGGTATTGGATTTGGAATCCGGAGGCTGCAGCAGCACTTCTCATTCCAATGTTGGGACACGTGTCCGGCGGTTGATGGCATCAATCAGCCGGGACACGGGGACGGGTTTGACAAGGTGCTCGGAAAAACCGGCCTCCGCGCTTTGTCGGACATCGTCCTCCATGCCGTAACCGCTGATGGATATTCCCGGCATGCCATGCCGCGCACGGGCGGCCCGCATGATTTCGTGCCCGGTCCCGTCGGGCAGTCCCAGATCACTGACCAGAATATCGAACCGCTCATCGCGGATCAAAGCCAGGGCCCGGGCCACATCCGGGACTGTGACCACGGCAAATCCGGCCCTTCCCAGCATGCGGGCCAGTGTCCGCGCGGTGTCGGCATGGTCCTCGACCAGCAGCACCCGGACGGATGGGGGTTCTGTTTCCCCGCGGTCCGCGTCCTTGGAGGGCGCTGCGGAGCCTGCGGCGGCCGGACCGGCCGGAAGATCAATGACAAAGGTGGCTCCCTGCCCGGACCCCGCGCTTCTGGCTTCGATAAAGCCTCCGTGCAAATCCACCAGGGCTTTGCAGATGGTGAGCCCCAGTCCCAACCCCCCGAACTGTCTCATGATGCTCAGATCGCCATGCTCAAACTCGTTGAAGATGCTGCCAAGCATCTCCGCGGGAATGCCGATGCCCTCGTCGCTCACCCGCACCTGGCAGCGTCCGGGATGCGGCTGGCAGGTGGTCACACGGACAGCCCCGCCCCGGCGGGAGAACTTCACCGCGTTGCGGAGCACATTCCAGAGGATCTGATGCAGCCGGGCGGGGTCGGCGGCAATGAGGCCGAGGGCCGGGGAAAGATCCAACTCCAGGCGGGCGTCCTGTTTCAGGATTTCCGGGCGGCAGATGCGGCACACGTCGCGAACCGATTCATTCACATCCACGGGCTGGAATTTCAGCTCAAGCTTTCCGCTGGCGATGCTGCTGAGGTCCAGAAGGTCGTCAATGATTCTGGTCTCCAGCTCAATGTTGCGCCGGATCATGGCCACATCCTCCCGTATCTCCGGCGGGAGCCCGGCGTCCTGCTCCAGCGCCTCCACGGTCATCAGCACCGGGGTCAGGGGGGTGCGCAGCTCATGGCTCAGGACCGCGAGGAACCGGTCCTTGCTGCGGCTGGCAGCCTCGGCGGCATCCCTGGCCTCCTGCAGGGCGGCCTCCGCGCGCCGCCGGGCGGTGACGTCGGAAAAATAACAGACAACCCCGTGCCGTCCGTCCGGCATGGTCACCCGCCGGGTCTCCCAGTCCACGGCCTGCTCGAACTCCACATCAAAGCGCTGATTTTTGAAGGGCGGGGAAAAATAGCTTTCACCGGTTTCGAGCGTGTGCCGGAAAATGCGGGTGCATTCACCGCCCACCTCCGGACCCCAGAGGAACTCCATCACCTCCGCGAAGTCGCGTCCCAGCAGCGGGTCAATGGAGCCGAAGGCGGGAAGGGCGCGGGGATTGACCTGATGAACTCTGAAATCCGCGTTGACCACGTAGACCCCCAGCGGGGCCTGCTCAATGAGGGTGGAGAACAGGGCCTCATTCTGGCGCAGCGTTTCCTCCGCGCGCTTGCGGGGGGTGATGTCATGAAAATAGACCGCAAGCCCGTCACCGGACGGGTGGCAGTGGCACTCCAGCCATTTGCCAATAGGTGCCGGGTAATATTCCTCAAAATCCACCGTCCGGCCGGTGGCCACGGCGCGGTGGAACCCCTCGTCAAATTTGGTGCCCCGCGCTTCGGGGAAAAAGTCCCACACGCATTGCCCCAGAACCTCCGCGGCGCTGACCCCGATGATGCGGGCGGCCTGCGCGCTGAAATAGGTGTAGCGCCAGTCCCTGTCCAGAAGCGCCAGTCCGTCGGTGATGCTGGAAAGCACATGCTCCAGCTGCTGCTGGGAAAGCGGGGTTTCCAGCCCGGCGGTTTTAGTGCCGGGAAGGCCGGCAAGAGAGTTCTCCGGGTGAATCATCGATGATGGGGAAAAGTGGACTGCGGGGCGTGGCACGGCGTTTTACGGACCTGCGTATATTCCGGGAACGGCCAATCTCAACAAAAGCCTTAAAAAAACACAGGTTTCCGTCCGGCGGCAGGTCCGGAACATTGGGACCAGCCGCCTTGACCCGGGAGGGGCGTTCCATAGTCTCCGCCAAATGACCCGGGAGGAACTGAGGGATCATGCTAGGGGAAATACTGGAAGCCATCGCGGCGGATCTGGGCACGCGTCAGACCCCGGAGCGCCGGTCATTGGAATCAAAGGGCCTGCCCGCCGCACCCGCGCCCGCTCCGGAGACCGCCACCCGGACCCATGCGGTGCTGGGGTGCGGAGCGGGATGGATATCAACCGGCCCGCTTCCGAATACTGCGCCCTGCGGGCCAGTGTGCTGCGTCTCTGGAGCGGGGACACGGAACTGGACGGGTCCTGCCTCCCCTCTCTCCCAGCAGCCGGGCAGCCTCCACCAGCTGCAGCATGATCAGCTCCGTGAGGCAGCTTTCCGCAGAGCGGTCAGCCGTTCCGATTCGGTAGTATGGGGGGATTGGCTTCACGGTCCATGGCGCCCTCAGAGCCTTTCTCCGGCGCTGTGCCAGCGGAGTTCAAGCCGGCCCGCTAGTGCCCGTGCCGACGGATGACGAAAAATGACGAAAGCCGGGCGGGAATCCGAAGCGGACGGCACGGCATTCCCACACCGGACCGGCGATTGATCAAAATCGAACCGTCCCGGCACCCGGACCGGACGTTGACCAAACGCATGCGCGCGGCACGCCGGATGCATGGCCTTTGACCGGTGAAAGTCCGTCGCCTGAAACCACCATCAATATGTCCCTGTTTCCAAAGACAACCTCCCCCGCCGAGCTGGAGACGCTCCTGGCCGCCATCGTCTCATCCTCCGACGACGCCATCATCTCCAAGGACCTCAATGGCATTGTGCAGAGCTGGAACCCCGCCGCTGAGCGGATTTTCGGATATGCCCCCGAGGAAATCATCGGCAGGCCGGTCA
>JAQGPJ010000023.1 GCA_028293125.1 Verrucomicrobiales bacterium | reverse complement strand
TCCACCCCGGCGTCACAGCAGGCCACAATACGCTCGCGCAGGTCAAGGGAAAGGGTCTTCAAAGTCTTCATTGGACAAATTTAACCCGATTCCGGATCAAGACCACAAAAATTATGGAAATGCTCTAATAGGCAGGTGGGAAATTTTCAACTCCGAGGTGCCGGGTCTGATGGATGGATCAGAGATCAATCACTTTAAGGAGGATCATGCTTTAAGCACTGAAATTCATCGCGAAAACAAATGGCACAAATTCAATTTCACGGTCCGGCCCTGCGCGGACGGACTGGATCTTCTGCGCCGTGACGGAACCGTCTTTGTGCGCTGGAATCTTGAGCGGCAGGGGGCGTTTTTGCGTTTGAGTCACAGTCTTCATCCTTTCAGCTCCTGGCTCCGGCGGGTGGTTTAATTTCAGATTGTCTGCGGTAGGGTCCCCGTTCAAAATCAGCATTATCCTGCATGAATTCCAACCGCCCGGCAGTCAAACATTTGAAGCCCGCTCCAAAGATTGGGCTTTGGAGCGGATGTATTGTGATCGTGGCCGCCGCGGCTCTGGTGACGCTTTTGGTTTGGAATCATCCTACGCGGCGTTTTGCATCCGCAGTCATTTCCATTGCTGAGAATTCGACAGCCCGGGTTGGTGACAGCGTGAATATTTCGACCTATTTGGATGATCAGCCGTTGATTGGATCAGCCGTCACCTCCGCTGACATTGAAAGGCGGGTCGTGGAGGCATTTGGAATATTGAGCGCCAAACTCACCGTCAAATCCATAACCTATTTTTCACCGACTGGCGACATGCCCACACAGGAAACCATATGGCAGTATCCGTCATATTTTGTCCGCCTTTATGTTACGTCATCCCTTGATTCCGACAGTGCATCTATCGAAGTTAGGGAAGGTTCATACAGGGATTTCCGTGGTGATCGCTTGTCAATGACGGATAATGGTTTTCGTTTCGATCCCATCCCCTTTCAGTCTCCGGCAAGATTTTTAAGCAACCGGTGAAAAACCCGCCCGGAATCTCAAGATTCAACAAGGAACCTACACTCGCCGCCGGGGCCTTTCTGCCGTTCATGGTATTGTCCTGCGCTTATTTCCATACTGATTCAGCAATCACCGCCGCCCCAGCGGCAAAGCAATGAAATCACGGGTCATTTGCCAAAAATGCAATCAGCCGCTCTCTGACTGGCTTGAGCCAGTCGATGAGGACTTCGTCGCCGCCTGGCCGGAATCTGAAAATATGATTCCGCTCGGTCGTTACTGGATTGCGGACGCCGAAATGAATATCCTAGAGGGGAGAGTCATCATCCATTTGGACGATCGGCGCGGCATGCGGAATCATCCTGACTCCATGCGGTTCCATGGCTGTTGCGGCTCATCCAATGGCCGGGTAAACCTGCTATGCGGGTGCGGAGTGGAAGTGGCTACTGAGGTCTCCGATTGCTGGACAAGTTTTTACGCTCATTTTGAACCGGACACCACGCCATGGCAGTCATTTCCTCAGGCGGATTCCGCCATGCGCAGCCCAAGCCGGACAAGACAACAAGGGCTGAAAGGCATCGGATTTTTGGGGTAATAAAATACAATGGAGCATTTCTGCTAATGTCGCAGCCTCGCTTTCCAGAAAAATCAGATTCAAAACGGCTAAGACATTGAGGGAAATGCTCTATTTTGCCGGGTGCCAGAGGGGCGGGGCTGGAGAAATTCCCAAGGCTGAAAAAGCGCTTCCCTCATCACGGTGGCTTTTACTGCTCCGGTGCGGTGCGGCACAAGCGGCGGCGCATATTTCTGGACACACCGCGTCACCGGGTATAAAAAACACCAGGAGGCTCCGCCGCCCTCGGGCGGAAGGGAGAGAGAACTTGTTTTGAAAGGTTTCTGTTTTAATATGAGCGTTTCTTTGTTTTCCGCGTTGTCCTCCATGCTTTTGGCCGGCATGGGCCTGTGCCTGTGCGCCTCCCAGGCGCGGGCGGAAACCGTTTCCGTGGAGCTGCAGCCGTTCTCGGCGCAGGTGCGGCGGATTGTCGAAGCCGCCGATCAGCTGGGCGATCCGTTCAGCGGGGCTGAAAAGGCGGTCCTGCTCCGCGCGATGGAGCACCCGGAAGCACCGGAGGCCGCTGAGCGCATGCAGAGTGTTCTGGACGGGCACTGCCTTTTCACCGTCAGCATCAATCCGGAGATGCGGGTCAGGAGCGCGCGGGGCGCGGCGGCGGCGGAACTCGTCGAGCAGGGCTGGCGGCGGTTTCTGGTGAAGGTGATCAATGAGGCGGGAACCACCGCTCCGCTCCGGATCACCAGCCCCAATGCGGGCCCCGTAAGCAATGCCCAAAGTGTGCAAACCGCCGCCGGCCCGCAACCGCCTGAAGGGGATCCAAAGGCGCCGCCGCCGGACCCGCGGGAGCTTTGGCTTGATGTTCAAACCCATGATGCCCCGCCGATGCAGCCGGCCCTGAGCGGACTTTCCGTGGAATACCGCATCGTTTCGCTCTACAGCCGGGACGCGGGCAAAAGGGAGGCGCGGTTCACTTTTGACGCGGGGCAGGGCACGCAGGACCTGGGTTACCGCAACGAGGCGGACGTGCTCTTCAACTGCCTGCCCGCCCGTGCCATCGCGCTCCGCGTGAGGGACGAGGCGGGGGAGCCCGCCACCGGCTCCTTTGTGATCCGCGACGGACGGGGCCGTGTGTATCCTTTGCTCGCCAAACGTCTCGCGCCCGACTTCCCCTTCCACCCGCAGATTTACCGGGAGGATGGGGAGACGGTCCGGCTTCCCGATGGAGACTACGACGTGGAGTTCGCGCGGGGCCCGGAGTCCGTCCTGGAGAAAAGGCACGTCACCGTGGGGCCGGAAACAAAGGAGATGGCCTTTCAGGTCCGCCGGTGGATTGATCCGGCGGGGATGGGGTGGTGGTCCGGGGATCATCATATTCACACCGCCGGATGCGCCCATTATTCCAAGCCGACAGAGGGCGTTCACGCCCCCGACATGGCGCGGCACTGCCGCGGGGAGGATTTGAAGATCGGGGCCAATCTCACCTGGGGACCGTGCTTTGATTATCAGAAGCAGTTCTTCACCGGGCATGAGGACGGGGCCTCGCGTTTTCCCTACCTGCTGCGGTATGACGTGGAGGTCTCCGGTTTTGGCTCGCACAGGTCCGGCCACCTCTGTCTGCTCCGGCTCCGGGGGCAGATGTACCCCGGGGGCGAATCCATGGCGCACTGGCCAACGCTGGGACTCAACACGCTGCGCTGGGCCCGGAAACAGGGGGCCGTCTGCGGTCCGGCCCACTCCGGCAATGGACTGCGGAGTGATACGCGGGAACTGCCCAATTACGTCATTCCCCCGTTTGATGGCATCGGGGCCAACGAATACATTGTGGACGTCACCCATGAGGTGCCGGGTCCGGACGGCCATCCCGTCCCGGCCGTGGATTTCATGTCCACAGTGGACACGGATCCGGTGTCGGAGCTCAACATCTGGTACCACACCCTCAACGCCGGATTCCGCACGCGGATCAGCGGAGAGACGGATTTTCCCTGCATCACCGGCGAGCGCGTGGGGCTGGGCCGCTCCTATGTGAGGGTGGAGGGAAAGCTGACCTACGACGCCTGGTGCCAGGGAATCTCGGAGGGGCGCTGTTATGTCAGCGATGGCAAATCCCATCTGCTCAACTTCGCGGTGAATGGTCTTGGGGTGGGGGAGAAGCAAAGCGAAGTGAGGCTTGCAAAACCCGGCACCGTGAAGGTCACGGTGGAGGCGGCCGCCCTGCTCGGGGACAAGCCGGGACCGCTGGCCCGCATGCAAAGCGCGGATTTCTGGGATCTGGAGCGCGCCCGCATCAACGGCGGCCGGGAGGTGGCGGTGGAGCTCATCCTAAACGGTCTCCCGGTGCAACGGCGGGTCATCGCCGCCGACGGAGCCCTGCGCGGCCTGAGCTTCGAGATTCCGGTTGAGCGGAGCGGCTGGGTGGCGCTGCGCATTTTCCCTTCCTCGCACACCAATCCGGTTTTTGTGCCTGTGGAGGACAAGCCGATCCGCGCGTCGCGCCGGAGCCTTGAGTGGTGCCTCGCCTGCGTGGACCGGTGCTGGTCGCAGAAGCAAAGCACCATCGCGCCCGGAGAGATGCAGGATGCGCTGGCCGCCTATGAGCACGCCCGTATGACCTACCGGCGTCGCCTTTCCGAAGCCGGGGCGGACTAGCTGGCCGTCATTGATTAGCGGGTGAAAATTGCCTTGGCCGCGATGAGTATATGTGGGATGCCCATGGCTGGAGACCGTGATGAATCGGATGACCTTTCCGGTCACCGAACTGGTGCCGTTGGTGAGGCGGTTGCTGGGGCGGGTGGAGGCTCTGGAGAAGGACAATGCCTCATTGAGGGAGCAGCTGCGGGCCGCGAAGCGGCCGGCGGCCCCGTTTTCCAAAGGCTTGGAGCCCGGCACCCCGAAAAAGCCGGGCCGCCACCCGGAAAAAGGCCGGTTTGAGAGGCGGGGGGAGCCGGTGCCCGGTCCGGCGGACCGGGTGGAGGAGCTGCGCGCGCCGCTGGATTCGCCGGACTGCCCGCGGTGCGGAGCGCGGCTGGAGGTGACGGAGTGGGTGGCCACGGTGGAGGACACCCCGCCGGAGCCTGTCAGGATCATCCGCCGCTTCCGTGTGGAGCACGGGGCCTGCGCGGTGTTCGGGATCCGCTGGCACTGCGCGGAGCCGTGATCGCCCGGAAAGTGCCGCATTGCTCGAAAAAGGAACATGGGGCACGGACCTGTGAGGTCATGAAAAGCATCACCGCCACCCTGGCCCTGCGCGGCTATTCGGTATCCAGCGCCCTTGCCGGTATGATCAGCGGCCGCCCCATGCCCGGTGCTGTAGACCCCTAATCAATTACAGAACATCATGTGATTATGCGGCGCCATAACCCATTGCAGTCCAATTGTGCCCGGCGTGCATGTTTGGATTTGCAGCGAATTCATGCGCATTCGATTTGACATCTGTTTAATTCTTTAATATTCAAACCTATGCCGTACACACTGGAATGCCATCCGGTCGGAACGTAGGGCTTCACTGAACTTTTAAACCAGGAGCTTTTATGGCGATTCCTCTGAATGTTGAAGTGAGCTTGGAGAATCTGCATTGCCATGACGAGGGCGACGGCTGGGGCAACGCCGAACCCTACCTGTGGCCGTGCTTCTTCAAGATTGACGGTGACAGCTACGCGGTGGAAGCCGGATCCGGCCTGATCGGATCACCGATCATCGAGTCCCGCAACGGATCCCATGGCAACCTCGGCGGTGGCGATGTTGATGAGGGTGACAATGTGGCAATCCCGGAAGTCCTGGGCCTGTGGCGCACCAAGCTGAAGCCGATCCCGATCAACGACGCGGGTATCCGGTCCCTCGTCGGCGGCGATAACCTGCCAGGATTCGTCGGGGTGGTTGTGGCGGTCATGGAGGAGGACGGCTGGTCGGATTCCATAGCAGACGCCGGCTACCAGGCGTTCGTTGACGCCGTGCACCTTGGGGTGGTGAAGGTTGCCGCCAGCTTTCAGAAGGCCATTTCCAAGCCTACGCAGGCACAGGTCAAGGCCGCGATCGATCAAGTCAGGGCGGCGGCGGGGGACTCGGTGCGCGCGGCGGTGAAGAACGCGATGAGCGGATTCCAGCTCATCTGGTACGGAACCTTTGGCGACAACGATGATCAGATCGGCAGCGAGGCCTTCATCAGTGACTCCGACTCTTTGGCGGGATCGCTGGGCGTCGATATTTCCCGTCGCTGGTCAGGGGATGACTCCGGCGACGGCGACTGGGAAATCAGCGGCCGGATCCGAGGGGTTCCGGACATCCAATGCTCGCTCGAGAACCTCTTTTCCTCGTTTGCCGCCAACCCGGCGGAGGGCTCCATGGACACCTTGCGGGCGTTCCGCGACGGGCCGTTTCGAACCATGCCGGGGTTGGGCGCCTGGTGGGACGAGTTCGTCTTGCTTTCGCCCTCGCTGACTGACGTTGCACTGGGGAGCCCTGAGGTCCAGGACGCTCTGAGCGGCCTGCTCACCACCGGAGCTGAGGCTTTGAGTTATCCCGATCAGCCGATATCCGACGACTTGGTCGGCCACCTCCGAATGGTGATGGAGCGGCTGACCGGCCGGGTCAGCCGTCGCGGCGGCAAAGTGGTCAGGCAGGCCGGCAGGCTTTTGGATACCATTGCCGGCAGGACGTTGAATGAGGCACTCGGCATCGCAGCCACCTTTAAACCGATCGGCCGGACACCGCGAAGCAGTGTGGAACGGAAGCCGGACCCAGCCAGCGGAACACGGCTGACCAGCTATCTGCTCTCCCTGACCTCGCTGGAGGAGCTTGAGACCTTCCGCCGCCATCCTGAACGCTCGTTGGCGGCCAGCGGACTGGCCCCTGCGGAGCAGCAGGCGGTGCGCGAAAAAATGCGCGGTTGGCTGCGATTGCAATCGCTCCGTGAACTTGAGCAGGCGGGCCTGTCGCCTACGATCACGGATCAGCTGCCCCCCGGCGTCGTCGCGATAGACCCGATCACCATCAACACGAACAACTTCAACAATAACTCGTATGTCATTGACACCCACGTCGATGTGCATTCGACCACCATCGACACCACTGCCGTCACCAGCTCGGACAACACCACGACGACCACGAACAAGAGCGACTGGCATGACCGGCTGCGGGTCGACATCGAGTCAGTGATCGACTACTTCGGGCGTCAGGAGCATACTGGGCCAGGGCAACTGGTTGTGGTGGGTTCGGGCATCCGGCCGATCTCCGACATGAGTGTCGGAGCCCGTGAACAGATCGTCTCCGCCGACGTGGTCATTTACTGCGTCGCTGACCCCATCACCGAGCTTTACCTCCATCAGCTCAATCCAAACGCCCAGTCCCTCTACGGCCTCTACGGGAATGACAAGCCCCGGATCGACACTTACCGTGAAATGGTCGACGCCATGCTTGGACCACTGCAGGAGGGCAAGCGCGTCTGCGCGGTGTTCTACGGTCATCCGGGCATCTTCGCCTGGGCACCGCACCAAGCCATCAGGGCGGCCCGCCGTCATGGCCTGCGCGCCGAGATGTCACCGGCAATCTCGGCGCAGGATTGGTTATTCGCGGATCTTGGCCTCGATCCGTCCAGCGCCGGCCTGCAGACTGTCGACGCCACCGACTTGCTGATCCGCAGACGCCGACTCGACCCGAGCATGCACGTGCTGATCTGGCAGGCGGAATGCGTCGGCGACGACGGCTTCAATTTTGGCGGGTACCGGAGACACAATTTCCCCATCCTGGTGGAGTACCTTGGGAAGTTCTATCCGGCCGACCACACGGTGGTGATTTACGACGCGTCCACTTACCCCCATTTGCCGCCCATAATCAGTACTAAAACGCTCGACGCCGTGCGCGCCGAGGACCTCTCCGGAATCTCCACTCTCTACCTTCCTCCGGCAAAGAGCCCTGAGATCGACCGCGCCATGCTCGAGCGGCTGGGACTTGGATAGGAATGGGACCCATCACTTCCACCGAAGCTGCTTGGAGCCGTCCGGAAAATGGTATAAGCAGCCGGCACCCTCAAATCCGCCGCATGACCACGCTGCCCAGGGCGCTGAGCAGGGCCAGGCCGTAGCACCAGTGGTCGAGACTCTGGCGGGTGGTGACGGGAGTCAGGTTTTTGCGGATCTCCGCGGGGACGAAGGGGGGCAGGGCGGTGATGGCGGCGGGGGCTTCGCGGCCCAGGCGGTATTCGGCGGGGGAGGGGCGTGTCCAGGCCAAGACCTTGAGCTTGTTGCGGTCGGTGTCGCGCAGGCGCAGGGTCAGTTTTTCCTGACCCTCCAGCGGGACTTGGGCGGTGTATTTGCCGAGACCGGTTTCGCGCACGGTCACGGGAACCTGCCTGCCGGTGGCGTCCACGGCCTGGGCATCCCAGTTCAGGCCGCTGACCGGGGTGCCGTCGGGCTCGCGGCGGCGGATGTCCAGCCGCCAGACGTCCTGGGCGGTGGACTGGCGGACCTCCATGCCCTCCGCATCCTCCTTCTTCAGAATGGACCTCAGCACCTGCGACCAGAACTTGCCGCAGCCCTCCCACGCCAGCCACTCGCCGCCCCATTTCTCCGTCAGGTCCGCCGTGAAGCACAGTCCCTGGCCCAGGCCGAACCGGCCCACGGCCAGCAGGGGATCGCCGGACTCCACCGCCAGCACCACCTGGGTGGTGGGCTTGGCCTCGGTCATCACATACCCCAGGGAGGCAGGCAGGTCGGAGTCCGCATACCCGGCCAGCATGGGGTGATCGGTGACGGTGATGGCCTGATAGACATCCTCCTTGATGGCGCTTTTGGTGGCCTGGATGGTTTCCTTGGTAAAGATCTGGGGCACATTCGAGGGGTCGCTGGTCTGGTAATACCGCCCCTTGCCCACCTCCGCGATGCCTTGAAGCAGATCGCCCACCGCGCCCTCGCCCATGCCCACAGTGGACACGGTGACGCCGCTGTCCGCCAGCGCCTGGGTGAGGGAGCCAAATCCCCGGTCCTCGGTCTGGCCGTCCGTCAGGCAGATCATGTGCTTTATTTTGGCCGTGGTGTTGTCGAGGATCTGCTTGCCCATCTCCATGGCGGAATAGAGGTCGGTGCCGCCGGCCTCCTGGATGGTGTCGATGGCCGCCTGGATGGCATCGCGCTCCGAGGCGCGGCGCATTTCGCTGACCAGCTGCGGCGCTCCGTCGAAGGCGATCACCGCCACTTGGTCCTGCGCGCCCAGCAGTTCCACACTGGCCTTGGCCGCCTGCCGGGCCAGCGCCATGGGCGCGCCCTGCATGGACCCGCTCTTGTCGATGATCAGCACCATGGCCAACGAGGGCTTTTCCTTCTCCTTCTCAAACCGGCTGACCAGCGGCAGCACGTCCTCCACCGGCGTTTTGTAATAGCCCCCCAGCCCGAAACTGTTCTCCGACCCCATCATGGCCAGCCCGCCTCCGAAATCCTGCACATAGCTTTTCAGCAGCTGCATCTGGCGCATGGGGATGGCGGTGGCGGGGACATCCGCCAGCATGACGGCATCGAAGGCCATCAGGCCCTCCATGGTGTCCGGCACGCCATTCTCCCCGCGCACATCCACCTCGAACTCCTGCTCCTCCAGCGCCCGTGCCGCGGCCCGCATTTCCCGGGGCGCGCGGTGGATGATGAGGACGCGGCTTTTCCCCTTCACCTGCACGGTGGCGGAGGCCTGATTGTTCAGCGGAAAGTGGTCCTTGTCCGGAATCAGCTCCGCCGTCCACAGGCTGGCACCGGGCGTGGTCATGGGCATATCGAAAACCGCCTCGTTCCCCGTGCCGGGCACCAAGGCCACGGACTTCTCCTGCATGGACACGCCCTGATTCAAAATGCGCAGGCGGGCGCCCATGGGCTGATTGGAGGCCATGCGGACCTTCAGCCTGACGATTTCCCCGGCGAAGGCACTGGAGGTGTTGGACTCCACGCTGACCACCGAGGCCTCGGGTTCGGCGGGGCCGGACAGCGGTTTCCACTCCACCTGCACCTGCTCGCGCTTCAGGGTCTCCAAGGCAGCGGTCACATCCCCCCGGGTTTCCTGCCCGTCGGAAAGCAGCACCAGCCGCCGGCTTTTGCCCGCCGGGAAGGCCAGACGGGTGCTCAGCATGGCCTCCGCCAGCCGGGAGTCGGAGCGGAAGCGGTCATCCGGCACGCCCGTGCGCCAGGATTCCAGAGTTTTCGCCAGATCCGGCGCGGCTTGCAGGCGCACGCCTTTGGCCATGGCGAACACGGAATGGGAATCCCCCGGCTTCAGCTCATTCACCGCCGCCTCCACTTCGGTCACCGCCTCCTGCGAGGCCTTCAGATCCACGGACTGGCTGACATCCACCAGAAACACCACATGCAGGTCATCGGCCTCCCGCATCCAGCCCGGGCGGCACAGGGCCAGCACCAGAAAAATCACCGCCAGCGCCCGCAGTGCCAGGGAGGCGAGCATTTTCCCCTTCGGCCGGTCCACCAGTGAATAGCGCCAAGCCATCGCCAGGACCAGAAGTCCCAGCAGCCACCACAATGGTTGTAGATAGGTCAAATGCATGAATCCAGCGGCCTCCGCGCGGCGCAGCGCAGCGCGGACTCCATGCCAGTCATCCCCGGCCCTGTCCACTGGCAATCCGGGGCAATTGCGCCCGGGCCGGCAGCTGGTCAAACCGGAACCGGAACCGCCGGCGCTCTGTGTTCCGCCGGAACGCCCATGGCCGGGTCAGGGCACCCTTTTCCCGCCCCGCGCCGGCCTTGGCTTTCCTACCATCCTGTTCCATCCTGCCTTTCTTTTCTTTTCTTCTTCCCTTTATTTTTAATCCTGATCCCATGCTTCAACGGTTCACCCTTCCGGACGGCGGCATCCTGACTTGGCGCGAATACGGCGATCCCGCCGGCACACCGGTTTTCTTTTTCCACGGCTGGCCGGGGGAGAGCCATCAGGGGGCTCTCATTCATGAGGCGGCGCAGGAGATGGGTGTGCGCCTCATTTCCCCCAACCGTCCGGGCATCGGCGGCAGCTCCCGCCAGCCGGGCCGGAACCTCCTCGACTGGCCGCCCATGGTGACGGCTCTGGCGGATCATTTGAAAATCGACCGGTTCCGGGTGCTGGGACTGTCCGGCGGGGGTCCCTATGCCCTGGCCTGCGCCTGGGCGCTGGGACGCCACCGCGTGCCCGCCTGCGCCACCGTGTGCGGAGCCCTGCCGGCAGCCCCCGGACCGGACCGCCGCCGGTTGTCCCCCATTTATCAGCTGATGCTGGGCACCCACGACCACGCCCCCTGGCTGCTGCAGGGGGCCCTGATTCCGCTGGTCCGCGTGGCCCGCATCCCTCCGCCGCGTCCGCTGATGCGGCTGGGTCTGCTGGCGTTGGGTCCCGGGGACCGGGCCGCTCTGCTGGAAAAAGATGCCTTTCGCCTGTATTTTCCCGGCTTTCAGAATGCCATGCGCTCCGGCATGAGGGGGCTGTGGGACGACGGCCACCCTTACGCCTCCCGCTGGCCTTTCGACCCTGCAGCCATCACTGTGCCGCTGGTGGTCTGGCACGGCACCCAGGACCGGAATTTCGACTGCAAGGGAGCCGCCCGTCTGGCGGCCACCGTGCCCGGCGCGCAATACCACGAGGTGGAGGAGGGCCACTACTCCATCCTGCGCAACCGCGCCCGCCCTATTCTGGATTCCTTGCTGGTTTTGGGAAAATCCTAACTTTCCGCATTCGATGAATGCGGGCTGGTTTCCGGCGTGATGATTTCCGCCGGCCAGGGGTGAACCATGCCCGAAGGCCGGGTTCATCTCAAATTCCCGTCACCACCTGGCAAGATACGGGCTGCGTGAACCTGCGTGGAGTGGTTCAAGCCACTACGTCAGGGAAAAAAGGTTACCTTGGCCCGGTGGGAACCGGGGCTGCGCTTTTTCAGAGAGATGGAGCTTCACCATAACATCTGGCCGTTTCCGGCATGGAATTGAGGCTTGGCGCGTCCTTTTCATGGTCTGCCTGATGACGGATGGTCATTCAGCGCGTCAGGCCAAGCAGGCAGTTTCCAACTGATTTTTGGCGGGATGGAAAAAAAATGGCGTGAGGCCTGTGACAAAAAATGACGTTCCGAGTAACCACAGCGGTGTCCTGAAGTTCAATCCTTTTGGTTTGTCCTTTCACTTGGGGATTTATCCCGCGCCACCCTAGTTCTCCTGTCAGGTATTAATCCTCCAAAGACTGAAAATTATGCCATGCTATCCAAAATCCGGGTTTCCCGCCTCCATGCCGCTGCGCAAAACTGCTCCCCTGATTCTGTCCACAACCTCGTTTTTGCTGCTGGGAACTGTTTTGGGCAACGCGCAAACCACCTCCATCTGGGACGGCAGCATCGGTCTTTGGAACAACGCCGCCCGGTGGAGCACCAGCCCCTTGGTCCCTAATGGTAATTTTATTGCCGAGCTGAATTCCGGAACCGCCGCCCTGAGTTCCCCCATCAGCCTCGCAGGCCTCAACCTTAACGGAGGAAACGTGGTCACGGATTCCAGCCTGACGGTCAACAACGCCTCCCTCCAGGGGGGCTCGCTCACCGGGGACAGCGCGGCCACTTTCAACGGGACGGTGGACTTCGGACCGGGCACTTTCACCATCGGCGGCAGCGGCGTGAAGACCTTCGCGGGCTCCACCGCCTTCGGGGAGAGCGACGCCTATCCCACCCTGTATCTGGAGGGCGGGGCCACCCTCCGGAACACGGGATCGTTCCTGCACCGGACCGGGGACGGCGTGACCGGCTATTCAAGCCAGATCTATTTCAACACGGACAGCACCGGGCCCTCGGTGCTGCGCAACGAGGCCGTGGGCACCTTCACCGCCGCCATCGCCGCCGGCTCCTCGGGCTTCATATACCCCTCCGGAGGGGATCCGGGCAACATGTTCCAGAACGCGGGCGGCTTTGTCAAAACGGGCGCCGGGGAATACAGCGTGGGGGTCGCCTTCGCCAACACCGGCACCGTGGATGTCCAGGCCGGCCGGCTCACGCTCAACGGCGATAACTTCACCAATGAGGGAGCCGTCCAAGTCTCCGAGGGCGCGGTTCTGGCTGCGACCTCCACGTTCACGCAGTCCGTAAGCGGGTTGATCGCCGGAACGGGGACCATTGAATCGCCGACCATGACCCTCTCAGGCACCGTCAGCCCAGGATTCAGTCCTGGAACCCTGACGTTGGCCGGGGATGTGGAATTGACCACGGTGGCGGTATTGCAGTTTGAACTTGGCCCGCAGGCCGGCCCGAACGACTTCCTCTCGATCACAGGATCCCTGGTTCTGGATGGCATGCTGAATATTGTGGCCCTGCCAGGCCTGCAGACCGGGATTTACAATCTGATGACCGCCGGCGGGGGCATCACCAATCAAGGCTTGGAATTCGGACAGGTCCCGCAGGGATTCACCGGCAATATCGGGATTATTGGCAATGTGGTCCAGCTGCAGGTCCTGACCCTGCCGGTGCCTGAAACCTCCTCCAGCCTTCTGATGCTGCTGGCCGCTGCCGGCCTCACCAGCGTGCGCCGCCGCCCTGCGGCGCGGCAGGCGTGACCACTGGCCGGGTCAGTCCCCGGGACTGCCTTCGGCGGATGGCTTGACGGAGGAGCGCTCCATTTTCCCCCGGCACCTGGAAACGGGTGCCGGGGGACTTGCATTGGCGGCTCACTGCGGAACGGGGAAGGCCCCAACGGGGAAATGGGCAATGTTTGGCTGGCTGTCAAAGCCTCCGCTCCGCCACCTCCGCCGTGATGTCCGGGACAAACTCCGCCAATGATTTCACCCCGAGATCGCCGCGTTTGGCGTGGCGCACGCTGACGCTTTGGGCGGCGGCCTCCTTCTCGCCGATGACCAGCATATAGGGGATCTTCTGGAGCTGGGCGTTGCGGATTTTGGCTCCGACCTTTTCGGGGCTGTTGTCCAAAGTGGCGCGGATGCCGGCGGCCTTCAGCTGCTCCAGCGCCTCGGCGGCGAAGGCTTCGCTTTTCTCGCTGATGGTCAGAATGCGGACCTGCTCCGGAGCCAGCCAGGCGGGGAAATGCCCGGCGAAGTGCTCGATGAGCACACCCGTGAAGCGCTCCATGCTGCCGAAGGGCGCGCGGTGGATCATCACGGGGCGGTGCTTCGAATTGTCGGCGCCGATGTAGTTGAGGTCGAACCGCACGGGCAGCACATAGTCCACCTGCACGGTGCCCAGCTGCCACTCCCGGCCGATCACGTCTTTGACCACGAAGTCGATCTTCGGGCCGTAAAAGGCAGCCTCGCCCGGCTCCTCGCTGAAGGGCACACCCAGGGTGGCGGCGGCGGCGCGGCAGGCGGCCTCGGCCTTGTCCCACTGGGCGGCGTCGCCCGTGAACTTGCCGCTGTCGGGATCCCGCAGTCCCACGCGCACGCGGTAGTTGGTCATGCCGAGCGTGGTCAGCACGGTCTTCACCAGGCTGAGGCAGTTCAGCACCTCTTGGGCGACCTGATCCTCGGTGCAGAACAGATGGGCGTCGTCCTGGGTGAAGCCCCGGACGCGGGTCAGGCCGTTCAGCTCGCCGCTTTTCTCCCAGCGGTAAACGGTGCCGAACTCCGCCAAGCGCACCGGCAGGTCGCGGTAGCTGCGTGGCTGGCTGTCGTAGATTTTGATGTGGTGCGGGCAGTTCATGGGCTTCAGCATGAAGCCCTCAAGGAGGCGCTCGTCGGCCAGCACGCGGTCCGGCGGGATGACCTCCTTGCCGGCGCGGGAGTTGAGGCCCTCCGCCAGTTTTTTGGAGACCCCGTCCAGCCGCTGCATGACCTCGGCGCAGGTGCAGCCGGCGTCGGCGCACTCCTGCATCTGCTCGTTCTCCATGATCGCGCCAAACTGGCTTTCCTTGTAATAGGGAAAGTGGCCGCTGGTTTTATACAGCGTCAGCTTGCCGATATGCGGGGTGAAGACCTGGCTGTAGCCCTGCTTGCGCAGTTCCTCACTGATGAAGTTCTGCAACTCCTGACGGAGGATGGCTCCATTGGGCGTCCACAGGATCAGTCCCTGGCCGACATCGTCATCGATGTGGAACAGCTGCAGCTCTTTGCCCAGCCGGCGGTGATCGCGCTTCTTGGCCTCCTCCAGCGCAACGAAGTGCTGCTCCAGCTCCTCGGCGGTGGGGAAGGCGGTGCCGTAGAGGCGCTGCAGCTGGCCCTTGGACTCATCGCCCAGATAAAAGGACGCGGAGACGCTGGTGAGCCTGACGTTTTTGCACTTGGAGGTGTAGTTGACGTGGGGGCCGGCACAGAGGTCGATGAATTCCCCGTTCTGATAGCAGGAAATCTCCTCGCCCTCCGGAATTTTGTCGATGAGGTCCAGCTTGAACCGGCTGGGATTTCCCGGACGCTCCGTCAGACCGCCCAGACGTCCACTTTCCGCAAGGACCCGCGCCTCATCGCGGCCAATGACCTTCCTCTCAAACTTCTGGTTCTCCTTGGCGATCTTTTTCATCTCCGCCTCGATCGCCGGAAAATCGTCCGGGGTGATGCGGTGCTTCATATCGAAATCGTAGTAGAACCCGTATTCCCCCGGAGGCCCATAGGCGAACTGCGCATCCGGCCAGATCCGCAGGATGGCCGTGGCCATGATATGGGCGCAGGAGTGGCGCAGGCGGTCCAGATCGGACATCTGTTCGCGTTCTTCGAGGGTCTTGCGGTCGTTCATACAGGGAAAGGGAAAAGGGAAATCCAGTGTTCCAAGGCAAGGGCGGTGCCGGACACGGTATGGGATGGCATGACAGGGTCGCCGCCGGGAAAACGGGGGACGCGATTTTAAGCCGGGGAATCCGGAAGGCCAGGGAAAAACAGCGGATGCGCCGCGGGAGCAGGTCGGATACCCGATTCCCGTCCCGTCGCATGGTGGCCGGCGGACATGATCTCTCCCCGGCATTCACCGGAAATGCCAGGAACCCGATTGCTTTGCCCGATTAAGCTGCGTAAATGCGCGTCATAAATAACGGATATGCGATCAAAGCCTAATTTTTGGAAGAGTCTATTTTCACGATGGATGGTGGTGGCACCGGTGCTTTTCACCGCGGGAATGGCCGGCGCCCAGGGGATCACCGCTGAGACGCCCTCCGTGACGGAGGGGGACACGGCGGCTGTGAATGCCGCGTTTCACTACCATTTTCCCGCGGCGGCATCGGACCGTTCCTTTGAGTTCGCAGTGATTCCCGGCAATCTGCAGCCGGGAACGGATTTCACCGCTTTCCGGGAAACCCGCACGGCGGTGGCCGGAACGCCTTTTGAGGGAACCGTCACGGTGCCGGTCCTGCCGGACCTGACACCCGAGGAGAACGGCTCCCTAAGTTTGGTGGTGCGCGGACCGGAGACGGCGGATTGGGCGGCGGCCATGACCGCTCCGGTGGTGTGGTCCACTTTGGGCAGCGGGACCTACCGCGTGATTCATGTGGCGGACGATTTAGTAGTCTCCGCCGCCTATGGTCCGAATCAGACCAGCAGCCTTCTCCGCATTCACGAGCGGACCGCCGCCGGGGAGTTGGCGCTCCGGCAGGAGATCAGCCTGCCGGAATACCGGGCTCTTTCAGCGCAGGCCAATGACCGGGTCATTATCGCGCCGGGCCAGACCGGCATGAAAACCTGGAGGCGGATCGGCAACTCGTTCACTTGGCAGGCTGTCGGCGAGGAATTGAAGGACACCACGGTGGGCACGCTCTTTTCCGACCGGCTGGTGACACGGGAGGGGGAAAACGGCATGAATGCGGTTTACCGTATGGATCCCGACGCACCGGGGGGATGGCGCAGAACGGGGGAGACGGGGCTGGGTGAGGTGATCGCCGTCGGCGGGGATTATTTGGTTTTGCGGACAAGCAATGCCCTTTCCATCCACGAGCGTGCCGCAGGATCGGAGGATCAGTGGCAGGCGGTTTACGACGCGCTTCCCGAACTGACGGTCGCAGTCGTGGGAGCGGGGCCCGGCATGGTGGCCGCTTTCGGGGCTGAGGGTCTGCAGATCCACGAGCGTGTGGCCGGCCAATGGAGCCGGACCGGCACGGTGCCCGTCTCCGTGAGCACCGCCGGGGAAATGAGCGTCGCCGTGGCGGGGGACTGGATGGCGGTGGGACGGTCCCGACCCTCAGGCAATCCTCCGGGGGAGGAGGGCACGGTGCAGCTTTTTCTTCGGGACAGGGAGAATCGCTCGGTTTGGAACGCGGCGGGCACCCTGACGGGTCCGGGGGCGGAGTACGGCAGACAGCTGAGATGGAACGGTCCGGAGCTGATCTCCGCGCCCTCCATAAGCTCTCCGGCGACCAGCGCGGTGGTGAGGCGCCTTCCGGGAGCCACCGCCGCTGTGTTGGATGACGACCGGTGCAAGCCGCTATGGCTGGCCGCCCCCCTGAGGGAGCCCATGGCCGGCACGGGCATTCAGACGGTCATGGCGGAACTGCCTTTGGCCGCCGCCTCGGATATCACGTTTGATTTGGATGTTATGGACGGCACCGCGCGGAATGGAGCTGATTTCTCAGCGACATCGGG
Organism: Verrucomicrobiales bacterium; assembly: GCA_028293125.1. Taxonomy (GTDB): domain Bacteria; phylum Verrucomicrobiota; class Verrucomicrobiia; order Verrucomicrobiales; family V1-33; genus CAIZWU01. The sequence goes on along the minus strand of JAQGPJ010000023.1, from coordinate 14,285 downwards.
CCGGATCACCATCCTCGCGGGCAGCGCGCGGGCCGCTCTGCCCATCACCGTGATGGCGGATGCGGAATTGGAGCCGACGGAAAACCTCACCCTGCGCCTGCTGCCGGCCGGTCAGCCTCCGGTGACAGCCCGGATCGAAATAAGGGACGGAAAATCACCCGCCGTGGTCACAGCCACCGCAGCCACGCCGCTGATCGAGGGGTATGGCAGCGGCACTATCGCCCTGCGGCAGTCCGCCGCCACCGGGAGTGTATTGCCCGCTGCTCCAGGCAGCCTTGGAATTTTCACGGGAGGCTTTGAAAATCCTCCCGACGGCTCCCGTCTCACCACCCTGGATGTGGATCTGCCCAGTCAGGATCTCACCAGGGAACTGACGGCGGGCGCTCCGGAGACCTCGTTCACCGTCACGGCCACCCAGGATTCCGACGTGGAGTGGCACGATAGTTTTTCCTTCGCCCACCCGGATGAGAGAGTCCGCACGGTCATTGCCGGGCTGGGAACTCCGCGTGAGGCCGGCACTCTGGGAATATCCTTTGAGGGGGATGTGCCGATGGTTCCAGCCGCCCAAGGGGAATTTCCCAATGTGCACGGTTGGGCCATGGGGGGCGAATGGCTCTTTGTGGAATGGGCGGGGAATCCGCAGGGGGCACAGCCTGCCCAGGGCGTGGTCGCTGTGCACCGCCTTTCCGCGGGCCGTACCAGCGTGCCTGCCGCCATCCAGTATATTCCATGGGAGAGTGTGCCCAATTCCGCAGCCATCAGCAGCGATGGCCGGACTCTGATCATGAGTTTCCTCAAAAATATTGAAAATGCGGGTCCCACTGCGGTTCTGCGGATGTATGAACCCACCGGCGCGGCGGAGACTCCATGGCGGCTGACGTCCGAGTGGCGGCAGTTTGCCACTTCCTCCAACTCGGAGGTGCGGATGCTGGGGCCGGACCGGATTCTTTGGGGACGCCAGCTCCTGGAGAGAACCGGCGGGTATTGGCCATGGCGCCTGGCGGGTTATTTCACCTTTGGGGAAATCCTGGACGCGGACGGGGACTGGCTGCTGATGCGCGGGGACACTCCCTCGGGCTCTGTCAATCTTCACCGCCGCCAAGCTGCCTATCAGCCGGGCTGGACTCTGGTCCGCGGCTTCACCAAAAGCCATGACCAGCAGGTGGACTCCTTTTACAAAGCTTGGGTGAGGGGCCGCAATTTGGTGCTTTTCGACGGTCAGGGACGGGTGGAGATCCACCGTGAGTCAGCGGAGGGCGATTGGGAATTCGAGCAGGTCATCCCCAAGGGCGAAAACTTTCCGGAAATGCTCATGGTCGGTGAATCCACTCTGGTTCTTGCCCAGGGCATCCACAGCCGGATTGGCTCAGGCGCGGCTCCATGGGTGCTGACCGGTGACGGCCCGGGATTTATGAATTTCCAAGAGAACCTGGGCCTGACGGAACGTACCATTTCGGCGGTGAACGCCTCAGTGGCCGGAGCCGTCCCGCGGCTCCGCGTCATGGGAGCCGGTGTTCCGCTGACGGTTTACGATGATGACAGCCTGGTATTCACCCTGTCGGCACCCCAGGGAATCGAAAACTATTTCTCGGAGACTGTGGCCCAGGTGGCGCTGCTGGCCACCCGACCAGCTCCGTTTCCCATGACAGTGAGGGTGCGCTCCCGAAACAATGGCGGTGCCCTGGCGGGATTGGACTACGTGCCGGTGGATTTCGAGGTGGCGGCGCCTCCGCCAGGCCAAGCCCGTCCTTACTACACCACGTTCCCGGTGCGGATTCTCAGCGACAGGGTTTCGGAGGGATTTGAAAGGCTGCGCCTGATCATGGATCCACCTCTGATCGGGAAAGTCTCCATACCTGTGGAGATGATCATTCAGGATTCCTACAACACGGTCATCCAACCCATGCTGAGCGTCGCCACTGTGATTGAGCCGGTAGAGGGATCCGTTGTCCAGGCGGTCGAATTCGCGGTGGAGGTGGCCTTTGATCAGGATATTGAATTCACCGTCTCGGCGGATGCCGGAGGCACGGCGGCGGCAGGCACGGATTTCACCCTTCCTGCCGGCAAACTGACCCTGAAGGCCGGTGAAGCCCGGCTGCGGGTGCCGCTCTCCCTTTTATCCGATGCGCTGGATGAGCCGGCGGAGGAGTTCGCGCTGAGAGTAACCGCGGATCCCGTGCGTCAGGGGTTCACCTCCGCTGCGAAGGTGATCATTGTGGACGCCACGGTATCCGGATTGTCCGGGGATGTTTACCCGAACGCCGCGCAGGGAACTCCGCTGACGGCGGACGGGCTGAATGGAAACCCCTCCGGTGTGCGCGGGAACGATCCAGCTCCGCCGGCCGGGGATTACAAAATCGCAGGCCAGCCGTCCTGGGGTGCCGTGGACATGAAGCCGGACGGCACGTTCACCGCCACCGCGGGACCAAACGTGACTGGACCGGTTTCGTTCGCCGCTCAAGTGGTCACCATCCCGTTCAAACAGTTTCTGGACTCCACCGCGGTGTGGAAATATCTCCATCCGCTGAACGGAATCAGTCCCGCGGTGGCCAATCCCGATTTTCCCTCCACCTGGACCACGGCGGCGTTTGACGACAGTGCGTGGGCAGGCGCGGCCGGGACTCTGACCTATGGTGGGTTCGCCATTCCAGTGACTCCCAACACCGTCATCCTGCAGACACCACCGGTTGGCAGGAGATACACGGATTATTTCCGGACTGTCTTCCAGTCGGACGGCGCAGTCACCTTGCCTCTGACTCTTCAGCTCCACTGCGACGATGGCGCGGTGATTTACATCAATGGCATCGAGCGCGGCCGCGCCGTGACTAACACCTCCACCACTTTCCCCACCGCGCCGGACACTTACACCATGGTGACAGGAGGCACTCAGAATGACGATCAGGAGGCAGCGCTGAAAACCGTCAGCCTTGGTGAGATTTCGTTGAAGGCCGGAGCGAATCTGCTGGCGATCTCTCTCCATAACCTGTCCAACACCTCCTCGGACCTGGGGCTGCGGCTGGTGAGCTTGGAGACAGGGGTGGTGAGTGACCCGGTGCCGGTCACGATCCACTTCAGCGACGCGCATGCGCCGCCGGCGGGCGCGGCGGACTCTTATATCTGTCCGCAGAACGTGGAGTTTCTCTCATCCGACCGTTTCGGAGCGGGACTGCTCGACAATGACGGTCTGATCTCGCCGTCCGGCCAGCCCTACGATCCCATCCTGGAGATCACCGCATCCGCCGTGTCCGCCGGCACCCTGCGGCTGGTGCGGAGCACCGGGCACTTCGCCTACACGCCGCCCCCGGATTTCAGCGGGACCGCCACGTTCACCTATCAAATCCGGGACAAGGATGGGCTCTCAGCCCCGGTGCCGGTCACGCTGAATGTGCAGCCGGTCCAGCCGTTCGATCTCTGGAAGGCGGAGGCGCTGACCGCCGGAGCCGGAAGCATGGCGGACTCCGATGGCGACGGTGTGCCCAACTTCATGGAATACGCGCTGGGGACGGATCCCGCGGACGGATCCACCGCCAACGGTTATGGGTTTGTGACCAAACCGGACGGCACGTTGAGCGTGATGGTCCGCCGGGCTGCGGATCTCGCCTGGATACTGGAATCCGCCACGTCTCCGGACTCGGCGGAATGGACGATGGTGATTGAGGGCCGGGGGCTGAACTATCAAAGCCCCGTGCCCGCCGGCGTCACCATCACAAATGTCACTGACGCCAGCCAGGTGCTGAATATCACTTCTGAACCGGGAGCATCGCCCAGATGGTTTTACCGTCTGAGGACGTTCCGGATTCCTCCGCAGTGATCCGTGATTCCTTCAATCCTCCTTGAAGGTGAGATCATATCGCCTGCATGGGCCATCCTCCAGCCATGGTTTTGGTTTCCCAGCCCCAAAGGGGTGTCCCTTTGAGGCTGGGAAAATCATATTGATGAAGCCTCTCCGGTTTCAATCATCCGCCTTGTCGCCGTCCTTGATGACAAACCGCGCCTTCAGGCGGGCGACCGGTTTGGCCAAGCCGGCCTGCTCGACGCTGTTCAGGACTTCGGTGAAGTCCTTGTAGGCGTCGGGAGATTCGTCGATGGGGTAGCGGCGGCAGTTGGACATGATGTCCAAGCGGTCCATTTCGGCGTCCACGGTCTTCTGGTCCAGGCGGCGGCCGGCCTCGCGGCGGCCCATGGCGCGGCCGGCGCCATGGTTCACGGACCAACAGCTTTTGGCGGCGCCGGTCTGCGCGACCATGACCACCGAGCCGTCGCGGGGATTGCCTGGCAGCAGGATGGGGTGACCAGTCTCCGCGAACGGGGTTCCGGCCAGCGAGTGGTGTCCTCCCGGCACGGCGCGGGTGGCCCCTTTGCGGTGCACCCAGGCCAGCCGGTTGTCCACGACCTCCTGACGCGCGATATTGTGGCTGATGAAATACACCAGCCGCCCGGTCACGCCCGGCAGCACCTCCTGAAAGGCCTCCAGCACCAGGGCATTGATCAGCAGATGGTTCACGGTGGCGAAGTTGGAGCCCAAGGCCATGTCGTCCAGATAGGCGTCCGCCTCCGGGGTTCCCAGTGGGGCGTAAACCAGCTTTTTGTCCCCGGCGGGGAAGGGGGTGCCCCATTCCGCGAACTTGCGCTCCAGATCGTGGAACTGACTTTGGGCCAGCAGATTACCGAAGCCGCGGGATCCGCAGTGGCTCAGGAAGGCCACGTTGCGCTCCTTCAGCCCGAACACCTGCGCGGTGCGCTGCATGCCGGGGTCGTCGGACAGCTGCACGATCTCGCACTCTCCGAAGTGGTTGCCGCCCCCGTAGGAGCCCAGCTGCTGCATCTTGTCCGTGAAGTTGCGGATGCGTCCCTGCGCCAGAATCCATTCCAGACGCTGGGCCAAGGCACCGGTGGTTCCATCGTGCCCGGTGTGGGCAGAGTCCTCACAGTAACGGGCCCACTCCGGCGGGATGCCGAGGGCTTCGCACATGGCGGTGCTGGCTCCCTCGGTGACAGCCTGGATGCCGGCTTCACGGGAGACGTGGCGCGATTTTTTGGCCGAGCGCTGCCCTTGGCCGGCCCCGGTCGGGGTGCGGGCGGTGATGGCGTCGATCAGGGCGCGGCGCACCTGCCGGTCGATGATGTGCTCTTCAGGCAGATCCAGCTGCAGCAGGCTCATGGAGCATTTGATATCCACGCCCACGGGGCCGGGATAGATGTGCGTGGGGGACACCATCACGCAGCCGATCGGCGCTCCGTAACCGGAATGGGCATCGGGGTTCAGCACTACCTGGGTGACGCCGGGGGCCATGCGGGAATTGATGGCCTGCTGCAGGCAGCCGGCATCGAATCCCGAGCGGATGGCGTCCGTGCCGATCACCGTGATCGGCGTTCCCTTGGAGTCCGGCAGGGGGATGAAACCTTCAGCGGGACCGGTGGCGTGGATGACGGGGGAGTTCAAAAAAGGGTGAGGTGGAACAGGGGGTTGTTGATGAAATGAAAATAAAGCGGCGGCGGAGAGGTGAAAGCCTTTCCGCCGCCAGCCATGGCACCGCCGGATCCGGATGGAATACGGGCTGGGATTCCCTTTCGCGAAGTGAAGTTCAGGACACTTCGGCCAAGGCTTTGAGGAGGGTGTCGCGGGCCGCCAGAATCCGAGTGAGGTTCATGCTCCGGCGCCGCTCCGCGCCCAGATCATTCCAAAGCTCATGAAACGCCGGCCTTTGAAAGTCGAAACTCACCCGCCGCATCAGTTCCTGAAACCAAGCCCACAGCATCAGGGGATCCTCCAGATCGGCCCGGCGTTCCAGCTGCGCCAGATCATAGGCATCGACGGCGCGCCGCGAGTCGGAGGCCAAGTGGCTCAGAGCCGCCAGGCGGAACTCGCGCATGGAATCCCGCAGCCGCTTTTTGGCTTGGGTGGACTTGGTGCCCTCCGGAGCTCCGGGCAGCAGCCGAGGCCGGGGAACATCCTCATAATCGTCCGGATGCCGGCCGGGCGCCTCTCCCACATGGAATGAGGTCCTGAAAAAACCCAGAAAGAGATTGGCCAACGTTTTGAAGTCAGCACGGGAGGGGCGGAGTTTGACCGGAAATATCCCCGCGCTTTCCCTCAGCCATGATTCCGCGGAGCTCACATTGCGCCAATTCCCCACCATGGTCTCCGACAGCAGGGAGGGATCGGTTTCCGCCCGACGGCTGATCCAATGCACCAGTCCGCAGGCAAGCTGCTGAAGTTTGAGGAAATGATCGATGTTACGGGCTTTCACGGGCTTGCCAAAGGAAGGATAGGGAAAAGGCCGGCGACAAGAATTTGGTGAAACAATTATGTGCTCTGACCGCTGAGCTACGGGGCCCATAAAGGGGGGGCACCGGCGGGATTCGAACCCGCGACCTCATCGTGGGTAACGAATGTAGTTCCACCGGCATTCGCCGGGTATATCAATAAAGAGTGGAGGAAAGAGAGGCGGGCCGACCAGAAAGGAGCGACGGGATGTTCCAGATGTAGTCGCACCGGCATTCGGCCCGTAGGAAAGGGGGTTGAGTTGGGATCAATTTCTCCCTGCGGATTCCGCAAAACCGGAGATCCGTGGGTGTGTAGCTGGGGGTGAAAAGGTCCGGCGACAAGGATGGACGAAACATTTACGCTCTACCGTTAAGCTACGGGCCGGGGATGCCGGCACCGACGGGATTCGAACCCGCGTCTCACATTCCTTAAATGTAGTTCCGCCCGGCATTCGCCGAATAAAATGAGGCTGTCAAAAAGGTGGGCCGACGAGGAATTCAGTCATGACCGGACATAGGATAGATTTAGTTATGTCAGGCATTCGGCCCGTAAATCGTGGTGGAGGTTTAAAATCGTGGGAGCAGCAGGGGTGTTTTTTATACTGCCGGCGCATGGCCAGCTCTCCGGCGGGCTTCAAGCTTCCGTTCCCGCTCCCGGTGCCTGCAGGGCAGACAGCGGTTGGCCCATTTGTAAATCGGAGCCTTGTGCACCTCGAAAAACCAAAGCTGATCCTCAGCTTTCCAGATTTCAAAGGCACCACAATCCTGGCAGGTGATCGGCTGATTGATATAGTACAACCATCGCGTGCCGCTGTCCGCATCGCAGGGGATGGCCTGGGCGGGGATTTCGGACGCGTCGGCTATCAGCCGCCGTTCGAGGAGTTTGGCGATCCGTGATCCGCGGAAAAGCGCCTCCGCGCGGGTTTGTTTTTTCCGTTTACGCCGTGTCATGGGATTCAGCATGGGGTTGTCAGGTAACGTCCGGGGCGGTTGAACAGGGAAGCGGCGACAAGGATTTGGTGAAACATCGGGATGCTCTGCCACTGAGCTACGGAGCTCCCCCTGAAGGGGTTCCGGCAGGGATCGAACCTGCGACCAGCACGTTACATGTAGTTCCACCGGACATTCGCCGGGATTCCCTTACGGATTCAAAAAGTGGGCTGACAAGTGTTTAAGCGGTGACGGATACAGGTTGGAGATGTAGTCACTGCCGGCATTCGGCCCGTAAAAGCAAGTGTGGGGGGAGGGGAAAGCGGGCCCGGCGGCGGAAGTGGCCACCGCCGGGCGCCTTTGTTTTTGGGGGAATCAGGGGGTGTGATGACGAGGAACTCAGGAGACTTTTTTGTCGATTTGGTGCGAGATGTAGTCTCCTGAAGCATTCACCACATATAAATGATCCGGTCCAGTGCAGGACCGACCGTCAGAGGGCGGTCTGTTTGATCACACCGACCCAGTGGTCGGGGTGCAGCTTCCCGGAGGCGAAGGCGGCGATGATTTCAAAAACTTGGTCGGAGAAGCCCCCGATGTTCAGAATATCGGCGCGCTCCTTCGCCTGGGTGGTGCCGTGGGGCTGGATTTCGAGACAGACCAGCCGGGCATGGGGGTTCCGTTTCCGGAAGACCTCCCACTCCGTCATCATGTTGGTGGCCCGGTCATGCTGTGCGCCCATCCACGACTCGTTGTCCGAGACCATGACCACGAGGTCGCCCTTGGCCATGCGCCGGTTCATCTCCTTCAGCGGGGCCGCGCAGTTGGTGCCGCCTGAGGGCAGCGCCGCCAGTTTGGCTGCGTTGGTCATGACCGAGTCGCGGGGATTCAGCTTCGCGGGCACCACATCATCGCTGAAGGGCAGGACCTCCGCCGAGCGGTTGGTCAGCAGGAAACAGGCGGCGATGAGGGCGGCCACATCCAAGCAGCGCACCGTGGTCGAGGACCCCTTGCGGTATCCGGTGACCGGAGACCGCATGGAGCCGGAGATGTCCGGCAGCACCCACACCCGGCCATCGATGAACGGCACATTTTGGGTGGCGCTCTCCATGGCGTCCTGCAGCGCCTCCTTCACCTGGGACGGGACCTCGGTCCCGGCATTCGTGAAGGCGGACAGCAGCTGATAGGGAAACACGCGGGCCTTTTTCACCAGCTCGGGATTCCGCAGCCGGTCGGCGACCAATTTGACCATTTTAGGGTCATCAAAGACGCCGTGGCGGGCGAAGGTGTTCAGATTCATCCGCGTGGTTTGCCAGGAGGCGGTGCGGGCGATCTGGCTCCAGTGCGCCTGACCCAGGGACAGGGCGGTCAGCATCTGGAACGGCACATCGGGCATGGCGGTTCCGGGGGAACCCTTGAAGACCTCGAAGTCCCGCACCAGCGGCGGCAGCATCTCCATTTCCACCTTCCGGCTGCAGAGCCATCCGTAGAGGGCCTGCCGTTGGGGGGTGGCGGGGCGCGGGTGCACCATCCTCACCACATCCGCCAGGGAGGGCTGCTGACCCACGCTGGCCCGGAAGATCTGGTCATCGGAATGCCCGTCCAGCCATTTCTTCACCAGCCGCTTGGGCGCGGTGCCCAAGGATTTGCGCCCGGTGACACCGCTCCGAACGGCTTGCACGAAATTCCGCAGCATTTTGCCGTCGTCGATCACGCGGCTGAAGACCTTGGCCAGGAGTTCGGCATCGCGCTGCGCCAGATGCGCCAGCAGCAGGGCGGGCATGTCCTTCATGAATCCGTGCTGCCGGGCGAAGATGGCGGTGCGGGCCACAAACTTCGCCTCGCAGGCGGCGGCGGTGGCCAGGATAGTGTCCATCTGGGTCTCAGCCCCGGCATAAAAGGTCTGGTTCAGACAGCCTGTGGCCGCCAGCTGCGCCAGCTTCTGCTCGGCGCTGAGAGCGTAGGCTTTTCCCCCCGCCTCATTGACAGTGTCCGTGGCGGGCAGGGCGGCGTTCCGGGTGTTGAAGAGTTTCCGATTCATGACTGACTCCTTTTGTTGGATTCTGGAAACGGATAGTGCGTGGAGCGTGCCAAGGGGGGGACAAAACGGTTTAAGTTTTTATAAGTGATTGATAATGAATAGAATATTGCGATGAAAAAATTCCCACTTTTTGCGGGCGGAATTCGAATCACGGAATAATCTATCCCAATGTATAGAGAATTATCCCATCCAAACACTGGTTCGGACGCGAAGCCCCGGCCCAAAGTGGTCATCGGCCTGCTGGGCACCAAGCTGGACGGGATCAAACACCACGACCGCTGGACCACATGGCGGCCCAGCCTGTGCGCCTTGCTGCAGAAGGAGTGGCCGGTGGACCGCTTCGAGCTGCTGTTTGAGGAGAAATTCGACCCTCTGGCCTCCTTTGTGATGGAGGACATGCGCGGGTGCTCGCCGCACACGGAGGTGCGTCCCCACCATGTGTGCCTGGGGGACAATCCGTGGGATTTCGAAAGTGTGTACGACGGGCTGGCGACCTTTGCGAAAAGTTATCCCTTCGATCCCGATCACGAGGATTACTTCATTCACATCACCACCGGCACCCATGTGGCGCAGATCTGCCTTTTCCTGCTGACGGAAACCGGGCAGCTGCCCGCGCGGCTGCTGCAGACCGGGCCCAACCACCGCATAGTGGTCGCGGAGAAATCGGTGGGGCGCATCGATATCATCGACCTCAATCTCTCCCGCTACGACCGGATGGCCACCCGGTTCAGCCGCGAGCAGGAGGAGGCACAGGACTTTCTCCGCAGCGGCATCCCCACGAAAAACGCCGGCTTCAACACCTTGATAGGGATGATCGAACGCGTGGCCCTGCGGTCGAAGGAGCCCATGCTGTTGACCGGTCCCACCGGCGCGGGCAAGAGCCAGCTGGCGCGCCGCATCTGTGAGCTGCGGCGCCAGCGGTGCGGGTTGAAGGGGAAATTCGTGGAGGTGAACTGCGCCACCCTGCGGGGCGACGGAGCCATGAGCGCCCTGTTCGGCCATGTGAAGGGGGCTTTCACCGGAGCCGTGGCCGACCGCGCCGGAGTGCTGCGGGAGGCGGATGGCGGACTGCTGTTTCTGGATGAGATCGGCGAGCTGGGCCTCGACGAGCAGGCCATGCTGCTGCGGGCGGTGGAGGACAAATGCTTCTCCCCCCACGGGTCGGACAAAACCGTGCACAGCGACTTTCAGCTCATCGCGGGCACCAACCGCGATCTGCATGAGCTGGTGGCCTGCGGAAGGTTCCGCGAGGATCTGCAGGCGCGGGTCAATCTCTGGACCTTCGCCCTGCCGGGTCTGGCGGAGCGGAAGGAGGACATCGCGCCCAATGTGGACTATGAGTTGGAAAGAGCCTCCGCCCGCCTGGGGCGGAAGATCACCATGAACCGCGAGGCCCGCCAGGCCTTCCTGCGGTTCGCAGAAAGTCCGGACGCCACATGGCAGGGGAATTTCCGGGATCTGAACGCCATCATGCTGCGTCTGGCCACCCTGGCGGAGAAGGGGCGCATAACAGAGGATCTGGTGCATGCCGAAACGGCGCTGCTGCAGGCGCACTGGCGGAAATTGGCGCGGCCCGATGGTCGGCCGGGGACGGAGGCGGACGATCCGGCGGTGCTCAGCACGGTGCTGGGCAGGGATTTCGCCGAGAGATTCGACCGCTTTGATCTGGTGCAGCTGGCCTGGGTGGTCCGCGTCTGCCGGACGTCCCGGAGCATGGCCGAGGCCGGACGCCGGCTTTTCAATGTGAGCCGTGAGGCCAAGCAGAAAAGCAGCAACGATACCGACCGGGTGCGGAAGTATTTGGCCAGATTCGGTCTGGACTGGGCCTCGGTGCAGCCGGGCAGCGGGGACTTTCCGTGAGGGCAGGGCAGGGAAGCGGGACTGGCAGAGAGGGGGGCGCAGGACACGCCCGCCGGCGGGGAGTTTTCCTTTTCCGGAAAACTCCGTCCCCCCCGCTTTCCCGTGCAGGCTGCGTCGGTTTCCGTCCCTGTATCGTTGAATGTTTTTGATGGCGGATCCGTCCCACTGCCGCCGTGTTTTTATCAACCGCCATGACCGCCCTCCGCCCCTCCCGCTTTCTGTTTCCTCTGGCTCTGTTTTCAGCCACTGGCTGGCTGCTGCTGGGCGGTGCGCCCATGGCGGACGCCCAAGGGCCGGACCGCGACAATTACCGTCGTGACCGTGGGCGGGGCGGTCCGGTTTACGATGGCTGGACGTCCTTTTTCCAGCCGCAGTATGGCTTTCTGCTCCCGGTGCCTCCGGGCATCAGAGCCCAAGGCGATCCCTTCAGCGCCAAGCGTGCGGTCTTCACCTCGCTGGATGGGGATTTTCAGGCGGTAACTTGGGGCGGATACTCCCCCGGGCCCACCCGCCCCAGCCTGGAGGAGCAGTGGATGGAGTCGCAATCCCAGGAGGGCAGGCGGGTGGAATACCGCCGCTGGGGCGGAAACTGGTTTGAGTTGTCCGGCATCAGCCGCAATGGCCGGGCTTTTTACGAAAAGCTGATCCGGCGCGGGGAATTTTATGCCGTGTTCAACACCTCCTACACCCCATCCCGGCTGAACGAATACCGGCCATGGATGGACGGGATGTCCGATGGGTTCACCTACAACGCCACCCCTCCTCCCCGCCATATTGTCTCCGACCCCGACAATCTGGGCGAGACCCAGCGCCGAAGTGGATTCCGCCGGTTCTGGTCCGGCCTGATCGATGAACGGCCCGAGCCCCGTGCGCTGCCCCGCCGGCTGGAGCCGTGGGATGGCGACCGCGGCAACAACAACCGGGACAGCAGGACCAATCCGGAAAACCCGCGCCCTGAATATTCCGATGGCCGCGGAGCCGGTTCCAACCGGGGAGGAAACGAGGATCAGGACCGCCTGCCGCGCTCCACGGGCCCCATCGATCTAACCCCGCCGCCAGCCACTTTGGAGCGTTCGGACTCCAATCCGCGCAGGTCCAGCCAACCGCCCCCCACCTCCCAGTCGCGCAGCAGCAACGACCGCACCACGGCCCCGGTGCCGCCTGCCTCCTCCGGCACCAAAAGCAGTGGCCGCGGCAGCTCATCGGCGGACAAACCCGCAAAGTCCGGGTCCGGCTCCGGACCCAGCTCCAGCTCCGGCAGCAAAACCAAGCCTTCCGGAACAGACACTCCGTCCACCTCCCCCAAGCGGGATGACCTGCCGTTCGGCGTGATCATTCCCGGCAAAAAGGGATTCGTTTACAGCCCCTTCAGCCCTGACAAGGGACCGGTGGACGTGCAGGACATCCCTGCCGGCACCAAGGTGCGCTGCCCTTACTCCGGCAAGGTGTTCCGGGTGCCGTGACGGGTTGGAACCGCCGCCAACGCCAGCATGCCAGTGTCAGGCGGTGTCTTTGACAACACTGCCGGAACGGCCCTCCTTGAAAGTCCGCCGCATCCCGCCAAATTCACCGTTTTTTGACACTTCGTAAGCATTGCCGGGAGCGGCGACAAACTGCCGCGCCGGGGCCGGGCGGGCACTTGGGTGCTCAGGCCGGCTCAGCGGATGAGTCCGCATCGAAATGCAGCGCGATCCACACCGCATCCTGGCTGGTGAAGGAGACACGATGCCTCTGATGGGCCTCGATCATTAGGCAGTCCCCCGCGCCGAGATCGAGCGGACCATCCGGAAACTCCAGAGTCGCGGCACCTTGGATCAATGCCACCCATTCGTTCCCGTCCTGATCATACCAAAATCCGTCCGGACTGGCGGCGGCATTCGAAACGATGTGCTCCAGACGGAATCCGCGACCCGCCAGAACCGCTGAGATCAACTCCCGGTCAAAGCCGTCATTCCTGGGAAAGAGCGAAAAAACGGTCGGTGGCATGCGCGGGGACTTGCGGGGTTATTCCTGATAATGGCACTGCGGGCAGCAACTAAAAACCATCATAAGACCGGCGGAGCAGTGGGCAGCGGCACGGAGCGGGATCATGAGGGAGGGGATGGAAAGCATTTCCTTGATCCTGCATCCGTAAAGCGGGCAGTCCGCTGGTCAGCCGCAAGCCGCCCAAACAGGAAGCAGCGGGGCGGAATTCTTTAATTTGAGCGGTTCAGCCGCGCCCGGAGCGCCAGCATCGCCTCCCTTGGAAACCTTTCCCGGAAGGCATCAATGACTCTCGCCTCCAGAATGCCGGTCAGCAAGCTGGCCGGGATCTCGGGGTGATCGTTTTGGAAGCGGTCCAAGTGCTCAAGCTCCGACCGGAACTCCTGCCTGAAGCTGCCACAGTTGTGGCTGCCCGCCAGTTCATTCCAAAGCAAGGCCAGCACGGGCAGACTCCCGCTGTGCTCCAAATCTGTCTCTAATCTGTAGTTCAGCTGCATTTCAGCCTCTACGGAAATACGGGTCATGAGGATACCGCCAATCCGTTTAAAGGAATATTTATTCCGAAGGAGGCGGTCCGACTCCCGGGGATTAACTGCCGTCGGGAGCATCGCCGCAAGCACCGGCATCAGCCTTTTGAGATCCTGCGGCCCCTGCCTGGCAGACCGGTGACGGAATGATTTACGGGACGGCGCGCGGGTGGATCCATGCCAAGGATGGCATCCAAACCCCTCTGACACGGCCCGGCCCCGCAGACGCGAAGGCCCACGGCGGACCGCCGGACCGGCTGGAAAGCAAACCCGGTGCGCCGCCCAAAAAGCCAAGACACCTCCTGGCTCCTGACCCTGCCGGGATCAGTGAAACCTGCCGGCATGAGACTGGAGACCAGGGGTGACCGGTTCACTGTCATTCTGCCCCGGGCGGGATCAGCCTGCGCTGTCCCGTGACTGCTTGCCGGCAGCCTTCAGGCTTTCCGCGTGCCGGACAGCGGGGGGATTCACCCGCCGGCTCTCCCCGGCATGCCGGAGAACGGTTTCCGCAAAAGACTCCGTAGCGCGTGGAGAGGGAGGCTCCCCCGCCGGCTCCCCGGACGGCGCGCCGAGGATGCTGTCCAGTATGCGGTTGAGTTCCGGGAGGGCGGAGGCGCAGGGCCTGTGCCGGTTGTTTTCCCACGAAGCCAAAGTGCTGAGGCGCACCCCCCACTCCACCG
>JAQGPJ010000102.1 GCA_028293125.1 Verrucomicrobiales bacterium | reverse complement strand
TCCAGCTTGGCCCCCACCAGATGCTGAAGCATAGCCCCGACATAATGAGTTCCTCCCGAGTTTTTCTGAATGTCAGTGGACTGCCGGAAAAGGTCCTGAAGGCTGGCTTTGACCGACTTGCCGGAATCGAGGGAAAATTTGGGACCTTCGCCGGCAAAATGAAGCCTGACTTTTGAGATCCACCAATCCTCGATTTCAGAGAAACTGGCGCAGACTATCTCCGGAAACTGATTCAGCAGACGGACGTAGTTTTCCATCAGTCCCAAGCTGCCCCGGCTGGTCCGGCCCCCTCCTCCGCAAGCACTTTGTGGATTCCATGCGCATTGAGAATTTTTTGGACAGCAGCTTTACCCAGGCCGGTCACCTGACCACCTTCGGCGGTCCGCATGGTTTCGATTTTCAAGGGCAATCCCAGCTCCTGAGCCGTTCTGGTGATAATCAGTCCGACACATAGACCGCCCTTTTTTAAAAACTTGGGCTGTGTCAGCGCCAAGTTTTCCAATTCCTGAAGAAAAGGATTCATAGTTCCTCAATATGAGATTTTACCGGCTGTGATCAGTTTCGGCAGATTGGAGGTTTCTTGTGGCTGAAGTTCATTGAGGGCAGGATTCAGATAATGGCGGGCGATCCATTGGATCACAGGAACACAAACCGCGTCCCCGAAGCCGAACAGGGCCTGATTGAGGGTGGCCTCAATTTTAAATTGCGGTGCCCCCATGAGCCGGGCGCACTCGCGGGGAGTGACTAACCGCACGTGAAAGCTGCCCTGCCCCGCCTGGAACAAAATCTGCCGCCCGCTGCCGCCGCGTGGTGTGCGCAGACACCCTGCTATTCCATCATTCCGGAGCTCAGCCATGGAGCGGCCATTCCGCACCCGCCGGAAAACTGTGGCGAAGCTCCATGCCTTTCCATCCATCATGCGCTGGGCCTCGGCACGGTGTTTGGGGCTCATCTGGCTGAGAAGATAGTCAGCACGCTCGCGTGACCACCAGATTTCCGAATTCAGAGGAACATCCTCAATAATGTCATTAAGCTGATGCTGCCGTTTTGGCAACCGGGGCAGTGTCCTCACATTCCAGCGGATATCCGGATTTGTGAATATAAAGTCCGCCAATGCGGCAGGCCGCACATCACTTTCCAAAAATCCATCCTGAAGACTGGTTCCCGTTCCGGCCTTGGTGTGAGTGCCCACCACAAACAGCCGTTGGCGGCTCTGGGGCACAAAGTTTGCAGCGTCGATCTGGAAAGTATCGACACTGTAGCCCAGTTCGTTCAAAGCCAGCAGGGCATTGCGGAAATCGCTGCCGCCGTGGGATGTGAGGAATCCTGTCACATTTTCAAGAAGGACCAGTGGCGGGCGGCGGTGTCCAAGATTCTTTAAAGCTCCAATGAAACCCCAGAATGCCGATGAGCTTACTCCCTCCAGCCCGTGGCGGCTGCCCGCCAATGAAAGATCAGTGCAGGGAAAGGAAGCAGTGGCCAGTTCCAAATCCGGCAGGCTGGCGCTGTCGAGCAAATGCACATCCCCGGCCACCAGATCATGGCTGTCCGCTCCGAAATGATGGCGGTACATGGCGCATTTTTTTAGATCGATATCATTGGCCCAGACCACTTTCCAGCCTTCCAGCTCCAGTCCCAGCCTCATGAGACCGATACCGGCAAAGAACTCGGCAACTCGTTTGTGCATAGAAGGGAATAGGCCCGGTCCGGAGGGCTGTGGCAAATGGGATTTACACCGGGATTGGATAGGCTCCGAAAGCCGCAACTCCAATCAATCCCGGGCAGCGGGCTCAAAACTCCCGCTGCAGCAGATAGCCCGCGATTTCCCCCAGGCGGCGGGAGGCGGGGCCCAAGTGCCCGAGGGCGGCACGGGCCTCATCGGTCAGGCGGGAGGCCTCGGCGCGGGAGGCTTCCAAGCCCAGAATGGCGGGATAGGTGCTCTTTTCCGACGCGGCGTCCTTGCCGGCGGTTTTGCCGAGCTTCTCACTGGTCTGGGTCACGTCCAGAATGTCGTCGATCACTTGGAAGGCCAAGCCCAGGGCATGGCCGAAGGCCGTGACCGCCTCCAGCTGGGCCGGAGTGGCTCCGGCAACCATGGCCCCCAGGCGCAGGCTGGCGGTGAGCAGGGCAGCGGTTTTCCCCTCATGAACAAGGCGCAGCTCGTCGAACGAGATCTTTTTCCCCTCCCCCTCCAGATCCCGGACTTGGCCAGCGATGAGGTGCAGACTGCCGGCGGTGACAGCCAGTTCCCTGACCATGCCGGCGGCGCTGTAGCCGGGGCCGGCGGGAGATTGGAGCAGCAGCTCAAAAGCCATGGGCTGGAGGGCGTCGCCCGCCAGCACGGCGATAGCCTCGCCATAGACCTTGTGGCAGGTGGGCCGGCCGCGGCGGAAGTCATCGTCATCCATGCAGGGCAGATCATCGTGGATGAGGGAATAGGTGTGGATGCACTCCACGGCGCAGGCGGCGGGCAGCGCCTGCTCGGCGTCACCGCCGCAGGCCTCGCAGGCGGCCAGCAGCAACACGGGGCGCAGGCGCTTGCCGCCGGCGAATATGCTGTGCCGGATGGCGGCATGCAGGGTGGCGGGGGGCGTGCCCGCGGAGGGCAGCAGGCGCTCCAAGGCAGCATCGATGCGGGCGGTCTGCTCCGTGAGGTAAAGGGAAAGTTCGGGCACGGCGGAAAAAGGTTGAAAAAAGCGGCTCTTCCTGCCTCCGATCCTGGCCTTTGGCAAGGTCATCCCGCAGCGCGCTGTTTTTGGAGGCAGCCTGTAGTCCGTCTGAAAAAAGCTCTGGCAGGCATCCTCTGGGCCGCAAAGGCGCAGCAGCGGGAAAAAGCGGCTGACACCAGGGAACCTCCGCGCTTTGCTCGCGGATGTCCGATTCCCCCGCCGCTGCCGTTTCAGCCCCGACGCACCCCCGTGCTGTTCTCTGGCTGATCGCGGGCACGGCGGCCTGGGGACTGAGCTTTCCCGTGCAGAAAATGCTGACCATGCTGCAGCAGACACGCGTGCCGGAGGCGGACAGCTGGTTTCTGACCTCATGGATCATCTGCCTGCGTTCCCTGCTGGCGGCTGGCCTGTTGTTCCTGTGGCGGCCCAAAATGCTGCTGGGTATGACCCGCAACGAGGTGGCCCAGGGTCTGCTGCTGGGCCTGATCGGAGGCTTGGGGCTGATCCTTCAGGCGGACGGTCTGGCGCATACCCAAGCCTCGACCAGCGCTTTTCTGACCCAGGCCTACTGCGTGATTCTGCCGCTGTGGCATTGCCTGTCCCGGCGGATTTTTCCCGACTGGCGCATCGCGGGCAGCACCGTGCTGGTGCTGTGGGGCATCTCCATCCTGTCAGGCCTGGACTGGGGAACCATGACTATGGGCCGCGGGGAATGGGAGACGCTGGCCTCCTCTCTGGCCTTCACCTTCCAGATTATTCTCCTGGAGCGCCCGAAGTACCGCGAAAACCGCATGATCCCAGTGACGCTGCTGATGTTTCTGGGATTCGCTCTGTGGTCGGCCCCGGTGGCGGTCATGGCGGCACCTCGGCTGCCGGATCTGGTGACCGTGGCCGCGGCTCCGAAGGTGTTCGTGCTGCTCTCCATTCTAGCAGTGTTCTGCACGGTTTTCGCCTACGGCATCATGAATGCCTGGCAGCCCCACGTCAGCGCCACCGAGGCCGGACTGATCTATTGCATCGAGCCGGTGTGCACCGCGGTGTATGCCCTGTTTCTGCCGGCGCTGCTGTCGGCGTGGACCGGAGTGGCCTATGCCAATGAAACTGTCACCACCACCCTGCTGGCGGGCGGGCTTCTCATCACCGGGGCCAATGTGCTGACCCAGTGGCGGCCTCAGGCGAAGCCGGCGGTGGCGGGAGTCATCCCGGCCTCCGGGGGCGCGGGATCCGGGGAACGGAATGCCGGCCGGCATCCGCAGTGACCCGGCTTTTCTGATTGGCATCAGGCACTGTGAAGAGGCTGCGGTCAAAAATGAAAATGCAGGCGCTTTTCAACCATCCCTCCTGTTCTTATCCGCTCAAACTTGAAACCTCCCCCGATTTCCCTTTATGATCTGGCGCACCCGAAACCGCACCTTCGACCTGACCACACGCGGGGTCATCATGGGGGTGCTGAACATCACGCCGGACTCGTTCTCGGATGGAGGCCGGTTTTTGGACCCGGCGGTGGCGGTGGAGACGGGCCTGCAAATGGTGGCGGACGGCGCGGAGATCCTGGATATCGGCGGGGAAAGCACCCGGCCCGGAGCGGTGCCGGTCGGGACCGATGAGGAACTGCGGCGCATTCTGCCAGTCATCCGCCAGCTGCGGGAGGCCAGCAGGGTGGCTATCTCCATCGACACCATGAAGGCCAGTGTGGCCGCCGCCGCTGTGGACGCCGGCGCGGAGATCATCAACGACATCTCCGGCCTGCGGGCCGATCCCGGCATGGCCGGGGTGGCGGCGCGCACCGGAGCCGGGCTGGTGCTCATGCACATGCGGGGCACGCCGCGCACCATGCAGATCCGCCCGGAATACCGCGATGTCACCGCTGAGATCGCCGCCAGCCTGACGGCGGCCTGTGACGAGGCGGCCCGCGCGGGGGTGAACTCCGAATGCATCGCGGTGGACCCTGGCATCGGCTTCGGCAAAACCATGGAGCACAATCTCACCCTGCTGCGGAGCCTGCCGCGCTTTCAAATCCATGGCCGTCCCGTGCTGCTGGGTGTCAGCCGCAAATCCTTCCTGGGCCGCATCCTGGGGCTGACCGATCCCGTGGCGCGGGATGTTCCCACCACCGCCATCACGGCATGGGCGCGGCAACACGGCGTGCGCATCTTCCGGATCCACGCCGTGCGGGACAATGTTCATGCCCTGCGGATGATGGAAGCCATTCTGGAGCCGGAGTGAGCGGGTTATTAAAGTTTTGCTGAATTTTTTTCGCGCCTGCCTGACTTCGCGCTGGCGGAAGGGATGAAGTGCCGTAGTTTTAGCATTCCGGCGCATGCGGTCATTTTTCATTCATCACTGGCGTGAACTCCTTGAGGTTGTCCTCATGGGAGGCGCGCTTCTGTATGGATGGTTTTTCCTGCTGCGCACCCAAGGGGCGAGACTGCTGCCGGGCACTCTGCTACTGGTCCTGCTGCTGGTGCTGGTGGCCCACGCCTTCCATCTGGAACTGGTGCGCACTTTCGCGTTTTTTGTGGGCCTCATGCTGGTGGTCATTTTCCAGCCGGAGATGCGGCGCAGCTTTGTCAGCATGGGCAGCCACCGGCTGTTTTCCGGCGCGCGGGAAAACCTGCACCTTGTGGAGGCTCTGGAGGAGGCGGTGCGCGACCTTTCCGCCAAACGCTTCGGTGCCCTGTTCGCCTTTGAGCGCGGCATGGAGCTGGAGTCCTATCTGGAGACCGGGGTGGAGATTGACAGCAATTTCACCCCTGAGCTGGTGTTGACCATTTTCCACCCCAAGACCGCGCTGCACGACGGGGGCATGATCCTGCGGTCAGGCCGCATCGTCGGAGCCGGCTGCGTCTTCCCTATCAGCCAGCGGGAAATGCAGGACCGCAGCATCGGCCTGCGCCACCGGGCGGCCATGGGGATCACCGAGCAGACCGACGCCATCGCAGTCATCGTGTCCGAGGAGACCGGGCACATCTCCCTGAGCGTGGACGGGAACATTGACCAGGGGCTGACCCCCGAGCGGTTGAAGGAGAAGCTGATCCGCCTGCTCAACGTGAAGTCCGACTCCGGTGACGGCTCCCGCGACAAGGGCAAGGAGACGCAGCTCCTGACAGAGCGCACCTCCACCAAGCGCTTGGAGGCCTGAGTTGCCATCCAAGCCCCTGAGCGCTGACGGACGGTTCGGCGGTCCGGCAAAAGAGCCTGTCTCCAGTTGTCTTTCAACATCCGGCCCTGCAGGTTGCGGTCCGGGGGAATGGCCACCACGGAGGGGAACAGCAATCCTGACTTCTTCAGTAACTCCGCGTGCTTTTAGCAGTATAAAAAGGAAGCCACACACTTCCTATGAAAAGCAGTGAATCCATCCAATGGTTTAAAACAGCATTCCAAAATGAGCTTCCGCCGGCCGTGGCCGGCACGCCGTTCTCCACCGATCTTCTGGCCGCCATCGCCTTTCAGGAGACGGGCTATATCTGGTCCGTGCTGGTGGAGAAGAAACTGCCTTTGGATCAGGTGATGAAGCTCTGCACGGGCGACACCCTGGATTCCCCTTCCCGCAGCGCCTTCCCCAAAGACAAAAAGGATTTGCTGACCCATCCGCAGGGGCAGGCGCTCTTCGATATGGCCAGAGAGGCGCTGACCGGCATGGCGCAGCACATCAAGGCCTATCAGGGAGCTGCGGCCAATGATGTCAAATTCTGCCGCGGGTTTGGCCTTTTCCAATACGATCTCCAGTTCGCGAAAACCAACGAGGCGTTCTTCCTCACCCGGGGGTGGGGGGACATTGGCCAATGCCTGAAGCATTTTCTCCTGGAGTTGAGGCAGGCCCAGACGCGGCAGGGCTGGAGGGACAAAACCGTCCTTACCGATTTTGAGATGATCCATGTGGCCATCGCCTACAACCGGGGGAAATCGGTGCTCAGCAAGGGATTTAAGCAGGGGCACTTCGACGGGACGCGGTATTACGGGGAATATATTCAGGATTACTTGGCTCTGGCCAAAACCATCAGGCCCACACCGGTTCCATTGCCCACTCCGCCGCCGCAGCCCGCTCCGGGCCCGGCTCCGCTGCCGCCTCCCACGCCGGTGGACGGGAGCGGTCAGGTGTTCCGCGTGAATGTGAACTCCGTGCTGCAGCTGCGCGAAGCCCCGTCCACCAGCGGCAAAATCCGTGCCTCTCTGCCGGTGGGCCAGTTGGTGGAATGGGTGGGAGGGAAGAAAGCGGATGTCTGGTATCAGGTGGAGACCAGTCACAACGGGGCTTTTCTGACCGGTTATGTGGCCGCGAAATATCTGGAGGCCATGCCGGCGGGCACGGAGGTGCCGTTGGTGGTGGTGTCGCCCCGGCCTCCGGTGACGGGGGCGGTGGCGGTTTACTGCCCGCGCGCGCCCGGCACCATCACCAAACGCGGCGTCACCGCCGGAGCGCGTTCCCTGAATGAATCCGCCATGCCGTCCCGCACCGGGGACACCGCCGCGCACCGCACGCGGGAGATCGCGGATATCATCGCCTGGCTGGATGTGGCCAATCCCGCCCATAAGCGCTATGCCCCCGCCGGCGGCAAAACCTTCTGCAACGTTTACGCCCACGACTTCTGCATGCTTGCCGGCGCCTACCTGCCGCGGGTGTGGTGGACCGGGGCCGCCCTGCTGCGGCTGGGGCGCGGGGAGGAGGTCCCGGTGCTGATCGGCGACACCATCGACGAGCAGCGGGCCAATGACCTCTTCCGCTGGCTGAGGTCCTTCGGCCCCTCCTTCGGCTGGCGGGAAACCGGCACCCTCCCCAAACTCCAGGATGCGGCCAATCTCGGCGGCGTGTGTCTGGTGATTGCCCGCCGCAGGGAGGACGGCAAGCCCGGCCACGTCACCCCGGTGGTGCCGGAGACGGAAACCTGGAAGGCGGCCCGCAATGCCGCCGGCGAGGTCACGACCCCGCTCCAGAGCCAAGCCGGGCGGGTGAATTTCAACTATGGCCGGGGCGACCGGAAGTGGTGGGAGGGCGATGAGTTCGCGGATTACGCCTTCTGGATCCATGCGTAAGGTCTCCTGACAGGAGGGCCGGCGGCGGTGGGAACGTGGGAGTGAGGTACTTCCCCTCCCGTTGATTTCCGCCAACGGTGCCCGTTGGTGGGGATCATGAATTTCCCGCTCGATCTTCCCATCCGCCCGCGCCGGAACCGTCAAAGCCCCGCCATCCGCGGGCTGGTGCGGGAAACGCGGCTGGCGGCCGGCCAGCTGATTTATCCCTTGTTCATCACGGAGGGCATGGTGGACGAGGACATCAGCTCCATGCCCGGCTGCCGCCGCTGGAGTTTGGACGGTCTGGTGAGGGAGGCCACATCCGCTTTCGAAGCCGGTGTGCGCTCGGTGGTCCTGTTCCCCCGCATAGCCGACGCTCTTAAAACCCGCGGAGCGGAGGAGGCGTGGAACGATGAGGGACTGGTCCCCCGCGCCATCAAGGCCCTGAACGCCGCCCTGCCGGATTTGGCGGTGATCACCGATGTGGCCCTGGATCCTTACAACAGCGACGGACACGACGGCCTGGTCGCGGACGATGGGCGGATTGTGAATGACGAGACCGTGGCCGCGCTCTGCCGCCAAGCCCTGTCCCATGCCCACGCCGGCGCGGCGATCGTGGCTCCCAGTGACATGATGGACGGCCGCGTGGCCGCGCTGCGCGCCGCACTGGACAATGCCGGTTTTTATGATGTCGGCATCATGAGCTACACCGCCAAATACGCCAGTGCCTACTACGGCCCCTTCCGCGGGGCCTTGGATTCGGCCCCCAAGGCCGGAGATAAAAAGACCTATCAGATGGATCCCGCCAATGCCCGCGAGGCGGTGCGCGAGGCGCTGCTGGACGAGGCGGAGGGCGCGGACATTCTAATGGTCAAGCCGGCCGGGCCGTATCTGGACATCATCAAATCCCTGCGGGAGGCCACCCCCCTGCCCATCGCAGCCTATCAGGTGAGCGGCGAGTACCTCATGATCAAAAGCGCCTGCGCCGCCGGCTGGCTGGACGAGCGCAGAATCGTGATGGAATCCCTCACCGGTATCCGCCGGGCCGGTGCGGACATGATCCTCACCTACTTCGCCAAACAGGCATCGCTCTGGCTCGCGGAGGACGGCGGTTAAAGCTCCGGGCACCGGTCGTTCCTGGCAGCCCTGTTTTGATTTCCACGCTTTTTCCTTTACCATTCCCCCTTCCCTTCATGCAGACACCCAACCCCGAGGACATTCAGGCCATAGGCACCGAGATCGCCATCCGCTGGAGCGACGGCAGCGAAAACTATTATCCCATGGAGCGCCTCCGCGCCTGGTCCCCCAGCGCCGAGACCGCCGGGGAGCGCGACCTTCTGGGCCAAAAGTTCGGCGGCGACGAGCGCACGGAATTTCCCGGTGTCCGGGTCACCGCCTGGCAGAACGTGGGGACCTACGCCATCGCCTTTGCCTTCAGCGACGGGCACAAAACGGGTCTTTACGCCTACGATTACCTCAAAGCCCTGGGCAGGCATTTGGGGCAGGAGTGAACGGAGGCACTGCGGATACTGCCGATCATTTCACGGTGCTGGATTGGGCTCCAGTCCTGGGATGACCGCGGCCCTTTTAAACTGTCATCCACCATTTGGAGGCGGGCATATTCCCCGGCGCGGGAGCTGCAGTTCATCCGCTCCCCTGCTCCGGACCTGCGGCTTCCGGGCACCGGCACGCCATCTGTGAGAGGACTGGCGCTGATGCGGAGTTGCTCACCGAACTCCTGGACGGGCCTTCCGGTGACCAGCAGCTCCACGATTTGGGCTTTGAATTCGGAGGTGCAGCGTTTGTTCTGCTTCATGTTTATTCTGGAGGTTCCAAGTCCGGGAATCCACCGCAGTTCAACACCATGTTAGCGGACTTCAAAAAAGGCTGATTGTAATGGTGTGTAACTCGGGTTTGTGGCAGCAGATTCCGAAAAATCGGGTGGAATCAACCGGAGATTCGAATTTTGCAGGTGGCCTCAGTTCATAGAGATTGAATTTTTATTAAAAAAAGCTGCCGGCAGCTTGACTCTCCACTTTCCGGCAATATACTCAGCTAAGTTCAATCCGAGGGTTCCACATTTATCCGCAATCCGTAATGAAACCAACCCCGCAAGCACAGGAACTGGCACAAAAGTTTGTGGAGATTGAAGGCAGACATTTTCGAGAGCTTTCGGCGCTGCTCGTTGATCGTATTGATCAGGACCCCGGCGACATCAGCGTTGATTGGCAAACGGGCCAGATTTTAGGCTCGCTCAGTGATGCGGCGCGAGCCGCCCGGTATGCACTCGCTCAGCGAATTATTCTGCGCGGCGGTGAGGATCCGGGCTGGGGACGCTAAATCGCCTTCCGGCTGTAGATATCACACGGCTAATTACCACTTATGGGACCTTCTTAAAATCGGATTTTCCGTCAAAATCCGATAAACAAGTCAACGTTATGACGAACAATATGGATTTTGACCAATTGCGGGCGTTTGTGGCAGCAGACGAGGAAACCCGCCGCCGTCGAGTTTCCCCAGTGGAGATTCTCGATTACCGCTCTGAGGACGAGCGGGGGCCGCGGCTGGCAGCACCGGGCAGCATCACGGTCTACATTGGGCGGCGGGGCGATGAACGGTTGCGGCAGCTGCGCGAGATCGCTGCCGGCGGAAGTGACGACGGATCGTTCGCGGCAGCGCTGTGCGAACAGCGCGCCGACCGACATCCGCAGAACCCGGGTGAGATCCATGAGACACTCCGCAGCGCCGGAGTCTACGCGACGATCCGGTGTGGACCACGGCATCTGGCGGCCCACATCTGCCTCCCCCGGCCGACGATCTGGCCGTCATCCCATGCGCGTACAATGGTGGCCGGCTTCCCGCCGACGAGTTGACCCTAATTGAACACCAGCTTGACGGAACAAACGAGGAGTTCGAGGCGGTAGCGCTGAAGGCGGACCCCATGCTCACCGCCATTGAGGCAGCCGCGCTCGAGCTGGTGGGTTCCGATCAGATTGAACTCAACATCGCGCCCAATGCAGGTTGCTCGGAGAGCTTGACCGCCTACGCCATCCTGATCCTCATCGCACTGGCAATAATGCCGGTGGTGAATCCAGTGGATCACTTGGATGAGACCACCCTGCGACAGCTCGGCCCGGAGAAGTCCGCCCGTGAGCTGATGAGAATCCGGCAACGGGCGATCAGGCTGCAACGTTGACGAGGGCTGTAAGGAATGGCAACCATCGCCGTCGGAATCCTGGTGCTCTGGTTCGCTCTCTCGGTCGTGGCGCAAGTTTCGGACCGGTGCCTACGGACGTTGCGGCGCTACGACGTCCTCGGCTTGATCCCGGCGTATAACTTCTTCGCGCCGACGCCAGGAACGCTCGACTACCACATTCTGGTCCGTGATCTCAGCTCCGATGGTGAGCTCACCGGTTGGCGGGAGCT
Organism: Verrucomicrobiales bacterium; assembly: GCA_028293125.1. Taxonomy (GTDB): domain Bacteria; phylum Verrucomicrobiota; class Verrucomicrobiia; order Verrucomicrobiales; family V1-33; genus CAIZWU01. The sequence goes on along the minus strand of JAQGPJ010000102.1, from coordinate 81,964 downwards.
TCCTTACCTCCCGTCTACGCCTTGGGCGTTCGTCTGGAACCCGGGCCGACGACACAACAAGGCCATCTTCGATGTGATGAAAGACTTGGCGGCTTGGATCAACGAACTCGGTCCTGACAAAGCGTCCATTTACCTCTCCACGCCCTACCTGACGGTCCTCGATCACGTCTCAGCTCTCCCCAGGGCTGAGGCGGCCACCAAGACCCAGTTCTTGCTTATGAGTTCGAGGCGACGACAGGGAGCCGGCGTCGACGTCGCACCCGTTTTCCTGTCTGCTTTGCACCCGCTCATATGACAGCAGACCAGTACCTAGTGCTGACCGAGCAATTGGTCGCTGTCGCAGTGGTCATCTCGTGCTTGGAGTATCTCGTTCGCCCAGGAGTTCTCAGTGATCACGGGCTTGCCGGCTGGCCGGTCGGGCGACTCACCCGGCGGTGGAAGACCGGGCCGTGGGGCGCGGTACTGGACGCCATTTTAGTGCCGTCACGTTACCGGATAGTGCTCCTGCTTCGGTGCGGTGCCGCCGTCATGCTGCTGGTGCCCTGGACCGAGCCCGTGCCTCGGGTCGCCGCCCTTGCCATTGTGGTGGTAAGTTCCCTGCTCGCCCAGGTGCGCTCGTCCTACGGCCACGACGGCGCCGATCAGATGTGCCTCGTTGTCGGAGGTGCCGCGCTAGTCGCGCGAATCGCGTTGGTCACTGAGGCGGCCCTGTGGTTCATCGCTCTCCAAGCCTGCCTCGCCTACGCCACGGCCGGACTGAAGAAGGCTGCCTCGCCCGTCTGGCGCAGTGGCGAAGCGCTCCCCGGGGTGCTGGGTACCACCATCTACGGAAACGCGCGCGCGCACCGGACCCTCGTCAGGCACCCTGGCATAGCACGCCTGGGCTGCTTCTCTGTGATCGCCATTGAGACGGCCTTCCCGCTCGCCCTGATCGGTCTGGCCCCGGTCACCTGCGTCCTGCTGGCGCTCGGCGTCGCCTTCCACGCGTCGACCGTGATCCTGATGGGGCTGAACACCTTCTTCTGGGCGTTCACCGCCACCTACCCGGCGATCGTATACGTTGCCTTGGCCCGGTAGCGTGATTTCGTCCGATCAGGGGCCGCCGGAGCCTGCAAGGGCGGCTGCGTCCGATTAGGGGGGAAGGTAAGAAAAGGGCCAGCGGTCTTCAGGACCGCTGCGTTTATCAATCGCGCCCGCCACCATGGCGCTCCAACGTCAACACGGTACGCATGGCAGGGTGATCACACGTAAGGAAAAAAGTGAACGCCAAGCGGCGGTCGCACGGGAAAAACCACGGAAAATGCCTCAACTACTTTCTTTGGGCGGACTCCATGGCGGAACCGATCAGCTGGCCAATTTTCCCATCAGGATTTTCCATTGACTCCCTCCCGCATTCAGGGAACATATCAACGTATCTTGATTCGTTCATACGTTCGGGAACAACCACCAAGCATTTTAATTTATGAGCACCGCTGCCACCGCCGCTTTCACCGACTATCAGGTCGCCGACATGTCCCTTGCCGCCTGGGGCCGCAAGACTCTCGATATCGCCGAGCACGAAATGCCCGGTCTGATGGCCATCCGCGCCAAATACGGCCCTGACAAGCCCTTGGCAGGGGTGCGCGTCACCGGCTCCCTGCACATGACGATTGAGACCGCAGTGCTCATCGAGACCATGGTCGAGCTCGGAGCCACCGTCCGCTGGGCCTCCTGCAACATCTTCTCCACCCAGGACCACGCCGCCGCCGCCATCGCCGCCGCCGGCATCCCTGTCTTCGCTTGGAAGGGTGAGACCCTGGAGGAATACTGGGACTGCACTTGGAAAGCCATCAACCATGTGGATGCTCCCGGCCCGCAGCTGATCATCGACGACGGCGGCGACGCCACGCTCTTCATCCACAAGGGCTACGAGCTGGAGAACGGCAGCGACTGGGTCAACACCCCCAGCGGCAACCACGAGGAGCAGGTCATCAAGGACCTCCTCAAGAAAATCCACGCCGAGCAGCCCTACATTTTCCATGAAATCGTGAAGGACTGGAAGGGTGTCTCCGAGGAGACTACCACCGGCGTGCACCGTCTCTATCAGATGATGGAGGCCGGCGCCCTGCTGGTCCCGGCCATCAACGTCAACGACTCCGTCACCAAGTCCAAGTTCGACAACCTCTACGGCTGCCGTGAATCCTGCGCCGACGGCCTGAAGCGCGCCACGGACGTCATGATCGCCGGCAAGGTCGCCTGCGTCTGCGGCTACGGCGATGTGGGCAAAGGCTCCGCGCACTCCCTGCGCGGCTTCGGCGCCCGCGTCATCGTCACGGAGATCGACCCTATCAACGCCCTGCAGGCCGCCATGGAGGGCTTCGAGGTCAAAACCGTGGAGGACACCCTCGGCATCGCCGACATCTACGTGACCACCACCGGCAACAAGGATGTGATCACCCTGGAGCACATGCTCAACATGAAGGATCAGGCCATTGTCGCCAACATCGGCCACTTCGACAACGAGATCCAAGTGGACCGCCTCAACAACGCCCAAGGCGTCACCCGCGTCAACATCAAGCCTCAGTTTGACCGCTACAACGTCCCCGGCGACCGCAGCATCTACATGCTCGCGGAAGGCCGTCTGATGAACCTCGGCTGCGCCACCGGCCACCCCGCCTTCGTCATGAGCGCCAGCTTCTCCAATCAGGCTCTCGCCCAGCTCGACCTGTGGAGCAAGAAGGACAGCTACAAGCCCGGCGTTTACCGCCTCAGCAAGCAGCTCGACGAGGAGGTCGCCCGCCTGCACCTCGAAAAGATCGGGGTCAAACTGACCGTCCTCACCGACGACCAGTCCTCCTACCTCGGAGTGCCGAAGGAAGGCCCCTACAAGGCCGAGCACTACCGCTACTAATCATCCGGGAGGTCACCACCTGACCCATTCATTGCAGAGCCGGCACCCTTCGAAGGGTGCCGGCTTTTTTATTTTAGAGAGCCGACGGACAATGCTCTCCACCGCACGCCGGCTTCCCCGTTTCCGGCACTCTCCTAAAAAACCTGCGCATTTTCTGTCTGCCTGCGGCGGCGGGAAGCCAGTATCAGGAAATGCGTGCCATGAAATCCGATGCCGAACTGCTCCGCGACTACCGTCAGCGGGGGAATGAATCCGCGTTCCGCCTGCTGGTGGAGCGACACTCCACCCTGGTCCATGGAGCGGCCCTGCGCCGCACCGGGGATCCGGAACTGGCGCGCGAGGCAGCGCAGCAGGTGTTCCTGCTGCTGGCGAAAAACGCGGGCCGGCTTTATGCGGGCACAGGCGTCGCGGGCTGGCTGCACCGGACGGCGGTGCTGGTGTCCGCCTCCAACAGGCGGCGGGAACTGCGCCGGGGCCGGATTTTGAAGCGGTATGAGGATCATGTGCTCCTCACCGCCGGACCCGGCGGGGAGCGGTGGACGGAGGCCGTGCCCCTGATCGATGAGGGACTGACCTGTCTGGCCCGGAAGGACCGCGACATTCTTCAGGCGCATTTCTGGCAGGGGCTCACCTATCAGCAGATCGCCGCCGCCAGCGGCAGCACTGAGGCCGCGGTGCAGCGCCGGGCCTCGCGGGCTTTTGAAAAACTCGGTGTCTGGCTGGGAAAACACCGCGCCGCGGTGCCCGCCGGCATCCTGACCGCCGGGCTGGGAACCCTGACCCAGCCCGCCACCGGAGCTCCGGTGGCGACCGCCTTGGCGGAGCAGGTGCTGGAGCGGCTGCCACGGCTGACCGCCTCCTCCGCGTGGGCTTGGCGGGTGCGGGAAACCTTGGCATTCGGCAAAATGAAATTCGCCGCCGGCTTCCTGACAGGCGCCTTTGTGGCCCTGCTGGCCGGCACCGGATTCGCCAAAGGCCGGGCGGAGGCCAGGGAGGAGCAGGCGCGCCGCCGGCTGGCACTGGATGTGATGGAGGCGCGGAACGCGTTGAGGACCCTGACAGATCACGCCCCCGCCCCGGCACCCCCCGCCCGCCGCCCCCTGGCGGAGATCGTGGCCGAGGCGGCAGACCACTACCGGAACGAGTCGGATCCCGCCGGAGCCGCGCGCGGTGAAATCCTGCTGGAGGAAATCCTGCCGGAGGAGGTCCCGGCGGCGCTGGCTCTGCTGGGCAGCAGCATCGGGGAGGATCTTATCGGCATGTCCATGGTGCCGCGGCTTATCAGCCGCTGGAGGTTTGCGGTCACCAAGGACGAGGCGGTGGTCTGGGTGCTGGAGAATGTCCGCAGCGCTCAGGCCTTCCGCGGCTGCCTCCAGCCAGCTGTCAGCGCTTGGGCGTCGAAGGATGCGGCGGCGGCCCGTGAATGGTGGCGCAGCCGGACGGATCTTCATCATCGCGCCGATGCCTTCAGTATCTATCACGCCATCCTGGTCAGCTACAGTCCGGAGAGGCGGGAGGCTCTGTGGGGGGAACTTCCCAGCCTGGCCGAGGATGAAAGGCAGGCGGCGGAGAATCTTCTGACGCCCGCCGTCCGGAACCCGGAGGCCCGTCAGGATATTTTCTCACGCATCAGCAGCGTGCCGGATGAGCGCATCCGCGCCTCTCTGCTGAAGCGCACCGGACAGACTCTGGCGCAGGTCGATCCGGAGGCGGCGGTGGCGTGGGTGAGGGATCTGCCGCTGACGGATGAGAGTGACGCGTTAATGGTTCGGGCTGAAGTCGCCGCCAAGCTGATGGACCGGCATCCCCTCTTGGCCAGCCGGATCATGCTGCGGAATCCCGCCGGCACCATGCGCGATCTGTGGATGGCGAAGTTCGGTGGAAACCTTTCCGGAAAATCCAAATGAAACGGCTTCTCCGATTTTTGTGGCGTCTGACCCGCCGCAGTCTGTGGCTGGCCGTGGTGTCCCTGCTGGCCATCGCCGCTGGCTACTGGACAGGGAGGCACAGCGTGGGCGGCTCCACCGCCGATGCCTTGGTGTCAACGGCCCCCGGGCCGCTTCCTCCGTCCTTTTTGAGCACCGCTCCGCCAAAGGCCCTGAGCCTGAAGCACCGGCTCGCGCTGCTATTGGAAAGCGACGCCGGAATGGGGCCGCGGACAACGGTGGAGCTGTACGGGCTCTCCGCCGCTGAGCTGAAGGAGGTGATGAAAATCGCCGAAGGCTGGCCCGGCGGCACGCGCGGCATCCTGTATGGCAGAGCCAGCGCCGCCCTGGCGTTTCTGGAGCCGGAGCCCGTGGTGGCCGGCCTGCTCAGCCAGCGGGCGGATCTGGGGCGGAATATCCGCATCGCCGAGGTCATGGCGATGTGGGCAAAACGTGATCCGATGGGTGCCTTCCACAAATGGGAGAAGGATCTCGCTCTGGACAAATTCGGCGGAAACGGCTTGGAGAACATCATCCCCGAACTGGGAAAAAAGGACCTGCCTCTGGCTTTTGCCAAACTGCGGGAACTGGAGGAACGGGACCGGGAACGCCGTGAGCAGCATGGGATAAGCACCGCCCTCTTCAATCTCTGCGAGGTGATGAACCGGACACCTCAAACCAGAGAGGCGGTGATCCGGGAGCTGCTGAAGCCGGAGAATGCCGATCCGGCCTTGCTGTGGGCCGGGCTTCCGGTTCTTTTCCGGAATGTGGATTACTCCAACCCGGCCGCGCTGGGGGAAATGATGGCGTGGATGGATGGGAGTGGAGCCTCCCCTGATGCCAAGGCCGCCATTCTCAGCGGTGTGCTGGACAGCCGCATGCACCGGGAGGACCCGGCCGCCGTGGCGGAATGGTATCTGGTGAAGGCGGAGGAGGTGGGGCAGCCCGTCCACCGCAGCCTTGATGAGGTGACACGCTCATGGGTCGAAAGAGATCTCAATGCCTGCGGTGAATGGCTGAACCGGCAGGAGCCCACCCCGGATCTGGATGCGGCCATCCACAGCTTTTCCCAAGCCGCCGCCTCCAGCGATGCCGACGCCGCCTTTGCTTGGGCCGCCAGAATCACGGATGACAGGGCAAGAATCAACGGACTGTGCATGATCTGGCACAAGACCCGGCGGCTTCACTCGCGGCAGGAAGTGCGGGAAATTCTGGACAGCTCCCCGATCACCCCCGCCGACAGGGAAGCACTCAAATCGAAGCTGCCGCCCTAGGAGTGATGGCTTTGCCGCCCGCGCGGCGATGAACTGACAAAACCCACAAGGCCATGATCAAAGCTGGAGGCGGCTTTGGCCCTTTCATGGAATGTGCCATCCCGGCTGGAGGATGCTTACGGCATCCGGCATTCAGGTGCTGCATTCACAACCTGCCGCAGCGCCCTTGTAATCGGGAACGGTGGCCGCAGTTTGCGGGTGTGTATTCCTGCCGCCTCCCGTCATGATTTATCTCGATAACAATGCCACGACGCGTGTGGATCCGATGGTGCTGGAGACCATGCTGCCGTTTCTGCAGGGGGAGTATGGGAATGCCTCCAGCGGGTCCACCTTCGCCAAGCCGGCGAAAAAAGCCCTGGCCAAGGCGCGGGTGCAAGTGGCGGCTCTGCTGGGATGCCAGCCGGAGGAAATCCTTTTCACCAGCGGCGGCACGGAATCCCTGAACACCGCGCTTTTCTCCGCCACGCAGCTGCACACGGACCGGCGGCATCTCGTTATTGGTTCCACCGAGCACAGCGCGGTGCTGAAGCCGGTGGCATGGCTGGAGAAGCGGCAGGGGTATGAGGTCACGCGGTTGCCGGTGGACAGCCTGGGCCGTGTGGACCTGGACGAACTGGCCACCGCCATCCGCCCGGGCCGGACCGCAGCCATCGCGCTGATGTGGGCCAATAACGAAACCGGGGTCATCTCCCCGGTGCCGGAGGCGGCGGCGCTGGCGGAGGCCCACGGCATTCCCTTCATCACGGACGCGGTGCAGGCGGCGGGCAAAATCCTACTTTCCCTGGAGGGGCTGGGCATTCACAGCCTGGCCATTTCGGGACATAAATTCCACGCGCCGAAAGGCATTGGCGCGCTTTATGTGAACCGCCATTTTCCCTTCAAGCCATGGATGCTGGGCGGCGCGCAGGAGAACAACCGCCGGGCGGGCACGGAAAACACCGCCGGCATCGCCGGTCTGGGGGCCGCCGCGGAACTGGCACTCCATCATCTGCGGGGACATGCCGGCTCCGGTGAGGGCAGCGGCGCGGAATCCGTGAGGCAACTGCGGGACCGCTTTGAGACGGAAGCCCTGCGGCGCATTCCGGGGGCGCATCTCAATGGCGATCCCGTACGCCGCATCCCCAACACCAGCAGTCTGCGTTTTGATGGTGTGCAGGCGGAGGGACTGATCCTTCTGCTGGACCAGCGCGGCATCTGTGTCAGCGCGGGCAGCGCCTGCACCGCTGGCAGCCTGGATCCGTCGCCTGTGCTCACTGCCATGGGACTGGATGCGGTGGCGGCCCGCAGCACCGTGCGGTTCAGTTTCTCACGCCTCACCACCGCTGACGAGGTGGACCAGGTGCTGGACGGACTGGAGAAGTCGGTCGTCAAATTCCGGTCACTCTTTCCGGCAGAGGGCCTGAATGGCTGAAAAATGCCCGCAGACCATGTTTTTTGCTTTCAATGCCGTCCGGTTTTGGCTTTGTGATGCGAGGAGAATCCTGCCCTTTTGATTTATGCCAAACCAAACTGACCGCTGGGAGCAGATACCGAGAGCCCCCATTGCGCGCCAGCCATTTCAGGCCCGGAATTCCACGGATTCCCGGCACTTGGACGTGGAGCAGCGCCGGAATCAGGACGTGGAGGAAGCGGCGCGCGACCGGCTCATTTTCCGCTGGGTGCTCCTGCTGGTCAGTCTGCTGGCGGTGATGGGAACCATGATCCTCATCATCAAGGGCATGGCCGCACACTGAGGCTGGGGGATGGAGCATGAAGCAGGGAAATGCCCGACCGCTCCAGGGATGGCTTCCTCAGCCGTGCCCCGCGCCTGATTTCACCTCACTTCGCGGTGAACAGGGTGCTGTAAATCATCTCGCAGGTGTATTTTAAGGCGGACTTGTATTTCCCAACATCCAGCCCTTCGGACAGCCCGGCCATCAGCGTGCCCGCCTGGGTCAGGGAGAGGGAGATGATCACTTTGCTGGAGGGCAGGCTCAGATCATGCATCCGGGCCAAAAGATTTTCCCCGCCGACGAGATTTTCCCGGAACAGCAGCTTCACCTGATGCTCCTTCACCCAGGCGGCGGTCTTTTTGGTTTCCTCCTCCGGGTAATCCTCTCCCCGTGCGTTCCACATGCTTCTGATGCTCATGCCATGAGCCTCCGCCAGATAGCGCAGACTGTCGTGGGAGCTGATCAGGAAACGCGCACGGGGAGCGAGCTCTTTGAAGCGGCCCTGCATGAGCCGGTGCAGGTCCTCCAACTGCGTGCTGTATTCATGGGCGCGGTCCTGGAAATAGGCCGCCGCCGGGGGACTGGCCGCCGCCAGCACCTCCGCCGCCCTGCCCGCCGCTTTGGCCCACAGGGAGGCGTTCATCCAGAAATGGGGATCGGGGGGCGCTGCGGGACCGTCGGGCCGGATGATCTCCGCCTCCGTCAGGACGTCGGACAGGACACCAACGGCCAGACCTGTGTTCCGCAGAGTATCCAGATTCTCGTTGAACTTGGCTTCGAGCCCCAGCCCGCTGAGCACAAACACGTCCGCCGTGTGCACGGTGGACAACTCCGCCGCGGTGGGCTGCCACAGATGCGGATTGCTCATAAGCGGGATCAGGCTCTTCACCGTCACCGCCTCGCCGCCCACCTCGCCGAGCAAATCCGCCGCCTGGACCGTGGTGGTGACCACAGCCAGCGGGCGGTTGGGTAAAATAAAGCGCGTCGGCGGCTGCGCTTGCTCGCACGCGGTCAGCGCGCCGGCAGCGGCGGCCGGCAGCGTTCTTTGTAGAAAATGTCGGCGGGTAATCATGGGATGGCGGGGAACAGAAGATTGGCCGGGACGGGCCGTTCATCTTTTCCCGGATGGCCGCCAAAAACCAGCATTTATTGATCAGGGTGGCCGGACAGTCTTCGGATCAGCCGCAGCACGGCATGGCGGGCGAACATTCCCGGGAATCGTCAGCGCAGGGCGCGGCCATGGAGGGATTCGGTTCCTGGGCGGTGAGGCCGAGATCGCGCAGCAGGCGCTGGTCCTCGGCCGCGGCGGGATTGGCGGCGGTGAGGAGCTTGTCTCCGTAAAAAATGGAATTCGCGCCCGCGAACATCGCCAGCGCCTGGGCTTCACGGGAAAGCCGGGTGCGGCCTGCCGAGAGACGGACCTTGGCTTTGGGGATGGCGATGCGTGTGACCGCGATCATGCGCACCAGATCGAACACCTCCACCCCGCCGTTCTCCGCCAAGGGGGTGCCGGGCATGGGCATCAGGCTGTTGATGGGCACACTCTCAGGCTGGGGATTGAAGCCGCTGAGAATCTCCAGCATTTTCAGCCGGTCCTCGACGGTCTCCCCCAGTCCCAGGATGCCGCCGCTGCACACGCTCATGCCCGCGTTCTGGGCATTGCGGATGGTGCGCAGCCGGTCCTCGAAGGTATGGGTGGTCACAATCTTCGTGTAATGCTCCGGGGAGGTGTCGATGTTGTGGTTGTAGGCGGTGACCCCCGCCTTCTTCAGGGCGGCGGCCTCCTGCGGGCCCAGTTCCCCCAGAGTCACGCAGACCTCCATGCCCAGCCGGCTGACGTCCTGGACGATGTCGAGCACCTTCTCAAACCGGTCCGTGCCCATGCGCACCCCGCGCCAGGCGGCCCCCATGCAGAAGCGGGTGCTGCCACTGTCCCGCGCCGCCCGGGCCCGGGCCATGATGTCGTTTTTCTCCATCAAACGCTCCGCCTTCACCCCGCTGGAGTAGCGGGCGCTCTGCGCGCAGTAGGAGCAGTCCTCGCTGCAGCCGCCGGTCTTGATGCTCAGCAGCGTGCACAGCTGCACCTCCCGCTCCGGCCAGTGCGCCTCATGCACGGCGCGGGACTGCTGGATAAGGTCGAAGAACGGCAGGTGGTAAAGTCGGTCAAGTTCAGCGTAATGCATGGTGGAAACAGGAGGGGCTGGGTGGCGCGGGGCTGTGGCAGGAGTGGAGAATGAACCCTTCCGCTTGGAAATCCAACCGTCTATTTCCGGGGGGCGGCTGGATTCCGCAGGCTGGAAATAGGTAAAAAAAGGCGGCGTGTGGAGCATGGGGCGCAGCCAATTCCGTCCAGTTGCGCCGCTCTTTGGCAACGGTTTTCGCCGCTTGTCACAGACTCATCTCAATCTCCGCTTCCCCGGTTTGCTTGTGCACCCGGACCAGCACTCCGCCAGGATCCATGTCAGGAATGCGGTGAGGAACGAACACCGACCACCAGCCCTCGCCAGGAATGTCACTTGCCTGCCCCGAAAGTTCAACCTCCGCGCCGGCTCCAATGGCGGTACGGATGGCAATCATTACGGCGTCCTCTTTTCTGACGTGTGGTTTGCGGTGTTTAATAATATGAAAAACACAACATTCGGTTTGTTAATTTCTAAAAATAAAAATCAATTTGATATATTTTATTTTCAAATTTTAAATTGTTAAATAGGTTTAAATTTTTTATGATTGATTGTAAAAAATGTAAGTGATTTCAGCAGATTCAAATTTGAAAAAATCCAATGAGTCATTGCTGCGTATGATCCATTCAAGAAATGATCCGGCCTCATGCCGGTAAGCAGGGTCATTTCGCAGTTCCGCAGGCAAGGAATATCCAAGGCCTGCCTCCAAAAAGCTATTCTTTTGCCAGTCGTTCTCAGCCATTTCTCCGCAATGGGCTCAGGAATGACAGCCTTATAGACAGGATCGCCGGAATATTCAATGTAATCCATTGATGAATCCGGAACTTCTCCGTCAGGGAACCGGGGACAGTGGACGCTGCCCGGCCATTTGATGGGCGGCTTCGGCCCAGGCGAGGGAAGACACTCCGTTGGCCTCAGTTATCATCCGCTGGCGGCCTGGGTTTCCAATGGCGGAAATCTGATCCCTCATCAGATCCCGGACCATCCGGCCGTAAAGAGCCTTCTTCTCGAGACCGGCCCCTGCGGAGACCACCGCACGCAGATCCACGCTGCGGTTCCGATGACGGCTGGAGGGATGCTGATCATTGCCGAAATACAGATCCGTGACCCGGACCTCCGAATCGGGAAGAATCTTCCGTATCGTCTCCATTCCCTCATTGGAAAGCGTCACATCCAGTTCCATGCAGGTCGGCACCCATTCGCTCATGGTCAGAGTGCCCAGCTCAAAAATGATGCGCCAGCTCTGCTCATCACGGCTGCGCATCTGATGAAACCCGTGATAGAAAGTGCCCAGAGTCATAGCGCCGTACTGGACCGCGCAATGCACCTGATCCACGATCCCTGTGCCTGGGCGGCGGATTTCCTGAGCCGAAAGGAGGGTGCCCGCGCCGAACCACCATTCGAACAGGTCGAAGAAGTGAACGCCGTGCTCAATAAAAATGCCTCCGCTTTTTGCCGGGTCCCAAAACCAGTGGGCGGGTGGCAGGTTTTCGTCCTGCGCCGCGTTCACCAAGGTGGCATACAGCGGCGCGCCTAGGACTTGGCTGTTGACGATCGCTTTCACGGCCTGGCAAAGCGGGTTGTGGCGCATGATCAGATTCACAGTCAGAAGGCGGTTCCTTTCCTGCGCTTTCCGCACCATGCGCTCCGCGTCCATGACGTTCAACGCCAGTGGCTTCTCGCACAGCACATGCTTGCCGGCCTCCAACGCCGCCAGCGCCAGGTTCATATGCGTGAAGGGCGGAGTCGCCAGATGCACCAGATCAATGTCCCCGCGTTTCAGCATGGCCTCCACCGAGGGACAGAAAGCCAGATGATGCTCATCCGCCGTTTTCCGGGCCAGCGCCTCGTCGTTATCGGTGACTGCGACACAGGTCAGTTCCGGCATCCGCTGGTATTCCCCCAGGCAGAACCGGCCAAATCCGCCGCATCCGATCAGACCATAACGCAGAGGTTTTTTCATAAACAAGGAAAGGGATTTTGATACTGCAGTGAAGGGCTAAGGACAAGCGGTGGCAGAACGGTTTCGCCTGTGGCGCCGCATCAGATCAGCTGAAGATGGGGGCGGAGCTGCAGCTTGATAATGTCGCACCAGCGGGGTTGCATCAGCATAAACACGATCGCCTGGGCGACATCCTCCGCTTTCAACATCCGCATCTCCTCCACCATCCGATTCTGCTCCTCCGGGGTTTCATCCACCATGTCACTGGATACGGTGCCCGGCTCAATGAGGCTGACTTTGATTCCCAGAGGATTGGCCTCCTTGCGCAGGGAGGAGGCGAAGCCGCGGATGCCCGCCTTGGTGGCCACATAAACCGAGGCCCGCGTGTCAAAAACATCGGCGCTCATGGACCCCGTCATGACCACATGCCCGCCGGTCCCTTTCATCCTTCTCATGGCCTCCAGACTGCCGGAGATGCAGGACAGCAGATTGACTGCCACGACATGATGGCACTCCTCATGGCTCATGTCCGTCAGCTCTCCCTTGGAGGCCACGCCGGCGTTCAGGACTGCGATGTCCAATCCGCCCAGAAAAACATCCGCCGCCGCAAAAAAACGCTCAATTCCGATGATGGTGCCGACATCGACGGATATGCCGCCGGCATCCCCGCCTTCCTCGTGGATTTCCCTGAGAGCATCCTCGAGATGGACTTTGTTGCGTCCGCAGATAAAAACCCGGCAGCCATTGGCCGCCAGGAGTTTAGCCGTGGCCCGGCCGACGCCGGTGGTTCCGCCACAGATAATGGCGCGTTTTCCCTTGAGAGAGCCGGAGAATGGGGAGCCGGTGGTGGTTGAGGGCATAAGCACTTTAAAAAGCGGGTGCCGGGGATACGGGATAAGCCGCAGGACGGATTGTATTTATTGCAAAAGCGAAAAGAGGGGCAGCCCGCAAAGTCAGCCCAAGGAGAAAGTCCGGGTTGGCGTGGCAGGAATTTTTTCGGTCCAGTTCAGGCCGCCGGGCGGGAACAACAGATGCAGGGCGGCAATGGCTGCCGGTGGAAAATCCTGACTGGACCAGACGCAGGCTGTGTCAATGACGGGACCCGTGGCCTCAAGGGAAGCTTTTTCCGTTCTGATCCAAGTCTGCACGGCATCAATGGGCCGTTTGATCAAAGGCTGCTCCAAAGCTTTCCGGAGCCAAGTGTTCCCCGAAATCCATCCATCCTCTGTCAAATGGAATTCCTGTTTGAATTGTTGGTCGGGCATAAGGGAAATGGGTTGGTGGGGCGGGACGGGTTCGAAAATACGGGTGGAGTCTGATTTCCCTCTGGACAGGGCGGTTCCGAACACATTACTCCGCTTGAGGCTCATCCGCGCCTGCCTGCAAAAGCCGTCACCAACCGCACGCACTGCCTGGGAAACGGATGCCGTGCCGGCTATTTTTGCCTGACCTCCTGTCTCAACTCCCTCAGAGCTCTCCAGATATGCTGGTTGCAGGTATTCAAAACATCCCAGAAAACAAACCATTGGGAGGTTGTTTTAAATAAGACTTTTGTGCCTGCGTCGTAAGGTTCGAGGCTGATGGTGATCCATGTGCCCGGCAACCACCGGTGCGGTCTGATCAGGCTCGTGAAAACTTTCCCCGGGCCGTCCTCAGCCATGGAGTGGTAAGAAGGATTCCGGGAAAGAATGGCCCTGACAGCATCGGCAAGCTCCAAAGCGGGAAAATCGAAATGACCATCCAATTGACGGCGGACTGTCATAATTTTATTGAATCCATAATCAGCAACAAAGTAATTTGCTGAAAAAGACATTCAGTGTATTATCAGGATAATGCAAGGGCGTTCTTTTGAACACAGAACTCCGTAAACAGAACGCTGGAATTGTCACCGCCAGGCAAACGGCGGTGACAGTAAAAGCTCCGTCCTGGTTATTAAACCGGGAATCAACCGGGACGGCGCAGAGCAGGTTCGCGGGCCCGGATGCGGCTTGTTTTAGCCATGGTGAAATAAGCGCCGGCGGAACGCCATGATTGGTCATCATGGTTTTTTCAGAAGCCGTGGTGGTCTGGTGCGGCGGTTCTCCGGATAAGTGCGTGGTGGAAGCGGCAGGTGTTTTTTCCTTCTCTTTTTCTTCCGGGGAATTTGCCGGCCTGTGATTCTCTCCATATTTCTTTGGAATTCTGTCAACACTGCCGGGGTGCAGGCACGGAAGTTTATCCGGCATATGCCAGTTGTCCTTATCCGCTTTTTTCAAGCAGGAGGAGGTTTGCCTGCGGTTTCCGCGGAAGGCGTCTGCCGCACCGGCATCGCACTGCATGCCGCGGCCACAGCATGGGTTTTGGAATACATTACGGATTCCGGTCAAAATTTTTCAAAAACCAGCAATCCAAAATTTTCTGTTTTTGCGGATTAAAAATTTGACAAAAAACTCAAAATTTCATTTATGAGGGATTGATTAATACAAAATGAAGTGAGCATTAATCAGCCTTGGTTCATCCGCATGGACCCAATGCTCCGGAGAGGCGTCTCCCTCATTTCAGATTCAAAAACTGACTCAATCCGCCGATATGAAACTGAAACTCAAATCACGGTCAGCCGGTTCCTGGCTTTGGAGGAGCCCGCATCCAACCCACCCCCGCATATTTCTGTGGTGGATAGCCATGGCGGCCCTGTCCTGCGTAGTGCTGCCGCAGCCTTCGGCCTTGGCACAGCCTGCCACTCTGGAAAACGGAGCCACCATGGAGGTGCTGGGCACCGAAACCGGATCTCTCATTGGCGGGGATCTCACGGATCCTGAAAACGATGGAGATGAGGTGGCCGGGCCCGAGGATCCCTCGTGGAACTGGAAGTCCATCACCTCCAACAACGAGCCCGGTTTTGAGGGCGGGGAGTTCTCCTACAACGTCTTCGACAACCAGCTCGCGGGCGGCAACGGCAAGTGGTGCTGCGATGACGCCACCGAAGAGGCACCCAAAAACATCACCGTGGAGTTCTTCGAACCGGTGCGGCTGACGCACTTTACGGTCAGCTCCGCGAATGACAGCCCGGACCGGGATCCGCTGACCTGGCAGATCCAGGGATCGAACGATGGAGAGACGTTTGAGCCCATTTTTGTGCATGACAGCGATGAGTCGCAGTGGGGGGATGTCCGGCATCAGGTCAACAAGTACACGCTGACCAATCCGGCCAAGCCCTACACCTTCATCCGGTTTGAATGCACCCGCACCTCCGGCACGCTGTATCAGGTCGGAGAGATTGAATATTTCGGGGAATTCGGACTGGGTGTTCCGAAAATCGAACTGATTGGGACCGGCACCGCCGCCCTGATCGGGAGCGACCTGACGGATCCCGACAACAACGGGGACGAAGTGGCCGGCCCCACCGATCTCTCCTGGAACTGGGAGTCCATCACCTCCAACAATAAACCTGGCTTCGACGGTGCGGAACTCGCCTTCAACATCTTCGACAACAGAGTCGGGGGTGGAACCGACAAATGGTGCTGCGATGACCCCACCCCGGCCGCCCCGCACCGGGTGGACGTGAAATTCCGGTCGCCGGTGGTTCTGAAATACTTCACCATCACCTCTGGCAATGACGCCCGCGACCGCGAGCCCACCACTTGGCAGATCGCCGGATCCAACGACGGCGTCACCTACACCCCGATCTTTGTTCAGGATGCTCCCACCTCCATCTGGACGGCCACGGATCAGGTTGCCAAAATCACCCTGCCCGTTCCCGCCCCGCCTTACCTGTATCTCCGCTATGAGGTCAGCGTCACTCCGGGGCCGCTGCATCAGCTGGCGGAAATCGAATACTTCGGCGACATCGGCGGGCAGGGCAAACCTATACTCAGCAAGCGCAAGGCGGGCCGCAGCACGCTGACTCTGGATGTTACGGACGGCAGCGACACCAGCGTCAACGCCGCCACCATGGTGCTCAAAATCGACGATGCGGTCGTCACGCCGGCCGTGCAGAAAGTGCTGAAAGTCACCACCTACACTTACACTTTCCCAGCCAGACCGGAGCCGGACTCCACCCACACCTACGAACTCGCGGGCGCGGACAATTTTGGCAATGCGCTCAAGTTCACGGGTGAATTCAAAATTCCGGTGCCATGGTTCCCTGAGGCTGACCTCGCCACCGCGGAGCCCAAGCCCGGCCTCTGGTCCACCCGTTACATCTTCGATGCCGGCGTCCTCGACTCCATTCCGTCCGTGCTCGCCCAGATCGCGGCTGTCGGCACGCCTGACTTCACGGGACAGTATGTGGACGTCACCAGCGATGTCCTCAATCACGGTAACGGCGGCATTTTCGGTGACCCCCTCCCCTATGCCCAGGAGGCTGTGGATCTTGGTTGCTGCACTGACGACTTTGTCATGCTCTCCGTGGCTTATCTGAATATTACCGAGGAGGATGACTACACCTTCGGCGTGCATTCCGATGATGGATTCGCCATGCGGATCCGCGGCGGCACCGCCGTCTCCGCCAGCGGCAACGGCCAGCTGGACCCGGGAGATCCGGAAGCCGTCGTCCATCCGGCCAACACCGGCGACAGCAACACGCGCGGCGTCTATCATCTGAAGGCGGGAACCTACCGGATGGAGTTCTTCTGGTGGGAGCGCGCCGGCGGCGACCATGGCGAACTCTATGTGGCCAAGGGCGCTTTTGTGAATGATGCCGATGCGCTTTTCCTTCTTGTGGGGCAAACCATCCCGTCCGGCTCCTATGCCAAACTGGGCGTGGATGCCTCCGGCTGGTCCGTGGTGTCCTCGGATCCGGGCGGTGACCAGCTGACCGCATGGGATACGGGTTTGGCGGATCTCGAAGCCACCGCCGGTCCGGCCAGCAATTACGACGTGCTCAATGTGGGCGACCCCGACACCAACGGGGGAGTCCTGCCCTTCCCGAAAAATGCCGCGGGGGATCAGGATGACTTCGCCATGAAAGCCACTGCCAAGCTGGTGGTTCCCAAAGCCGGGACTTACCAAATTGGCTTCAACAGCGATGACGGGGCCTACATGAAAATCGCCGGCCAGACCTTCACTGAGATCACCGTCAACGCCACCGGTGCCAGCATTATTGCAGATCCGCCCGATCAGGTGATCTGCGACGCCCTGACCGGGGCCAGCAACACGGTGGCGCTGATCACCCTGGCCGCCGGAACCTATGACATGGAGGTGGGCATGTTTGAGCGCGGCGGCGGAGCCTTCCTCTCCGCCAGCGGAGTGGAGGCCGGCTCGCCGGTGCAGCCCCTGCTCGCCAAAAACGGCGCGGGCACCCTGGACGTTCCCGCCATGGGTCTTGCCCTGGGCACTCCTCCCGGCGGCGGAACCACCCCTACTGACACCATCAGCAGCATCACCATCAGCGGCGCCAACCTCGTCATCGGATTCAAACCCTCCGATCCCAATGGCAATTACCGGTTGGCCCGCAGTGCCAATCTGCAGACTTGGACGGTGCTTGCCGATGCTCCTGTTGTGACCGCCGGTGTGGTCACCTTCACCATTCCGCGCGGCACCGATCCCCGGTCCTACTACCGCGTGGTGAAGTGAAACAACACTTTCCTCTCCTGTCTGTGGGAGGGAAATCTGAAAAGGAAAACCCGGTTGGGCCTCAGTCCAGCCGGGTTTTTCGTTGGTTTCCGTACGGCACCGCGTTCCAGGAGGGTGCTGACAAAAGAACAGGACCAGGACCGGGAACAACTGGCACCGCACAGCCACCACCCCCGGCGGCGTACTGTTCCCATGAAAACTGAAGCAGGGCAATGAGTTGTCCCCGGACGTGGGGAGATTCATCTTGATAACGGGAACCTTCCGGCAATAATGAAAATTCCGTGGAAATGATCAAAGTTTAATTGTTCCATTTCTGCTTCGGTTATTTCCCTTCCTCCCCACCTTCACCTGTTTTTCCTATGCGTATTGCGACTGTTTTACATCTTCTCCCTGTGCTGTTGATCTCGACGGCTCCTCTTTACGGAGCCGGCGTGAGCGTGGGATCATCCTCCCTGATCAGCATTCTGGACTACAGCGACACCTTCACCCAGACCGAACAGGGCGGCAGGCCTGACCGCCCGAGCACGCCAGCCGCCCAGCCGGCCCCGGCTTATGTCGTGGAGAACACCTACGGCAAACCCTCCATCAGTTTCGGGCCGGTCGGCGCTTTCAGCTTTGCCTCCGATGGTGCCGGTCTGGTTGATGGCACCCCCAAATATCCTGGCGGCAGCGGAGCCGGCAGTATTCTAGGCATCACCCAGACGGGCGGGGGGGTGGACTATGGTCTTCCCTACGGTCTGCGTGGCAGTTATGTCGTCCAAGTGGATGCCGTGCAGGTCGGCGACCGCATTGATATCAGTTCCGGAGCCTCCATCGGCATTTTCGGCAGCAATTCCCTTTCCGTTTTCTTCCGCGGAACCGGGGGCGGGGCCTCGCTTTTCAATGGTGCCACCGACACCGCCATCCCGGGAATCAACACCGGCATCACTGCCGGGCAGTGGTACAATTACGCGGTGCATTATGACATGGACGGCAAGCGTCTGGAGCTTTACGTCAATCAATCCTCGGTGGGGGTGGTGGACCTGAACACCTTCGCGGGCGGCATTTACGCCAACTTCTCAAACGCCTTCGTGGGTGCCGGTGCCGGACTGGCCGCAGGCGAAGACCGCACTTGGACGGATAATTTCCAAGTCGGCGCCCCGGTGCCGGAAGCCAGCGGTGCGCTTCTCACCCTGGTGGGATTCGCGGCCGTGTCCCTCCGACGGAAAAGACGCGCCTGACCGTCGGTCCGCATCCGCTGGTGCCGGGAGCAATTACCGCCTGCGGATTTCCAATTCTGTTCTCCAACAGCACATCCCCCGGGAAATACGAATTTTCCGGGGGCTTTTTTGTCTGCGCATGCCCTTGGTGCGGATTTGAAGTCTGAAGAGAGAAAAGGCGGCTTCCCTTGGTGGAAACCGCCTCCCGTTACTGTGACCAGCGGCCATTCACGACTGGCAGGGTGACATTGTCCTTAATGGCGGAGAAGTCGGTTTTGCCGCAGGCTCCGATCATGGGGTGGCCGGTGTATTTTTTCCAGACACCGCTCATGTATTCGCCGGTGTGACAGCCGTAGCTCTGCACGGTGGCGTCGCGGGTGAAAAGGCCGCGGTGCAGCCGTTTCAGATCCAGGCAGTGCAGGTAGCAGGTGGAGGCGCCGAGGATGTCATTGCTGTAATCAAAGAGAAAGCAGTACTTGTTGGAGTGGCCGTAGAACTCGAAGCCGCTCAGCTTCCGCCCGCCGCGGTTGTTGAGATAGTTGATGACCGCGTCCTTGGTGCTGAACCACACCAGTTTCACTTTCCGTTCGGAGGCCAACTGGGCGATTTCCGCCGTAGTGCAGGAGTATTCCGGCCTCCTCACGGTGTCCTCCCGCTGACGGCTTTCATAGCCCGGGCGGTAAACCATCCAGGTGATCTGCATGGCGTCCCCATGGATGCGGCGCAGCTGATCAATGCGGATGCGGGCGGAGCGGATGAAATTGCCCCAGTAACGGTCATGCCGGTCCGCGGCCAGACGGTAGTCCTCCCAGGTTCGCAGGGAGGGGCCGCCGCTGAGAATCAAATACTCCTCCCGCGCATAGTCGCGCTTCGAAACCTGGGCCTGTGCTGTCAGCGGGACTGCGGCCGCCAGACCTGACAGCAGCAGCAGCATGAGGCGGATAAAGGAGGGGCGTGTCATGGCGGCAAAAAAGTGGGGCGTGGGTGCCCGCCATCTTATAACGCCCGCCGGCCACATGCAAGGCACGGACATTTGCTCTTGCATGGGGAGGGGCCGCCCAGAAAATCGGTTCGCATTCCCGCATGAAGATTTACCGTATCCGGCCCGGCACCAGGGTGAAGCTCACTGATTTCGATTCCAATGGCGAAACCGAGCTCGCCGGCGACAAGGAGCGCGGCTTGGCCCAACTGGACCGGCTGAAGGCGGAGCTGCAGCATCTCCAGCGCATGCTCTACGCGGAGCGCCGCCACCGGCTGCTGATTGTCCTGCAAGGGATGGACGGCAGCGGCAAGGACGGCACGGTGCGCCACGTCTTCAACGGTATCGATCCGCACGGGCTGCGCGTGGTCTCCTTCAAATCACCCACTGCCCAGGAGCTGGACCGCGATTTCCTGTGGCGCATCCACCGCGAAGTCCCGGCCAAAGGGGAGATCGTGGTCTTCAACCGCAGTCATTATGAGGACGTGGTGGCGGTGAATGTCAAAAATCTGGCTCCCAAAACCGTGTGGGAGAAGCGTTACAGCCACATTGTGAATTTCGAGCGCATGCTGGTGGATGAGGGCACCACCATCCTGAAGTTCTTTCTGCACATTTCCCGCGAGGAGCAGCGCCGCCGGCTGCAGTCCCGGCTGCAAAATCCGGACAAGCATTGGAAATTCAACCCGGACGACATCACTGACCGTCGGTTGTGGCCGCAGTTCACCGACGCTTATGAGGATGTCCTCAGCCGCACTTCCACCGCCGAGGCTCCGTGGTTTGTAGTGCCCGCCAACCGCAAGTATTACCGCAACGCTGTAATTGCCGGCATTATCGGTGAAACCTTGGCCAAACTGGAGCTGAAGTATCCCGCCCCCGCGTGGGATATGTCCCAGGTGACTGTGGAATGAGCCGGGGGGCCGGGAAGCGGTAAGCGGTTTTTCCGGTTTTCACCCCGGGCTTGGAGCGGTTCGCGGAGTTCAAATACCGGGAATCCACTCTTCACCGAGAATCCTCAGAATCTCGACCTGATTGTCGGACTTGGCATTTTCCGGATAACGGACCTCCAGAATGACAGACTGTTTTTTGAGAATGCCCAGCATGGCTTCCAGATCAATGGTGAGCTGGCTGTCTCTTAGCGTGTATCCGTAAAGGGTCATGGGAAGCCCGGGGTAGGCCAGTTCAAAGCCGGTCCATTTGGAGGAGTCGCTGAAGGCGTAATTGTAATAGCTGTCGTTTTTGGTGACTGTGACCGCGATACGGGCCGGCTCGGTGGATTTCCGTTCACGGAGAATGCTGAGGTTCTCCTCCTGAAACAGGGACGAGCTTTCCCAGTCCACCAGCCAAGCCCCATTTTCATAGGCGATGTTCAAAAAATGGGACCGGTTTTGGGAAGGAATTTCAAAGTTCAGGCTGGTGACTTTTCTTGAATTCAGGCCCATGATCAGTTTAGCGTCCGCAATGGGGCCGTCAGGATGGGTGCTGTAATAGCGCTCCATGCCGGCGCGCACGGTTTCAGGGTGGCGCACCAGCTTCAACCGCTCCTGCCAGTTGGGAGCCTGGAAAAAGGCTTGGGCTGCCAGAACGGCCTGATCCGTCAGAGTGCCGTCTGTTCCTCCCGCCTCCGCGGATGGCGGTGATGGCGTGTAAACGACAGCCGGAGAGGCCTGCCGGGCCACAAGAAAGGAAAGAGTGATGACCACCGCCACCGCCCCGCTGATGACCCCGGCGAGAATGCCTTTGTCCAACTCCCCGTCCTCGTACAACCAGCAGGTGAGCCAGGAGTTCTCTAGAAAAACCTGCCGGGGGCTTTGAATGAAAGCCGCCGGGGAGGAGACTGTTTCCTGCACCAGCCGCTCCCAGTTATCGAGAAAACGGACACGGGCCGTCTCCGGGATTCTCACCAGGTCCATGTCATCCCGGCGGATATCAGGCTCGAACAGTGCCACCCCGGTGGTGGCGATGCTGTCCTGCTGAAGAAGTTCGTAATACCTTTCACGCCACTCGGCGACGGAACTGGGAGCCACCTTCCAATCGCGGGCCGCCTGCCGCAGATCCCCGCCACGCTCGACCACGGCACGCACGGCCTCCCGCACGCGCTCGCTGTCCTCCATCAGAGCCAGCGCGGCGGAGTCCAGCTGGTGGCTGACCTGGGAAAGGGGATTTTGTTCAAAAATGTCGGCACGCTGCTGGCGTGGTGCCACCTGGGAACCGGGCTCAGGAGTCTGGCCAGGGTTCGGGAAGGATGCTGGCGTATGGGCTCTGCCGCCTTGGGCTTTCACCTGCAGCGGGTCCTCCTGCCGGCTGTCCGGACGGGAATCCTCAAACCAGGCGTCGTCAGAGCCGGGCCCGGAGGCTGGGGGAAATACGCTGCGCTGGGGGGGCTTGGACATGATAGGACAGCCGCGGAGAAAAATGAGTCCGGCACGGTCGCCGGGCCATCGGCAAAAACCAACCTATTTCTCAATTTCCTCGCCTTCGGCGTAATACCAGGAAGGATGCACCATGCGGGTTAAAACCACCTGATCACGCGAGGTGGAATTTTCCGGATACTGAAGCTCCGCGATGAGGGCGCCACCCCATCCTGACTCCAGTTTGATCAGCAGCATCCGCGCCTCAATGGCGGACCGCCTGATATAACCCCAGAGACGGAGTTCACGTCCGGGGTAATACACCTCCACACAGTGCCAATCCTTTTCCGTGAAATTGTGATTGTAATAATCAGCATTTTTCACAAAAACGCGGAACCGGTGGGCTTCCTTGGGCATAGTTGCCTTAAAGGTTTCGAATGGCATTTCCTGATAACCGGTGGAGGTCTCCCAGTCCACAAGGTAGGTGCTGGCAGAGCCCTTGCGGATTTCCTCCACGGAAAAGAAGGTCAGCTCCTCCACCGTGCTGCCGCGGTTCAACGGGTCCGGCATTTGAACCGGCACAGCGAGAATGACAAAGTAACCTGGCGAACCGATATCCCCCCCTGTTTTCTGCTTCAGGTCAATTGGCCCCGCGTTAAGCGGGCCCGGAGGATGGGTTTGATACCATTTTTCCATCAGGGGACGCACATGCTGCGGCAGGCGCACCAGACGCAGTTTGGCCTCGACCCCATCCGCTGCCAGAAAATCCCGGACCGCTTTTTCAGCTCCCTGGCTATCCGTCTCCGTGAGCACGCGGCGGTCGATGGTTTCCTCCGCCGGAGCCGGTGTGGATGGCGAAATGACGGAAGGCGGAGTTTTACGGAGCATGATGATCCCGTAGACCGCCACACCCGCCAGCAGCAGGCCAAGGCCGGCGGTTAGATATTTGGACAGAACAGTGAGCCGCTGAAAAAAAAGCCGGCCTCCCTTCTGTGCCCGGCGGCGGCTCACTTTTTTCCGTGGAGCGCCCTCCCGGCCTTCAACCACATATTCCTGTCCATCAGAGGAATAATCGTCAGGCATGGCTTTGACGCTGTCCCAGACATCGGCCGCGGTTTCAGCCTCCTGCACACGGTCCAGATCAGTGTCGTTCCAGTCGGCCACCTCTGTGTGGATTTTCTCATTGCCGCGCCGCCGGCGTTTGATGCGCACGCGGCGGTCCTGGCGGGGAAAGTTTTTTCCACCGACACCATCGTCGTCGTTTTCCGCCGCAGCGGAGCCATCGAATTCCGGATGTGCGCCGGAATAATCATCCACACGCTCCCGGGGTTTTGAGGGGAAATTCAGCGGCACCCTGCCCCCCTCAAAAACCACCCCTTCCTTCAGATGGAAGACCGGGCTGTTCTCCTTCGGGGCCGCTGGATGCCGCTGGCGTTCCGGTGGAAAGTCAGGCCCCAGGCCGAGGCCTGCAGGCAGATGGGTTTCCTCCTTCTCCCTGTTTGGAGGATTGCCATGCGCCCGCCCGGGATCCGGCTCCGGCTCCGCACCGGGGATGGTCACCGTCTGCCGGCAGGAGGGGCACAGCAGCACGGTGCCCTCCTCCGCCACATTGCGGCGCGATTTCATCCGGGTGCCACATGCCGGGCATTGAAGAACCAGCCAATCCTGCGGAGAGGGAGTAAGGGACATTGGAAAATAATCGGGAGTGGGCAGCCAGTATAATCTGCCCGTTCTCCACAGTGCAATGTTTTGTCATCGAGAGGATGCCGCCGTTCGAATCCGGTCGGCGGCCTTCAAAGCCGGAGGCGTTCCGGGCAGGTGTAGAGATTCAGCCGGCCCTCCTTTAAAAATCCGCAGAGCGTCACTCCGGCGGCTTCGGCACAGGCGATGGCCAGGCTGCTGGGGGCCCCGATAGCCGCCACGATGGAAATACCGGCGGCGGAGGCTTTCTGAATCAATTCAAAGGAGACACGTCCGCTCAGCAGCAGAACTCCCTGGGCGAGGGGCAGTTTGTCCGACAGCAGGGCACTGCCGATCAGCTTGTCCAAGGCATTGTGACGGCCCACATCCTCAAAAACCAGTTCTGGAGCTGCAGTGGTGTTTTTAAAGGTTTTTCCATCCCTGTCCTCTCCCTCCTCCAGAGGAAACCAAGCGCAGCCGTGCAGGCCGCCGGTGGCCTCGAAGGCCGGCTGGGCTTCCCGCAGCCTGGCGGGCAAAGGAAAAAGACTGTCTGCCGTGATAAAGGGACCGTCCTTCGGATTCAGCCGGTGACCCGCGGTCAGGAACTGAGTGAGATCCGTTTTGCCGCAGACCCCGCAGCTGGAGGAGGTGAAGACGTGTCGGGTCAGACGCGCCGGGTCCCACGCGGCGGGATCAGCCAGCACCACGTCAACGCTGCCGCCGCCAAAGTCCTCACTGCCACCGCCGCTGCCGGCCAGGGAGGGACAGAGGGAAATTTCAAAGACATCCAGCCGGTGCCGGATCACTCCCTCCGTCAGCAGAAAGCCGGCGGCCAGTTCCCGGTCGTGGCCGGGGGTGCGCATGACCACCGCCACGGACTGCCCCTCGACGCGCAGGGTCAGGGGAGCCTCAACTGCGGCTTCATCAGGGAAATCAGCCGCGGACACCGTTCCCGCGTCCGTGCGGACCAGCCGTTGGAGTCGCACCGAAACCGATGCCGGTGAACTCACGGGCGCTGGCCGATCGGCAGGATCGGCTGCGGCGGTTTCGGGCCGATGTACTCCGTCAGCGGACGGTAGAGACGGTTGTCCTCCAGCTGCTCCAGCACTTGGGCGGTCCAGCCGGCGGCGCGGCTGATGGCGAAGATGGGGGTGAAAAGGTCGGTGGGAATGCCCAGGCTGTAATACACGGTGGCGCTGTAGAAATCGACGTTGGCGTTGAGATTCTTGCGTTCGCGCATGATGGTGGCAATGCGCTCGCTCATGCGGATCCATTTCGGCTCGCCCAGTTCCTCGGTCAGCTTGATGGCCATTTTCTGAAGATGAGGGGCGCGCGGATCCAGCACTTTATAAACCCGGTGGCCGATGCCCATGATCTTGGCTTTTTTCGTCAGCTTGTCCTCCACCCATTCGTCCACTTCGGACTCCTCTCCGATTTCAAGCAGCATGTCGATCACGCCCTCGTTGGCCCCCCCGTGCAACGGCCCTTTGAGAGTGCCGATGGCGCTGGTGATGGCGGAATACATGTCGCTGAGAGTGGCGATGGTGACGCGGGCGCTGAAAGTGCTGGCGTTCATCCCGTGGTCGGCGTGGATGATGTAGGCCACGTCGAGGGTTTTGACGGCCTCCGGAGTCGGCTCCTCACCGCTTATCAAATAAAGAAAACTGCCGGCTTCGCTGAGATCCTTGCGGATTTCAGGAAAGGGCAGGCCCTGACGGTGGCGGTGGTAGCAGGCGATGATCAGCGGAATCTGCGCACAGAGAGCCACGGCGCGCTCCGCGTTCAGCTTTGCATCCTGATCGCCGCCGCGCAGATCCAGCGCGCCCAGCAGGGAGACCGCCGTGCGCAGAACTGTCATGGGGGCGAGGTCCTTCGCCAGACTGGTCAGGAAGCTGGTGACCTCCGCAGGAAGGAAACGGTGGCTGCGCAGTTCCTCCGTGATGGTGGTCAGTTCCGTCTGATTGGGCAGATGGCCGCGGTGAAGAAGATGCACCACCTCCTCAAAGGTCGTATGCTCCACAAGGTCATCAATGCTGTAGCCGAGATAGCAGAGCTTCCCGTTGGCTCCATCCACCTCGCTGAGGCGGGATTCATTGGCGACGATACCTTCTAGACCTTTGGCGACAAGAGACATGGTATGGAAATGGGGGAAAATGGGGGGAGAAGCCAGGGTTGCGGCGTTGGCAAGCCAGTCCATAAGCGGTGGCGCTCCGCGGCTCAATAGTTTTTTGCCCGCGGATGTGTTCCACGCAGCATTTGCGGAGCGGTTTTACTCAAAAAACCCCATCATTTTGCACGGATTGACACCGCTTTGCCCGTTGGCGGTGGCTTGGCCGCTGCCGTCACCGGCCTTTGCGGATGGGCCCGGGGCGGAAAATGAATGGATTTCCCATGAAGCCGCCTCCCGACCGGCCGGTGAAAGCGCCGGATGCGGTCAGGAATGCGCATTGCGCGATGGAATCCGCCAGGCAAAAATACATCCGATGAGGAGTGCCGCCGCCAGTCTGTTCCCTGCCGGAGTCCTGATGACAGGACTTGGCACCGGACCGTGGGCCGCCGCGCAGCCCCCGGCCGCCGCCTTTGATGCCTTGAAGAAAGCTCACACGGCGGAAGTGGACAAAACGGTGCTGCCGCTGCGCGGGGAATTTTGCCGGGCACTGCAGGAACTGGAACAGAAGCTGGCATCCAAAGGCGACTATGAGGGCGTGCGCGCCGTGCAGAAGGAGCGCAGGGCTATGGAGGAGCTGATGAAATCCTCAACGGATGCCCCCGCTGCCAAAACCGGTGCTCCTCCGGAAGTGGCTGCGGATGGCAGCCTGCCATTGGAGACGGCGGCTGCGGAGACCTCCGGCGGAGTGAAGCCTGACGAATCCGGCAAGGCGCTCACCGGATGGGATGCCGCCGGAGCCGCCGCCCGCTGGCTGCTGCCGCCGGGCCTGCCGGAGGGCGGGTATGAAGTGGAGATCTCTTTCCGGCTTTCGGTGGACTCCGCCGGCAGCGCCGCGGTTTTTCAAGTCAGCGGAAACCTGCACACCCTCAGCCGCCCATTGAAGTCCGGGGATGAAGGCCGCTTCGGCGGCGCGGACAAAGGGACGGGCAACCCTTCCGAAACTGCTTCCGCCGCTCCGCCTGCGCCGGATGCGGAGGGCTGGCGGAAGGTGGCCTTGGGCACTCTGCGGATGCACGCCAATGCCCCGTTCCTGGAACTCAAAGCCGTGACGCCGGAATCCACCGCCAATGATCTGAGGATCAGGTCTGTGCGTCTCATTCCCACCGCCACCGGACCATGAAGCTTTCCTCCGCTGCCCGGTTTGGAGCCTTCCCGTGGCCGCTGCGGCTCCGCCTTGTGCCGGGGGTGCTGGCCTTCGGACTGACGGCAGCCGGGCTTTCCGTGATTTCCGGAGCCCAGGCTCCCGCGCCGGCATCCCCGTTGAAGGATCCTTCCGCCCTCACCGCGCTGAGGCAGCGCTACCGGTCTGTGCTCACCGATACTGGAAAGGCCGCCCAGGAGCGGTGGCTGACGGTTCTGAATGCTCTGGAGAAGCAGCGTATCACCGCCGGCGATCTCACCGGAGCAGCCCGCGTGCGGGAAAAGATGCTCTCCCTCCGGGGCGGTGCGCGGCCCAATGGCATGCCGGACACGGGCAGTGGCTACGGCTCCCGGTCCCCCCTGCAGCTGCGG
The DNA here is from genome assembly GCA_028293125.1 of Verrucomicrobiales bacterium. GTDB lineage: Bacteria > Verrucomicrobiota > Verrucomicrobiia > Verrucomicrobiales > V1-33 > CAIZWU01. Next base: position 54,600 of record JAQGPJ010000102.1, on the reverse strand, counting down.
TCCGATCAGGCACGGATGATTGGCGCTGTGGAGCATTCCGAGCCCGGAAAACCAAATCTCCGTTTTAAAAGGGCCGGCGGCGCCTTGGAGTGGCAGCTTCCCAACGCCGCGTCCGGTTTCTACGAGGTCCGGCTGACCTTTGGCACCCTGGGGCCTGGTAATGAAAATGACCAGCCGGACCCTCTGCAAAAACCGTCCGCCGGTCCTCCCCCTTTCCGTCCGCCGGGAGGAGGTCCGGAAGGTGTGGTTCCGCCGGGTCCGCCCCTGCCCCGCCGCAACAACGCCGGGGGCGGTATTGTGGAGTTCCGCATGGTGAGTCCCGGCACCGGTCCCTCCGTGCTGCACCGCACCATCAGACCCACCGGTGGCTGGGAGGTTTACCAGACACTCAGCTTGGGAGTGGTGGAGATCGCGGGCCCGCGGGCCGTAATTTCCCTGCGGGCTCTGGACTGCCAGCCCATGGGACTGATGGATTTCCGGGGCTTGGAACTCCTGCCCACCACTGCGCGCCCCCCCCTCAGCAACATCGAACTTACCCATCTCAGGGAGGTCTATCAACGGCAGTTCGCTGAGCAGACCCGCACTCTGAATGCCAAATACCTGAAAAGTCTCACGGATTTGGAGGCCCGGATCCCCCTGACAAAGGACACCGACACTCTGGCCCAGCTGCGGCAGGAGAAGAAACGTCTGGAGCAAGGCAGCGGTGACTCCCTTTTGACGCCCATAACTTTCAGGCTGCCGGTCAATGACAGCCTGGCCACCACCATCCGGGGCGAGGCGCGCCTGACCTCCCAGAAGGATTACCTCATCCGTCTGCGGCCCGCCGGCTCCTGCGAGATCATCTGGAAGCTCACCAAACTGGGCATTCCCCCGGGCACCTATGACGTGGAGCTGGAATGCCGTCTGTCCCCTGAAACCGGCGGCACCGCCAGTCTTTTCAGCACGGGCGGCGGGGGATCCGCCACGCCCGATGCCTCCCTGCCCATCAGTGTCGCCTCCGGTGGGGAGGGAGGAATCGCCACCATCATCCGCCCTGGCAGGGTCACCATTGGCAAGGGTTCGGACCACCTGCTTCTGCGCGTCAATTCCCTGGCGAAAAGCGACGGATCCCTCTGTGATCTGAAGGGCCTGCGCCTCACCTCCATCCCGGGCTCCGGTTCCTGACATGAAACTGATTCCCCCATCCGGCATGGCTGCTCTGACCGCTTTGGCGGTTTCCCTTCCTCTTCCGTTCATTCTGCGGGCAGCGGACGAAGAGCAGAAAAAGCCCGCTAATGCCGGCTTGGCCGAACCCGCGCCCGCCACCGCCGATCCGGTGCTGACGGCTCTTGAGGCCCAATATGCCGCCGGGAGGAATGCCGATTTGCTGGCCGTGCTGGCGCGTTATGCTGATGAGCTGGCGGCCCTGCAGCGCTCCCTGCTGGCCGCCGGTGACACCGCCGGGGCTGCCCGCGTGCAGCTGGAGCTGGACCGGGTGCAGCCCTTGGTGGCACTGCCGCGGACAGAGGGTCAGGGCTTGGAGCTCAATGGGCCCGGGGGCCCGGCGGTCAAACGTCCTGCGGCTCCCGCGCCCCCACTGTCCGGAAAAGCGGCCACTGTTCCGGCACCCGCCGAACTGGAGGCCCTTCTGCGTTTTCTGAGTGACGGAGCCTCAGTGCCACCCCGGTGAAAACGCCAATCCCCACCTGCTGGAAATGACACCCGGCCCGCTGATCCATGAGGGTTTTCCGTGCGCGGACCGTCCGCCAGGAGCTCCCCCGGTGATGGTGATCACCGGCGGACAGGGAACTTTGGGGCAGGCCATCGCCGCGGTTTTTCAGGAGGCCGGATGGAAGGTGCTCGCTCCCGGCAAAATTGAACTGGATGTCCGCCAGTCGGGTACGGTCGACGCCTGGTTCAACCGGCTGGAGCGGCTGGACCTGCTGATCAACAATGCCGGTCTGCGCCGCGATGCGCCTCTTTTAAAATTGGAGTCCGGGGATTGGGACCAAGTAATGTCCGTGAATCTGCGCGGGGCTTTTCTCTGCTCCCGCGCCGCAGTGCGTCTCATGGCCCGCCAAAAGCACGGCCATATTGTTGGCATCGGCTCCCACACGGCCCGGCGTGGTGTCGCCGGACAGACTGCCTACGGGGCCGCCAAAGCCGGCCTTGCCGCCCTGGGGCAGTCCCTCGCCGCCGAGTTCGGCCCTGACAATATCCGGGTCAACACCGTCCTCCCCGGCTGGATGCCCACCGCCTTCAATGCGGATCTTCCCGCCGCGGCCCACGAAGCCGCCCGCCAGCAGCATCTGCTGGGGCGTTTCAACACTCCTCTGCACACCGCCCGGTTTCTGCTCTTTCTTCATCAGCAGCTGCCGCACACCTCAGGCCAGACCTTTGCCCTCGACAGCCGTCTCTGACTCCGGGGTTTTCGCTTCCCATCCGCGTTGGAGTTTCAGACTGTTCCTGAGAGGTGACTGGTGCGCGGATTCAGCCGTCCAGGCTGTCGATGGCTGTTTTGACGTGGAGGAGGATAATCCCCGAGAAGTCGTCGGTGCGCGGATTGTCGAGAAGATCGGGATCCATCACGGATTCGGTGATGGCTCCCAGCAAAGCCATCTGGCGGTATTCGCGGGTCAGGGCCCGGGCCTCATGATGCCACTGCCGCTGACTGCCGGCTCCCAGCAGCTCCATCTCCCTCTCATTCCGCTCCCAAGCGGCCTCAATCCGGTCCTCGGTCACCTCGTGGTCCGCGCCCCCGCACTTCCGGAAGGCCAGCCAGGCCCACAGGCCATAGAAAAAAATCAGACCGCGGTCATCACGGGAGGACACGGCCTCCTCGACGGCTTGGAGATAGCCCGCCAGCACCGGCTGCTCCCGCCGGAAGCGGGCGGCGAGGTCCGACAGGTTTTCACCCTCCGCATCATTGAGTTCATGCCAGGCATCGGTCACGGCGCTGGGGGGCACAACAGGCATGGACCAGGATAGCACAGGCGGCGCAATGGAGTCAGGGGTTTCTTTTTTGGAAAACCACGCCAGATTCCCCGCCCCCGGTTTTCCCCCTTTTTCTTTCAGTCAGTCGGGCCGGTTTTTCCGGGCAGCCCTCCGCACACCTGCGGATTTCCACCCTCCACTCCTTTCCTTTCCCCATCCACGACCATGAGCAGCGAACGACGCAGGCCTTTCCCCTTTGATGAATTCGAGCCCCGCTGGCAGCAGCGCTGGGAGGCGGAGAAAACCTACCGCGCCCCTGGGCCGGGCGATGCCGATTTCGATGCGTCCAAGCCGAAGTTCTTCGTGCTGGACATGTTCCCCTACCCCAGCGGCGCAGGTCTGCATGTGGGCCATCCGGAGGGCTACACGGCCACCGACATCCTGGCCCGCGCCAAACGCATGCAGGGGCATAATGTGCTGCACCCCATGGGCTGGGACGCGTTCGGCCTGCCGGCGGAGCAGTACGCCATCAAAACCGGCCAGCACCCCCGCGTGACCACGGAAGCCAATGTGGCGAACTTCCGCCGGCAGCTGAAGGCCATCGGTTTTTCCTATGACTGGGACCGCGAGGTGAACACCACGGACCCCAACTATGTGCGCTGGACCCAGTGGATTTTTCTCCAGCTCTATCATTCCTGGTATTGCGAGGAGACCCAAAAAGCCCGCCCCGTCAGCGAGTTGGAGGCCAAAGGCTGGACGCGGGAGCTGATCGATGCCGTGCGCCTGGCGTTCGTCCACGAAGCCCCGGTGAACTGGTCGCCTGATCTCGGCACCGTGCTGGCGAATGAGGAGGTGGAGGAGTGGAAAAATAAAGGCCACACCGTGGAGCGCCGCCCGCTGCGCCAGTGGATGCTGCGCATCACCAAGTATGCCCAGCGCCTGATCGACGAGCTGGAGCCTCTGGACTGGCCGGAGGGCATCAAGCTGCTGCAGCGGAACTGGATCGGGCGTTCCGAGGGCGCGGAGGTGCAGTTTGGATTGGAGAATTGGGTGCCTATCGGTTTCGGGCCTGATTCCGAGGATTATGGCTTGGATCAGCCTATGAATGGCGGTGGCATAACAGTTTTTACAACCCGTCCCGACACACTGTTTGGAGCGACCTATATGGTGCTGGCTCCTGAAAATCCCTTGGTCGCGCAAATCACGGCAACGGAGCAGAAAGGTGCCGTGGAGGCTTATATCCAAGGTTGCGCCAGCAAGTCCGACATGGAGCGCGGCGACCTGAACAAGGACAAAACCGGCGTCTTCACCGGAGCCTTTGCGGTGAATCCCGTGAACAAGGAAAGGATTCCCGTGTGGATTGCCGACTACGTCATGATGGGCTACGGCACCGGGGCCATCATGGCGGTGCCGGCGCATGATGAGCGGGATTTTGAGTTCGCCAAAAAATTCGATCTCCCGATCGTGCAGGTGGTGCAGCCGGCGGACGGCTCCGACTGGCAGGGCTACACCAATCCTGGAACCGCCGTGAACTCCGGCTTCCTCAACGGCCTGCCGACGTCGGAGGCCAAGGCCGCGATCATTGACTGGCTGGAGGGCAAAGGCGTGGGCAGGCGCCGCGTGCAGTTCAAGCTGCGGGACTGGCTGTTCTCCCGCCAGCGCTACTGGGGCGAGCCGTTCCCGATTGTCTGGGAAAACGGGAATCATCAGGCCATCCCGGAAGCGGAGCTGCCGCTGCTGCAGCCGGAGCTGGAGGATTTCAAACCCACGGGCGATCCCCGCGGACCGCTCATAAAGGCCGCGGACTGGATCCGCTATTCGGAAACCGCGCAGCGCGAGACCAACACCATGCCGCAGTGGGCCGGCTCCTGCTGGTACTACCTGCGCTACTGCGATCCGAAAAACACCGAGCGCTTCATTTCCAAGGAGGCGGAGGCCTATTGGCTGGGCGGCAATGGCCAGCCCGGCGCGGTCGATCTTTATGTCGGCGGCACGGAGCACGCGGTGCTGCACCTGCTCTACGCCCGCTTCTGGCACAAGGTTCTCTTCGATCTGGGGTATCTCTCCACTCCCGAGCCGTTCCAGAAGCTGGTCAATCAGGGGCTGATCCTCGGCGAAATGGAGTTTGCGGCCTTCAAGGATGACAACGGCAACTGGGTCAGCCTCCAGTCCACCTATGAGCAGGATGGCTCCTTCTACCGCAAAAACACCCCGGAGAAGTTGAACAAACATCTACTGGAGCCGGATGAGGTTGAGAAGTCAGGCGATCATTTTGTGATGGCCGCCGACCCGAAAATCCGGGTGCGCGCCAAAGCGGAGAAAATGTCCAAATCCATCGGCAACGTGGTCAACCCGGACGATGTCATCCGGGAGTACGGCGCGGACTCCCTGCGGCTGTATGAGATGTTCATGGGGCCGCTGGAGCAGGTGAAGCCATGGAGTATGAAGGGTGTGGAGGGCGTGAGCCGCTTTCTGGCCCGCGTGTGGCGGGTGGCCTGCGAGGAGAACCAAGCCGGCGAATGGGTGCTGAACTCCAAAATCACCGCCGATCCCTGCACGGACAAGGCCCTGCGCCGCCTGGTGCATCAGACCATCAAAAAAGTCACCGGCGACGTGGCCACGCTCAGTTTCAACACCGCCATCTCCCAGATGATGGTCCTGACCAACGCTTTCACCGCCGCCGCGACCGTGCCGCTGGCGGAGTTCCACCAGCTGCTGCTGTGCCTGAATCCCTTCGCGCCCCATGTGACGGAGGAAATTTACGCCCGCCTGCGCACCGCCTTCCCGCGGCTGGACGCCCGCCAGCTCTGCCTCCAGACCTGGCCGCAGTGGGACGAGGCCGCCTTGGTGGTCGATGAAATTGAGATCGTCATCCAGGTCAACGGCAAGCTGCGCGACAAAATCACCGTCGCCACCACCGCCACTGAGGACGAAATCAAAGCCGCCGCCCTGGCCTCGGAAAAGATTCAGGAATTCACCTCCGCCGGCACCATCGCCAAGGTGATCGTCGTGCCGCGGAAGCTGGTGAATATTGTGGTTAAATAAATCTCCAAACAGCTGGACCGCCCGCACCCATACGCACGGCGCTGTGGGTGCGGGCCTGATCGGTGGCATTTGAGCACGTTTGACTGAACGACCCTGACTTCTCTGCCGGATTGCTCGGGAAAAAGCGCTGTGGGCAGCGGTTGCCAGACCCGCGCCTGATGTGCTGCTTTGAGGATGCTCCGTCATGGTTTTTCTACGGAAACAGGATTTCCCCTGAATCTCCGGACCCGCCTTGCGCCGCCGTCTTCAGGCTTTATCCTCGACCCTCACCCCACACGACCTATGGCGGACGACGGACTCACGCCGATGATGCGGCAATACCAGACCATGCGGCGCTCCCTGCCGGATGACGTGCTGCTGCTGTACCGGCTGGGCGATTTTTACGAGATGTTCTTCGAGGATGCCAAAATCGGAGCCGGCATCCTGAACCTCACCCTGACCCGGCGGAACGGCATTCCCATGTGCGGGGTGCCCCATCACGCCGCGGAGGGATATGTGCAGCGGCTGATCCGCGCCGGGAAACGGGTGGCCATCGCGGAGCAGACCAGCGACCCGGTGCCGGGAAAGCTGGTGGACCGCGAGATTTCCCAGATCATCTCTGCGGGGACGGTCATGGATCTGAACATGCTCGACAGCGGGCGGAACAACTACCTGGCCGCCGTGTGGCAGGACAAGGGGCGCTGCGGATTGGCCTACGTGGACAACACCACAGGGGAGTTCCGCGTGGCGGAGTATGCAGATGCGGCGGCGGTGACGGATGAGTTGAGCCGCATCCAGCCGGTGGAGCTGATCATCAGCGAGGAGCAGCTGTCCGTTTTTGGCGGACTGAAGGGCGCACAGCCGCTGGAGGCTTGGCCGTTCCTGTTTGACCAGGCGCTGCACCACCTGCTGACCCATTTCAAGGTGCACTCGCTGGATGGATTCGGCTGCGCGGGCATGAGGGCGGGCATTGGCGCCGCCGGCGGGGTGCTGCATTACCTGCGGGAGGTGCTGCGCCGCAGCCTAGACCACGTCCGGCGGCTGCAGACCCGCCAGGACGGCACCACGGTTTTCATTGATTCCGTCAGTCGGGCAAATCTCGATCTGGTCTCCTCCCGCGCCGGTCCGGAGCACACGCTTTTAGGAGCCATGGACCGCACCGCTACGCCGATGGGAGCCCGCCGACTGCGGGACTGGATCCTCCAACCCCTGCGGGATCTGGAGGCATTGCGTGCGCGTCAGGATCTGGTGGAGGCATTGACAGGCACCCCGTTTGTCCTGTCGAAAATCCGGGAATCCCTCAAGGGCATCCGGGACATTGAGCGCACCTTGGCGCGGCTGGGGCAGGCTTCGGGCAATCCGCGGGATCTGCAGTCCCTGGCATCCTCCCTGGAGGAGGTGCCGGCGGTGCGGGAGCATCTGGAATCACTCCATCCCCTGCCCGCTCTGGCCGGGGCGCTGGGACCGCGCCTGCGGCATTTTCCGGAACTGACCGCGATGGTGCGCTCCGCGCTGGTGGATGAGCCGCCGGCCCTGCTGAAGGAGGGAGGAATTTTCCGCGATGGTTATCACCCGCTGCTGGATGAGCTGCGTTCAGCCTCCACCGGCGGCAAGCAGTGGATCGCCGATCTCCAGACCGCCGAAATCGAGCGCACCGGCATCAAATCGCTGAAGGTGAAGTTCAACGCCGTCTTCGGTTACTTCATCGAGATCACCAAGTCGAATCTGGACAGCGTGCCCTCCGACTACCAGCGCCGCCAGACCACGGTGGGCGGCGAGCGTTTCATCACGCCCGCCCTGAAGGCCATGGAGGACAAAATCCTCGGCGCGGACGAGCGCGCCAAAAGACTGGAGCATGAGGAGTTCCTGACACTGCGCTCCCAGGTCCTGCACCATATGGGGGACATCCAGGACACGGCGGACGCCCTGGCGGTGCTGGACGTGCTGGGCAGCATGGCGGAGTGCGCCCGGCTGCACAACTACTGCCGCCCGGTGCTCAATGAGTCGCGCGTCCTGTGTATCAGGGATGGCCGGCATCCCGTGCTGGACGGGAATCTGAACGGCGAGAAATTTGTCCCCAACGATGTCCTGCTGGAGCCGGTGGAGAACCGGCTGCTTATCCTTACGGGCCCCAACATGGCCGGCAAAAGCACCTACATCCGCCAAGTGGCCCTGCTCACCCTCATGGCGCAGACGGGCAGCTTCATCCCGGCGGCGGCGGCGGAGATCGGGTTGGTGGACCGCATTTTCACCCGTGTGGGAGCCAGCGACGACCTGTCGCGCGGCCAGTCCACCTTCATGGTGGAGATGCACGAGACGGCGGCCATTCTCAACAACGCCACTGACCGCAGTCTGGTGATCCTGGACGAGATCGGGCGTGGCACCGCCACCTTCGACGGCCTGTCCATCGCCTGGAGCGTGGCGGAGCATCTGCACGATGTGCTGGGCTGCCGCACCATATTCGCCACGCACTATCATGAGCTCACCGGCCTGGCCGCCCGCCGCGCCGGAGTGAAAAATTTCAGTGTGGCGGTGCGGGAGTGGAATGACCGCATCATTTTCCTGCGCAAAATCATCCCCGGCGCGGCGGACAAAAGCTATGGCATCCAAGTGGCGCGGCTGGCCGGCCTGCCGAAGGAGATCGTGGACCGCGCCCGGGCCATCCTGGCCACCCTGGAGGCCAACGCCGCCTCGCCGGACGCCGCCGGCAATGGGGGGGCGGGTTCCGGCGGAGCGGGCAGCGGCGGTGCCGGTGGAAGTGCTGCGGGAACTGCCAAAGCACCGCGTGGACGCCGCTCCGCTGCCGCCATTGAGGGACCGGACACCATGCAGCCGCAGTTGGTGCTGTTTGACTGACGTTTTCACCACCGCCCGCCTTCAGGACTTCCCCGGTGGGGAAAGGGAATGGGGGAATTCATCCTGCCTGACTGTCAAGCCAGGCCGGGGAAGGATGGATGACAGCTTCGAGGGTATCCATCTTCAGGCGGCGGTAGAGCACGGCATCAAAGCCTCCGGGAGCCCCTGATTCCTCGCTGGTCAGAAGAGCGACCAGGCGCACCGGCTGTGGGGACGCTCCACGCAGAGTGGCAGCCAGCGCCGCAGGATCCGTGATGGGCTCCGTACCTTCAAGCTGCATGGAATCCACCAGCACCACACGACAGGACCGGGCGGGCCGCGACAGCAGCCGGCACGCTTCATCAATGCTGGAGCAGTGCTCCAGCGGCTGCTGAAGCCGTTTGCAGACGAACCCGCACAGCTGGATCAGCATGCGGTCCGGACTCACCAGCAGCACAGGCGGGCCCGCTCCGCCGGCCGGCATGGTGAAGGGATTGTCCACGTGGAGGCTTGACGACGGTTTGAAAGCCGGTGCCTGCTCCGGAGCGGGGGCGGTATCTGTCCCTGACTGAGGCTTTCCGAATTTCTCCGCGCCATCCGGGCCGGAGGGCGGGTCCACCGGAATGCAGGGAATGAAAAAGGTGAACTCGCTGCCGGCCTGCGGAGTGGAGCGCACGGAGATTTGCCCGCCCATGACCCGGCAAAGCCGCCGGGTGATGGCCAGACCCAGGCCGGTGCCGCCATAGTGGCGGGTGCTGGTGGAGTCGGCTTGGAAAAAAGGTTGGAAGATCTCCTCCAGCTGCTCCGGCGAAACGCCAATGCCGGTGTCCTTAATGAAAAAGACCAGATGGTCCTCCTCCTTTCCCTCCTCCGCGGTTTTCCGGTGGACAGTGATCCGCACCCCGCCTTTATGGGTGAATTTGACCGCGTTGCCGGTCAGATGCATCAGCACTTGGCGCAGGTGCCTCGGATCCGCTTCAAACCAGGCGGGACATCCGGGGTCGGTCTCCACCTCCAAAGTCAAAGCCTTCCGCTCCACCTCAGGCCGGAACCAACTGCGGATCTCCCCCAGACATTCCTTCAGATTCACTGCTGAAAGGGAAACCTCCAAATTTCCGGACTCGATCCTCGACCAGTCAAGAATGTCATTGATGATCAGGCGGAGAAGATCCCCGCTGCGGTGGATGGCCGCCGCCTGCTCCCGCTGCCGGGCGTTGAGCGGTGTCTCCTCCAGCAGCGCCACCATGCCGAGAATGCCATTGAGCGGGGTGCGCAGTTCATGGCTGATGGTGGCCATGAAATCGCTTTTGGCCTGTTCCCCGGCCAAGGCCCGGTCCATGGCGGTCATCAGATTGGATACCGTTCCCTGAAGGTGCCGGTGGTAATATCCCACAGCCACTCCTCCCACGCAGGACAGAATGGCGGCACTCATGACTCCGGCCAGGGCCACCCTCCGCAGCTGGGCGATTTTGGCGTCGAACTCTGTCAGTTCCAGATCCACTCCCGCCACCGCAATCACCTTTCCTGCGGAGTCGCGCACCGGGGCGTATCCGCTGAGAGCGCTGCCCCAGGAATCCCGCACCGGCTCCTCATCCACATCCGGCACTCCGGTGTCAAACACCCGCCGCAGCCGGGGGTTGGCCTCAGGATAAAAATCCCCGATGTGCGACTTGTCCTCCACCCCGTCGCTGTCCGAGTCTCCCGGCGGGGTCGGATCCAGCACAAAATAAATGCCCTCCGGCTTCCGGACGCAGGTGTAAACGAACCGGTAGTTGGCCCCTTGGCTCAGCGCCACACGGATATTCTCCAGCCGGGCCACGGCGTTCCGGTAGGTGGGGGAGGCTTCTTGGGAGGCATCCGTGAAAGCCTGATGCTCCGCAGGATCCACCGTGGTGGCCAGCACACACGCGCTGGCGCGCAGATCGGCGCGCAGATTCTCCTTCAGCAGCCGGAGACCATTTTCATAAAAGCTCCATAACGCCACCCCCGCTGTAAGCAGGCAGAGCAGTCCGGCCATCACGCCCACCCCTGCCGGGGGGAGCGCCATCCATTGGGAATTGAACAGTCCCTTTGGCAGTGCGGCGGTGGCACGCTTCTTTGCTTTGGAGGGAATGGAGGACCAGGACACAGGCAACAGTGCTCTATGCTGAAGGAAAAATTGCCCTAATGAAGCCAAGGCAACGGCTGCGGGGCAGCGCGCGGTTTTTAATTTTCAGTGGTCTCGGGAAGGGGCTCATCGTTTCTTAAAATCGGCTCCGTGCTTGGCTTTCAGAGTATATCTCGTTGAACATATTACATTGATGTGAATTATCACCTTCCCCGCTCCTGATTTTCGGCTGAAATTCCATGTCCGCACCGGTTTTTTTCACAATTGATGGTTCTCCCGCTCTGGAGGAGCGACTGGCAGCGGTATGCCGTGCCGCCGGAGAGGGTGCCTGCGCCATCGTGCCGGCCAACCGGCTCCAAGCCATGCTGCTGGGCGGCGGGTATGGGCGGGGCGAGGGAGGAGTGCTGCATGAGGAGGGAACCGATCATCCATACAACGACCTTGAGTTTTTTGTATTTATCAAAGGCCCTGTTCCACTGAGTGATCGACAGTTCCGCGCCGCCTTTGACCAGCTGGGGCACAGGCTGACGGAGGAGATCGGCATTGAGGTGGAATTCAAAATTTACTCCCTGGAGCGGCTTCAGGCGGGGGAGACCACCATGTTTCACTACGATCTGGCGAGCGGTCACCGGGTGGTGCCCGGCTGTGGATCGGCGACGGAGGCGGAGATCCAAGCGGCTTGCGCCCCGAACTTGGCGGCGGAGCGGATTCCCCTGCATGAGGCGGCGCGGCTGATGATGAACCGGTGCTCCGGCCTGCTCTACTCCGCGCGCCGTCTGCGGGCGGCGCACTTCGGGCCGGAGGATGCAGATTTCACGGCGCGGAATCTCGCCAAGCTGCAACTGGCCCTGGGAGACATCCTGCTGGCGGGCCGGAGACAGTACCACTGGAGCTGCCGGGAACGGCACCGGCGGCTGATGGAGGACAGTTTTTTCACTGCGGAGGCGGCTCCGGAGGGCGTTTCACCGGCACAGTTGCGGGCTTGGCATGAAGAGGGTGTGGCCTTCAAGCTGCGTCCCCGCCATTCCCGGGAGAGCCGGGAATCCCTGGCGGCCGGACACCGGGAACTGATGGCCGGGGCCTGGGCGGTCTGGCGGTGGCTGGAAACGCGCCGGCTGGGACGCGAAGCCGGGCAGCCCGCCGCTTACGCCGCTGATCCGGGGTCAAAGTGTCCCGAAACCCGGGCCTTGAAAAACACTCTCGTGCGGCTGCGGGCGTTCGGCCCGGCGGCTTGGGTAGGGGATGCCCTGAAGGGGAGGGCCATGCGTTATCCCCGCGAGGCCCTTTTCCGCACGCTGCCCATGCTGCTGTGGGGGCCGGACCCATTGCCGCGGAAGGATCTGGACTGGTGCGGCTCCCTGCTGCACGCTCCGGTGCCGGACTGGTCCGGCGGGGTGGCGGCTTACGAACGCCTGTGGCAGCGGTTCAACTGATGGACCGCACCATTTCCGGCTGGCTTCCACCCGCCTGACTGGCTGAACCACTGCTTCGGCAAACCACTTTCTTACCCTGTTTTTAAAACCTGTCCTTTAAGACTGAAGACACCATGAATTTGCTGTTTATTCTGCCTCATGTTCCTTGGCCGTTGGACCGCGGTGTCTACCAGAGAACCTTCCACACCCTGCGGGAGCTTTCCCGGCGGCACACCGTGGATCTTGTCGCCATTGATGAGAATGGGGCCAGCGCCCGGCACCTTCCGGTGTTTCAGGAGTTCTGCCGGGAAGTGAAGTTCATCCCTTTTGTGCACCCGCCCTGGGAGAAGCTGTTTCCGCACCGCCTTTTCCAGCCCCTTCCGGCCAGTGTCAATCACTGGCGCTGCCCGGAGCTGACCACCGTTCTGGAGCGGCAGCTTAGCAAAAACTCCTATGATCTTGTGCATATCATGGACATGGTGCTGGCCCCCTATGTTCTGGAGCACCGGCACCAAGTGCCTTTTGTGATGGACCGCAGCCGGGTGGACCTCCAGTTCCAGCTCATGGAGCACCGGGCGCTGAACTTCACTTGGAAGGAGAAGCTGCTGCGCAGCGAGGGCTACATCAAGCTCTGGTTCTTCGAAAAAAAGGTCGCGCGTCTGGCCTCCATGGAGGTGGTCTGCGGTCCGGATGACGAGACATTCCTGCGCCGTTACATCAATGCCGATATGCCCGTCACGGTCATGGTGAACGGCGTGGATCTGGAATATTTCCGGCCGGGCGCCGTGCCCGGCACCCGTGATGAACTGCCGACCATTGTTTTCTGCGGCGCCATGGACTACAATCCGAACATCGACGCCCTGAATTGGTATTTTACGGAGATTCACGCCCGCGTCGTGGCGGATGTGCCGGAGGTGCGGGTGCTCATCGTGGGCAAGGATCCGGTGCCCGAGGTGAGGGCTCGGGCTTCCCTGCCCGGTGTGACCGTCACCGGCAGCGTGCCGGATGTGAGACCTTGGTATCTTAAAGCCTGGGTGCAGATGGTGCCCCTGCGCATCGGCGGCGGCACGCGGCTGAAAATCGTGGAGAGTCTGGCCATGGGGACACCCGTGGTCTCCACCACCATCGGGGCCCAGGGGCTGAATCTGGTTCACAATCAGGATGCGCTTCTGGCGGACACCGCGGAAGACTTCGCCGCCCAGCTCATCCGGTCGCTGACCGACCCGGCGCTGCGGGAGAACGTGAGGGAGACCGGGATGGCCACCGCCCGTGAACGCTTCGGCTGGCCGGCCATTGTGCGCGGTCTGGAGAAGCGCTATGAGGAATTGATACAGCGTTTGAGAGGCTCCAAAACGGTATGACGGGATTCAGAATCGGCATCACAGGGATCAACGGCCTCCCCATGGAGGGAATGACTGGGCCAGCCTCCGCTCTTAAGGTCTTTCAGCGATTCAAAATCATAGCTGCCATCAGAGTATGAGTGAATCCCCGCCCAGCCCGTTCAGCGACCCGCCTGCCAGTGGCGGGACGCCCCCGCCTTCTTCTGATCGTGACAGGGACAGCTTTCTGCACGGCACTCTACGGAAGCTGCCGCGGCGGTTGCCCGGCATGATCCGGTCCGGCCTCATCACGCTGGGTGCCCTGGCGGTGCTGCGCCTGCTGGGACCCTACTGGATTCCCCTGCCCGGCAGCGTGCTTTCCCTGGCCGTCATCAGCTGCGCCTTTCTTTATGGCACCGGGGGCGGGGCTGTCAGTGCCCTGATCAGCTGCCTTTACATCGGGTTTTTTTTCAAAATGCCCCTCGGTCCGGTGTGGAGCCTGCATGACCAGAGTGCTCACAATTTGCTGTGGATGCTTAGTCTGCCGACCGCGGCCATGCTCGTGGGACTGCTGAACAGACGTGTGGCCCGCGCCGCCCGGGCGGCACGCCTGAACGCGGTGGAAAGCCTGAGCCGCCACCACCGCCTGGAGCGCGACAAAGCCACCACCGAGTTTAAATCGGAGGTCGCCCGGCGGAAGCTTGAGATGCAGGAGCGAGAGCATCGCTACCATTTTCTGGCCAACGCCATGGCTTGGATTGTCTGGACGGCCGACAGGGAGGGAAAGCCGGATTTTTTCAACCAGGCCTGGCGGGACTACACCGGACTGGGGACTGAGGAATCATTGGAGGAGGGCTGGAGCCGGCCGCTGCACCCGGACGATGTGGGGGTTGTGCGGGAGAAATGGCGCGGGGCGGTGGCCGCTGGTGGGGATTTTGAGGTGGAGTGCCGTCTGCGCCGTGCCTCGGACGGTGCCTGCCGCTGGCATCTGGCCCGCGCCATGCCGCTGCGGAATCCGGAGGGGGCCATCGTGCAGTGGGTCGGCACCTGCACGGATTCCCATGACGCCAGAACTGCCCAGGAGGAACTGGAGCGCGGGATCGCCGAACGCACCGCAGACCTGCGGCAGGTCAATTCCGAGCTGGCCCAGCAGATCACCGATCGGCTGGACGCCGAGCAAGCGGTGGAGCAGATTCTCTCCTACACCGTCGATGTCATCTGCACGATCGACGACAACTGCCTCTTCACCCGCCTCAGCAAATCCTGCCAGCAGCTCTGGGGCTACACCCCGCGTCAGCTGGAGGGCCGGAATTTCTACGATTTGCTGCACCCTGACGATGTGGCCAAAACCACGCAGGCGGTCGGTGCGGTCATCAGCGGCAAGCCGGTCAGCGACTTTGAAAACCGATTCATCCGCAAGGACGGCCGCGTCGTCCATCTCACTTGGAGCGCCAACTGGTCTTCCATCCGCAAAACCATGTTTTGTGTGGCCCGCGATATCTCCGACCGCAAGGTGGCGCAGCAGGAGGTCGAGAACGCCCGCCAGGCCGCCGAGAATGCCAACCGGGCCAAGAGCGAGTTTCTGGCCAATATGAGCCACGAGATCCGCACGCCGCTCAACGGTGTCATAGGCATGGCCGGCATGCTTTCCGACACCCGTCTGGACCGCGATCAACAGGACTATGTGGACACCATCCGCCAAAGTGGCGACCTCCTGCTGACAGTTATCAACGACATTTTGGACTTCTCCAAAATCGACGCCGGCAAGCTGACGTTCGAAATGCTGGACTTCGACCTGCGGGATGTGGTGGAGACCACGCTGGAAATGCAGGCGGAGAAAGCGCAGAACGCGGCTTTGGAGCTCATCGGCAACATCCATCCGGACGTCTTCACCCTCCTGCGCGGGGACCCCGGCCGCCTGCGCCAGGTGCTGACCAATCTGATCAGCAACGCCATCAAATTCACGGAGAAAGGGGAGGTTGTCCTGGAGGTCACGGCCCACCGGCCCATCAACGGAATCAGCCAGCTGCGCTTCGAGGTGCGGGACACCGGTATCGGCATCAGCCATGAGGCACAGGCCCGGCTGTTCCAGCCTTTCATGCAGGCCGACGCCTCCACCACCCGCAGGTACGGCGGCACCGGCCTCGGTCTCGCTATCTCCCATCAGCTGGTCAGCATGATGGGTGGGGGCATGGGAGTCATCAGCGAGCCGGGCCAAGGCTCCACCTTTTGGTTCACCGCCAATTTCGAAACCCAGCCGGAGGCCGGGGAGGTCATGCCCCGCAGCCATCTGGGCGGACTGCATGTCCTCATCGTGGACGACAACGCCACGAACCGCCGCATCCTGCGGCTCCAGCTGGGCTCATGGCGCATACGCTGCCGCGAGACCGACAGCGGTGCCGCCGCCCTGAGGGACATGCGGGACAATGCCGCCGCCAACGATCCCTTTGACATGGTGCTGCTGGACATGCAGATGCCGGAAATGGACGGCCTGTCCCTGGCCCGCGCCATCAAGTGCGATCCGGCGCTCGCCGCCACCCGGCTGATCATTCTCAGCTCCATTGGCAGCCACGCCTTTGCCGGGGATTTCAAGCAGGCCGGGATTGAGGAGTATCTTGTCAAACCTGTCCGTCAGTCCGCGCTGTACAACTCCATTTCCAGCGTCATGAGCCGGGCACCGTCTTCGCGCCCGGTGTTCTCCAGCGAGTCCGTCCCGGCCTCCCCGGCAATCAGCCCCGGAGGGCCACGCATCCGCATTCTGGTGGCCGAGGACAACGCCATCAACCAAAAGGTGGCCCTGCGCCAGCTGCAGAAGCTGGGTTACACTGCGGACACCGCCGGCGACGGGGGGGAGGTGCTGGAGGCCCTGCACCGCATTCCCTACGATATCATTCTCATGGACTGCCAGATGCCGGTGATGGATGGCTACGAGGCCACCCGGCGCATCCGCCAGGACTACCCCGCTCCGGTCCACATCATTGCCATGACCGCCAACGCCATGACCGGCGACCGCGAAAAATGCATCGCCGTGGGCATGGATGACTATCTCACCAAACCGGTGCGGGTGCCCGCCCTCCAGGATGCGCTGAACCGATGGATCCTCACCTCGGGGCGCGGGGTTCCCGTCGATCTGGAACGTCTGCGGGAAATCAGCGACGGCGACCCCAGGGCCACGGCTGATCTGGTGGCCGGCTTTATGGTGCAGGCCGGTGGTCTGCTGGAGAAAATCAGCGCTGCCATCACGGCCGGTCAGCCGGAGGAAATGGGCCGTCTGGCCCACACCCTCAGCGGTATGAGCGCCAACTGCGGCATGACCGCTCTTCTGCCGGGGCTTGCCTGCCTGCATGAATCCGCGGAGCGCCGCGATTTGCAGGGCACTCCGGCCATTCACCACGATCTGACGCTGCATTTGGACCGCATCCGGCAGTTCCCCCTGCTGTCCGCGTCCTGAAGTGGCAAGGGATTCCGGAATCTGCAAAACCTGCAAAATCTGTAACAAATGCAATGCGGATGCA
This sequence comes from Verrucomicrobiales bacterium, assembly GCA_028293125.1. Taxonomy (GTDB): domain Bacteria; phylum Verrucomicrobiota; class Verrucomicrobiia; order Verrucomicrobiales; family V1-33; genus CAIZWU01. The sequence continues at coordinate 37,475 of JAQGPJ010000102.1, read as the reverse complement.
CGGGAATCAAGCATGCGCTGGCGACTGAATTTATAATCAACACATTCACAGTGAATGATTTATGAGTAAAATTATCTTCTTGGCATGATAGCTGCTTTGATATGAACCGTCAAAACCAATTTCCAAAACTTCCAACACGTTTCCAATCTGATGAAAAAAGCTGCTGTCCTTCTCGCTCTTGGTTTCGGTCTCCTCTCCTCCGCCCCCGCCGCCAACGCTCTGCTGGGCATCGCCGGTGACACCAACGCCTTCATCTTCCGCAACGCCACCACCAACGGCGGGCACGCCCAAGGCTCCATCGTGGTGGGCGGCAACTGGGGCGGCACCAGCTATGAGGCCCGCCAGCAGAGCACCAGCGCCGCTCCGGCCTTGGGAACCAACACATCGGTTTACATCGGCGGCAACGACTCCATCACCGGCGACAAAGGCTCTAATTTCATCCGTGCCATGTCCGGCAATGTGGTGATCAAGGGCACCTACTCCGCGCAGAACGTAGACGCCCAGAACGGCGGCACAGTCTCGGCCGGCTCCTACGATCTGGCCCCCACGATTGCGAATCTGCAGAAGCTCTCCTCGGACATCGCGCTGCTGAGCGGCACGGCCATCACCATCAACGACCCTAACAACGTCAAAGTGGATCTGAGCGCCATCGCCGGCAATGTCAAGGTCCTCAACATCGCTGCCTCCGCCCTGACTGGCAACAGCACCCTAGACTTCCTCAACTCCACCTCCAGCGATACCGTGATCATCAACGTGACCGGCACGGGCTCGGTCAACTGGGGCTGGAGCACCAACTTTGACGCCACCCGCATCCTCTGGAACTTCGCCGACACCACCAGCTTGGCCGTCGGCAGCCGCTCCTTCACCGGCACCATCCTCGCCCCCAAGGCGGATGTGACCCAGTCCCAAAACATCGACGGCACCCTGATCGCCAAGAGCTGGACCAACAACAACAGTGTTGAGCTGCACAACTTCGCCTTCAACGGCAACATCCCGCTGGTGTCCGCCCCGGAGCCCGCCGGGATGATGGTCACCGGCGGCTTCCTTGGACTGGCGCTTTTCTCCCGCCGCCGCCAGCAGGTCCGTCTCTGAGACTGCCACCCCTCCGCACGCTGAGCGGGAAAAGTCCCTGCCCACCCAAAATCAAAAAAAGCCAGGCCGGCCCTCCGCCGCTTGGCTTTTTTGGTTTAGGAGGAAGGCATCCCGGGCGGGATGGGCTTTTCGGGAGCGTCATGCTTTGCGGCTCCCGGCAACCACGCCTACACCCAAACCACAAAAGGTTTGGGCCTGCCTTGTATATCGTCCTAGAAATCATCCGTGCCCATGGCGGCGGGACCAAACTGCAGTCAGCCGGAGGGGAGGGCATCTTCCCTATTCGTCTGCCACGGGTTTCCGGGGATGCAGCCGGAGGGGAGGGTTGACCCAGGCAGGATGGAAAAATCCAATCGCTGCACCCCTTCTGAAGACACTGGGACTGTCTCAGGATGGTTGTGAATTCATCCAATCTGCATTCCCCTCCACTGGCGAGAACGCCTCCTTTCTTTCTGCGGGCTGATGAGTTTTGCCATGTGCAGCCCGTAATTTCTCCCGGAATGTGAAAGTATAGACTCCATAAATGATACCCCGCCCCGATGATCGACAGGGCTCGAAAGGCTGACAGTGGACCAGTCCGTGAACTAAGCCAAAGAGAGTTGACGGGTCCGCACGGGCTTTATCTGCGGGCCTTGCCGGACGGGTTCCCGCGAAACATGCGGGCCAAAGCAAAACGGGGGTTTCAGTGAACGGTTTTTTGAACCGGAGCCCATGCCGGATCATTCCGGCAGTTGAATCAAATAAGTTCTTTGTCCTGGCCGGTTCTCAGGTGGCTGCTGCTTTTTCAAAATCACCGCGCATTCTGGTTCTCTTCTCCGGCGGGCTTTCCTCATAAAATTTGAGATTAAGCCGGGCCTGCGCCTCCTCTGAAAGCAGACGCCGGCTCATGACCAGAGCCTTGTTGACGGTGCCGGGCACCACAAAAAGCTTCTCCTGCATCATGCCCTCATAGCCGGCAGCCGCCACATCCTGGGGAGCCATAACTTTGGCCTGCTGAAAACCGCGCACATTCTCCATTCCCGCCTTGGGGAAGAAATCAGTGTCCGTGGGTCCGGGGCAAAGCGCGGTGACAGTCACACCTGTGCCCTCCAGTTCGATGGCCAGAGCCTCACTCCAGGACAGGATAAAGGCTTTGGTGGAATGATACACGTTGAGCAGCGGGCCGGGTTCAAACCCGGCGATTGAAGCTGTGTTCAGGATGCGGCCGTTTTTGCGGTCTATCATCGGGGGCAGCAGGAGCTTGGTCAGACGCAGCACGGCTTCAATGTTCAGCCGGATCATGGACAGGTCCTCCTCAATGGGAATTTCCCAAGATTTTCCCCGTCGCCCATGGCCGGCGTTGTTGACCAGATGATCCACGGTAAGGCCATGCTCAGCAAGATAGCTCTGTATTCGCTCAAAGGATCCCGGCTCCTCCAGGTCGGCGGCGATGGTGTGGACCTCCACCTGATGTTGGCTGCGGAACTGATTGGCCAGGGTATTCAACTCCCATTCATCCGGAGCCACCAGCACCACATTATGACGGTGCCCGGCGAATTCATGGGCCAGATACAGTCCGATGCCGCTGCTGGCTCCAGTAATCAGAGAAACTGTTTTCATAAAGTGCAAATTGGGAGGATTGGCAGGAGCGTGAGGGATCACGCTCCTGCCAAGGGAGGGGGGAATGAATGGCGGGTTAGACAGCCGCGGTCTCCTGCGCGGCGGCCTGTCCGGGTTTGATAACCACTTTTATACAGCCATCTTTTTTGGTGCGGAACTTCTCATAAGCCCCGGGTGCCTCATCCAGGGAAATGCGGTGGGTGATCACAAAGGAGGGGTCGATTTCGCCTTTCTCGATTTTGTCCAACAGCGGAACCAGATAACGCTGCACATGGGTCTGGCCGCTTTTCAGCGTCAGCCCTTTGTTGACGACCGCCCCGAAAGGAACTTTGTCCAGCAGGCCGATATAAACGCCGGGCACGGAAACCGTTCCAGCCTTGCGACAGGCCATGATCGCCTGTCGCAGCACGTGGGGCCGGTCCATGGAAAGATGCAGCGCTTGCTTAGCGCGGTCCACCACCGCATCCAGGGATCCGGAACCGTGAGCCTCGGCCCCGACGGCATCAATGCACCGGTCAGGCCCCCGGCCTCCCGTCATTTCGATCAGGCGGTCATGAATGGGCTCCTCATCAAAATTGAGCACTTCGGCTTTCCCATGCACTCTTGCCATCTCCAGCCTTTCCGGCACCCGGTCTATAGCGATCACTCTTCCGGCCCCAAACATCCAGGCGCTTTGAATAGCGAACTGTCCGACAGGACCGCAACCCCAGACAGCCACAGTGTCCCCCGGCTCGATGCCGGCGTTCTCCGCCGCCATATATCCGGTGGGATAAATATCCGAAAGGAAAACCACTTGCTCATCGGTCAGATTGGATTCGATTTTGATGGGTCCCACATCCGCATGCGGCACCCGCAGATACTCCGCCTGCCCGCCGGGGTAACGTCCCATCATGCCCGAAAAACCAAACAGACCCGCCGGAGCGTGCCCCATGGCCGGACGGGCCAGATCCGCTCCGGGATTGGTGGTGTCACAGCAGGAGTAAAGCTGTTTGTCACAGAAAAAGCATGATCCGCAGGCGATGACGAAAGGCACCACCACCCGGTCCCCGGGCCTGAATTTTTTCACATCCTTCCCGCAGGCCACGACGATGCCCATGGGCTCATGGCCAATGATGTCGCCCGCCTCCATGGTCGGCATCAGGCCGTCGTAAAGGTGGAGATCGGAGCCGCAGATGCCACTCGCCGTGACCTGAATGATAATATCCCGGGGATCAAGAATAGTGGGATCGGGGACATTGTCCACGCGCACATCTCCTTTGCCATGCCAGCATACTGCTTTCATAAATAAATAGTTTTTTTGGGTTTTATTTTCGAATAAATTATACAGGCTCAGGCCCTGACGGCGGTGAGGTGATTGTCCAGCCAATCCGCGGTCAGGAGAGCCACCTCCTCCCAGTTCTCTCCACCTTGGATGAAGTGCCCGCGCTTTGAGAATTCACGGTATTCCGCGTGCGAGCGCTGGTCGGTGTAGGCCTCCGCGTTGCGCATCACCAAGGTGGGGGGAATGATCTCATCCTCCTTGGCTCCGATGAAGAGAAGGGGGTTGTGGGGCTTCCTTACGTCCACCTTGCCGTCGTCCCCCAGAATATCACGCAGCACCTGCCGGCTTTCCGGCATGGCGTATTTCCGGAACGCCTCCTGACTCTCCGATTCTGTCATGGCGTTGCCGAAGTTTTTGCGGAAAAACTCCTCTGTCATTTCATAGGGCTCGTGACCTGCGAGGGGGTTGGTGATGGAGGCGCTGTTGCGGATGAAGCCCCAATCCACGGACAGCATGGCATTCGGCGCCACGGAACAGAGACCCACCCCCAGCCGGACCAGACCCGCCTCCATGAGCTTCTGCATGATCAGGCCGCCCAGGGAATGGCCAATCACGATGACATCCCCCTTTCCGCTCAGGAGATTGGCATAATGGGTGTAAACCGTCTTCAGGTCCAGCCGGCCCAGACCTTCGGGCACGGACGAAAGCAGGGTTGACGGTTCCCCGTCATGAAACGGCCAGGCGGGAGCCTCGCAGTGATAGCCAATGGACTCAAAATAGGAAATCCAAGGCTGCCAGCTTTTGGGATTGAGGAACATGCCGTGGATGAACATCAGGTGGGGTTTCATGGTGCTGCTCCTTCCTGCCGGATGTATGCCACCGCTCAATGCGCAGCCGGCATCCTGACAAATCATCCGTCCGCCCTGTGAATTGAAGGGATTTGTGAATGATTCAGCCGGTTGCAGCCGAAAAATGAATTGCAAAATGTAGCGCGCTTATGCTTCCAAGCCGCATTTTGCACATTGGTCCCGCCAAGACAGTTCGGCTGGCATCCATCCCGTGTTTCCAAGACGCGCATCATACCGGTCAGAAGCCATGACCGGACAACCGGGGCCTTGGTTTTTCCCACCGCTTTCTGAAAGCAGACCTCCAGAGGAAACCTCTCCAGCAACAGGAGTCGCAGTCTTCAGACAGGTCCGCATTCCCTTCAGCGCTTGGGTGTTTCCGGAATAGGAAGCCACATCGTCCTGAAGGATGATGTGCTGTAGCCCCGCACACAGGAGTCGTTGGAGGTGTGGAGCAGGCACAGATTACCCGCTTCTCCAAGCTTACGCCAGTCATGGCGGATATGAACTTGAACCGGCACAGTCTGCGGCAGCTGTGGCGCAGAGTGAAAGGCCGCCAGCTGCCACTCCAATCAGGCAGACTACATTTTGGCCGCGATCGCCTTCAGCATATCGGGATCGATGCCGCCGGGGGAGGAAAGTTGCGGTTCCTCGCCGAGTTCAGGCCATGGAAAGCCCTCCGGCATTTTATCCTCCACAAACAGCTCCGTACCGTCCTCGGGGTGTGGCCCCTGCCAGATCTCGCCGATCTGTTTGTAGTCGTCCTGGCTCCAGCGGTACATGATGCGGTGAATGCCCTTCTTCTCGTGCTTCATGGCTTCGGGAAACAGCTTGTTGCTGATGTCCGGGATGGGCAGCAGTTTCCCCACATCCGCTCCGGTCAGCTTCTGAAGCGCCTTGGCATAGGCTACGATGTGGACACCACCCCGCACCAGCAGAAACCCTACCATCGCGCGGGCAGTGGGATCCTTCACCATTTCATAAACGCGGATTTTGTTCGCCCGCGCGCCGCACTCCAGAAAGAAATTGTGCAGCAGGTCCAGCTTCAGGTTGCCGCTGGAGAACACGTTGTCGCCCGTCCAGGGTCTGCCCATGGAGTCCACTGGCAGGGAGGTTTGAGCGGAGGCAAGAAAATGGTAGGAATTGCGTGCATTTATGGCATTTTCCAAGGGAGCCGGATCGCCGACTCCAGGAGCCTTGTTGCGGTCCGCCTGCTTGGTGACTCCGCTGAGGAGGAGGTTGGTGGTGGCCGAAACCAGTTCAATATGGCTGTATTCCTCCGCCGCAATGTTGCAGATCAGATCATAAAACGGTCGGAACTTCTCCCGTCCCCGGAAATTGAAAGACTGGAACGTGTAGTTCATGAGGGTGGACATTTCGCCGAACTTTCCCCCCATCAGTTCCTGAACCGCCGCCGCGGCATTGGCGTTGGGACTATCAGGAATAGGCAGATCAATAGCGATGCGGTCGAAGCGGTGGATCATATGTTTGGAGTTTTAAGCCGCAAAAACTTTGAGGCTGGACCGTCTATCCGCATAGTTTCCGCCATGGGGGGATGAACCGGCGTAACCCGTTGATCACCAGTAAAATCAGTCCAAATATACAAGTTTGGAATCATGCATTATGCCATGCTTGTAAATTTTGTGAGGCAAAATGCGGGCGGGATGGGTCAGCTTTCCTCAGCTTCCGGCGATAAGCCAAATATTGATTCCGGCGGTGGGCTCTGGAACTCTTCAACTCTGTCTGAGCGGCTGGAGTTTGCCTTTTTCGTGGAGGGTTCTCATTTCCCAATGGACGCCGCCAAACGCAGCAGGCTCTCCCCGCTGACTTGGATAAATCCCCCGGAGGGCCTGTCGAATTCCAGAATCGTGGCCAGCACCAGAGCGATCAGCAGTGCGAAGATGCCGGTGGATTCATGCTGCCGTCGGCCGACACCCGAAACCCGCCGCCTAGCTTGACGGGAGACTCTGCTCCGGACCGTGACGCTGAACAGTGTGGAGTTGGGCGTGTGCGGAAGTTCTGATTCAGAAATTCAACAGCTGCAGCAGGGCGGAACCGGCTGGATGATCGTTGAAGTGGATGGCATGTTTTTCATTAGCAGGCTCCTTTTATGCACGTGGTGAGCCCCAGGGAACGTTTATATGATATGAACCTATCTCAAAACCCCTGCCAGCCTGTTGCCGCGGACAAACCTGATCCTCCGAAACCTCCCGAGGAGGGAAAAAATGAGCTCAAACCGGAGGACTTTCCATCCGGGGATGAAGCGGACCGGGAGGATGGAAATGCGGGTCCGGAAGAAAAGCGGAAACCCTGAGAGTGAAGCGCCCTTGGTTCATTCCTCTGACCTTAGGTTTCCGGGCAGCAAAATTTTTCGGAAAAGCCTTTTGCAAAAGGATTGAGCTCCCTCGGGAAAGCGAGAAAACTGCACGCCAATGGATGGCTGGGCACCCTTAGGATTTCACAAATCAAAACCATGCAAATCACCACCACCTTCACCATCGAGGGTTTCCGCATCACGGAATACAAAGGCATTGTCCGCGGCATCACTGTCCGGGCCCCCACTATTTCCCAAGGAATTGTCGGCGGGCTGAAAAGCATCATCGGCGGCCGCATCGGCGCCTACACGGAGATGTGCGAGCAGGCGCGCCAGCAGGCCTATGAGACTATGATCGACCATGCCCGGCAGATGGGGGCCAACGCCATTGTCGGCATGCGTTACGACGCTGCGGAGGTGGCCAGCAGAAGCTCCGCGACGGAGGTGCTGTGTTACGGGACGGCGGTGGTGATCGCGCCGCTGGTCTGACAGGGCAGCCTTTTCAAGCACCCCGGACGCGGGCGCTCCTTACTGTCTCACTCATCCTCCTCGCCGAACATCTCCCAGAGATAGGTGATGCTTTCGTGCGCGATGGTGTCCGCATCCGGCGTATAGTCGAAAACTTCCACGCTGACCCAGCGGTCGTAACCAGCTTCCCGGATAGCGGCGACGATGGGCTCGTAGGCCACCTCCCCTTGGCCGGGGCCCCGCAGATTGGGGTCGTTGGCGTGGAAATGCACGGTGTCGGCGGCACAGGCGCGGATAATGTCCGGGATGGGGATGGCCTCGTCGCTCATGGCCTTCACATCCAGGTGCAGCCGGCAGGCGGGATGATCCACCATCCGCAGCAGGCGCACGGTCTCCTCCGCCGTGGTCAGGAAATTCGTTTCCTTCCGCGCCAGAGGCTCCATGGCCAGGGTGACCCCCAGCGGGCCGGCGGTCTCGCTGATTTTCCGCAGCACCTCGGCGGCACGGGCGGCAGCCTCCTCCCAGGACACATTGCCGTTCAGGTGCCGCTGTTTGGGGCTGCCCCACACCATGATGGTGCCGCCCATGGCTGCACAGATTCTCGCCAGATGGCAGCCGAAGGCGGCAGTGCGGTCCCGGACCGCCTTGTCCGCCGTGGTCAGATGCATTCCGGGCGGCTGCACCAACAGCCAGTGCAGGCCCACCACCTCCAGCCCGTGGCGGCGCGTGATGTCGCCGATCTCCACCGCCTCCGCCTCGGTGATGAGGGAAGGATCGGGATTCAGGGTGAAAGGGGCGATCTCCACCCCGTCGTAGCCGTGGGCGGCGATGCGTTCACAGACCAGATCATAGGTCCATTCGGGTCCCTGCCAGGTTTCATTGCAGATGGAGAATTTCATGCGTGGGGCCCGGGCGTAGAGGGCCAAGGTTCTTACCGCTTGCGTTCCAGCACCTGTCCGGGAGTTTCAAGGCCCCATTTTTCCGTCAATATGTCAGACTCCCCGCGACTCCTCAAACTCGGCCTGCCCAGTGGCAGTCTCCAGGAACCCACGCTCGCTCTGCTGGCGCGGGCCGGCTTCACGGTTTCCGGCGCCTCCCGCAGCTACCGTCCGGCATCCGACGACGCCGAGCTGGACATCCGCCTGCTCCGTGCCCAGGAGATAGGTCGCTATGTCGATCACGGCTTTCTGGACGCTGGCATCACGGGGCGCGATTGGATCATTGAAAACGGCGCGGAGGTGGAGACCATCTGCCAGCTGCCCTACAGCCGCGCCACCCCCCGCCCCACGCGCTGGGTGCTGGTGGTGCCGGAGGATTCCCCGATCCAAACCGTTTATGATCTTCAGGGCAAACGCATCGCCGCCGAGGCCGTGGGCCTCACCCGGCGCTACCTCAAGGAAAAGGGCGTGGAGGCGGAGGTGGAGTTCTCCTGGGGCGCGACCGAGGTGAAGGTCCCGGAACTGGTGGATGCCATCGTGGACATCACCGAGACCGGCTCCAGCCTGCGGGCCAACCGTCTGCGCATCGTGGACACCCTGTTGGAGAGCTATCCGGAATTCATCGCCAGCCCTGCGGCCATGAAGGATCCGTGGAAAGCCGGGAAAATCGCCCGCATGGCCCTGCTCCTCAAGGGCGCGCTCGACGCCCGCGGCAAAGTGGGCCTGAAAATGAACCTGCCCAGGGAGCGGGTGAAGGACTTGGTGGCCGCGCTGCCCAGCCTGCGCCGGCCCACCATCTCTCCGCTCTACGACAGCGACTGGGTCAGCGTGGAGACGGTGATCGACGAGAGTGTTGTCCGCGAAATTATTCCCCAGCTGAAGGAACTCGGAGCTGAGGGCATTATCGAGTATGCCCTGAACAAGCTGGTCCACTGACTCCGGAGACCGGCCCTGCCCGGGGCCAGGCCGGACGGGGAAAAACCACCGCTTGCCCAAGCCGGGAATGCGGTTTGCCACGGGCTTGCAACATCCTTCCGCATTTCCGCATCGTTCTGTTAAAGCCGGAACGGTCCGTGCCACGCTTCTCCGGGGCCGCCCTGTGCAAAAACGCGGGCAGCACTGGCTATTTCCCCCGGAACCTGTTACTGTTGGCCAATCTTCCCTTTTTTCCTCCCGCCATGACCGCCTGCTCCCTTTTCCGCGCCGTCCCGACCGTGTCCGCTGCCCTGGCCCTGGCTTTTATGGCTTCGGGAGTGCATGCCCAGCAACCAAAACCCCACGCCGTCGTCAAACCGGTGGTGAAGGAGAAACCGGCTGAAGTCCCCCCTGCCCCCCCGGCGGCGGACAAGGTGGTGCAGGACAAAGGGGCGGGGGAGCTGGATCTGACCCAGTTCCCCGGCCAAGTGATCGGCGAGGTCATTGTTCCGGTGCCCAGCGAGGTCTTCACCGTGCTGGACAAGCTCGGTGATCCGGACTGGAAATCGGAAGTGGCTGAGTCTCCGAAAGTGAATTTCAGCGACCGCACGGATGTGGCACTGCTGCTGGGCTCCATCGTTGCCGACGGCTTCATCGCCGTGCAAGCCGAGGATAAAAAGACGGTGGAGAACGTGGGCCGCTCCGTTCTCAGCCTTTCCAGAACCCTGGGAGTGGAGAAGGATGTCATCCGCCACTGCCAAGCCATCACGGACGCCGCCGACAAGGCCAACTGGGACGGGGTGCGGCAGGAGCTGGACGCCACCCAGTCCACGGTGCGCGGCCGCATGGAGGAGATGCAGGATGGAGCGGCCGCCGAGTGCATCTCCGTGGGGGGCTGGCTGCGCGGCACCCAGGTGATCACCAATGTCATTGGCAAAAGCTACTCCACCGAACGCGCCGAACTGCTTTTCCAGCCGGATCTGGCGGACTATTTCAACGACTCCCTGGAGGAGATGCTGAGCAAAGCCAAAAATCCTGACAAACTCAAGGACATCGCCAACGGTCTGGCCCGGCTGCGGGAGCTGATGGACAATGGAGGAGAGAACATCACTCCCAACGCCGTGCGGGAGATGCACGAGATCACCACTGTCCTGGTCAAAAAAATCACCACCCGAAACTGAGCCGCGGTCTTTCCGGACCCACACCGCTTTACGCAAAGCACACTCCCGCTTCTCTCCGCCGCCATGTTCCCTTTTCCCGCCCCCCTCCGCCGCCGGACGCTCCGCCCCGTTCTGAGTCTGGTCTTGGCTTTGGCCGCCGCCTTCGCCCTTCCGGCCCGCGCCACCGTGGATGACTCCCACAGCGCCGCCATGGAGGCTGCCGTGCCCGCCGTGAAGCTCGGCTTCAAAATCCGTCAGGAATACTGGAAGGGCACCCTGAAAAGCGGCGAGCAGAAAGCCGTCCGGCAACAGCTCTTCAAAGGCAACGAGTACTGGTTCTTCCTCGGCACCGACGCCGAGGAGGCCACGCTCAAAATCGATGTCTATGATAAAAAGGGAATCAAAGTCACGGTGGAGACAAAAGCCGGCGAAAACAATGCCGCCGTGCGGGTTGTCGCTCCGGCCACCGGCACCTACACGGTCGTCTTCACCCTGATCTCCAAGGAGAACGCGGAGATTCCCTGGGCTCTGGCTTATGGATACCGCTGAGTATGAGTGAGCCTCCGCAGAGTTTTCTGATTAGGCTGGAAAACAACAGTGAGGATTGCAAAAGCCAGGGCCGGTCCTCCCTTTTGCATTGTCCAGTAAATGGGCGAATGGTGGAGTGGGTCTCGTTTCACAGCCGGTTTGGAGGCTTTACCGACACACTTATAAAACGCATTGAGATTGATCCGAACGTTGTTTCCGGGACAGTTACCTTCTGGTTGGAAAGCCGGGAGGCAGGCACGGAAAATTGGAAGTCCGTGCGTATGCGCTTTGAATCAGTGGAGTCATTTGCTTTCAAACGCTCTCCAAATAACTGCATTGCAGTGATCAGCCATGGCATCAATGCGGTGCCGGAGGGTAATCTTACAGGGTTTGAATTTGGGGATTTCCCAGATCCGCCTCCTGATTTGGCGGAATTGAGGCGGTCGCGGATGCATTTGATAGCCTCCTCAGTCACAGTGCGGATCAATGATATCTAAATCCGGAGGGCATCACTGCCTGCCCTTTTCCATCCGGTTGTCTTTGGTCCGCAATACCGCATACTGAGCCTGCCTGGCTCTCCCCCTTAACCCATGCCCGCTGTCACTCTCGAATACGAAACACCGCATTTTCTCCAAAGCCTGCTGGCCCACGACCAGTCCCTCCTCAGGGAACTGGGCACGGCGCTGGATCTGAAAGTCACCTCCCGCGACGCGTGGGTGAAGCTGGATGGCACCGAGGCCGGCATCACTGCCGGCCAGCGGGTATTCATCCAGCTGGAGAAAGCCCGCCGTGGCGGAGCGGAAATCAATGCCCACTTCTTCCGCTTCGCGCTGGATAACGAGAAATCCGTCCTGACCTCCTCCGAAGCCCAGGCGGATTCCGCCGCCGCCGGCAGCCTGGAGGACCTGACGTCCATCAAGCTCACCGGCAGCCCGCGACGTCCTCCGGTCATCGCCCGCACCCGCACGCAGCTCACCTATCTTCAGGCCATCGCCAGTTACGATGTCGTTTTCGGCATTGGGCCCGCCGGCACCGGCAAGACCTACCTGGCAATGGCCGCCGCGGTGCACGCCCTGAAAACCGGAGCCGTGAACCGCATTGTTCTCACCCGTCCCGCGGTCGAGGCCGGCGAGGCTCTGGGCTTCCTGCCGGGCGATATGAACGACAAGATCCTGCCCTACCTGCGCCCGCTCTACGATGCCCTGAACGACATGTTGGAGCCCGACGAGGTGGAGCGCCTGATCGAGCGTGGCCAGATTGAGATCGCGCCCTTGGCCTTCATGCGGGGCCGCACCCTCAGCCGCAGTTTTATCATTCTCGATGAGGCCCAGAACACCACGCAGGCCCAGATGTTCATGTTCCTGACCCGGCTGGGGGAGAACTCCCGCGCCGTCATCACCGGCGACCCCAGCCAGATCGACCTCAAGGACCCGCGCTGGAGCGGTCTCCGCGAGGCCATTCAGGTGCTGGGCGGCGTGGAGGACTCCGTGCGTTTTGTGAAATTCGACGGACGCGATGTGGTGCGCCACCGCGTGGTGCGCCGCATCATTGAGGCCTACGAGCATCACCGCACCGCCAGCACTCCGGAAATCTACCGGCCTGGAGCCAATGTGAAATCCTGATAGACTTTCCCCGCCCCGGCTGCACATTGTGTCCTTCGTGACCGCTCCCGATCCGCCCGCCGAAGCGCTCCAGGCATTGGAGCGGCACTTCGGCCATCGCGGGTTCCTTGGTGGCCAGGGAGCGATCATCTCCGCGATCCTCAGTGGCCGCGATGTGATGGCGGTGCTGCCAACGGGCGGGGGAAAATCCCTGTGCTATCAGCTGCCGGCGCTGCTCCTCAACGGGATCACAGTGGTCGTCAGCCCGCTGATCGCCCTGATGAAGGATCAGGTGGACGGACTGGAGCGGCGCGGTATTGCGGCCACGCTGATCAACAGCACCATGACCGCTGCCGAGCAGCAGCGGCGCATCGCCGAAATGCGCGCCGGGCGCTGGAAGCTGGTGTACGTGGCCCCGGAGCGCTTCCGCCAGAATTCGTTCGTGGAGGCCCTGCGCAGCACCGGCATTGGCCTGCTGGCGGTGGATGAGGCGCACTGTATCTCCCAGTGGGGGCATGATTTCCGCCCGGACTACCAGCGGCTGGGGGAGGCTGTGGAGCGCCTGGGCAATCCCCAGTTGGCGGCCTTCACCGCCACCGCCACCCCGACCGTGCGCAGCGATATCCAGCAGCAGCTCCGGCTGCGCCAGCCCTTCGAGTGCGTCCAAGGATTCGCGCGGCCCAATCTCAGCCTGAACGCCACCGCCTGTCCCAAAGTCCATGACAAATACGCACGGCTGAAGGCGGTGCTGGAGCAGCACCGCACCGGCGTCATCTACTGCGCCACCCGCAGCAAGGTGGAGGAGGTCCATGCACAGCTGCGGGAATGGCACATCGCCGCCGGCTGCTACCACGCCGGCATGTCCGAGGACGCGCGGTCGGAAACCCAGGAGCGCTTCATTGCCAAACGTGATGCCGTGGTTGTGGCCACCAACGCCTTTGGCATGGGTATTGACCGATCGGACGTGCGCTTTGTGGTCCACTTTGAAATCCCGGGCAGCTTGGAGGCCTACTATCAGGAGGCCGGGCGTGCGGGCCGTGATGGCGGGCCGGGCTGGTGCGAGGTCCTTTTCAACTACGCCGACACCCGCACCCAGGAATTTTTCATCGAGGGCAACAACCCCGGCTTTCAGGCGGTCGCCGACATTTACGAAACCCTCAGAAGAGAGGCCGACGGCGGTCACCGCCTGCTGCTGTCCATCGAGCAGATCGCCGAGGCCGCCGGCGTGAGGAACACCATGGCCGTCAGCTCAGCCCTGGCCACTCTGGGCCGCGCCGGCTATATCGACCGTTATGACGTTCCCGGCCAGCGCATCCGCGGCACCAGCCTGCTGCGCCCCGAGGTGGCGGGGCACCGGCTGGAGCTCAACCGCGCCGCCATGGAGGAGAAGGAACGCCGCGACCGCGACAAGCTCGCGCGCGTGGTCTCGTGGTGCTACGCCGGCACCTGCCGGCAGAGTTTCATCCTCAGCTATTTCGGCGAGGCGGGCGGCCACGGCTGCGGCTCCTGCGACCGCTGCCGCGGTCAGCAGGGTGGCGGCGGGGCCCGCGTGGCCACGGCGGACGAACTGACCCTTGTCCGCAAGGCTCTCAGCGGCATTGCCCGGTGCTCCCGCAAACGTCCGGATGGTTGTTGGGAGGGCCGCTTTGGCCGCAATAAAATCATTGGCATGCTCACCGGCAGCCAGGCGCCGGAGATCGCCGCCTCCGGACTCGACCAGCTCAGCACCTACGGCATTCTCCAGCCCCAGGGGACCGGCTGGGTGCGCAGCCTGCTGCGGGAACTGGAGACGGCGGGCTGCCTGGAGGTGAGCACCGGAGAGTATCCCCTGCTGACCCTGACCGCCGCCGGCGAACTGATGATGAAGCAGGGTGGCCCTCTGATGCTGAACTGGCAGGCGCTGGAAGCCGGAGGATCCGCCCCCCGTCCGGAAGTCCGCTCCCGAAGCGGAGCCAATCCCAAAGCCCGATCCGCCAAAACCGCCGCCACCGCCAAAACCAGTGGTTTCCCGCCACCGCCCAAAGGCGCGCCGTCCCACGGTGCCGGCACCAGGCTCTCCGCCCGGCCAGGCCGCTCGGCCGATGCGGACTTCAGCCCTGTCTCCGGGCGCAGCCGCGATATGGGCATTGGCATGGCCACCCCCAAAAAGGAGAGCAGCCCGCGCGCATCCAAAAAATCCAAAAGCCCTGCGGACCAGGAAGCCGCCGGCCATGGCACCTTGGACTTTGACGGGTCGCCGGTCCGGCCCGGAAAAACCAGCGCCGCCTCTCCATCCGTCCCCGCCCCTGCCCCCGTATCCCGGACCGCAGCTGGACCGCTTTCGGTCTCCCTGAATGCCGAAACAGGCGGCCTGGGATTCGACGAGGCGCTTTATGCCCGGCTGCGCGAGTTGCGGGGATCCTTGGCGCAGCGGGACGGGGTCCCGCCTTTCGCCATCTTCAACAACCAGACGCTCGAGTTCCTCACCCGCCTGCGGCCCGTTACCCCCGCCGCCGGCCGCCGCATCCGGGGCATCAGCACCGAGAAGGCCGCCCGCTACCTCCAGCCTTTTCTGGACATCATTGTTTCCCACAGCGGCGGGCGCTAGCTATTTTCGGCTGTGCCCGGTTTCAAAAATCTGCATGGATCGTTCCCCGGACCCCGCCACCCCGGCCATCAACCGTTCCCAGGAATGGGGAACCCGCCTCATTTTCCTCGCCGCGGGTGTGGGCATGGCAGCCTGGGCTCCGTTGGTTCCCTTTGCCAAGGCCCGCGCCGGTATTGATGATGGAATGCTGGGAATGCTGCTGCTCTGCCTGGGGGTGGGCTCCATCCTCGCCATGCCGCTCGCGGGCGCGTTGTCGTCGAAGTTCGGATGCCGGGCGGTCATCACCGTCTCAACTTTAATCGCAGTGTCGGCGCTGCCGTTTCTGGCGGCGCTGTCAACGCTTCATGGCCTGATGGCGGGCCTTCTGATTTTTGGCATGGGCCTCGGCAGCCTTGATGTCAGCATGAACCTCCAGGCGGTGATGGTTGAAAAGGCCAAAGGCAAGGCCATGATGTCCGGCTTCCACGGAATGTTCAGCCTGGGCGGCATTCTGGGGGCCGGCGGGATTGCCGGGCTGCTGGCGCTGGGCATCAGCCCGCTGTCCGCGGCGGCCGGTGTGGCGGTGCTTGTCATGGCCGCGCTGATAGGCTCCTTTTCCTCCCTCCTGTCCTTTGCTCCCGGCGGCAACGGTCCTTTGTTCGCCATGCCTCGGGGAGTGGTTCTGCTGATCGGCGCGGTGTGCTTTGTGATTTTCCTGACGGAGGGGGCGGTGCTGGACTGGAGCGCGGTGTTTCTCACCTCCCATCACGGGATGCCGAAGGAAAAGGCGGGACTCGGGTATGCGGCGTTCGCTTTGACCATGACCGCCTTCCGTTTCGCCGGGGACTGGATGGTGGAGCGCCTCGGCGGATTCAAAGTGGTCCTGTTGGGCGGTGCCGCGGCCGCGGCGGGTGTTGGACTGACCCTCATTCCCTCGTGGCCGGTGGGGCTGCTGGGATATGCGCTGGTCGGGACAGGCTGCTCCAATATTGTTCCGGTCATGTTCACGGCCGCGGGTCGTCAGACCGCCATGCCGGCAAACGTGGCTATCCCGGCGGTCACCACTCTGGGGTATGCAGGCATTTTGGCCGGACCGGCTTTGATCGGTTTCATTTCCCACTTGTCATCGCTTCCCGCCGCCTTCGTGATGCTGACCATTCTGCTCGTGGCCATTGCCTTCAGTGCCCGGTTCCTGCGGCTGTGAAAACACTCCGATCGGGTATGCCGGCAGCTTTGCACGCATCGCGCACAGCGCCGGTCCTCTTTCGCCCAAAGGCGGTCATTCAAAAACAATGCGCAGCTTCCCGGATTTCGGAGCCGGGGCAGCCTCGCCCAGGCTTTCCGCCAGATGGCCGGCCGAAGGCGGAGGGGAAAGCGGGGCCATGGCGGCCGCAGGCGTGGCGCCATCCTGCGGAGTCTGCCTGGCTTCGGCTTCCAGAGCGGCTTTAAGGGCGCCCTCCACCATTTGGCCGCAGTGGATTTTCATGGGGGGCAGCGGTCCCAGGGGCTGGGACATTTCGGTGGCGGAGAGGCTGCGGGCCTCCTCGACGGACCGGCCTTTCAGCATCTCGGTCGCCATGCTGGCCACAGCAATGGCGGTCTGGCAGCCGAAGCTTTGGAACGAGGCGCGGTCGATCACCTTCCGACCGTCCTTCTCGGTGAATTTCAGCCACATGCGCACCATGTCGCCGCACTCCGGGCTGCCGACCGTGCCCACGGCGTCGGCGTCCGTCATTTCACCCAAATTGCGCGGATTGGCGATGGCGTCGCTCAGAAGTTGGGGATCCATGGGGAGGTCGGGGAGTTGAAGTGTTTGGAGTGGCGGCGGAATGGACAGCCGCCGGGAAAGAGCGGTGTTCCGCCCTGAACTTTTTCCTGCTTTACTTATAACCGCATGGGATCAGCCGCAAGGGGGGCGGAGCCTCCGGTTTGGCCGGGACCGATCCCCTTCCTCTTCCTTGTCACCAGCCCTCCTCCACCATGGCGAAGGCGTTATGGCTGTGGATGCTTTCGAAATTCTCCGCTTGGGCGCGGAAGGCTTGGATGCCGGGCAGCGCCCGCAGGCCCAATGCCGCCTGGCGGACGACGTCCTCCACAAAGGAGGGGGAGTCGTAGGCGCGCTCGGTGACGAATTTCTCGTCAGGGCGCTTGAGCACGCTGTAGAGCTCGCAGCTGGCGGAGGCCTCGGCGATGCGGATGACATCATCCAGCCATGGAGGGGCTGCGCTGGCCAGCGTGAGGGTGAGCTCCCCCCGCTGGTTGTGGGCTCCGCGCTCGCTGATGGCTTTGGAGCAGGGACAGACGGTGGCAATGGGCACCACCACCGAGGTCAGAAACCGGGGCACGGCGTCACTGACGGTGACATCCCAGGTGACCTCATAGTCCACCATGCCCGGCTGGCCGGTGATGGGAGCCACCTTTTCCACGAACCATGGGAACGTGAGAATGATCTGCGCGGTCTCCGCCTTCAGACTGGCCCGGAGTTTGGCAGCCATCTCCAGCAGGTGGCGGGGATCGATGTGGTCGCGGTATTCATGCATCAGGGTGGCGAACCGGCTCATGTGTGTTCCCCGCTCCGAGGCGTCGAGACTGGCCAGCAAGGTGGCGCTGACAACGGTGGGAACAGCAGCCCCGCCGGGGCAGAGCAAGGTGACGGGATACCGCAGGCCGCGGATGCCCACGCGCTGGATGGGCACCTGCCGGGTGTCCTGCTGGCTTTGTGTGTCTTCGAGGGGGTTCATGAAATGGCCGGAAACAACAGAGCCGTCCGCACGGTCCTGTCCTGTCATGACGGGCAGTCACCATGCCGGAAATTTTTAAAAACCATGATTGGCTGCGAAAAACCGCAGCAGGCAATGGCGGAGTCCGGCGCGGGCGCTTTCAGATCAGGTCCGGGAGGATGGACCGGAGTCGTTCCGCTGGTGAGGGAGGAAGGAATGACGACTGGAGCAGAATGGAGGGCATCTCCGGAAAACGAATCAGGGGCGCATGAAAATACGCCCCTGAGTGGAAAATGGCCGGCCATGCCTTGGCCGGAAAGAGGAATCCCAAAGGATTCCACAGGATGAATGAAAGCACGGATTGCCGTGCCGCGCGTGCTCCGCCGGGATCAGCGCATGAGATTCACGCTGCGGGAGCGCTTGATCTCACGGGTGAGCTTGCGGTGCAGCCAGGCGGTGATGCCGGTGAGGCGGCGGGGTAGGATTTTGCCGGTCTCGGTCGTGAATTTCGCGAGGTACTCGGGTTGTTTGTAGTCCACCATGTCCGGCTTGATGTCATAACGGCGGCGCGGCATGCGCTTGTTATGCTTGCGGAAATTGATGAGGCGCTGGGTGGTCTTCGGTTGCATGATAGCTGGATTTTCCGGAATTGACGTGTCGGCGAGCCCGGGATTAGCGGATTTCGCGGTGCTTGGTGCGGCGCTTGAGGAAAGGATTGAACTTCACCTTTTCAAGACGGCCGGGCGTGCGCACGCTCTTCTTGTTGCGGGTGGTGACGTAGCGGGAAGGGATGCCTCCTTCGGCGCGGGCCTCGGTGCATTCCAGGATGATGATATCGCGTGGCATGGTTTTTTAAAATTTCAGAATTTGGGAGGGTCGAGTCTATCTCACTCTTTTTCAGATTCAACTGATTCTTCATCGCCCTCCTCGTCCTCATCCTCCGATCCCATGAGACCGAAGAGGGAGCGGACTTGGCGGCGGGAGTTGTTGGGGACCTCCTTCTCGTACTGCTGCTGGCACTCGATGGTGAAGCGGGCAAAGGGCAGCGCCTCCAGACGGGCTTGGGGAATGCGTTTGCCGGACATTTCGCAGATACCGTAGGTGCCGGCCTCCACGCGCTTGAGTGCCTCCTCAATCTCGTAAAGAGCGTCCTGCTCCTGCGAGAGCAGGCTGAGGGCAAAGTCGCGGTCGTAGGCATCCGTGCCGGCGTCCGCCTGGTGCATGCCGAAGGCACTGGCCTCGCTGCCCTCCGCCTTCGAGCGCAGGGTTTCATTGGCCATGCCGGTCATGGAATCCATGAGGGAGTCCTTGAGGTCGAGCAGCTTCTGTTTGGAGATCTTCAGAAACACGGAGGGCTTGATCTCCCCCTCGGCCGGCTCATCGGAAAGCAGGGCCGCAGCGGAGGCGGCCGTGGCGGCGGCCACGGGAGTGGTGGCGGCAGCGGCGGAGGCGGCCTTGGAAACGGCGGCTTTCACCGGAGCTGCGTCATCCTTGGCGGCGGCCTTTTTCTTTGAAGGGGACTTTTCCTTGGCCGGGGACGGGGAGGAATCGGCAGAGGCTGCCTTGCTGGAGTTTCCTTTGCTGGGCATTGAAGTCAGTCGGCGGAAGGTTGGGGGCAGCAGTCAGGAGGAATTTTCTGCCCGGACAGGACAGCCCCGGACTGCGGGCGGGATCTGTAATGCCCTGTCCGGAGCGGCGCAACCAGAAATCACTTTTCAGAAATCCTCCTCCCGGTCCGCCGGAAAATGATTTCCACCCGGCGGATGGGAAGGCGGAAAGGCGTATTTTCACACAGCCTCAGGCCGCATGCCCAACAGCGACAGCAGGCGGCCGGTTCTCCCTTTCTCCACGCGGTAGGAATAATAGCGGTCCACCCGGGAGCCGGTGCAGGTGCCGCAGTCATGGACCTGCGCGGCGGGCACTCCGGCCTGAAGGGCATCCCGCCGGATCGTGGCCGCGATGTCGGTTTCAAAGAGGGGCGGGCGGATGCAGGGCGCGATCTGCACCACCAGATCCTCAGGCCGCGATCCGTAGGCATCCACCATCAGCCGGATGGTGTGCGGAGTAATGCCAGCCTCCGTGCTTTTGCGGCCACTGTGCAGCAGGGCGATGGCTTTCCGCACCGGGTCCACAATAAAAACCGGAGCGCAGTCCGCCGTGTGAATGCCCAGCAGCAGGCCGGGCTCATCGGTCATCAGTCCGTCCACGCCCGGTGTCCAACGGGGGGAGCCGGAGGTGATCCTGGCGGTTTCCCCGCCATGCACCTGCTCCGCCGTAAAAAGCCGGTCCGGAGGAAAGCCCAATGCCTGCCGCGCGGCGTCATGCCAGGGCTGCAGGCGGGCCAGCACCTCCGCTTTGTCCAGACTCAGGCTGATTCCTGGCACCCGCCTCACCATGCCATGCGCCACTCTTGGCATCGGGAGCAGCGCCGGCCAGGTTTCCATCACCTCGTCCACAGACAGATTCATCCAAACAAAAAAGCCCGTCCCGGTGTCCGGCACAACCGGGATGCGCGCGTTCGACCGACCGATGGACTGCAGCGGTCCTGCCTCCGCCCTCCCCGCCTACCGGTCCGTGCCATCCTCCGGAGGTCTGATCCCATCGGAGGCCCCCCGCAGATTCACCCTCAGGCAGTGCGTGACCGCCGGCGGCTCCGGTCCCTTGTGAAACTGCCGCGCGGCCTGCTCGATGCGCCAGCTTTCCACCGTGTAGCGGGCATGCTGCCGCATATGGGTGCTCCAGTCCTCCACCAGAAACACCTCATGGAGAATGCCGGGCCGCACAAGATCGTGGTACAAGCCCCAGCGGAAGGCTCCATCCCGCAGCCGCACGCCGCGCAGCTCCCGCATGGCTTGGAAAAAGGCGGGCTCGTCCGCGGGATCGATCCGGTAAGCGACCTCCACCAGCACCGGTCCTTCGTCCGGCTGCGGTTCGCGGAAAAATCCCCCGTGGCGCGGCCGGTGCTCATGGGGCGTAAGGTCCCTTGGCAGCAGTTTCTGCATCGGCCAGCGCCAGCCCGTCAGAACGGAAATCCCCAGCCCGCCCGCCGCCACCCCCAGCGCCAGGTGCAGCGATCCGTGCTGGGTCAGCTGCCCCCACACCACCGCCCCCAGGGCGAACGCGCCTTGGGTCACCATCAGCTGCACCGCCGAGGCCCGCGCCCGCACCCAGTGGGGGAAGGAGGCCTGCCCTACAATGGTGAATTGGGACATGGAGGCCATCCAAGCCCCGCCCGCCAGAAACAGCAGCGGCACCACCCCCGACAGGGAGTCCACGATGGCCAGCCCACCCGCTGCCAGCAGTCCTCCCAGTCCCGAAACTTGGAAAATCCGGTCCACCGGCCACCTCCGGCGCATCACCGGCAGCGCCACGAAGGCCGTGAGGATGCCGCCCATGCCGTACACGCCAGTCAGAGCCCCGAAGGCGGCCCCCTCCAATTTTAAATGCCGCGCGATCAGCGGCAGCAGGGCCGCCGGAGCCACGGCCATGAAAATGTAAAGCGCCTGCCCGCCCAGCACGCGGCGGATGACCGGGGAATACCGGATGTGCCGCACGGCGGCGGCCATGGAGGACAAAAAGGGCTCGGCATCCCCTGCCGGCTCCCGCTTTCCGGACCGCAGCGTGGCCACGGCGGTCACCACCGCGAGAAACGACACCGCATTGATCCCGAACACCACCGCCGGCGGGGCCAGTCCGATCAGCAGCCCCCCGGCCACAGGGCCGAGCGAGCGCGCGAGATTGATGGAGATGCTTCCCAGAGTAATGGCGCTGGGCCACCGGGACTTGCCCACCAGCTCCGGCAGCATGGCCTGCCACGCCGGAAATCCGAAGGCCGCCGCCATCCCCAGCGCAAACGCAGAGATCAGCAGCACCGTGGCATTCGCCATTCCAGCCAAGGCCAGGCCTGTCAGGACAGCCGCCGTGAAAAATCCCGCCAGCTGTGATCCCAGCACCACCCGGCGTTTGTCCAGCATGTCCGCCAAGGCCCCGGCAGGCAGGGCGAAAAGGAATATCGGCAGGCTGACCATGGTCTGCAGCAAAGTAACCAAGGTGGCAGCTCCGGCCTCATTCACCAGAATCCACGCCGCCGCCGTGGCATGCATCATGGAGCCGATGCCCGAGATGACATTCGCGGCCCAGAGCCAGCGGAATTTTGGATCCCGCAGGGCGGCGAAGGTGGAGGTGGATTCCGCGGCGGATGCCTTGGCCGTGTCGGCAGCGGCGTCAGGTCCGGGGACGGGTCCGATGGGCATCGTGGGTTTCTGGATTTCCGTGTTTCCCTTCGCCGGCGGGGATGGACCCGCCGCCGCTGTCCGGTCCGGCGGTGTGGACGGGGTCCGTGAGGGCTGGAAGGGACCGCTGGGTTCCATGGTTTTGCATTGAGGGATTTCACGGGGAGCGGCGGAAGGGCAGTCCTTTTCCGCGGTGCCCCCTCCTTTGGGAACGGAGCCTTTCCGCTTCCGGACGGCCCTGCCCACCGGATTCCGCACTGTTTTTCACGCAAACCTTCCTCGTGGGGGCGCGTTATTGTCTGCGCGGCAAGGCTCTTGAAAAGCAAGGACCGCCGAAGAATCTGTTTTCCCGCATCACGCACTCACCCATTCATGAAACTCTGCCTCCTCGCCGGCCTCGCCGCCGTGCTGTCCTTCTCCGCCGTCTCCCTCATCCACGCCGCGGATAAGCCCGAACCCAAGCCCGCGGTACCGCCGGCCGCGGCCCCGAAGGTGAAACCCTACCCGCTCAAAACCTGTATTGTCTCCGATGAGGAGCTCGGGAGCATGGGCAAGCCGGTCAGCTTCACCCACGACGGGCAGGAGATCAAAATCTGCTGCAAGGGCTGCAAACCGAAGTTTGAGAAGGATCCCGCCACCTACCTGAAGAAGCTGCCTAAAAAATAAACAGCCGGCACTGTCCGTTTCCTTTTCCTGCCGGGCCGCCTTCATGGGCGTGCCCGGCTTTTTATTTTTGGCTGATATGCATCAGTGGGCGTTGATTTGGAGAAGATGTTGCTGTCAGGGCTGCCGCCACCACCAGCAGCAGCCCGGTTTCCCTCTTAATCCCGCCGGAAGTGACAGAAAAGACACGCCTAAAGAGGTGACGGCGGGGCAAACCCGGTTTAGGATGAACGGGAGATGAGACATCTTCCCCCTATGCTGCCATGAATTCGCATCAAGTGAAAGTGTACTACCGGGTGATGGAGCGCAACGAAGCACCTGGGAGCAGCACGCCTCTGCAACTGGCTTCCGAAGGGTTCACGGATGAACCCACCGCCGGCCGCTACCTTCAGGACCGCCACACCCGCTATGCCGTGCTGCACCTGACCGAGGCCTCAGACGCCGCCGTGATCCGTTCGCTGGAGAAAAAGCATCCGTGGCATGTGGTGGCCATCGATCAGGTGGAGTGGCTTCAGGGCAAAAAAGCCACGGTTTCCTCCCGTCGCTGAACAGGCTGTTGATCAGCGGTTTCCCTGTCATCCTTTCCTTCCCCTTCCTTCCCACCGTGCGGGGCGCGGCGGGCGGGTAGGGTGGCAGGAGAAAGGCTCGAGCCGCTTACGGCGCAGCCTGCGCCTGCCGGATCAGCTCCGCCGCGATGGCCCCGGCCCACGCGGGAAAAACCTCCTTTTTCCGGTCCGCGAAAAACGGCCTCTCCAGCTCCATGTTGTCCAGAAACTCCACCTCCAGATGGCAGGCGGGAATCCTTCCCGTTTTTTCATCCGCGTTGAACTGATAGAACAGGTAGGAGCCCCGGCCTTTGTGCAGTTCATGATCGTCATGCACGAAGGCGGCGGGTGTTTTCGGATGAAAGGTTTTTGAGGCCTTCTCCACCGCTTTGGCCAGCGCCAAGGCGAAAGTGTGATCGGCTTTGTAATGGGGATTTTTGGCAGCCTGCTGGATGACCGCCCGGGGGCCGCTGGCCCGCTGGCTGCGGTGGCTGTTGAAATGGATGGAGACGAAACACACGGCTCCGGCTTCGGCGACGGTGGCCGCCCGTTCAGTGAAATTCAGATTCACATCCGTGGAGCGGGTGAGCACGGCGCGCACTTTGCCGCTTTGGGCCTCCGGACTGGCGGCGATGCGCTCCGCGATGAGCAGTGACAGCTCCAAGGTCACATCCTTCTCTTTGATGCCCAGAGTGGCCGAGGTCGCGTTGTTGCTGGAGCTTCTGTTTCTGTCCTTGTCACTGCCAGTGTCGGTGGTGCCGCCGTGGCCGGGATCGATGACAATGGTCCGGCCTTGAAACACCTCCTTCGCCATCAGGCGGGAGGCCGGCAGAAGGCTGCCGCAGGCTGGGAGAAAACACCGGAGGAACCGGAGACGGGAGAACAGGGTCACGCCATCATCATAACCCGCCAAAACCAGTGCGCCGTCTTTCATTTCGGTGAAGAGCAACACCGTGCGGGCGGAAGCGCAGCCCATTTCCCACGATGGAGGAAGAAGGGAAAGAGGGAGCGATGGATGGCGGGAAAAAATGCCCATGCTTGTGAGAGTGCGGTATAGTCATCCCTCCAACCCTGCGGTCCACGCCCCACCCCATGTCCGATCCTGTTCCCGTCACCTGCCCCGCCTGCTTTGAGGAGTTCGAAGTGATGCCGCCCGCGGTCCACGAGATGCCCTGCGAGTGGGACTACGACTGCGAAGTCTGCTGCCGTCCCATGATCATTTCCTTTGAAAGCGACGACGGGGAGATCTTCGCCTCCGCCCGTGGACTTGCTGAATAATACGGATTCAGGCAGTTAAATCAGGTTTTAATTGGAGGTCATTGTATGGATTTTGTAATTTCCGCCTTCTTTATATTTACGGATATCATTTAAGTATCTGTTTCCAGGGCGCTTGGAACTTGGGTCATCCGACCGAGAAACGAAGCTCCGGTCAATTTACATTCTCCCCGACAGTAATGACCAAAGGAAGTTCCGGACAGGCTGTCCGGACTGGTTGCCCGTGAAGGCTGTTTGCCTGGATTGCCATGATTTCTGTCCGGAGGATCAGGGATTCAATCAACCATCCATCGGAAACACCGGCTTCCTGCACTCCTTGGAAAGGGAGCTGAACGGGGTTTTACGAACGCCGTCGAGCTTGGCGGCTCCGGAATAAGGCCGTGTCACCGCCTCCGCCAAAAGTAATGAGCCAGGTGAACAGCGTCTGGAAAACCTCCTGCTTTTTCCACCACAGGTTATTTCCCGAAAATGGAAATTTTTGTTATTCAAGGTCTGGGTGACAAAATGTAAATTTCTTAAAAAAACATTGCAATATTTTTGAATAATCATTTTTAGTAAAAATCGCATGAGCCGTTTTTCCGATTCCCGACTGACAATATCCCCTGACTGCGGGGGTGCCGCGGACGGCGGCGGGGTAAGGGGCGGAAACCGGTGGCGGCTCCCTGAAAGGCACCAACGGCAGGCAGGAGGCCTGGAGGTCATGGCAGTGTCCCATGGATTGTCACCATTTCCGGGTTCGCCCGGTTTTCCCACATCGAAAACCATATGAAATCACCGACAACCACACAGTCACTTGCCGCCCTCGCGGCGGGCGCGGGGATACTCTCCCTGAGCGGTCCCGCCAGGGCCCAGGAAATCACACCGGTCTGGCTTCAGCAGATCAACGGGCTGGTGAATGTGACGGCGGCCAACAAGCTGCCGATCCTCCTCACGCCAACCGACACCGTGATCGCCCAGCCCAGCGGCACCTACCGCGAGGGACGTGAGGGGATTCAGAATTTCGCCCGGCTGATTCCCTTCAACGCGCAGAAAGTCCTGCTCGCGGTGATGGAGAACGGCATCGACGAGGTGACCGCGGATGCCGCCCATCTGGCAACCGCCGCGCAGTATCCGGACCGCTCCCTGATCTGGCTGGACGCCGCCACCTCCGCCCCGATCGGTCTGGCGTGGAAGGAGAGCATGAGCCCGGCGGACGCCATCCCCTACGATGTCATGGCACCGCACACCGGCTACCAGCTCAGCAAGCTTTACCAGCTCTGGCGCCCCGCGCTGGATGAAAACCCCGATCCCACCAAGCGCGCGATCTACAGCGGCTACAAGCACCTCATTCTCCGCTATGCGCCCAAGGCCGACGGCACCGGATGGGAAACCACGCCCACCATCGCCTGGGAGGAGCCGGTGCCCGGACTGAACGCTGATGGGACGACCATCACCGCGGAGGATGGCATCGGCGACGGCCTGAGCGGCAACAGCGCCAGTGGCGGCGAGGCCGGCAGCTGGCGGTCGTTCCGCTGGCGGAATATCCGGGTCACCGGCTCCGGCAATAATACAGTGATTTACGCCGGCGGAGGAACTTGGCGCATTGCCTCGCATCCGCAGATGTTCACGACCGCCAATGGACTTAACTTCACGCCGATCGCGCGGGTCAATGACCGGGATGAGGGACGGCGCAACGCCTTTGCGCTGGGCGGCACCTCCAGCCGCATCGTCACGCCCGGCACCGACGCCAACCGTCCGAATCTGCAGGTGGTCTACCACAACCACTATCCCGGCACCGGCTGGGAGGCGCGCCCAAACCGCTACACCTCCAATCCCGACAAGCCATCGCCCAGCCCGGCCTATAACCAGCAGCCTGGGGTGCGCATGTTCCAAGGGGATGAGGGCGCGGCCGGCGGATTGCCGGCTTTTGTATGGGAGGCGGCGGGCAAGGACGGTCTGCCGATCGACCATTCGATCGATGGGGTGGAGCACTACGACGGTAACTGGAATATATCGCTCGATGCCAACAATGCCCTCGACTACCTGGTCTGCGTCTCCTCCCCCGCCTACGATGTGAGCTTCCAGACCTACGGCTGGCTGGCCATCCACCGGCTGGATGGCAGCATTTCCAGTGGCAACTCCTCCTACAAGCTGCCGTTCATGGAGAGCGATGTCATGATCGACTACTCGGGACAGTTGGATCCCGATCTTTCAGCCACGGAGGCGTGGGTGGAAGTGGTGCCGGACCTGACGGCTCCGGCCAACCTGGACAGATCGACGGCCTACGTCTCCTTGGAGAACGGCGGCTTCGGCATCTTCACCATCCAGAACACACCCGCCACCCTGGTCTCCAGCCCCACCAATCAAACGGCGGTTGCAGGCGAGGATGCCACGCTTAGCGCCAATGTCACCGGCAGCCCCAATGAGTTCCAGTGGTACCACAACGGACGCCCGGTGCCGAAAGCCCCGTATTTCCAAGGCGCCAAGAAATCCACCCTCGTCATCCGGGGCGCGACTCCCGCCGATGCCGGGGTTTACCAGCTCAGGTGGAAAAATCCGATCTCCGGTGCCGGTCAGACCGCCACCGCGACCCTGACGGTGACCGGCAATTACGTGCGCTGGGCCGATCCGGTGGAGATTCCCTCACGCAATCCGGAGACTGTCACCATGGAGGGCACTTTGGAGGAGGCCGCCACCTCCTTCACCCTCAGCGCGGGTGGTCTGGGTGCCTTTGACTCGGTGAATGCGGACACCAAGCTCTCCACCGGCGACACCCAGTACTACCGGTATGAGACCCTCACCGGCGATTTCGACAAGAAGGTGCGGCTGATGAATCTGACGACCGTGCCGCCGGCCACGGAGACGACGGACAAATACGCCCGCGCGGGCCTGATTGTCCGCCAGTCGCTCAATCCCGCGGACGCCACCTTGGAGATTGCGGCCTCCAACCCGGTCATCAACCAAGAAAACTCCGCCGCCAACGGCAACAACTTTGTGCGGGTGGCGGGCCGGGGAATCTTCGGGCAGGTTTACGGCAGATCCCTCAGCCGCGCCTACAGCGGGGTGGCCAACAATCTGCCCAACCAGTGGCTGCGCATGCGCCGGGTGGGCAACTCCTTCACCTTCCACGTCAGCACCAACGGCACCGCATGGTCGCAGGTCGGGGAGCAGTACCAGGTGTTCCCGGAAACCATCCTGTTCGGGACCTTCGCCGCTCCTGACAATGCGGACGGCTCCAGCCTCGCGGTCGCCCAGTTCGCCGACTATGGCGATGTCATTGCCACGGAAACCGTGCCGCCGGAGCTGCTCTCCGTGGGCACCATCGACAAAAAAATCATCGGGGTGAAATTCTCCGAGCCCGTGGACTCCCTGAGCGCGGCGCCATTCGGAAACTACACCCTCAGTGAGGGCAACGTGACCGGTGTGCGCACGGGCATCGGCGGCAACACCGTCTATCTGAATGTCGCCGGGCTCACCGCCGACACCTTCACGGTCAGCGTCAGCGGGGTGGTCGATCTGGCGGGCAACGCCGTCGCCCCTGGCTCCACCGCTTCCGGCCGCAGATCCGATTGGACCGCCACGGATATTGGCTACATTCAGGATCCCGCCAACCGGCCCACCCTTGGCGATGATCCCTACCCTATCGGTCAGTCCGTCGCCGTCTCCTCGGATGCCAATCCCGAGGTGGAGATCATCGGTGGCGGCTCCAACGCATGGAATGCCGGTGACTACATCCATTACCTTTACCGCGAATACACCGGCGACTTCGACTTCGCGGTGGCGGTGGACCGCTATGACAAACGAGGCATTGCCGGAGGCTATGCCAATGCCGGCATCCGCGTCCGCCCGTCCCTCTACCGCACGGACAACACCGACATCGGCGAAACGACGAAGGTGGTGACCTACGTGAACATCACCTACTACGAGTCCTCCGACCCCAACCGCGCCTCTATCGAGCTGAACCGCGTGGATCCGGGTGCCGGCTACGGAAACAGCACTCCCTACGCGAACAACTTTCAGGTGGGTGATCTGCTGGGCTATTTCCCGGCCCTGCGCGCGCTGGATGCCGCCGGCGCCATCGATCCACAGTCGGATCCCGCCGAGGCCAAGTGGCTGCGGGTGAAGCGCGAGGGTCAGACCTTCAGCTCCTTCTTCTCCTACGACGGGGTGAACTGGCACGAGCAGGATGGATCCACCCGGGAAATGGCAAACCTGCCGGCCAGCGTGCTGGTGGGCTTTGGCACCATGAATGACAGCGGGGTCGGCACGCCGCCCAACAGCACCTACAGCGGCAATGGAACCGTGGATGAAAACGGCCTCTTCCAGCAAAACGCCTCCAACTACGGAGTGCTCCGTATCCGGTCCTTTGGCAGCTACACGCCTCAGGTGCCGTCGCTGGCCCTCCGGCAAAACGGAGTCTGGTACACACTATCCTGGCCCGGAACGGGATACGTCCTGGAGCAGTCCACCAACCTCTCCACCTGGACGGACTCCACCCTGCCCGTGGAGACCCTCAGCGGTGTCAACTCCGCCAGCATCTCCGCCACCGCCCCCAAAATGTTCTTCCGGCTCAAAACCAAGCAGGCGGGATAGTTGGAGGAAGAGCCAGGGGAGCCATCCGGGGAGGTATAGGTATTCACGAAAGCGCGGCTCCGGCATAACCCTCATCATACTATCCCACCAGCCCATGCGGCGGGCCGCCTGACTGAAGAGCCGGGCACCGCTGCATGGGCTGCTTTATTTGTGTGAAGGAACTGCGCAATGAGAAGGTGACCATAAAAAGCGGAACAAATCGCACGCCAGGCCATGTCTTGCGGAATCCGCCCCATGCCGTGCCGGGCGTTCCAACTTCCGGGAAACGCCGGGCAGCCGGAAAAATGCCACCCGCCATTCGAGCCCAATGAGCCGCCAGCCATATTCCGGTTGTTGTCAGCCCCGCAGTTCCCAATACAACATAGATATCTGTCCAACCCATCCGTTGCTTCTGCTTTTACCCGTCTGTCCTGGCTTGATGAGTCTTTTCCACGTTGATCATCCGCTTCCCGTCCATTGCCGCATTCCACCGGCGGAACCGTCCGGTCGCTCCTCGTGCCTTGCCTCCGGCGGTTCTGCTGTCCACGCTGATTTTCCTTGGGCCGGAACCGGTATGGGCTGGCCACAGGAATATTCCGCTCCTGTCATCCGGATTCCATGGCGGCATGGAGGTGCGGATTCTACCAAATGGAAATATTGTGGTGCTAGACTCCAATTGCAGCCTTGCGAGGCCGGAGTCATCATGGAAAACGTAAAAAGTTGCACGCTAAACCCTCAGATACCCTGAGCAGGCTGTCTTGAGCGGGTTTCGAAACCTTTAAAAGGCTAAAATGCCGAGACGCAGCTTCTTTTCTCCCGCTGAGCACGCCGCTCTCCTTCAGCCGCGCCACTCGGGAGAGGAGTCCGCCCGCCAGTATATCTTCATCCCTGATCCGTCAGCGGAGAGGAGATGCCAACCGGCTGGACTTCGCAGTGCAGCTTTGCCTGTTTGGGTTTCCAAGCCGGGGTCTGGAGGCGGGAATGGAGGTCAGCGAGTCCTTGATCCGATGGATCGGTAACCGATGCCCAGCTCCTCCAATACCTGTCTCCTCTGGGCTGGGAACACATCAACTTGAGCCACGATTACCTTTGGCCCATGCTCTCCAAGACCAGAGTGGGGAAATTGCGACCGTTTATACCCGGTTCAAACCTTAGTGTGCAATTTTTCTCTTTTCCCTCAGGACCAAGCTTGCGGCCTATCCATCCGCTCTTGCGGCGGAGCTTGATGGCGGATAGTTTGCCGATAAGCAGTGGAAAGCGGTCTGGCTGCGGCCATTGGAACTGTGCAATACAGATCAACTGAATGCCATCGTGCGCGAGCTGATAAGCCGGAAGGCGGCTTTTCCCGCCAGCCGTGCAATCGCCACGCTGGCTTTGCTGCTTCTAACTGAAAGGGATGCGGACATGGCGGTGGACAACGCCTGCGCCGCTACTGCCTTATTGCCACACTCCTCCGATGCCCGCGCGGCGGCAGGTTGTTCCAAAGGACATTGCAAAGTTCACATGACATCCACAGTGCGGCGCATATCGCCAAGCTTGAGCAGCGCCGTTCTAAAAACGGCCAGCTCTTCCCGCTCCTCTGCTAAGAAGCCACGAAACATGTTGGCTGTTGCAGCGTCCAGTGAGGGCAACAATTTGTCTAACTCATTGATCCCATCCACGGTCGCTTGGCTGAAGGTCAATACCACCTCCTCATCAGCTGCAAGTTTATTTCTCAGCTTTTTCTTGGAATCCCTGAATTCCAGATTAAGTGCTAAATATTCCTCCACTGAAACATTTTTAATAAGTTGCAGTTGCTCTGTGGTCAGTTGTAGCAAGCCGAGTGATGTGCCTACCTTTACAAAGTAATCATCGTTATATATCCTTTTCCCGGTTACATCAATCAAAGTCGGAGTTCCGGCAGCATCCACTTTAGAGCCACTGATGCTTTGAAAGTTGGCAATTTGCTCTCTTGTCTACAGTCCTCGTGCGGCAGCATCTGCTAAAATGTTCGTAATCGGAGTAAACGTCGCGCTACACGCTTTTGTGCCATTGTAAAATGTAAAGCCAACCGTGGCCGCCATTAAAGGCAATGCCGTTAAGGATTCAGCGGCTGTTTGAAAAAAGGACCGGTTGAACTTCAAAATCATTCCTCCTTCGGGGAGGAATGTCCGCCTCCGCTGTTTCCCCGTCCGGTTTTTCCGGTGATTTCCACTCGTGCTTCACGCGCCTGGTCCCGCCGGCGGCGGTGGAGCGGGTCCTTTCCCTGATGGGGCCGCGCGGCGCGGGCCGCCCCAAGTTTTCCCCTTTGAATGGATCATGGCGCTGGCATATCATGCTTTGAGCCGCCGGGGCACCTTCGCCGCCTCCGTGCGCGTCCTCACGGGGGTTGTTATTTCCGACGCCGCCCTCTCCATGCGCAAGGCGTCATACGGCTGGGAACTTTTGGCCCGTCTTCTTCCGCGGGTCCTGCGCCCCATCGCCGATCCCTCCGCGGACACGGGCGCTTTTCACGGCGGGCTGCGCCTGGCGGCCATCGACGGCACCCGCTTCAGCCTGCGCAACACCCCCGGCATCAGCGCGGCGGCCGTCAAACCCAAATCCGGGAAAGGGGGAACGCCCTGCGCCTTCGCCCCCGTGCTGTGCTCCGTGCTGCTGGAACTGGGCACCCACTGCCCCCTGGCGCTGTCCATGGGCTGGGACGGGGAGGGCGAGCCGACCCCCGCGCGGGAGCTTTTCGACGCCCTGCCGCCGCGCGCCCTGCTTCCGCCCGACCGTCTTTACGGCTCCCCGTGGCTGCTTTGGGAGCTGGGGCCGGCGCTTAAATCATGGGAAAGCCATTTTCCTGTCAGGGTGAGGGACAATATCAAAGTAAAAGGGATCAGCCGCCTTTCCGACGGCTCATGGTTGGTGGAGGTCCCGGCGCATGACCCGGACACCGGGGACACCGCCGGCACCCTCAACCTGCGGGAGATCCGCGCCCAAATCATGGTGGAGGAGGAGCCCGCCCCGCAGTCCGTCAGGCTGTGGACCTCGTTGCCGGACCCGGAGAGCCATCCGGCCATGGAGCTGGCCGCCCTGTATGCGCGGCGCTGGGAGCAGGAGCTGTTTTTCCGGGAGCTCAAAAGCCATATTCACGGAGCCGCGGGGCTGCTTCAGGCTCAGACCATCGACGGCGCGGCCCATGAGGTCATGGCCCTGATGATGGCGGCGGCGCTGCTGGCCGGGCAGCGCCGCGGAGTGGCGGTCCACGCGGGAGTTCCGGTGCTGCGCGTCAGCCCCGCGCAGGTGCTTGACCGCACCGAAAGCCTCTTCACCGTGCTGGAGGCCGGGAAGGGCCTGCTGACCAGTGAGCAGGCTGCGGAGCTGCTGCGCCGGGTGCTGGCACAGCCCGCGGCCACCGCCCTTGTCAAACCCCGCGCGCCCCGCAGCTGTCAGCGGGCCGTGCGCCAGCCTGTCAACGCCTGGCCCAAAATGAGAACCCCAACCTCACGGAAACTCATCGTCACCATTGCCATCACAGAAACGAATCCTTAACGGCATTATGTTTCAGACGGGACTCAGCCTTGCCGCAATTGTCCCGTTATTCACTCCGCATTCAGCGAACAGGCCAACAGGCCTCACGGCAGCACTTTCAGACATGCGTGCAGGATTTCTTAATCCAAGATTCGGACCTCGTCGTTGTCCTGTTTATCATTATGCCGCGCCATCCCGCCCACTGCCTTTTTCTTTCCTTTGTTCTGGCCGCCGAGCCGGCTTCCGCCGCCGAAAACACGTCCGCCGCGGTCAGACCCGATCCCCTTGATCACGGCACGCTCAGCATCTATTTTGAGAACGATCTCTTCGGCGGAACCGATCAGCATTACACCAACGGCGTGCGTCTGAGCTGGACCTCGCCGGATTTGAAAAAGTTCAGCGACAGCCGCTTCGCCTGGCCTTTTGGCAGCCTGGCTGATGACATCCCGTGGACCAGTCACGAGCCATATCAGCGGAACGTCGCCTTTGTTCTGGGCCAGAACATGTACACTCCCGCGGACATTCAGGCCACGGAGCTGATAGAGGACGACCGCCCCTATGCAGGCTGGCTTTACACCGGTCTGGGCTTTGTCTGGAAAAACGCCACCGTCCGGAATTCGCTCACCCTGAACATCGGCATGGTGGGTCCCTCCGCCTACGCCAAGGAAACTCAGGATCTGGTGCATAATCTGCGGGGCATCCCCAAAGCCCAAGGCTGGAACAATCAGCTGCACGACGAACTGGGAGTGGTCCTCGGCTACCAGCGCACCTGGCGCTGGCCCTGGCACGCCCGCCGCTCCGGCTGGGACTGGGAAACCCTGCCCTTCGCAGGCGCCAATCTGGGAAATGTGAGCATCGCGGCCTCGCTGGGCGGCGAACTCCGTCTGGGCTACAATCTGCCCGATGACTTTGGCACCGAGACCATTGGTCCCGCCGCCACCACCACCACTCCGGTGGAGGGATCCGAGCGCGCCTCAAGGGGCCGCTGGACTAATTTCGGCACCCACGTTTTCATGCGTGCGGAAGGACGGGCCATCGGCCACGACATCTTTCTGGATGGCAACACCTTTCACGACAGCCACTCCGTGGACAAACTACCTTTCACCGCCGACCTTTCGGCCGGGCTTTCTCTGAACTACAAGGACGTGAAGCTGACCTACGCTTATGTTTACCGCACCGAGGAATTCCGCGGGCAGGACGGCGGCCAGTCCTTCGGCTCTCTCACCCTGAGCATCCCCTTCTAACGGCCGGCCGGGCCTTCACAAACTTCCATTTCTGGAATCCCGGCTTACAGGGCAATTTTTCCAGCTTCCATTAGAAGTCTCCGCAAAACAACCTACGGGAGTTTCAATGATTTCATCAGGGAAATTCGGGGTGAAGTCGGGAAGTTTATTCGGTAGAGCCTCCTTAGTGCTACAGTTGCAAATATAAAAAAATTGTGATTTCCTTGCACGGAAAAGGATATCGCAACTATGATGAATTAAGCAGCCCGTTGGTCAGCGGATGGGTGATATAGTTGATCAGCCCCCGAAGTGCCGGCGCAAGATGGCGGCCGCCTTTTTCATGGGCTGGAGACCTTTGCGGCGGTTCACTTTTTTCTCCCATGCCTTGAAAAAAATCATGGCCTCCTCCGCCCGGCAGTCCCGGAAGAGCGCGAAGTTCTCCCGGTCCGTCCAAGCGCGCCACCACGGCATTGCGGGCAAAGAGGGCCCCGGGCTCCTCCAGCTTTTGCGGTTCAAGGTTCTCCGGGCCGGTGAGCCAGTGTCAAGTGATGTTTTCAAGCGTGCTGTCCCTCCGTGCGCTGAGACGTTTGTGCTCCGCCCGCCATACCCGGTCCACGGCGGTGCTGAGCAGTTTGGAGACATGGAGGCGGTCGTAAACGATGGCGGCGGAGGGAAGGGTCTGCCGCACGGAGGCGGCGGAGGCGGCGGAGGCGGCGCTCATGTCCATGATCGCAGCGCTGACCCGCAGCCGGATTTCCGGATCGGGCAGACAGCGCTCCGGCAGGCCCGCCGTGGCCTCCGCGGTGCGGCCCGGTCCCAGGTCATGCATGCATTCCCGCGCCGGATCCAGCACCACCGTGATATAGTCGTGCTCTTTGCCGAAACTCTTCCCGTCAATCCCGATATGGGGAATCACCACCTCCTGACGGCGCGCCAGCCCGCGGGCCACGGCACGCTCTATGATCCGCTGCGCCCGGTCCCAGCTGATGCGCAGCAGCTGGGCAGCCTCCGTCAGCGTGCGGCAGGCGCCCATCACCTCCACGGCAAAGCGCTCGAAGAGAGCCGTGAACCGGCTGTGCGGCTCCGCACACGGCACCTTCACCAGCATGGTGCGCCCGCCGGTCGCGGTCCCGCCGCCAGCATCAACACCACCGTTATTCCCGCCATGGTCCGGCTCAGTCCCCGTGTCCGCTTTTACGGTGCCGGAATCCTTTGCGGGATAACGCAGCCTCGGCACCCGGCGGGTGATCACGGTCTCAAACTCAAAGGCGTCAAGATGCCGCCAGCATCTCCGCCACCGCCCTCAAAATGTTCTTCCGGCTCAAAACCAAGCAGGCGGGATAATTGAAGAAAGGGGCGGGGGAGCCATCCGGGGAGGTGTAGCTATTCACGAAAGCCCGGCTCCGGCATAACCATCATCATCATCCTATCGGGCCAGCCCATGCGGCGGGCCGCCTGACTGAAGAGTCGGGCACCGCTGCATGGGCTGCTTTATTTGTGTGAAGGAACTGCGCAATCAGAAGGTGACCATAAAAAGCGGAACAAATCGCACGCCAGGCCATGTCTTGCGGAATCCGCCCCATGCCGTGCCGGGCGTTCCAACTTCCGGGAAAGCCGCGGGAACAATCCGTCCCGCCCAAACGGATACAATAAAGGGGTATTATTGAATTCCGAGTCTCTCCCGAAAGCGGAAACTGGCCGTTCCCAAGGAGTCTCCATGCAGCACTTGGTCCGGAAATCCACCGCACCCCACTCCGCAGTTCCCCGCTCCGGACAAGGATGGGACTCCCGGCCAGCTTCACGAGCCGGAGCAGGGCTGGCCAGTTCCTGAGAGGCAGCACTTTCAGGCAGAGCCCGCGCCTGCAAAAAACCGGACCGCACGGATTCGCCTCCCCCATGCTTTGGAGTCAGGAATGGGAAACAGCCCCTGTAGGCACCCAAGGTCGTGCGGCCGCGCAGGCTCTTCAGTGCCTAAAGGCTTTTGCGCACCTTGGTGGGCGGCGCTCTCCCCAGGACCGTTCAGGGGGGGATAAAACTCCGGCGTCTGTCCGGGCCGCGGCCGTCCCTGAAGAAAAGGCGCTGAATTTCAGCCCTGCCCCAAAGGGTCAAAGGAAGATCAGCACATATTCCGGGTTTAGAACGGTGCCGTACCGGCAGCCGAGGTCGGGCCACTCCATCAGGTGCGTCTGCCCAATCTGCTCAAACTGTCTGTTCATAGCTTTGTGCTGTATGGCTTCTATGACCTTCAACGTCCGGCACTCCGTCAGAATGAACGGACAAAAGGGGATTTGCATAACAGCTGCCAGCGCGTTGGAGGCCGTATCCGAAAGCCTGCGGTGAGAGCATCCCACCAGCCGGAAGCTTGGACCTGAAGGGCTGTTGCAGATCACCACTCCCTCCCCTGCGCAGCACGGCAAAATGCCCTTACCGATGCCGCCCCTGCCCCATAAAACCGCTGGCAGATTTTCTGCGCCACAGGATCGGCATCCTTTAATTATAATTGATCGATTTCACAAATTTGGTTCCCCAATGCATCCCATTCCGCCCCCATTACTGAGGCTTTTAACCATTTTGCTGTTTCTGTGTCTTGACTTTTCAAATCTTCATGCAGCTGCTCCAGCCATTTCTGGGGGCAGATTGCACAGTCTGTTTCTGAAAACCGACGGCTCTGTCTGGGCTGCAGGGAACAACTTCAATGGCCAGCTTGGGGACGGCACAACAAATGACTCTCCCCTCCCCATACAGATCCTCACTGGCGTGCAGGCTATCTCTGCAGGCGAAAAGCACAGCCTGTTTCTGAAAACCGATGGCTCTGTCTGGGCGGCAGGATCTAATTCCTCCGGCCAGCTTGGGGATGGCACCAAGCAGGAGCGCCGAACCCCTGTGCAGGTTCTCACCGGTGTGCAGGCCATTTCGGCAGGTGGATTCCATAGCCTCTTTCTCAAAACTGACGGATCTGTCTGGACGGCAGGAAGCAACGGCAGTGGCCAACTCGGGGATGGCCCGGCACAGCAACACCTGACTCCCGTGCAGGTGCTTGCCGGTGTGCAGGCCATCTCGGCGGGTTATGAGCACAGCCTGTTTCTCAAAACCGATGGCTCTGTCTGGGCAGTGGGGAGCAATGGCAGCGGCCAGCTCGGGGATGGCGCCAAGGAGGGACGCTACACCCCTGTGCAGGTGCTTACAGGCGTGCAGGCGTGCAGGCCATCTCTGCAGGTGATCACCACAGCCTGTTTCTGAAAACCGATGGCGTCATGTGGGCTTCCGGCTACAATGGCTCTGGCGAACTGGGCGTGGAAGCCGCCAATAAATTCCTCCCGGTTCAGGTGGTGAAGCTGACCGGGCAGCCTGTCAGCGCATGGCAGCAGGAGCAGTTCGGAGCGGAGGCGGGCAATCCGGCGGTTGCGGGATGGGGAGCTGATCCGGATCACGATGGTGTGGTCAATCTGCTGGAGCGCGCCTTCAACATGCCACCGCTTCAGGC